>NC_007484.1:1002500-1602500 GCF_000012805.1 Nitrosococcus oceani ATCC 19707 | reverse complement strand
CAACCAAGAAAGAGCGCCTTCATCCGGTATTAAACGATGAAGAAATTCTCACCCTGGCCCGGTGGGCAACCACCATCGAAGATCATTACGACCTCCCCATGGATATTGAGTGGGCTAAAGACGGAATGACCCATGAACTTTTTATTGTCCAGGCCAGACCAGAAACCGTTCAGTCTCGCAAGGAGACCTCCTTGCTTCAGACCTATACCCTAAAGCAAAAGGGGGAACAGTTGCTCAGCGGACTTAGCATTGGCAACGCCATTGCAGCAGGCAAGGTCTGCAAATTACATAGCGCTGCCGAGATCGATCGTTTTGAAGATAATGGGGTGTTGGTTACAGAAATGACCGATCCGGATTGGGTTCCCATTATGAAACGAGCTGCCGCCATCGTGACCAACCATGGGGGGCGCACTTCCCATGCGGCTATCGTCAGCCGGGAGCTAGGACTCCCCGCCGTTGTGGGCACCGGTAAGGGTACTGAGATTTTACAGGGCGGCCAAGCAATTACCGTCTCCTGCGCTGAAGGGGATGAAGGTTTTATCTACGAGGGCATTGCCGATTTTGAAACCCAGGACATTTCCCTAGAAGATATTCCCAAAACTAAAACTCAGGTCATGCTTAATCTGGCGCATCCAGCAGGAGCCTTGCGCTGGTGGCTATTGCCTAGCGATGGAGTAGGCTTGGCCCGGATGGAGTTTATTATCAATAATATCATCAAAATCCACCCCATGGCGCTTGTCAAATGGAATGAATTGGAAGATCCGGAAGCCCGCCAAAAAATTGATGAATTAACGGCCACCTGGGAGGATAAACCCCAATATTTTGTCGATACTCTGGCCCAGGGTGTTGCCCGCATTGCCGCATCCCAATATCCAAAACCCGTCATTGTTCGTATGAGCGATTTTAAAACGAACGAATATGCCGCCTTGATTGGCGGCCATGCTTTTGAACCCAAAGAACCCAACCCCATGCTCGGATGGCGCGGCGCAAGCCGTTACTATAGCGAGGATTACCGGGAGGGTTTTGCCCTGGAATGCCAGGCCATTCGAAAAGCCCGAGAGGAAATCGGGCTTGATAATATCATTATCATGATTCCTTTTTGCCGTACTCCCCCAGAAGCGGATAAGGTCCTGGAAGTCCTGGCCGAGAACGGATTAACCCGGGGAGAAAGTGGGCTTCAGGTGTATGTCATGTGCGAGATTCCTTCTAATATAATTCTAGCCCGGCAATTCGCGGATCGTTTCGATGGGTTTTCCATTGGCAGCAATGATCTGACTCAATTAATTTTAGGCGTGGATCGGGATTCGAATAGACTCGCACCACTCTTTGACGAACAAGATGATGCTGTCAAAGAAATGATTACCACCGTTATTCGCCATGCCCATGAGAAGCAGCGCAAGGTGGGTCTCTGTGGTCAGGCCCCCAGTGATTATCCAGAATTCGCTCATTTTCTAGTACAAGCCAATATCGATTCAATTTCTGTTAATCCAGATAGTTTCGTTAAGGTCAAGGAACAAATCGCTGCGGCTGAAAACGAAGAAAGATAATCGCGGCAGGGAGGAGACATTCGTTGGGATTAGCGCGATCCTAGTTCATGGAAATACTCCTCCATAAATTTTCCCAATACACTTTGCTGCGCTCTTGCCTTCAGCTTGGAGGCAGGATTTATTTCCCTTAATATCTTCCCTAGCAAAAATAGCAAATCTATACGATCAGATCCTAAAAAGAGAACCATTTTCTGGTGGCAAAAAAAACAGGAGCAGCTATGCTTATTTAAAGCGTAGAAAAACTTTTGTTGTTAAACCGATAATTAAGAGGTTATTAAGTTTATGGATTTGGTACGTATTATATTTGCAATTTTGCTGCCTCCTCTAGGCGTATTCTTGCAAGTCGGCCTCGGTGGTCAATTCTGGTTGAATATCCTACTGACTCTGCTTGGTTACATTCCCGGCATTATTCATGCCGTATGGATCATTGCAAGACGCTAAAAAGACTTAGGACTAAACCCATGGCTTTGCCGCCCCAGCCACCACCCGATGATCCTCAGCTTCGCATCCACCAGGAGCGCGAACGACTTGCTAAGCTGGCTTACTGGCTGGATGATCGGTTCCGCATTCCAGGCACCAACTGGCGGATCGGAGCGGATGGCTTAGTCGGTCTCATCCCAGGGGTGGGGGATGGGATCACCACGGCCGTTTCCGCCTACCTAGTGCTCGAGGCACGGCGCCTAGGCATATCCAAGGCCGTGCTGATGCGCATGATCTGGAACGTGGCTATCGACGGCCTCGTGGGTACCGTGCCTTTGGTGGGGGATTTGTTCGATATCCGCTGGAAAGCTAACCGTAAAAATATGCAACTGCTTAACGAACATCTTGCCAAGATTTATGGGCCAGAACAGTCCCCCACAACACAAAAAATCCTATAATAAATCCCCCCTTCACGTTTATACAACCACCACCCTACCTTCCAAAGTAGCGCTGAAGGTGGGTGGCTAGCGCCTAAGGAGATAATGCCGGAGGTATGCGACAATTGATATTTCCTCTTTAAAATATCTCCTACAATTTAAAAGCTTGATAAAGCAATTAAACCTCATGAGAAATTACAGGAATATGTTCCATAAGCTAAAAAAAAATATATTACAAATTTATCGAGGAAAACGTGGCGAGCGCTTTACTAAACATTATAAATTTCAGCAGAGAAAAAGCGGAGAAAAATCCTGGAAGACTCCTTTTTATATAGTAATGGGTCTTTTATTGGTGGTTGCCGGAGTCCTCATTTCCATCCCGCCTATCGGAGTACCCGGTTTTATACTAACCCTATTAGGACTTAGTTTACTGGTTAGCCGCTTGAAAATAGTGGCTGTTCTATTAGATAAAGGAGAAGTTGCTTTTCACCAGGTTATCAAATATTGCAAAGAAAAAATTAACCACTACCTTAAGAAATAGAAAACACATGATAATAAACTAAGACAGCTCTGGGCACCCTTGTGGGTGTGAATATTATCACTACATCGAACGCTATCAACAACAAAGAGAAATCGCGGGAGCAGGTTCCGCGCCAGAAAAGAATCTTAAGTATTAAGCAAGAAGCTAATTTATTTACCCGGTAAATCCCAATACTGTATCAGGGCTAACCCCCATGGTAGTTTTTTTCATGAAAATGGGGCGATGCTAGCTCTGGATGATCGCTGCGGTATACTAAAAAAGCAATTACCTCGGCCCCAACGGTCTTTTCTCCCCCAGCAAAAAGATCACAGGTCAGCGTATATTTACGTTTATCTTTAATGTCCGTGACGTAGGCTCGCAACTCTAGAGGACCATCCATGGGTGTAGGCTGAAGATAACGGATATAGAGGCTGCCCGTGGCAAAACGATAATAGGGCTCCGAGCCCAAGGAACGATGCTCGTCTCGAATGGCGGTCGCCATAGCGGTTGCCATGCAATGGCAATCAATAAGGGTGGCAATGATGCCGCCACAGGTAATTCCCGGCCAACCCTGATGGGCTGCCTGAGGTTGCCAAAAACAAACCGCCTCATTGCCTTGCCAAAAGCTCTGAACATGGAGGCCGTCAGGATTTTCTCTTCCACACCCAAAACAGATTTGATCCGGCATATAGGCTTGAAAGTATTGCGGCTGAGTCATACTGGGAATTTAGAATTAATTTTATTCACAGCTAAAAATAACCATTTTCTATATTCGCCCCTTTCCGCGAGATTTACCCTTTTTATCAATGAACTGCTGCCAGCGCCTTACGCTGATCTTCCAAACCATCCCAAAATGCAGCTACGCCAGCGAGCATTTCGTTACCATAAGAGATGAATTCATTTTCTTTAATTTCACGAGAAAAATAAACCTCTTCCAGTTCTTCCTGGGTGTGGCGAGCATGCTGGGCTTCGAGCCGGCTATGCCAAGTAAAGAACGCCAATGGAAGAGCTATCCCGGTGCGCCTGTTGAACTTCGAAAACCCTTCGATAAGTTCATCCCAAAATCCTGCTGCTGCCCAATTTTCTACGGCATAACTCGATGCCTGAGATATCCTATAATCTTCGCTACCGTATAGACGATTGAGCTCATCACAAAAAAATAACGTCGCTGGCGTACCTTGGCTTCGCTTTCCTACCTCATTAAAGCCTAACCCTATTTTATGCGCGATCTGCAATAACCATTCAAAATGAGCCGCCTGAAACCGGAAAACTCCCCCCTCTACGGTTCCTTCGGTAGAAACGAGCTTGGGATCGCCCTCACGCTCAAGATCCGAAACTTTTTTAACCTTCCCTCTTCCTGGATTGAACACTACGCCAATTTCATTGGCGAGGATTTCTTTCGAGGCCCGCATACTCTCCAAGGAATCGGCATTAATAGTCTTGAATAATTGTGCAACTAGAAATTGGTTTGAAAATACGGAGAATTGCACAATAAAGGCTTTAATCTGTTCCAGATTTTGTTCGCCTCGCTTGAACCAGTCCGTATAGCGATTATGGAGAATAATCCGATGACTCAATAACTCCCTGTTGATACGGTCTTGGAAGGATAAAAACCGCCTCGCCTTGGAAGTAGAGTAGCCGGTTCGTCCTTCCATTAGCGCCTGCAGGGAAGGGGCGCTCAAGCCCACAAGATGATGCTTTTCGGCAAAGTTATGTAACTGCTGGACAGATGTATTCATAGTCTTACCTCCCAAGAGTCTCCTAGCCAACGGAGGCAAAGCGCCGCGATTCTCCTCTGCGCTTAATAAAGCCAATAATTATTGGACCTATCCAGTCAAACAAAATTCCAGTAAAGTGAAGCCAATCCTCAGCTAGCATCTAATTGGCATTCTGGGGCCGCCTCTTGAAAAGCTTTAAGAACGCTGCAATGCCGATAAATGCTGCTAAGGAGCGGATAATCATCCAACTGGCAATTAAAACGGTGGGCGTTATAAACTTGGGGGACAAGGCAAATATCCGCCACCGTTGGATAATTGCCATAACAGTACCGGTCAGCAGCGGGATGAGCCGCTAACTGCGCTTCTAAGGCTTTAAACCCTTCCTGAATCCAATGCCGGTACCAAGCCTGCCATTCTGCCTCACTGTGCCTCCCACAAGTCGCCAGGTATTGTCGCACCCGCAGATTATTGAGGGGATGGATATCGCAAGCCACTAGCTGGGCTAGAGAACGAACATACGCCCGGGCCTTAACATCGGTTGGCAATAACGGAGGCTGAGGATACCTCTCATCCAGGTAAGCGATGATAGCAAGGGACTGGGTGATCACCGTCCCCCCATCCACCAAGGCAGGCACTAACCCCTGGGGATTGAGCTTCAAATAAGCGGGCTGCCGCTGTTCTCCTCCCCGGCGGAGAAGATGCACGAACCGGGAGTGATAGCCAATCCCCTTGAGATTAAGGGCAATACGCACCCGATAGGCGGCCGAGCTACGAAAATAAGTATAAAGGGTTACTATCGGGAGACTTCCTGCTCAATGGCCCCAAAAATGGATCTTCCGTGTCTATCCTCCATCTCAATACGGACTCGATCCCCATAGCTCATAAAGGGGGTTGCCGCGCTCCCCCTAGCAATGATTTCCATTACCCTGCATTCAGCAATACAGGAATAACCTCGCCTCCAATCAACATTGGATACGGTGCCCGATCCAATAAGAGTGCCGGCACTCAAAGAGCGGGTTTTAGCCGCATGACTAATCAATTGGGGAAAATCAAATTGCATATCCTCACCCGCCTCCGGCTCCCCGAACAACTTTCCATTCCAATAAGTCCGCAAAGGCAGATGGACTTTCGCCCCATCCCAAGCTTCTCCTAGTTCATCCGGGGTCACCACCACCGGCGCCAAAGCGCTGGCGGGCTTGCCCTGCACAAAACCAAATCCTTTCGCCAGCTCCGCGGGGATGAGGTGGCGCAGGGAAATATCATTGACCAGGGTAAGCAGCTTGATATGGGAGGAGGCGTGGGCAGGTGTAATCCCAAGAGGCACATCATCGGTAATGACTACCACCTCGGCTTCAAAATCCACCCCAAAGGCTTCGTCCATTACCCGAATGGATTCCCGTGGACCCAGAAAATAATCCGATCCCCCTTGATACATGAGGGGATCGGTCCAAAAGCTCTGGGGCATCTCAGCGCCCCGAGCCTTGCGCACCCGCTCCACGTGGCTTAAATAAGCGCTCCCATCCAACCATTGGTAAGCACGCGGGAAAGGAGCAGCCAGTCGCGCCGGTGGCAGGGAGAAACCCTTGATTTCCCCCTTATTAAGAGACCGGTAGGTTTCCTCGAGTCGGGGAGCCTTGCTGTCCCATTCATCCAGAACCCCTTGGAGGGTAGTCGCGATATGGGGCACCAGAGCGGCCCACTGAAGATTCCGATTCACGACTATCAAACTCCCATCCCGAGTCCCATTATTCAAGGTTGCAAGTTTCATTTCCAGGAATCCACATAACCAACCCACTCCACCCCGGAGGGAAATTCCGCCACCGCCAAAGCGTCCCGGGCATCCACCATAACCGCAACTTCATTGGTTTCTTTATGGAGCGCCTTCTTTCCTGCTGCAAAAGCCTTGGGATGGGGGCCGTGGGTGATACCGCTAGGATGCAAGGTCATCATACCCGGGTGGATATTATCCCGGGAGAAGAACTCCCCCTTATGGTAGAAAATAACCTCATCATAATCATCATTGTTATGGAAAAAAGGCACCTTTAAAGCCCCGGGGTCGCTTTCCATAGGGCGAGGACAGAAAGTACAGACCACAAACCGGCTGGTGGTAAAGGTGGTGTGGACCGAGGGCGGAATATGATAACGATGACTCATGATAGGTCGGATGTCCCGCCAATTAAGCCGCACCGGAAGCAAAGTTCCATGCCAACCCACCGCATCCAGAGGATTGAACGGATAAATGATAGTACTCAAAACATCCCGCCGCTTGACCACAACCCGCCATTCGCTTTCCGTCTGTTGAGCCAAGAAATGTTCATTAATAGTAGGGGTATCCAGCACCGCCGGGTCAAAGACGGCATGACTGCCCGCAATCCCTTTGTCAGGAAGCCGATAACTATCTCCCGTTGCCTCCAGCAAGAGCACACCCAGGGGCTTCTCGGTTTCTACCCGCCACAGAGTCCCCCGGGGTAGAAGTATATAATCCCCTTCCTGGAACGCTAAATGACCATAGTCGCAATATAAGTCCCCGTCGCCTTCATGGATAAATAACAGCTCATCCCCATCGGCGTTACGCGCCAAATGGTCCATGGAACCCTTTGTCCTCCAAAAACGCCATTGCAAATGCTCATTGCTAAAGAGAGGAAAAGCCTCCCAGGGGGAGGCCTGATAGGATTTAAGCCGGGTCGTATCAAAAGCTCGCGGCCGCAAGGGGCCTTCTACCTCCACCCAACCCGTCGGCGGGTGCCGGTGATACATTTGGGTTGAGGGACCATAGAAGCCCTCCTTGCCCAACTCCCGTTCATAGCTATCAGACGGAAGATCAGCATGGGCCTGCCTGGATGTGATCCCCTCCATCCGCGGTAAAGTGATCCAATGGCTCATCTCAAAGCACCCCTCGCGTTATCTGATCCTGCTCGATAGCCTCAAACAGGGCTTGAAAATTACCTTCGCCAAAACCCTGATTACCTTTACGTTGAATAATTTCAAAAAAAATAGGGCCAATCAGAGCCTGGGTAAACAGTTGCAATAATAAACCCTCTCCTTGTTGCGGCGCCCCATCAATCAAAATACGATTCTGAGACAGCCTGGCTAAATCTTCACCATGCTCAGGCAAGCGTGCCTCCACACCTTCATAATAAGCATCGGGTACCCCCATGAACTCAACGCCATTGCGGCGGAGAGTTTCCACCGTCTGATAAATATCCTCCGTCGCTAAAGCAATATGCTGAATGCCTTCCCCATGATAGGCTTCTAAATACTCTTGTATCTGAGAGTGCCTGTCCGAAGGCTCATTGATGGGAATGCGAATCTTACCGCAGGGGCTGGTCATCGCCCGGGACTTAAGACCCGTGGCCTTGCCATGGATATCAAAATAGCGAATTTCCTTAAAGTTAAATAGGTGCTCGTAGAAATGCGCCCAATGGTCCATCCGGCCTTCGGGAACATTATGAGTCAGGTGATCAATATGGGTGAGTCCTACCCCCTGGGGATGCCTTGACTCGCCGGGAACAGGCATGAAATCCACGTCATAGATAGAATGTTCACCATAGCGGTCAACAAAATAAATGATACTCCGCCCAATGCCTAAAATTGCCGGGATATTCAGTTCCATAGGACCGAGCGGAACATGAAATGGCTCAGCGCCTAATCCCACCGCGCGTTTAAAAGCGGCGGCGGCATCCTTAACCCGGATGGCAAAGGCACACACTGACGGCCCGTGGACCCGGGAAAATGCCTGGGCAAAGCTGTCAGGCTCATGGTTGATAATAAAATTAATGTCTCCTTGCCGATAAACAGTGACCTCTTTGTGGCGATGCCTGGCCAGCACCGCAAAACCCATCTGCTCAAATAAATGGGCTAAGGCAGCAGTATCCGGCGCCGTGAATTCTATGAATTCAAAGCCGTCGGTACCCATGGGGTTCTCAGGCAATGTGAACATGGCAATTTTACCTAAGCGCTGAATTAAAACAGACACCTCTATAATTTATAGACCATGCTTAAGCGGGAAATAGTTCCGCAGCAAGCGCATCCGCTTTCCTGAAAATCCACTTGAATTCCCGCTTCTGAGTTAACCCTTTTTTTGCTTTGGCATGATGATCGCCTAACTCGAATAACGCAAAACTAGGGTAGAGAAACTTTCAATAGCTCCAAATGTCCACAGGGTTAGATATAACCCGAATCAGCAAATAAAATTTTAGTAACGAGCATATTTAAAGACTAGCAAAAATTCAATTTGCTGCTGGGTAAATTCAAGATGAGCGAGAAGCAATATGACTCCTATGGCTACATCTAATCTCCTTGAAACTCCCCGATCCGGTCATCCAAGCCCAGAGGATGAATTTGATTTTTTCCAACAGGCCGCAACGCTCGGTTTTGGCGATGTCCATTTTCGCCTCGACTCCACGACCCGTCTCCAAGCCGTGGTGGCCATTCACAATACCCGGTTAGGACCCGCTTTTGGGGGCTGTCGTTGTATCCCCTATGCCACTACCAAAACGGCCACTGAAGACGCAATGCGGCTAGCCCGGGGAATGAGCTATAAAAATGCCCTGGCCGGTCTCCCTTATGGGGGAGGGAAAGCAGTCCTCATACGGCCACCCTTGATGAATGATCGCGTGGCCTATTTCGAAGTCTTTGGCGAGTTTGTGGAAAGCCTGGGGGGACGCTACATCACCGCTGTCGATAGCGGTACTTCGGTGGCAGATATGGATTGTGTGGCGCGGCGTACTCTCCACGTACTTTGCACCTCAAGACAACGGGGAGGCAGCGGCGATCCCTCGCCCTATACCGCCCTTGGCGTTCGCCTTGGCATTCAAGCCGCTGTGGCCCATCGACTGAAGCGCTCCGATGTGGAGGGTATCCATGTGGCCATCCAAGGCGCGGGCCACGTGGGCTATCATTTGGCTAAAGAACTTCATAAGCTGGGCGCACAATTGAGCATTTGCGATGTTAATGAAAAAGCGGCCCAACGTTGCGCCGATGAATTTAATGCCTACATAGTGCCGCCGGCAGCAATCTATGATTTACCTTGCCAGGTATTTGCCCCTTGCGCGTTGGGCGGCATTATTCATGATAAAACGCTACCGCGGCTGCAAGCATCAATTATTGCCGGCTCAGCGAACAATCAGTTGCTCGAATCCCGACATGGAAAAATTCTTCAGGAACGAGGAATACTGTACGCTCCCGATTATGTCATTAATGCCGGTGGCGCCATCCATGCCGTAACGGAAGAAGAATCCGAATTAAAGGCAAAGATAAACAATATTTACTCTACCCTGATAGAGATTTTTCAACGGGCAGACAGTAGCCGCCAAACCACCAACGAGATTGCGGATCGTATGGCGGAAGAAATTCTTTATGGAAGCCATTCAATCCCCCAAAAAACCCACTATACTTAATTAACAAAAGTCAAAAATACGGCTTGGCTCGGAGTGTACCCATGATTTAAATAATTGGCTTAGTTTACGCCAGGGAACAGATCACAGCGATCGAGGGGTTTCTTGCACGTCAAACCCAGAAAAAGGAGAATACCTTGAGTAAGGTCGCCTATTTCGAAGTCCATTACACTCAATGTCTTAATGAAAACGCCGAAGTTATCGGCGTCCTTCCCTCTTTCGCCCACGACCCCCAGAACCTGATCCCCCTCTATCGGACCATGACCCTGACCCGCCTCTTTGACAAGAAAGCGGTCTCATTACAACGGACGGGGCAACTCGGAACCTACGCTTCCTCACTGGGACAAGAGGCCATCTCCGTGGCCATTGGCCATGTTATGAGCGCCGATGATGTGCTCCTAACGACCTATCGGGAATACGGCGCCCAATTGCAGCGGGGCGTCACCATGACCGAGCTTCTCCTTTATTGGGGCGGCGATGAACGGGGCATGGCCTACCAGGACTGCCGCCATGATTTCCCGATTTCCGTTCCGGTGGCAAGCCAAGTGCCCCATGCGGTGGGAGTCGCCTATGCCATGAAACTACGGCGCGAGCCGCGGGTGGCGGTATGCGTACTAGGGGATGGGGCTACCTCGAAAGGAGATTTCTACGAAGCCATGAATGCCGCTGGCCTCTGGCGGCTGCCGGTCGTATTTGTCATTAACAATAATGGTTGGGCCATCTCGGTCCCCTTGGCGGCCCAAACCCGGACCCAGACCCTGGCCCAAAAAGCCATTGCCGCTGGTATTCCCGGCGAGCAGGTGGATGGCAATGATGTCATCGCCTTGCGGACGCGCATGGAAAACGCCATCGAAAAAGCCCGCCGTGGCGAGGGACCCTGCCTCATTGAAGCGCTGACTTACCGCCTTTGTGATCACACCACCGCCGATGATGCCAGCCGCTACCGGGAACAGGCAGAGGTGGAGGCCCGCTGGCGCCTCGATCCCATTCAACGGCTGCGGACTTATCTCACGCAAGCCGGCGCCTGGGACGAGGAACAGGAACAAAGCCTCCAAACGGAACTGACCCAGCAGGTAGAGGAAGCTGTCCAAAAATATTTGGACACCCCCCCTCAACCCCCGGAAAGCATGTTTGATGATCTCTACGAGAGCTTACCCTCTGCCCCGCGGGAGCAGCGTCAGACAGCTATCGCCAGGGGGAAATCCCATGCCTGAAATCACCTTAGTGGAGGCGGTCAACCTGTCCTTGGCCCATGAAATGAACACCGATGAACGCGTCCTAGTCCTTGGGGAAGATGTGGGAATCAATGGTGGTGTATTCCGCGCCACGGCAGGTCTTCAGGCCCGCTTTGGCGAAGAGCGGGTGTTCGATACGCCCTTGGCTGAAGGTCTTATTGCGGGAATGTCCATCGGTCTTGCAACCCAGGGGCTCAAACCCGTGGCCGAAATCCAATTCATGGGGTTTATCTATCCTGTCATCGATCAGCTCATCAGCCATGCCTCCCGGCTCCGCAACCGCACCCGCGGCCGCTTGACCTGTCCCATGGTCCTCCGTGCCCCCTATGGCGGAGGTATCCATGCCCCGGAACACCACTCCGAGAGCACGGAAGCCCTGTTTGCCCATATTCCCGGGCTGCGGGTGGTCATCCCCTCCTCTCCAGCCCGCGCCTACGGCCTGCTTCTGGCCGCTATTCGCGATCCCGATCCGGTGGTTTTTTTGGAGCCTAAGCGGATTTACCGGCTGGTCAAGCAGGAGGTGGCCGACGATGGAGAGGCCCTGCCCCTGGATGTGTGTTTTGTCCTACGGGATGGCACGGATGTCACTCTCGTGGCCTGGGGAGCCATGCTACATGAAACCCTCGCCGCCGCTGAAAAGCTGGCCCAGGAGGAGATCAGCGCTGAAGTCATTGATGTAGCCACCCTAAAACCCCTCGATATGGAGACGATTTTAGAATCGGTGACCAAAACCGGCCGCTGTGTGATTGTCCACGAAGCGGCGCGGGCTTGTGGTGTCGGCGCCGAAATCGCCGCCCAGCTAGCCGAACAGGGCCTGCTTAATCTGCTGGCGCCGGTCCAGCGGGTCACCGGCTATGACACTATCATGCCCCTGTTCCGGCTGGAGAAGCAGTACTTACCCGATACCGACACTATCGTGGCAGCAGCTAAAAAAACCCTGGAGTTCGCATGAACCGTATCTTTAAGCTTCCCGATTTGGGAGAAGGATTAACCGAGGCCGAAATTGTCGAATGGCATGTAAAAATCGGCGATGAAATCCAAGTGGACCAGCCCTTAGTGGCGGTTGAAACCGCCAAGGCCATTGTGGACATTCCCAGTCCTCATCAAGGCCGTATCGGCAAATTGTATGGAGAAACTGGCGATTTCATCCAGGTGGACGATCCGTTGGTGGAATTCGAAACCAAAGGCGCTCAGCCCCCACCTGAAAGACGGGAGGATACGGGCACCGTGGTAGGTAAGGTAGAGGCTGGCAAAGAGATAGTCAGGGAAACCGCCACCCGGGTAGGACAAGCACCCGCGGGGATTAAAGCCACTCCCGCCGTGCGCGCCCTCGCTCACCGCCTGGACGTAGACCTCTCCATTGTTACACCCACCGGTGCTGATAGCATGATTACGGCCGCGGACATCCAGCGGGTCGCGAAAATATTGGCCGAGGTGGGTCCGCTGGAACCCTTGCGCGGCGTTCGCCGGGCCATGGCCCGAACCATGGCCAGCGCCCATGGGGAAGTCGTCCCGGTCACCGTCAACGACGATGCGGATATACAGGCTTGGCGCCCGGAAGAAGACATTACCCTGCGCCTCATCCGCGCTATCGTTACTGCTTGCCAAGCGGAACCTGCCCTGAATGCCTGGTATGACAGTCATGCTATTGGGCGGCGGGTGCTCAAGAAAATTGATCTCGGTATCGCGGTGGATACCTCCGACGGGCTTTTCGTGCCAGTTCTGCGGGATGCGGGCAGCCGTGATCCCCACGATCTCCGCCAAGGGCTTAATGCCATTAAACAAGGAGTCAGGGAACGCAAGCTCCCGCCGGAAGAATTACGGGGCTATACCTTTACGCTTTCCAACTTTGGCCCCTTTGGCGGGCGCTATGCTAATCCCGTGGTGGTCCCCCCCACTGTCGCCATCCTCGGTGCTGGCCGCACCCGGGAGGCAGTAGTGCCTATCCAGGGTAAACTGGAAATACACCGCCTCCTGCCCTTGTCATTGACCTTCGATCATCGGGCAGTGACAGGAGGTGAAGCGGCCCGCTTTCTCATGGTGGCCATTGAGGATTTAGAAAAAACCAGTTAAAGACAATTGAGACACCATGGCTAAAAATTGCTGCCTACGCGGGGGCACATCCCGAGTGCTAAAAAACTGGGGAAGTCCTTATTTCCCTCCAAGAAACAACTCTCTTTGTTGATTTCCTCTCTAGATAAGGAATATTGCAAAAAATTTCTTAGCTTCCTAAGCAGAAGCGTAAATACTGTAAAATTATGTGCTTGTCAAAATTTTTATAACCTTTCAATATGAAAATGCTTCAAATAAACAAACAATGTAAGGCGCTAGGCGTCAAATACACAAAGGAGCCGGATTCATGAAACCAGATAGAGACCTAGAAAAGACCTACCCCACCAAAGATTTTATTGCAAAGCTACGCCGCTTGGCTGATTGCCTGGAAACTGGAAAGCAATTCGAGATTCAGATTGCGGGTGAGAGAATCTATGTGCCGGTGGGCGCTACCTATAACATTGAGCATGAGCGTGAGGGTGGCGCCGAGGAGATCGAATTTCAAATCAAGTGGAAAGCCTAATATGGGCGCTGCGCAGCCTGATGCTTAACCTCTCCAGCCTTTCTCTTAGTTACCTTGACGCAAGCAACACCGTTGAACCAGCAATAGTACCTCCATTGGGAAACCAGGCTCGACGCCTACCCCAATGGACCGCACATTATAGTGTGTTTGCGTTAAAGATAGGACAATATGACTATAGAATAAGATGGATAGAATCATCTGGTCTGCAGTTGATGAGTCCGGGAACTACGCAACCATTTCTGGCGTGATACCCGGCTTGATGGCACCAGCGCGCCGATGGGTCAAGTTATCGCGCATTCAACCGGTGGCGAAGGCGGCGGGGATGAGAGGAATAAGCGAGGCGCGCCAAAAGCGGTACGCTGATTGCGTATACATTAGGACACAGCAAAGAAAATGATCTACACCCTACTTAAATTCGCACACATTTTGGGCGCGATTATAATCGGGGCCGGTCTCATCGGAGTATGGGTAGCCGATCTAAGGTCACGCCAGCTTCGGGAACTTAACGCATTTTCTGAAGCCGTCGCGAAATATCGCGGTATTCTACGATGGTGCCATTGTGCCAGGAACCCTGCTTTTGTTGGCTTCAGGAACGTGGATGACCATTAAATTCTCTGGTGGTTGGAAGTTTGTCGAAATTCCCTGGTTACTCAGAATGATATTACTTTTCGCCTTTGAGTTTATTGAGGGTAACACAATAACTCGTCTGTATTTTATGCGACTGCGGCGAGTCATTAAGGATGCGTTGCAGAAGGGCAGGATCACGCCAGAGCTGGAGAACGTTCGAGGACAAGGCATTCCAATATTTACTCATTTTCTCGACCTACCTATTTTATTTTTGATAGTCGCGTTTGGCACTATCAAGCCGACAGATTGGACATTATTCATTGCCGGCACCGTCATAGCAATTGTCTTCGCTACAGCGTTGACGCTATATCTCCCCAGTTATACCCATGGGGTAGTACTACCGAGCGAGACCCCTAACAAAGCAATGAACGCAAGCTCCCGCCGGAAGAATTACGGGGCTATACCTTTACGCTTTCCAACTTTGGCCCCTTTGGCGGGCGCTATGCTAATCCCGTGCTGGTTCCGCCCACTGTCGCCATCCTCGGTACTGGCCGCACTCAGGGGGCGGGGTAGTGCCTATCCAGGGTAAACTGGAAATACACGCCTCCTGCCCTTGTCATTGACCTTCGATCATCGGGCAGTGACAGGAGGTGAAGCGGTCCGCTTCCTCATGGCGGCTATTCATAATCTATGAACAATCCGAGTAAGTAAGCTAATAGGTAAAAAGCAGCCAGATTCCATGCTTGGAATTGCTGTTCACATGGGGATTTTAATAAATCAAAGTTATGTCGATTTAAGGCCAGAGAGCTACAAAGTAGTCAAACAAGTCAAGACCACAAGCTATGTTAATTTTGCTCCCGGCTGAAAAGATAGAAGAAGAGTTTTGCTTGCAGCCAAATGATTCTGTTATTTTCCTGATCGGGCACCCATGTTAGATTAGTAAGCCACGGAATAACCAATGTTAAAAACAGCACCCCGGGCAGCAGCATAGCTCGTATTATTGCGGTTTCGTAGCATTTGGGAAACCGGTGTGAAGTATTGGTTGTTCAATAAATTCTCGACCCCCAATTTTAAAGTGCCTGGTCCCAATTGCAGGGTGCTGATCAAATCTACCGTGGTAAAAGATTCTACTTTCCTGCCGCCAAACGCCATAGGGCCCAAATCTTCAAATGCCCGCTCCCGGTCACCAGAGTATAGTACCTGAACCCGGTTCCGCCACTGCCATCTTGGCACCGTATCAAACTCGATATAGCCAAAAATTTTCACCGGCGGAATCCGGAAGCCGTTAAGAGCCTGGTAAGCGCCATCGCCTACCCCGTCACCATCAGTATCTTGCCTACTCTCCCCTTCAACCCAGCTGGCAGCCGCCCCTAACCGCAGCCGATCCATGGGTTGGATATCCACAGTGGCATCAAAGCCGTAAATGCGCTCTGGCGCCCGAACTACCGGCAAACCAAACCCCGCAGAACGGGTTCCCAAATCGGACTCGTTATAAAAACCGGTGAGACTGAACTGCAAAGTGCGCCAATCCCCCCGCAGGCCAACTTCATAGTTATCCACCTTTTGGGCTTCCAGGCGTTGATCTTCTAAGGTCGTGAATTCCTGGGGCGGAAAACGTAAAAATAGACCAATATCCGCTGTGGAGAATCCTTGGGAAAAATTTGCAAACACATTGAGCGCATTGGTGAGATAAAATACCGCCCCCGCATTAAAGAGGGTTTCATCAAAATTTAGGGTATCTCCTTGGATTGATCTACCATCAGCAAGGACAGTAAAAGTGGGAACCTCGAACCAAATTCGTTGATAACGCACGCCCCCTCGCAGGATTAAACGTTCTGTAACATCTGCTTCCAATTGAGCAAAAAGACCTAAATTACGGGGTTTAAGAGCAGGCACCCAGAGTTGCTCATCAATTTTTTCAAAAACCAACCCATTGCTTTCTTGAACAGTCTCCTGATCGAAGATAGCAAGAGGCTGGGAAGTTTCTTCATCGAAATAATCTGCGCCCCACAACAGGGTAGGTGTGACAAAAGCCAGCTTAGGCAAAAAAGTCTCAATTTCCAGGCGCGCGCCAAATCTTTCAGACTCTAACCGAGATTGCCCTATCTGGTTGCCAATACTTGCAAAGGGACCAAAAGGACCAAAACGGGTCAAGAAATCCTGGTGGTAAAACTGAGCATGAACGCGATTTCCAAATAAATCGGCATGGTGATAATCTAAACTAAGCAGCGTATTCTCCGTCCCCCGCTGATCATCTAAAACCAAGCCTTTTAAAGCGCGAGCCTTCTTAGTCCCCGGGGGAAAAGCCTTCACCGCAGGATCTGAGATAAAATCAGTATCCTGGGATTCTTTAAAGTGATTAATTTCAAATTGCAAGCGTTGCTGATAGAAATTGAAACCAAATTTTCCGAAAATATTATAATTATTAGAATCATCTAGTGACTGTTGCCCATGGGGATCAGGAGGAATTCGGTCACCCTCGGCGTCAAAAAAACCACCGACGTGCTCAAAAGTGCCATTGAGTAAATAATCGAAGGCACCCTTCTGACCAGAAATCCCTTGATTAACAAAGCCACCATAACTACTGCCAGGATGACTCAAGGAAAAGTTAAAATTGGTGTCGGTCGTCAATTCCATAGGACCCTTACCAGGCACCTTAGTAAGGATATTAATAACGCCGCCAGCCGCGCTCTGGCCATAAATAGCCGTAGCGCCGGGAACGACTTCAATACGTTCAATAGCTGAAGGATGGATGGTGGAAAGGTTACGGGATACATCCCGGGTAGTATTCTGAGGCACGCCATCAATTAGCACAAGAACTTTACGTCCTCGTAATGTCTGTGCTTCATTACTTCCCGTCTGGCTAGAAACACCCATACCAGGAATCAATTTACCCAACATATCGCCAAGATCTCGGGATAAATTCATCTGCTGTTCGATCTGTTGACGGGTTATCACCCTTACCGCGCCGGGAATCGCCGCGATGGACTCCGCACTGCGGGTTGCCGTCACCACTACTTCTTCTAACCGGGCAGTAGGGGATTCGTCCGCTCCAGCTTGCTCTAAATCAACTTGCTGGGGGAAAACAGGCTGTGAGATAATCGCCAAACCAAGAAAACACCCCCCACTACACCAACCTTGAATCCGCCACATTTAAATATTCCTTCCAAAAAAATGTTGGGTAGAAACCATGGCCGGATCAATTTTTCCTTGCTTGTGAGATAAAGACGGTATTCTTCCCCCCTCACGCTCAATAATTACTTCACGACTGCAAGCAAATAAAGTGGCGCTATGTAAGCGTAGGCGAACTTTATTTTCTGGCAGGAATAGAGTGATTGTCCCTTTTTTTTCAGGCAGAAAACCACCTGCTTTACTGATGCCGCCATCTTTCATGGCCAATCATTATAATATTATTATATATACTAATGAGAACTATTATCATAATAGATATTATTTATGTCAATACCTAGCGAAGCAATAATTTATTGCACCTTTCCCCTGCTCAGAAGAAAGAAATCATTGGGATTGGCCAACAAGTCTTTCAATCACTCCATGCCAATAAAACGAGCATCAAGATAACGGGCTAACCCCTTACCACCTTGCTTCATAACCACACTATGGTTCCATTTAAAAACAGGCTTAAGCAACGGAGTTAGCCAATTCATCCAAAACTTGGTGACACGCACATGCCAGTCATAGCGCACTTCCGTGATGCTCCCCTTGCTAGCAAGACGCCATCGCCCCCATCCTTCCACATCACCACTCACTATTACTTCAGCAAAAACAGGGGCCTCAATACGGGTCACTTTGGACTCGAGTGAAATCTTATAGGGCAAACGAGTTCGCCATAGGAGACCATAACGGGAACCCAAACCATTTTTATCGCCTGTCTTCAATTTAACTACCCGTTCCACATAATTCCACCACGTTGGCCAGCTCTCGGCATTGGAAATAGCATTCCAGACAGCGGCGATCGGTGCCTCTATACGCCAGGTTGTAACCAACGAATATTGGGTTACCCCTATCGGGGGACTTTGTTGTAATACCTTATGTTCTCGTCGATCCCCGCCCTCTGTTAATGTCTTCCCTTCCGAAATATGATCATGGGTTAATTGGGTCGGTGAATCTGCCGCTGGGCTAAGATCCAAATAATAACGGCTCGTCACATACTGTTTAATTGCAAACCGGGTTAACACCCCCACCACCGCAGCTACCGGAACAGCAAGCAAGATACCCAAAAAGCCAAACAATCCCCCCCCAGCTAGAAGGGCAAAAATGACCATGACCGGATGCAATCCCACACGATTCCCTACCAGACGGGGCGTTAGTACATTACCTTCGACAACCTGCCCTATCACGAAAACTCCCGCCACCAGAAAGATGGGGGTCCACTCGGAGAACTGCACAAAGGCCAATCCAATCCCTGCAATAAAACCTACGATAGTGCCCACATAAGGAATAAATGAGAGCAACCCTGCAAGCATGCCCACCATCAATCCGAAGTCCAACCCAATCAACGCCAACCCCACAGCATAGAAAGTGCCAAGCAGCAAACATACGCTGACTTGACCACGTATAAAACCCGATAAAACCGTATCGATTAGCTTGACTTGTTCCCGGATGACAGGGGCGTGTTTTCGCGGCAGCAGACTATCGATCTGGGCTATCAGTTTGTCCCAATCCCGTAGCAGATAGAACGCTACTACTGGCATAATAAAAACGAGCGACAAAAGATTAGCTAATGCTAAACCGCTACTCAGAATCGTCCCCACGGTCTTGCCTATCCACTTAATCAATATGCCTGCCTGATCCTTGGCGGCATTCTGGATCTGGGACATATCAATGGACCAACGCTCTTGAAGTAACTGCAACCAGGGCCAGGTTGAATCCTGAGCCCGAGCGATCAAGGAAGGCAGTGTTTCTATCAAATGCACAATTTCACTCCGCAATAGCGGAACAAGTAACAGCAAGACCATGCTAACGACCAGGATGAATCCTGCAGTCACTAGGCTCGTCGCCGCCGTGCGCGAGCATCCCTTCCGCTCAAGCCAATCACAGAGGGGATCAATCAAATAGGCTACCACCATGCCCGCCACAAATGGCAACAAAATTTCCCGCAGTAGGTAAACCGAGATGAGAAAGAGCAAAAACCCAATCAACCAAAATCTAAGCTGACGCCTCGCGCTCATAATATATTCTCCAAAATTGCTCTTAATACCTTAAACTGTGAGGAATAGCATTGAGCCTAGCAACTGGAAAAGTCTTTTCTCTCAGAGCATACTTATAATAGGGCATAAGCTTGCTAGAGGGCTGCAATTCTCCCAAAATCACCAAGAAAAAAGATAACTGAGGGCTTGTGAGATGCTCATGGATTAACCGCTTTCTATTATTTTCATTGGAGTTCTGCCATGATCGGCTATAGCAACCAATAACACCAAGCAAGAGATTCTTATCATATGTGCTTTTCAGCTACTGCCAATTTCGCGGGAGGTGCGGTCATTGCCACCGTAGGTATAGCAACCTTGCTGCGTGTAAAGCATACTAACGAAGTACTTTTCGCTGCCCTCCCACTACTATTTGCCCTCCATCAGATCATCGAAGGCTTTGTTTGGCTAGGTCTGGATGGTAAATTGTCACCGGCAGTTCTCAATGGCATGGGAGCAGCTTTTATGCTCTATGCGCAGGGATTGCTGCCAATCCTGATGCCATTGTCAGTATGGCTCATCGAGCCTGGCCAGAACCAGCGCCAACGAATCTTACCATTTATGGTGATCGGCATAGCGCTGGCGCTCTACATTCTGTGGGCCTTAACGGCATTCGATACTCGTATTTTCCAGAGTGAAAACAGTATCGTTTACCTTAACGAGGGCACCAACTATACGACAGTGGCTGTGGTCTATGTCATCGCCACCTGCGGCCCGTTGTTTCTTTCCGGCTACAGTTACTTGATTGGCCTAGGGGTCGCCAACCTGCTAGGCATATTGGAGGTCATGTATTTCAAAGCAGAGGCATTTACTTCGTTGTGGTGCCTCTATGCCGCCATTGTGAGTGTATTGATTTATGGCCACTTTCATCGCCGTCGTGCGGCGGAAAACGCCTATAAAGTTGGCGCTTAAACCCTTCTTCCCCTTAACTGTTTCTGTGTAGCCCATACGCCGCCTTATTCTGGCGGAGGAGGCGCTAGATTGGTTGACTCAAAAGTAAACCCAAACAAGAAGGTTTTTACCGCATAGTAGGCTTTACCTTCATAAGCAGGCGTCGCAGAAACAAATTGACCGTCTTCTTTCTTGATAATGCTTATGGATAATCGCGTCCTTGCATCTTGTTCAACCATCTTATAAAAACTAAGCTCTGGAGTCGAAAAGGGAATAAGCGTGCTGCTAATAGGAGGAAATCCAAATAAAAACTCGTTATAACCAGTGCCAATTCCATGCCAAACTACTCGTATTACATAGTCCGCGTTATCCTCAATCACCTTATATCCCTGCTGGCCAAGCCATGCTTCAAAAACTTTTATAGCGAAATATTGATCGTCTGTTAAGCCTGAAGTGGTCACCTGGACAGAGGCGCCGTCCGGGAGGGGTATTTTTGCATGGTTTAAACTACTTTTTACCGACTGCGTAATCAGAACTTGTTCCAGAAAAGTTCGTTTTGTCTCGGTAACCGAGCGCGTTGCTGAACATCCCATAAAAGATAAGATAAAAAGCCCATAAATAAAAATTACCGCTATTTTTGTTAAGGTAAAAAATAATTCTCTTTGCACATGGTATGTTTTTAAATTAGGGGAACTTTGAGAAATCATGTTATCGCCTATTTTTAAATCCTGCTGCGCGATTGAAGTTTAAGAGTCCGGGTTTCTGATCACTATTCTATTTAGAGTCAGTTAGACATATATCTCCTGATGTCCGGAACCAACTTTTTCCTCTCTCCCGCAATCCCCAGGCAGTAGCAAGTGCCTGGCAGGTCAAATCAACTAGCGCATGATTTAATGGCACCTTAATGTATTGGTCATAATGGGCGCTTCCTTCCCACAGAACCCGGTTAGAGTCCACATTAAACCCTCGAATGGAAACCATGGGTGCTCGAATTTCTTGATCTAAATCCCCAAAAACAACAAGATCGATGTGCATTTTTTTTGCAGACTCAATGATAATCACTTGATCATCATCAGAATTAGACAAAATAACGTCCTGATCCTTTAAAATCTGTTCAAGCCAATTTCGCTCGATGGGAACGAGTCCCTGTTTATGTAACCAAATACTCATAGTATCAGTCACGACGGGATGACTACTCCATACAATAACGACGGAACCTGCTTCTGGAAGAGAGGAGTGCGCCCCATCCGTGATAGGTATAGCTCCGCAGGCAGACACTATGAATCCTATCCATATAAGCACAATGTTCCTGCACATCTTCACCATAGCATTCTCCTCACTAGCTATTATGCTGTTATCTTTTCTTTAGCCGTTAGGCAAACCATAATAGAATCAATATTCTTCTAGAAACGCGAGCGGCAACGGCTTAAAAGTTTATTATTTGTATGAAACAAGATACCGATATTTTCTAAATGGTTATGTAATTCGTGGTTATTTTTGGTATTTAGAAACGCTTATAATATTAGTCATTACCAGGCAACAACAAAGGGAATTTCATGGGACTGCTACCCTCTGCCAACCCCGCTGAGTTTACACCTAACCGGGAAAAATTTATGGTGCTGATGATCAGTGCCTGGGTCATGGTTGGGGCGATTGGCATTGTTCTCAGCTGGGCTTTTGGCGATGATATCATCGGTGATGCTATGGGATGGGTTATTGGTGGAGCCATTGGCGGTCTAGCGACAGGGTATGCCTTAACCATAGTCAACCCTTCCATTCAAAGCAAGCAAGTAGTTGTGCTGGCCTTGGGCTGGGCTATTAATTTGGCCTTTTTTGAGGCCATTGTGGGCGCTATCGGCGATGCCTTGAGTATTGCTCTGAGTTGGCCCTTAGGATGGGCAACAGTTGGCGCTATAGGTGGATGGGTGACTGGCTATGCGTTAACATTGGAGCCGCTTCACCTTCAAAAGAAGCAAATACCCGTGACGGCCCTTGGCATTGCCCTTGGCTGGACCATGGGTGGAGCTGTTGCAGGAGCCATGGGCGATCCGCTAAGTTGGGCTATTGGCTGGAGCATTGTTGGCGCAGCCCAGGGCGGCATCCTGCTGTGGTATCTTAACCCTTCTAAATTCACCTTTAATGCCTAACCTCCCCCGGCTGGTGTTCTCAGAACCGGTGTTCTCTTACCGATAATCCGGGTTAGGATAGTCAAAACGGCAACCCGCTTCCCATTCAGACCGTTGGTTGCCATGGGCAGGAATACCACCCGCTTTTTTCAATAGACGCGCCATATGCATCAAGTTCCAGCTCATGAAAGTCGTGTTGCGCTGGGTAAAATCATTTTCCGGCCCGCCGGAGCCTTTGTCACGGTAGGAAGGGCCAGGGCCAGCCTCACCGATCCAGCCCGCATCGGCCTGGGGGGGAATAGTATAGCCCAGGTGTTGTAAAGCGTAGAGCACTGTCATAGCGCAATGCTTGATGCCATCTTCATTACCGGTAACGATACAGCCGCCCACCCGGCCATAGTAGAAATATTGGCCCTTCTCATTCAGCTTGCCCGACTCCCCATAAAGCCGCTCGATCACCCGGCGGCAAACCGAACTTTCCTCACCGAGCCAAATGGGAGTACCAAGCACCAGAATATCAGCAGCCTTTACCTTTTCCCAAAGTTGAGGCCATTCATCCCGAGCAAAACCATGCTCGGTCATGTCAGAGTAAACACCGGGCGCCAGATCGTAATCCGCTGGACGTAAAACCTCCACGGTAATACCATTGGCTGCCATGATGGCCTTAGAAACCTCTAGCAATCCCTCTGTATGGGAGAGAGTTCCAGTGGGTTTGAGGGTACAATTAAGAAATAAAGCTCTCAGACCGGAAAAATCGAAGCGATGCCCCCTGCAAAGGGACTTTTGCTTTTCATTCAGAACCATATCGAATCTCCTTTCCTCTAGATACCCCAACTGCCCCTGTTTTAACAGTCAAGCAATGACAGCACCTGACAGTGCTGACCTCCCTCCTGATGTCCTTCAAATTTCATATCTCTCTTGTCTTACGTATTCTGCATAACAATTAGCTTTTCAACCAGCTCATAAGCTTGGATATAGCATACTTTGAAGGATAATCATAACCCCTGCGCATCCGATTACGCTCAAAGCCAATCGTTTCTATCTCAACACCAGGGGCACACTTCGTTGCAGGCCCAAAAGCATCTTATACTTGTATATAATATTCAAGGGATTCCTCATTGTCGCGGGTATGCTATATCCTTTCTCTAATCTATTGCTATCGCCTATAGATTGCTGCTCAGCTATACAAAGAATCATTTAGATATTAGGAGAGATCAATAACAATGAACATATCACTTAAAAGAAAAATTCAATGGTTATCACCGCTCTTAATGTTGGGCCTTATGGGGCCCCATTCATCCTCTTATGCCGCTAATAAAGTGTACTGTTCTATGTATACTCAAACCGCTGTCGCCCAAAATGAGCAAAATATTGAAAATGACTGTGGCTATGATGTTATGCCTCGATGGAGTTCTGATCCTGCCCACCATACTGAATGGTGCCTGAATGCCACAGATAAAGCGGCTAAAAATGAAAATACCGCCCGCGTAGGCCAATTGGCCAAATGCCCTGGAATCCAGTTTCCTGCCGGCGCCGATAAAGGATGTCATATATATAGCATCGTGGCTATTGGGCAGAACAAAGCTAATCTCTCCGCTGAGTGTAGCTTATCAGGACCTACCTGGAGTGCTGGCTACACTCATCATTACAGGTGGTGTATTACAGCCTCGAAAGATCACATTAACGCCCAAATGACGGCACGGCAGCACGCATTGGATAAGTGCGCTCAGTGATCCCGCCTAAAAAAACATCGGGACTCCTCGGTACCAGGTGCTAAGCTGCTCCGAGGGGTTCCTGTGCTTGGCAATATGGCTGCACCGCCCGTTAAATCAATAATAGGATAGACCGAATCACGCCTTATTGGCGGGGTAAAATGGGCTGCCTTGCCATGACCATTATCTTAAGCTACACTAGCAAGGCATGAATAAACGGCGGTTTATGGGTTGGTTTTGCCTATTGATCTATCTTCTGGCCTGGGTAGGAAGCGCCCAGGCCATGCCCCTGCTGCTGGCAAGCGTGGGTCATGCCCATAAAATATTTTTGACCTACCACGGCGATAAGATCCAGATCGCGCTCCATCATCCAGGTTATATAGACGAACATGAACCCACTGCCAAGACCCCTTTGGCAGCCTACCAGCATGACTTCCTTGATAAGACGCTATTGGCTTTATCCAACCGGGCAGCCCATGACTATTCCGACCATATAATTCACCTGCCATTAGATCAGCAGACAACCATCACAGCCTCTAAAAAATCAGAAAATAATAAAACTAAACTATCCCCTACCTTCCCTTTTCTGGCAACTGCTCCCCCCTTTCCCGCTTTGGCGGAACTCATGCATCCGCTCTATTTAAGTCAGCCGCCACCGGATAATATCCTCTTAATACCCCTACATATCCGCACCACTGTCCTGCTGAACTAAGTCCCAAGAGGGTTGCATCCAGTCCTCAACCCTCTTGCAGGGAAACTTTCAATTTCCCTTCCCCTAATAATTATTATTTTGGCGACCTGCCGTGTCCTTCATGGGAAAGGATGGAAAACCGGATATGCTTTACAAATACTTTTCAATTCTGCTGTTAGCAAGCCTGCTCACATCAGTAGTGGGGTGCCGTGGTTATTCCCCTCCGGCCGAGAGTTCAAATTCTCTCTCATCAAAGCCGGCGCCGATAACCCACTCCCCACCACAAACCCCATTGATTCGCAAGTTTCAAGAAGCCTCCCTTTCCACGCCGGCCAAAAAGGACGAACCGAAAGGAAATCTTACACTGCGACAAGCGGCGGCTTTGGCCTTGCTCAAAAACCCAACTCTAGCTGCTTTCTCCCAGGAAATCCGGGTGCAAGAAGCAAGGGTGCTCCAAGCAGGCTTGTTACCTAACCCCCGGCTAAGTGTGCAAGGTTCAAACCTGGGCAATGCCGCACTCAAAGGCCCCGATGGCGCCTCGACCACGGTCCAGCTTAGTCAGCTTATTCTTCTGGGGGGAAAAATTGCGAAACGAATCAAGGCTGCTCAGCTGACCCAAGACTTGGCTGGCTGGGATTATGAAACCAAGCGGGTTAATGTGCTGACCCAAGTGGCTCAATCCTTCATTGCCGTATTAAGCGCACAGAGAAGGCTGGCCCTAGTACAACAGCTTGTAAGCCTCGCCCAGCAGGTTGCAACCACGGTTTCCAAGCGGGTCCAGGCCGGTAAAATCTCGCCCGTGGAAGAAACCAAGGCTCAGGTAGCGCTGTCTTCGGTTCACATTCAGCTTACCCGCGCCGAGCGGAATCTTACGACCGCCAGGAAACAACTCGCGGCCACCTGGGGAAGTACCACACCCCGCTTTCAGCAAGCGGCCGGCCAGATGGGCGATGTTGCCTCTCTCCCCTCCTTGGAACAATTGACCCAACTGATCAGCCAAAATCCTGATCTTGCCCGCTGGACCACCGAAATCGCCCAGCGCCAAGCTTTCATCAAGTTAGAAAAAAGCAAAGCCATCCCCGATATTACGGTGAACTTCGGCGGAACCGAATATGCTAATAACGGAGATTATGCCGTTATGGCCGGCATTTCCATCCCTTTGATGCTGTTTGATCGGAACCAGGGCAATATCCTGACAGCGGAGCATCAACTCACCAAAGCGGAGGAAGCGCGCCGGGCCGCCCAGGTGCGGGTAGCCACGGCCTTGAGTACTGCCTATCAGCGCTTGGCTGCTGCCCATGCCGAAGCCACGATTCTCAAAACCCAAATTCTGCCAGGGGCGCAAAGCGCCTTTGATGCGGTGAACAAAGGTTTTCGTCTGGGAAAATTCGCTTTTCTGAGCGTTTTGGACGCACAACGCACTCTTTTTGACTCCAAGTCCCAATATCTACGCGCCCTCACGGATTACCACCAGGCCGCCACCGAGGTCGAACGGCTCATTGGGGAACCACTTGAAACAGCCCGCGCTAAGGGGGAATGAAGGATGAAAAACAAAACCCTGCTCACCGTCCTGAGCATCATTGGGATGGGGCTCCTGCTGGGCTGGTTCATTTTGCAAATGAAAACCCCCAGCGTGAATGAGAAAAGCACCCCTTCCGCTAACCAACAAGCCCAAACTAAGACAAATTCTCCTGGAGAAAAATATATTGTCCTCACTCCCAAGGCCCAACAAAAGGCGGGCATTAAGGTCAGAGCGGCGGGACCCGCACAAATCAAAACAACCTTGGAACTCCCTGGCGAGATACAATTCAATGAAAACCGTGTAGCCCATGTGGTCCCTCGGGTAGAAGGCGTTATCACCGCAGCTTACAAGCACCTAGGCGCGCCTGTCGAGAAGGGAGAGCTCATAGCCGTTTTAGAAAGCCGGGAATTGGCGGATTTAAAAAGTCAGTACTATACCGCTATTAAGCAGCGGGAACTGGCCCAGATCACTTTTGCTCGGGAAGCGCGCTTATGGCGGGAGAGGGTCTCCGCCGAGCAAGACTACTTAGCAGCAAAAACAGCCTTGGCTGAAGCTGATATCACCGTCACCGCCGCCGCGCAACGCCTCCTTGCTTTAGGACTTACCCAGGAATCCTTGGACACTATTCCCAAAGAAGGCCAGTCAAACCTGAGCCGTTATCCTATCCGGGCTCCTTTTAATGGCCGAGTGGTGCGCAAACATGTGGTCCGTGGCGAGGCCGTCAAGGCGGACGCCGAACTTTTTATGATTGCCGACTTATCCACGGTTTGGGGAACTATTACTGTCTACACAGAGGATCTCAAGCAAATTCATTTGGGCCAGAAAGTCACGGTAAAATCCGAAGAACTAGGCTTGGAAGCGACCGGCACTATTTTTTATTTGGGGTACCTAATTGACGCCCAAACTCGTTCCACCCAGGCTCATGTGGATATTCCCAATTCTGAGGAACGCTGGCGTCCTGGTCTTTTCGTGACGGTGGAGGTAGCGGAAAAGAAAATCTCTGTTCCGGTAGCGGTCGCTGCCGAAGCCATCCAAACCTACCGAAGCCAGCCGGTGGTGTTCGTCCAACACCGAAATGGCTTTAAGGCCCGGCCCATCACCCTGGGACGCCGCAGTGGACAGTGGATAGAAGTGGTGACCGGTCTCTCTGCCGGGGAACGCTATGCCGCCGACAACAGCTTTGTGCTCAAATCCGAGCTCGGCGAAGCCATGGCCCCCCCGTAACCTCAATTCCTTCATCACTAGAAAAATCGTGTTTACCCGTATTCTAAAATTTTCTGTTCAGCAGCGTTGGCTAGTGTTATTAGCCACCTTCGGGGTAGCCGTGCTGGGGATTTATAATTACCAGCGCCTACCCATCGACGCTGTCCCCGATATCACCAATGTGCAAGTTCAGATCAACACCGAAGCGCCAGGCTATTCGCCCCTTGAGACGGAGCAGCGCATTACTTTTCCCCTTGAGATTACCCTGCAAGGGCTTCCCCAGCTAGAGGAGACCCGTTCCCTCTCCCGTTATGGGCTTTCCCAGGTGACCGTTATTTTTGAGGACGGCACCGATATCTATTTTGCCCGTCAGTTGGTGAATCAACGCATCCAGGAAGCTAAGGGCAACCTTCCGCCAGGCATCGAGCCTAAGATGGGTCCTATCGCCACGGGACTGGGCGAAATTTTTCTCTGGACGGTGGAAGCGGAACCTGGCGCCCGCAAGCCAGATGGCGCCCCTTATACTTTCACCAGCTTGAGAACTATCCAGGATTGGGTGATCAAACCCCAATTGATCACCGTCCCAGGGGTAACCGAGATCAACAGCCTGGGAGGGTATATTAAGCAGTATCACGTCACCCCCTACCCGAAAAAACTTATCGCCTATGGTCTCTCCTTCCGGGATTTACTCACCGCCCTGGCCCGCAATAATGCCAATGTAGGCGCAGGCTATATTGAGCACCATGGCGAGCAGTATCTGATTCGGGCTCCAGGGCAAGTACAAAACTTAGAGGAAATAAGCCATATCATCGTGGGCGCCCATCAGGGCGTTCCGGTATACGTCAAGGATGTGGCCGATGTGCTGCTCGGAAAAGAATTGCGTACCGGCGCAGCCACCCGGGAAGGGGAAGAAACCGTGCTAGGGACCGCCTTCCTGCTCATGGGGGAAAATAGCCGGACGGTGGCCCGTGCGGTCGCGGAGCGGTTGGCGGAAATTAACCGCACCCTGCCCGAGGGCGTGGAGGCAAAAAGCGCTTATGATCGCACCATTCTGGTAGATAAAACCATTGCCACGGTGAGAAATAACTTGCTGGAGGGGGCAGCGCTAGTGATTGCCGTGCTCTTCCTCTTTTTGGGAAATTTCCGCGCTGCTCTAATCACCGCCATGGTGATCCCCCTGTCCATGCTGTTCACCATCACCGGCATGGTCACCGAAAAGGTCAGCGCCAATCTCATGAGCCTGGGGGCGCTGGATTTTGGCATTATTGTGGACGGGGCCGTGGTCATCGTCGAGAATAGCATCCGGCATTTGGCGGAGGCACAACAGCGCCGAGGACATACCCTATCGCTATCAGAACGGTTGGAGGTGGTATTCCATTCCTCCGAGGAAGCCCGCCGGGCGATTCTCTATGGACAAACCATTATCATGGCCGTATATCTCCCCCTCTTTACCCTAACCGGGGTGGAGGGGAAGATGTTCCATCCTATGGCCTTCACGGTTGTGGCCGCCCTGTTCGGGGCCATGATCCTCTCGGTCACCTTTGTCCCTGCGGCGGTAGCCATTTTCGTCAATGGGCCTATCGCCGAAAAAGAAAATCCCGCCCTGGCGCTAGCTAAAAAAGCTTATCGGCCAGCACTGCATTTTACCCTCAACAACAAAATAGTAGTCATCACCCTCGCGGCGATAATAGTGGTGCTCAGTGGGCTACTGACAACCCGCATGGGCGCTGAATTTGTGCCTACCCTAGATGAAGGGGACATGGCGGTACAAGCCATTCGGGCTACCGGAACCAGCCTCTCCCAGTCGGTGGAGATGCAACGCGCGCTGGAGGAAAAGATCATGGCATTTCCCGAGGTAAAAACCGTCGTTGCCCGGATTGGAACCGCGGAAATTGCCAATGATCCCATGCCTCCCAATGTCGCCGATACCCTGATCATGCTCAAACCGAGGGCGGAATGGCCGAACCCGGAGCGCCCAAAAACCGACTTACTCCAGGCGATGGAAGCCAGCATCACTCAACTTCCCGGTAACAAATACGAGTTTACTCAGCCCATCGAGCTGCGTTTCAATGAGCTTATTTCCGGCGTGCGGGCGGATATTGCAGTCAAAGTTTTCGGCGATGATATGGCTACCTTGCTTAACACGGGTGAGCGCATTGCAGCAGTGCTGAAAACCGTCCCTGGAGCGGCGGATGTCCGGGTGGAACCGATAACGGGTTTGCCCGTGGTTACCGTGCGGATGAAACGGGAAAAGATGGCCCGCTATGGGTTCAATGTGGCTGACGTCCAAGCAGTCATTACCGTCGCGCTGGGAGGAAAAACCGCTGCCGGGGGGGATAGTACGGGGATGATCTATGAAGGGGATCGCCATTTTCCCCTGGTGGTTCGCCTTCCCGAGGACTTGCGTAGTAATCTTAAGACCTTAAAGCGTCTCCCGCTCCCCCTTCCCTCCAGGGGATCGGCATCACAGCAATTCCCCTTGCAGGGCGCGGCAGGGGTACCTCTTCGCCCCAGCTATATTCCCCTCAGTACCGTGGCGACTTTGGAAATCACTCCCGGACCCAATCAAATTAGCCGGGAGAATGGCAAACGCCGGCTGGCTGTCACCACTAATGTTCGCGGCCGCGACCTAGGCTCCTTTGTGGCGGAAGCTCGGAGCAAAATCCAGGCGCAAGTTAAGATCCCCCCAGGCTACTGGAGCACCTGGGGCGGCCAGTTTGAACAAATGATCGCCGCCGCTAAGCGCCTCGAGATTGTCGTCCCCATCACCCTCCTCCTTATTTTTATCCTCCTCTATAGGACCTTTGGCACCCTTAAGGATGGCCTGCTAGTCTTTACCGGCGTCCCCTTCGCCTTGACCGGCGGGATAGTATTTCTTTGGCTGCGGGATATTCCCCTTTCCATCTCTGCAGGCGTAGGCTTTATCGCCCTTTCCGGCGTGGCGGTGCTCAATGGCTTGGTCATGATCGCCTTTATTAAAAAACTGCGCGAGGAGGGTTTACCCCTGGAGGAGGCCGTTCGGCAAGGGGCCCTGACCCGCCTGCGCCCGGTGCTAATGACAGCCTTGGTGGCCGCCCTGGGCTTTATCCCCATGGCCCTGGCCACTAGCACTGGAGCAGAAGTGCAACGCCCCCTGGCTACCGTGGTCATTGGGGGCATCCTTTCTTCTACGCTTCTCACCCTGCTGGTTCTGCCTGCCCTCTATGAATGGGTTCACACAAACCGATCTAGCCGATAGAGCACTACTAGCAATAGTAATGTTCCACCCAGCAGCCATACAGAACCGAATAGCCATAGAGACAAAGGGATAGCCAAATAATAGCCCCGCATCCCTAACGTATAGTGGTTAGCGCCCCGCTGCAGTATTTCCGTGACTGTTTTAGCGCTCACGCCGGCTTCCTGGCACGCAGGGACATTAATCATAAAGCCCGTATGATTGTAGTAGCGAATCGCCAGGGTAAAATTAAAAAAAGCAAAAAAGAAATCCCCGCTCAATATCACCAGCTTCAATAGCCACGCTAACTCGCTATCGTAGCCCAAGTAATTCAGCAGCTTGGACAGCTGGGGTTGTTGCTCCGTGGTAAAAGCCACATTCAGCAGACCAAGGCCCAGCAAAATTGCAGTGGAGGCAAGAAGCGTCGCTGCCATGGTCCAGTTACGTAAGGTTTGGACGGCTAGAATATCCCGTCCTTCTTGTATGATCCTCTTGACCCATAGCTTACGGATGCGCCGGGACAGGCCCACCGCCGTGGATAACGGCCGCCTGCGTATTCGCCAGAACAAATAAAAATGATAGCCACCTAACAGCGTAAAGGCCAGCAGCGTTATCCCATACTCCCAATGCAGCATATCAAAAATTAAAATCTATCCGGCGAATCAAAACCACCCCCGGTGTTTGAAGAAGATGAGCAGTAAAACGGCCACTGCAATCATCACCAACCATATCAAGGGATAACCGTAATACCAGTGAAGCTCTGGCATTGCCCAGGGGCTATTAGAATCATTACCGAAATTCATGCCGTAAACACCCGCGATAAAGGTCAGAGGGATGAAAATAGTGGCGATAATGGTCAATATCCGCATAATTTCATTGGTATGATGACTGACACTGGAAAGATAAACATCCAACATGCTACTGCTCATCTCCCGATAGGTTTCTAGTAACTCCATGATCTGAGTACTGTGATCATAGCAGTCCCGCAAATAGATTTTGGTCCCTTCGGCAATAAGATTGTAATCCTCTCGCAGTAGTCCATGGATGACTTCCCGCTGGGGCCAAAATATCCGGCGCAGCAATAAGAGTTCCCGTTTAATCTGGTGAATCCAGGCCAAGGTATCCTGCGTTGGGCAGCGCAAAAGCTCCATCTCAAGATCTTCAAGCTGCTCACCAAAGCGCTCTAATACCGGAAACCCTTCATCAACAACCAAATCAATCAAAATGTAAAATAGATAATCTATGGAGCGGGATTGGAAACGTTTACCGTTTTTTCGCAGCCTTTTTCTAACCGGCTCAAAGGGATCGCTATAACCGTTGCAGAAACTTACGATATAGTGTTCGCCTAAAAACAAGCTGATTTGCCTTGTCTTTATGGTTGAGTCATTAATGACAGCCAGACTTAAAATGACAAACAGCTGCTCATCGTAGCTTTCCACCTTGGGACGTTGCCCTGTATTGAGGACATCCTCCATCGCCAAAGGATGAAGATTAAACAGTTCCCTAAGCTGGCGCAGAATGGCAACTTCGGCATGGCCTTGAACATGAATCCAAGTATTGCCGGGAGCCTGGAGATAGGGTTGGCACTCACTGACATTGACCAATTCCCGTTCCCTGAATTCAGTGGCTGTATAGTCAATAAGACGGATTAAAAGGGGTACTCCCGCACCCTGCCTTACAATCGCTGATCCGTTGAGCCCAATTAAGCACCTCCCGCAACCGGCCACCTAGAAGTTGATGTCCTTCCCGGTAGGTCACCCAACGAAACTCATGGTGTTCAGGCCGGCCAAGTTCGAGGCTAACAGGGAGATGCACTTCGCTTCTGGATGCCAGGGCGAGATAATAAATGGCTACTTTACCACGGCCGTAGGGCGGAGTTTCACGGCATTGGTACCCCCAACGAAACTGGAGTTGGGTAAGGCCCGTCTCCTCTTCCACTTCCCGGCAAGCGGCCATTACCGGATCTTCGCCTGGCTGTACCAATCCCTTGGGAAAATCCCAGTAATGGTAGGCTCGTAATAATAAGTACTGGCAGTAATTAACTGTTTTTCTAATCACGACAACACCCGCGGAACGTTGTTTGATTTTCATTGCTTTTTCCTCGAAGGTCTTGGAGAATCAAGCCAAGATAAGATCCCTTCCTCACCAACCTTGCAAATACGCCAGCGGCATTCATATGGAACGCTTCATTCTTGATACCAGCGTGTTCACTAATCCAGATACCTTCAACCAATTTGCCCGCGATGCGGTGGAAGCAACACGGATATTTCTACAACTCGCTAGACGAGCAGACGCGGAGTTTTTTATCCCAGGTTCCGTCTATGAAGAGTTCCGACTCATGAAAGACCTTGCTTCCCTTGGCGGCGACTTTGAAAGCGTAGTCAAGATCCGCTCCCCAAGACGATACAGCCTGACTATTCCAAGCGAGTTTCTCTATGAGCTTATCCATGAGGTCCGCCACCGCATTGACCGGGGCCTGCGCATTGCTGAGGAGCATGCCCGCATGGCCGCCCAACCGGGTACCGTTGCCGATCAAGGGGCCTTAATTACCCGCCTGCGGGAACGCTATCGAGAAACCTTGCGCAGAGGCATTGTCGACAGCAGGGAAGATATCGACGTTTTGCTGCTTGCCTATGAGCTGGATGGGGTGCTGCTCTCAGCAGACGAGGGGCTGCGTAAATGGGCGGATAAAGTTGGGGTTAAGATCATCCTCCCCCAACATCTACGGCGAGTGTTAGAAAACCTAACCTCCTGTAGTCGGCCCCAAAAATAAGCCACTCAAGGGGAAAAATATATCAGTCATAAACCATCTCTCCTGAAAGCAACTCACCGAGTAACCCCGTAGTACGCTGAAAAACCTTATCAAATTCAAATATATAAAACTCTCCTTCTCGTACCAGACGATGCTTGACGATTTGGATGTGACCATCGCCCCTTGCCAAATGGGCTAAAAGCTGCCTTGCATTAGCACGGTCATGCAGGCGACAACGAAAACGATGATAGACCCGATGCTCGCGCTGGCATTGCTTGATGGCCTTGAGCAGGCCATCTATAAAAGCGCTTCCTAGCTGGGCCTTGAGTTCATGGGTACTGCTGATGCCCTCTTCATCCAGAAAAATGACTGACCGCAGAATGCGGCCTATGAAGTATTCAGGCGGGAAATCTGGCAGGTAACGCGCCATGGCCTGAATATCGCTCAGACTAGCATCGCTGGTCACGTACTTTGACCGCTTGCCCCTGGGAACATCCTCCTTAAAAACCAACCCCTCGCAACCCTCCGTATCCAGGGTCATCATCAACTGTTTGATAGCGAGAATATCTTCAGCTTTAAAGAGGCCGAAATTACGCACCGAGGGGAGGGAATAATGCTCCATCAGCTGATGCTTTTCTGCTTGGGATAAATAGTCGAACTCGCCCTTACGCTGGCAATCAAAGATGAAAAGCTGAATATCTTCCTTAATAAAAGGGGGAGAGCCGATGAGATAAGGGTTTTCAGGACCCGCTATCTCTCCGCAGAGAATAAAGTCTGGGTGGTCAGAAAATATCCGTTCATCTATCAGATCCGGAAGCCTATCTACCGTAAATGGACACAGAAACCCACCTCGCGTTACTCCTAGCAAACGTTCTCCCAGCAGAAAAATACGTACGTTATAGCCATCGACTTTCTCTTCCGCCCAAAAAGGTTTAGTAAATTGTTCCTTAAGTCCTTTATCAAGGCGTATCATCCGACCAATCTGAGGATACCCCGGAATCAGCGTCCCCTCCTCAAAAATAACCGTCCCTCTCCTGAAGGGTTGGCTATCATCAATAAGTCGATAATAAATCAGATTACCAAAGCACTCACGGCGTAACCGGCCTTTAGCGTGGGCCTGATTAAAGAAATTTTGCAGGACTCCAGCTAGTTTTTGCATGGCTGAAAAACCCACACAAACAACGACGTCTCAGGTCCCCATCCCATCTCCGCTTTCTCTATTCAGAATTCTGTTATTATTTTTAATTTTAGTCTAAAAACGGAAGCTTTTCCCATGCTAAACATAACCCTTCGAGCCTTTCTAACCAGCCTCTTTTTATTGCTACTTACCGGCTGTCAAGCTGCCTATTACAAAACCATGGAGGAATTTGGGTATCACAAAAGGGATATTTTGGCAGATCGGGTCGAAGAAGTACGGGATACCCAAATTGAAGCGAAGGAACAATTTCAGTCCGCGCTAGAGCAATTTTCTTCCGTTGTGAACTACGATGGGGGCGACCTAGAAGATCTTTATGAAGAGCTCAATGGCGAGTATCAAGCCAGCCAGAAAAAGGCGGAAGCCGTGCATGACCGTATCGCCTCTGTTGAAAACGTTGCTGGAGCTTTGTTCCAAGAATGGGAAGAAGAACTGGACCAGTACGATAACCCCTCACTACGACGCAGCAGCCAACAGCAACTTACCCAAACCCGTACCCGCTATGACAAGCTGATCCGGGCCATGAAACGCGCCGAAGCAAAAATAGAGCCGGTACTCACCACCTTCCATGATCAGGTGCTGTTCCTGAAGCATAATCTTAATGCCCGCGCCATTGCGTCCTTACAAGGGGAGCTCAGCACTATAGAGACGGATGTCAACCGGCTAGTTCAAGAAATGGAAGCTGCAATCGATGAGGCCAATGAATTTATTAAAACCTTAGAGAGCTGACAGAGTCTAGCATGGGTTTTATATAGATAACGCTGATAAATATTAAAGGAGGGACGTCCCTGAGTAAGGACTCTAAAAAAAGGGAACTACCTCCTTCTCCTCCAATGCCTCAAACACTTTCATAAAGAAACCTAAGGGGCCGAGATCCTGGACACAACGTACCCCCCTGCATTGGAAACAGGCTATCTGCACCCCAAAAGGCCATCCTACTTGTTGTTACCAGAAGGATGGCCCCGCGAAAACGTTCGAGCTGATCTTACATGTGAGATTGAAGATAGTTTTGCTCGCCTACCTGCTTAATAAGCTCTAACTGAGTTTCTAACCAATCGATATGTTCTTCCTCACTGTCCAGAATTCCTTCAAACAACTCCCGGGAAACATAGTCGCTTTGCTTCTCGCAATGGGCAATCGCTTCTCTTAGCACGGGTAAATTATCCTGTTCCAGCTTGAGATCACACTCCAGCATTTCCTTGGGAGTTTCACCAATTAAAAGCTTACCCATATCCTGAAGGTTGGGCAGTCCTTCCAGGAATAAAATTCGTTCAATAAGCTGATCCGCATGCTTCATCTCGTCAATGGAGGCATCGTACTCATATTTATTCAGCTTTTCAAAGCCCCAATTCTTATACATACGGGCATGGAGGAAATACTGGTTGATAGCCGTCAATTCATTGGTCAGCGCTTTATTAAGGTAGCTGATTATCTTTTTATCGCCCTTCATGGTGCACACTCCTTGCTGTTATTGTATGATGGTTTAAAAATACTTTAGCGAAGCACTAAAGAATTGTCAATTTTTCTATTTATTACAACAAGTTAAATACAAAAAAGAATAGTTATTATTTCCCGTGTTGTTTGCAGGAGCCTAAGGTCTATGTCTTCCTCTACCCCCTTTTCAAACGCTGTGTTGCAGCACCGCCGCTGGACTTTCCTGGGTACGGGTTTCCGGCCCTTTTTCTGGCTTGGAACCTTGATGAGCAGCGTCTGGATGCTCTTATGGCTATTGCTATTAAGCGGGCAATTGAGCCTCAATTCGCACCTCCCCCTGCCTTACTGGCACGCCCACGAGATGCTGTTCGGCTTTGTTGCCGCCATCATTGCGGGATTTCTTTTGACCGCAGCCCAGAATTGGACTGGGCGTATTACGGCGGCCGGCCCTTCCCTGCTTCTTCTCGTTCTATTATGGATGGCTGGACGAGCCGTCATGCTAGGGGGAGATATCCTACCTGTTTTCCTTGTCATTACGGTTGATATGGCCTTTATTCCCTGCCTATTATTTTTCGTTGCCCGGCCTATCGTGGCTGCGCGCCATACCCGCAGTATCGCCCTGGTAGTGATATTAGGGGTTCTAGCAAGTTGCAATCTGCTGGTTCACCTGGGCGGGGCAGGTTATCTTCCCACGGCAACAGCACCGGCCCTGCATGCCACGGTCAATGTCATTACTCTCTTAATGGTGATCCTTGGCGGCCGGGTAATTCCTTCCTTCACCCGCAATACCCTCCAAATCCCTATCCACCAATCTGTCTGGCTCGAGCGCCTGGCTATTGGCTCCGTCGCCGTGCTTTTGATGTTAGAAGCCATCAGTGGGATAAACGCCCTCACCGGCGCCATCGCCCTTGCGGCGGGAATATTTAACCTAATCCGTCTGCTTGGCTGGGGCGGGTATAAAACTTTATCCCAACCGCTTCTATGGGTGCTGCATCTAGGATATGTATGGATTTGCGCCGGGCTTATCACCAAGGGCTTGGACGCCTACCTAGCGGGAGACTACCATAGCATTGCAATCCACCTGTTGACGGTGGGAGCCATGGGTACGCTCATCCTGGGCATGATCTCGCGGGTTTCCCTTGGCCATACGGGACGACGCATGGTATTGCCTGAAAGAATGATGTTAGCTTATGGATTGATTACGCTAGGTGTTATTGTCCGAGTCGCTGGCCCGCTGCTGCTGCCCACTCACATAGTAGCTGTTTGGCTGCTTTCGGGTGGACTCTGGATAGGGGCTTTTGGGGTTTTCCTATTTCACTATACCTCTATCTTATGGCGGCCCAGGGTAGACGGACGACCAGGCTAAAAAAAGATTAACCCGCACCGTAAATTTCTATTGGCGCAAGCTAAGGAGAGCGACTATATCTATAAATGTAAATGAATACCTGACTTTCTTAGGATATGAATGAAGGAGCGATTATCATGAATGCTCAATTCAATGACATTATTGAAGACATCATTGTAACGGTAGACGGCTCTGAAAATGCCAAGCGGGCAGCACGCTTTGCTGCCCGCTTGGCTAAAACGACGAAAAACAAAATGACTTTGCTCTACGTATTTCCAACGAGAGCCACGAGCGATTTTGATTTTTTGAGCATCACCCATCCAGAGGAGGAAGATAACGAACAGCTCAAAAAAGAAACAGCCCGTAAGGTTTTTGACGAAGCCCGGCGGATTATTGGTGACCAGGACCAAGAAATTAAAGAAGAGATCCTCACAGGCGACCCAGCAACGGAAATTATCCATTACCTTGAGAAACGCCCTAACACAATAACAGTAATAGGGCGGCGCGGTCTCTCACGCTTTGAAGCCCTGTTACTAGGCAGCGTGAGCGAAAAAGTCGTACGCCACGCTAGCGGGCCAGTGACGATCATTCACTGATGGCAATGCCTTAACTTGCAATCGAGATAGATCAAGCACCTGCCGCCTTCTTCGTGCTGTCGTCTCCCCTACATGAGGGCCATTACTCTTGCCCCGAGCGTTATGGATAAGCGGCCCATGGGTACGGCTGCTGCATATACGATACCTTGCCTCACCGCGACCGTTGTCGTCCCGGCAAGAAGCGAATACCCCAACGTTTTAACAGCGGAAGCGGCTCTTTTGCAGGGGGGAGCTTGGGCCAGGCTTTAAGTACCGCCTGTATGAGAGTGGCAAGCGGAATCGCAAAGAAGAGCCCCCAGAATCCCCACACCCCACCAAAAACCACAATGGCCACAATCACCGCCACGGGGTGCAAGTCCACCACTTCGGCGAATAATAAAGGAGCCAACACATTGCCGTCCAAGAACTGGATGATCACACAAACACCGAATGCTTCAGCAAGTTCAGCACTCAACCCCCATTGGAAGTAAGCCACAAAAGCTACCAGCAAAGTGATCGCCATCGCCCCAATATAGGGAATAATCACCGACAATCCCATGAGCACACTCAGCAGCATAGAAAACTGCAAACCCAAAAGATAAAAGGTAATAAAACTTACTGCCCAGACAATTAGGATCTCGATACATTTACCACGAATATAGTTGGCAATCTGAAAATCCACCTCACGCCAGACTTGAACGATTAATTTTCGCTCCTGGGGAAGATAAGATTTACACCATCCAACCAGGCGATTTTTGTCCTTGAGGAAGAAAAATACCAGTAGCGGCACCAGCACAAGGTACATCCCCAGCATAATGAGGCTCGTCACTGACGCCAGGGACCAGGAAAGCATCTCTTGCCCCAATTGGGCCACCTCAACATGGAGGGCACTCACCAGATTATTGACCTGGTCCTGGGAGAACAGATTTGGATAATACTCAGGCAGGCTTAGCAGAAGCTGCTGCCCCTGGGCAATCATTTTAGGCAAAAGCTGGAAAAACTGGGTAACCTGTTGCGAAAGCAAGGGTATCAATCCAAAGATGTCCCCAAAAAGAGCAACCATGAACACCACAAACACCAAAATTACGGCTATCCAGCGAGGGCAACCTCGGCGCTCCAGATATCCCACGATTCCCTCGAGCAGATAGGCGATCACCAGGCTTGCAAGCACCGGCGCCAATACGTGGCCCATAAAGACAACAGTGGCAAAACCAACAGCCAGTAAAATAGCCAGGCCAGTTACCTGAGGATCGGCAAAATAGCGCTGAAACCAATCGCGAATAAGAGGCATATTAGAAAATGGGGGTTACACAACTGCCGTTAACGGTGCAACGGCTGGGTCATAAGTAGAAGGTGAGCATGGCGGCAAGATGCCCACCACTGGGAACACCAACCATTATGCCTCTAGCTCTCGTGGGGCAGACCGAGCGAGTACCCTGTAAAACATAAAATTTTATCTGGCAATTTCCCATAGGTTAAGTGCCTATTTTTACATGCCGGGACGTTTTTAGAACAGCTAAAAGCAGCGCCGCTAAGCACGATTAGCGGCGGGAAGAAGGAATTTTTCCTGGAAATTTTCTATGGAAATAAATCCCCAAGGCAATAATCCCGGTAGCAATTAATAGCATTATCCATATATAAGCTTTCAAATAAGCCAGCACGATGAGGCACAACACCTGGAACAAGGCCACTATGGAAAACCGCCAATCCACATATACCCCTACCAGAAACGTCGTCTGCGCCACTAACAGGAGAATCATTAGGCTCACACCTTCATTACTGAGCCGGCCAAAATTGAAAAGCATGTACACTAACTCTACGGAAACCAAAAGCGCTGCCCAGTGGAAAAGCTGGGTTCGCAGTAGCGTTCGCCATCTGATCTCCTTTCCACGGTCCCTTTCCCACTCTATATAAAGGGTGGTGGCCGCAATAATCGGTATCATGGCTAGCCAATAGGTGCGGCCCACAATGACAGAAGCCTGAGTAATTCCAACGCCTATCACCGAAAGGATGATCAAGCCATAAAATACCATCTCATCCAAGGTAAGCCTCTTCCGGGGATAGGCCCTTGCCGCCATTTCCATGCCCGCGTTTTCTTCTTCCCTGACCTCGTGCTCTTCTAGCTCCTCTACTGCCGGGGTTTCTACTTGCCTTGCCCCGGTTCCAGAATCCGTCTCTTGTTTTGACTTCATCGCTTCTTCTCTGCTCTCGGAAGATAAACTCAAACTGCTTCTATTAAATTTAAGCCTACTGACACTCTCCGCCCGATGGGGCAGAGGTTCTTGGGTCGCCCCAGGAACTTTCCTGCTTCAACGTGCCTTCCCTAGACAGCGGCGCTGGCCGCTGCCCCCGTTCCGGTCGCTCCACAGGCTAACCCCGCCCGTCCGGCGGTGTAAGATGGATTTAACAATGATGCCCATGGTTCTGCAAGGCGCTTATATCACCGCCCGCATTGGGCAATGCTTTACGCGCTATTTGGTAAAATTACCCTTGAGTAACTAGTTAATTTAAGTGTTTGGCCCCACCTGCGTGGCCAGATGTCCTAATATGGCATCTCCCCAATACCTACAAATAACCTGTAACAAATCGGTCATGGTAACAACACCACTTGCTTGCTTTTTTATAGACTATGCCAACCTCATTGAAGTTCTCCAAGGATGCTGAAAGCCTCCTAGCGAAGTCGCGAAGTGAAGCGACGCGCCGAGGACGAGAACCGCTGAGAAAAGCGAATTTCTCGGACGGATAAAATTTTGAAAAATTCTAATTTTTAGGCACTGGGGGGAGAATCAACTCCATGCCTGGAACGATGATGTTAGGGTCCTTGATCTTGCCCCGATTGGCTTTATAGATAAGCAGCCATTGCTGGGGATCGCCGTAGGTTCGTGCAGCGATCAGGGATAAGCTATCGCCTGGCTGGACAATCGCTGTTTTTGCCGCCGGGGGCACTTTGGCCTGTTCCAATTCTTCCTGGGTGGGAGGCTTAGAGGCCATTTTGGGCCTTTCCGGTTCTTCCTTGCTTTCCTCCAGCAACGGTATCGCCGCCACTTCAGGCTGCTGAGAGGCAGACGCCGGCTCCCTGCCAGGAGGCGTTTTTACCTTCGGAGTCTGAGTGTCTAACAGAGGCTCGGCAGGTTGAGGCGCCTGTTTTTCTGCTTCTGTCACGACCAGGACTTCTTCTCCCTCCCTATCGAACTGAACCCATACCCAACGGCCTACCCCGACGCCAAGCAGCAGAAGAACAAGCGCTGCTAGCCAGACTCCCCGGGGCTTAAACCGCTCAAGTGCCGCCACAGTTGGTTTAGTCACTAGGGGCGGGGCTTTTTCTTCCCTTTGCCTCAAAAATAGTTTTTCCAGTTCCACTAACACAAATACAGAAGAAGTAACGAGTATAATCCAACCCCAATCCCTGAGCCCTAAAGCCACGGTGGTAAAAAGCTGCTGCATCGGTGCGCTATAGGTAAACAGCAATTGGAAAACCGTCACGATGGTAATAGCTATCAAAACGTAGCGGTTACCCAGTAGACCCTCTCGGGATAAGGCTGAACGAGTTATATAGCGGGTACTGAAAAGGTAGAATATCTCAAACATTACCATGGTATTCACGGCAATAGTCCGAGCATATTCAATAGATGCGCCTTGTTCCCGGTACCAAAGAAAGAGCCCAAAAGTACCGGCTACCAAAATAGCCGAGACGAAAACAATACGCCAAATTAAAAACCCGGATAGTACCGGTTCCCCCGGATCACGGGGAGGACGGCGCATGACATTCCCTTCTGGAGGCTCAAAAGCCAGCGCCAAGGCCAGGGTAACCGCCGTGATCATGTTAATCCATAGAATCTGCACCGGGGTAATGGGGAGCATATAGCCAAGCAAAATGGCAACCAACAAGGTCATCGCTTCGCCCCCATTGGTGGGCAAAATAAAAAGTATGGATTTCTTTAGATTGTCATAAACGGTACGTCCTTCCTTTACCGCTTGGGCAATGGAAGCAAAATCATCGTCGGTAAGCACGGCTTCGGCGGCCTCTTTAGCCACCTCCGTGCCCTTCTGTCCCATGGCAATACCCACATCGGCCCGTTTCAAGGCGGGTGCATCGTTGACTCCATCACCCGTCATAGCCACGACTCGTCCTTGAGCCTGCAAAGCCTTGACCAAACGGAGCTTATGTTCTGGGCTAGCCCGCGCGAAGATATCCACATCCAAAACCAGCTTACGCAGGGTCTCATCATCCATGATTTCCAGATCGGCACCGGCCAATGCTTGTCTGCCCTGTTTGAGACCTAATTGCTGACCAATGGTCTGGGCGGTCAAAAGATGATCTCCGGTAATCATCTTGACCTGGATTCCTGCTTCCTGGCATGCCTTGACCGCAGCAATCGCCTCCACCCGGGGGGGATCGATAATTCCAAATAACCCTAGCAGGGTTAACTCTCCCCGCACATCCACAAAACGCAGATCGCAGCGGCTAATATCGCTAATTCGGAAAGCGACAGCCAATACCCGCTCACCCCTGCCTGCCATCTCCAGAATACGTCCATGCCAATAAGCTATATCCAAGGGTCGATCCTCACCTTGGCTGCGCTGGCAATAGCACATTTCCAAAACCTGTTCAGGCGCCCCTTTAAGATAAATAAAGCCGTGCCCCGCCTGATCCTGGTGCAAAGTTGCCATGAAACGAAGTGCCGACTCAAAGGGAATAACATCGACTCGTCGCCATTCTTCCCGTTCCAATTCCGGAATCAAATTCGCCTTCATGGCCAAGCTCACCAAAGCGGCTTCAGTGGGATCTCCTTGGCAAATCCACTGCTCTTCCCACTTGTGAAGATTTGCATCATTACACAGCAGACCCGCACGGCAGAGATTTCCCAACTCAGGATAGTCATCCACTGAGATCAGTTGGCCTTGCCGGCTAAATCCCCCATGGGGGTGATATCCCACTCCGCTGACCTCGAATAAGGTATCGGCGGTGGCTACCGTGCGCACCGTCATCTCGTTCCGGGTCAAGGTGCCAGTTTTATCAGAACAAATCACATTAACGGAGCCCAGCGTTTCCACTGCCGGAAGGTGACGAATAATGGCATTGCGGCGCGCCATGCGTTGGACTCCAATCGCCAAGGTAATGGTCATAATGGCAGGCAGTCCCTCTGGAATGGCCGCCACGGCAAGACCCACGGCCGCGAGAAACATGTCCTGGGGAGAATAGCCTTGGACCCCTACCCCAAAGGCAAACACAATCGCTGCCAGCCCCAAGATGGCGGCGGTCAGCCAGCGACCAAACACAGCTATCTGCCGCAGCAAAGGCGTTATCAGAGTTTGCACCTGCCCTAGCATGGCGCTGATGCGCCCAATCTCGGTGCGATCCCCCGTGGCTATCACCACCCCTTCCCCTGTACCGTAGGTAACCAAGGTTCCGGAATAGGCCATGCAGGTTCGGTCCCCTACGGATGCATTTTCAGTAACGGGTTCAAGCGCCTTCTCCGCAGGCATGGATTCCCCCGTTAGGGGGGCTTCCTCAATTTGTAAATTCTTGACCCGAATAAGGCGAAGATCCGCGGGCACCTTATCACCAGACTGGAGGATTACCACATCACCAGGAACCAAGCATTCGGCGGGGATCACTCTATGCTGGCCATCGCGCAGCACGTTCGCTTGGGGTGAGAGGAGATGACGGATAGCTTCCAAGGCTCGTTCCGCCTTGCCTTCTTGAATAAAGCCAACCAAGGCATTGAGCACCACGACCGCCAAAATAACCCCGGTGTCCACCCAGTGAGCCAGTAAGGCAGTCACCACTGCGGCGGCGAGCAACACATAAATAAGCACATTATGAAATTGGGTTAAAAACCGTTCCACGGCCCCTCTTCGCCTAGGCGGTGTGAGTCGGTTAGGCCCATACTCCTTTAGACGTTGCTCCGCCTCCTGCTGGGTCAACCCCAGCCGTTCAACGCCCATCCGCTGCAATACGGCCTCTGCAGTATGGGCATGCCAACTATTCTCCCTAACCGGCTCCATGTCGACCTCATATCTCTACTGTTCTATCAATAATGATACGATACCAAGATCTATAATGCCGCCCTTATCCAAGAGCTTTGATTGAGAAGCTCTTGGTCTGATCATTAATTGGTAGAATGAAGAGCTCAAAATAACCTTTTCAAGGTCAGCCCAGATATTAAACTTATGACGATACCCGTCGATCATCCGCAGCGCCTACTGCTGAACCATGAATTACACGCCCGGCTGCCAGAATCGCTAGCACCCCCAGAGCAGATATCTCATCTTGTGCTTTCCTCCGATGCGGAAATGGTTCAGCAAGAGCGGGAGAAGTTAACGGAAATTTGCATCCGGTTTGGCCATCCTATTCCGACCTCAAAAGATAATCATCTTCGCATTGATCTGGGTCCATTCCGCCTCCAATGGGAAAAACATACTGAATTCACTAGCTATACTTTTTTTCGGCGCGGCCCATTCCAGGAACCATTCGCCAACACCGTCATAGAAAGCATCCCCCAGGACTGGCTCGCGGAACTACCTGGCCAGGTGCTCGTTGCTGCTCATTTGGCCATCTACCCTCTACCGGAAAAACCGCGCAACCCGGATGAGCTTGCTGCCGCCCTGTTTGAAGGCAATGCCGTTACAGGCGCCCGTATTGGCGAAGGGGCAGGAATCGCTTACGCCGATTTTCGCCTCCATAAAGACGGATTTAGCCGCTTTATCATTAAGGATATCAGTCTCACCCCACGCCAGGCCGGGCGGGCGGTACAGCGCCTCCTGGAGATCGAGTCCTATCTCATACAGGCATTGCGGACCTACCCACTGGCGCGCAGAACCATGCCCATGCTAGGACACGCCGAGCAGGAATTAGCCCAAATTACCGAGGCCATCGCCTCGGCTACCACCGAAGAGGAATCGGAGCTGCTCGATCAGCTCACCAAATTAGCGGCCTCTACCGAAAGCCTGGCTTCTTCGATCCAATATCGAATCACCGCAGCCCAGGCTTACTACGAATTGGTGCAGCGGCGCATTAACGAACTGCGTGAGCTGCGGGTTGAAGGCATGCAAACCTTTCGCGAGTTTTGTGAACGGCGCATGGGACCAGCCATGCATACTTGCGAGACTGTACTCCGGCTACAGGAAAATCTGTCCCGACGCATTGGCCGTGCAAGCGAATTACTACGCACCAGGGTAAATATTTCCCTTGAGCACCAAAATCAACAAGTGCTCTCTTCCATGGCAGAACGGGCCAAGCTTCAGCTCCACTTGCAGGAAACAGTGGAAGGGCTCTCCGTCGCCGCCATCACCTATTACGTGGTTGGCCTGGTCGGTTATCTCGCCAGGGCGGCAGAAGCAGCAGGCTTACCCATCAATCCAGATTTAACCATCGGCATATCAATCCCAGTCGTCGCGTTATCGGTAGCCCTGAGTGTACGGAAAATCCGGCGTATGGTATCAAGAAACCACGACGTTGACTGATTTACAGCCGAATTAAAGCAAATTTTCTAGAAACACTTATCATTATATATCTATCGTTTTGTGACCCCTATCACATCAAGCTTATAAAAAATGATCCGATAGACTTCCTGTGCGCGGTATTACTCAAACAGGAAAAATATCATGAAAAAACCATCTATCTTTAAAGCCCTCAAGTACAGCTTCTTAACGTCAGCCTTTCTATTAACAAACGTATCCAGCGCTTTAGCAATAGATGTTATTATTCCTTGGACTACCTCTGGCGCTGTTGGAACACCCGATAAACCCACAATGGTAAAATATAACTATGCCGGTCCAGAGGTGGAAATGGCCGACGATGCAACAGGACAGGTAAGGCTTTTTTATCAAGTCCATGACGCTGATAGCCTTGTTAGCATATTAGCCCTTGATGGTTGGAAAATGACCGCCCGTTATCTTGATAATGGACCAGACGCGAGGATAACGATTCGTCTTCGAGAGATGGATCTCGATACTGGCGAGTTTACAAACATTTTCAAAATAGATAGTGATGACTACGCAGCGGACGAGCTATACCAAACCCAAAATAAAGATTTTGAGCTAGGTTGTTTTTCTAGTTACTCCTTTGATTTTAGTAACCATGCCTACTATGTGGTAGTAAAGCTGGAGAAAACTGGATTAGCAGGACAAGCGGGTATTGCGGGGATGAAGATTGAACCTACAAATTGCCTCCTTTAATATATAATATATAACCTACGTAGAGTGGGAAAGCGATAGCGCACCCCGCTCTCTACAACTAAGGCGTCCACCCGCTTCTCCAAGCTTCTTCAACGAATATCGACTTCAGCTGCCAAAGAAAGAACATTAAAAATTCTGCGCCCCTCTATTTCTAAAACAACTTCAAGCCGAGGGGGCCTGAAATCTGCCCCCTCTTTCCAAAGACCTCAAAGCAATCAGGCAAATAGCTTTCTTCCGCGGCCTACCACAAATATTCCTCCCCCTAGAAGCAGCAAAGCCAGAGAAGAAGGCGCTGGTACGTCGACGGGCGGATCGGTAATTATTCGCAGCTGATCTACTGCGGGTTTGGCTCTCCAGTCAAACCACAAGGTTCGATAATCGGCGCTAATATCCCAGCCCCCGAGATTAATAAGCTCGTGTTTATCCAATTTTCTTCTACTTTTAGAGAAGAGGGTGCCCGGCTGGCTAAGAAAATCACTCCATCTTAAAAAACGGTTAGAATAGATCAAACCGATAATATCGGTATCAAAGGTAATCCATCCCTTCGCTTTGGACCACTTGCCTCTCTTGTTTTTACCAACAGGATCAAAGTGTAACAAATGGCTCTTGATAGGTGTGCCAGCAGCAATTGCATTGTTCAAGTCACCATCAAATTCAAACTCTCTATTGACAGAGAGATCCTCAGTCAATACGAATTCTTGCTCGTTAAAGGCAAATACGTTCACATTGCTTTCATAGTGATGATTCCGTAAATCAGCAGGCTGGATGCCCAATACGGCATCTCCGCCGGTATCAATAATTAATGCCTGGACATTGCCCATGCTGCCCAGTAATAATAAGAATATTCTTGATAATTTTTCCATGAGATCTGCCATAAATTTTATAAAACATTGCATTAACCATTACTTAGCAAATCTCTTACCAATTTATATTCCTAATATATAAAACAAATAGTTAACTGATATACTCCACCGCCAAGCTAAACCAAATTGTAATAAGCTTGATACTTTTGCCTGTTTATTTATCCTCTAATAATCTCTCTGCTGAAAAACATATTTAATAATCATTCACTTACAAACTTTCCAGAAAGAATCTCCAGTTGTCACCTTAGGCTTTTTAGAGAAACTGAAGTGGCTAGACGATTGCGGACACACGAACTCAAGCCATCTTAAAGACAAAATGAGGAAAGTGTGTTGTGATGAATACCGAGAAGAAAGCATCGGTATACTCTGGAATTTAAAGCACGCGCGGTGAAGCTGGCAGTAGAGCGTGAGCAGTCGTTTAGCAAAAGCGCCGAAGGGTGAGGGGTGAACAAGCACACCTTGCCTACCTGGATAGGCAAGCATCATCGTGCTCAAGCGCCTGAGAAAAGAGAATGCCCGCTTGAAGGAGGAGCGGAATATTCTAAAGGTGGCCGCCGCCTACTTTGCCAAGGAAAGCAAAGGAAGTACGCCTTTATCCAGCGCCACCAAGGAACATTGACGGTCACTCGCATGTGCAAAGTGATGGAGATTTTCCCCCGTGCCTACTATGACGGGTTAAAACGGCCTGAGAGCGCCCACAGCCTCGAAGACAGGCGGTTAGGCGAAAAAGTGAGACGATTCACGAGAACAGCCGTAAGACCTAGGGCGCCCGGCATATCCGCCAGGGGTTAGTGGAAAAGGGCGAACCCATCAGCCGGACGCGCGTGGCTCGCCTGAGGAAGCAGCGGGGGCTCAAGAGCAAGAGCCAATGCCCCTTCAAAGCCACCACGAACGCCTACCATGGCCGCCCTGCTACCCCGAATCGGTTGGGACAGGAATTTCGGGTGGATCATCCCGATACTGTGTATGTCGGTGACATCATCTATATCCCCACAGAGGAGAGCTGGCTCTACCTCGCAGTTTTCATTGATCTCTACTCTAGAGCGGTGGTGGGCGGGGCGATGTCCAAGCGCATGACCACCCAGCTGGTCAATGACGCTTTGCTAATGGCCATCTGGAAGCGTCAGCCCCCTCAAGGGCTGCTGGCCCATAGCGACCAAGGCAGTCAATACGCCTCCGATCGCTACCAGAAAACCCTCAAGAACCATGGCTTCATGTGTAGTATGGGCCGTCAGGGCTGTTGCTGGGATAACGCCCCGTCAGAAAGTTTCTTTCATACCTTGAAAACCGAGTTAGCCCATCACCGACGCTATCAGACACGCGAAAAAGCTCAAACCGCCAGAGGCGCCACTCAACTCTCGGTTATCAAACCCCATTAGGCTATGAGAAAAGTAACCGAAAAGCGGCCTAATCATGGGTCCGGAAAACCCTTGCCACATCAGATACCTATCACGGAGAAATAAAAAATTGGTCTATAAAAGAGCTTAGGTCTGGACGCCACTGCGTTTTCATGCTTCATTGCCACTTGGTCTTCATCATCAAGTACCGGGTAAGCGTACTAGACGCCGCAATGCTCACCTACATGGAAGGTAGCGCCATGTCTGTTCGTTGTCTGAAGTTGATATGAAGGAGTTCAATGGGGAGCAGGATCACGTTCATCTGCTGATTAATTACCCACCGAAAGTCCAACTCTCTAAGTTGGTCAATTCACTTAAGGGGGTTTCTAGCAGACGAATCAGGCAGAAGTTTTCATCTTCCAGGGTTCATGAATCGGCCAAATCAGGCAGCCTTTGGTCGCCCTCCTATTTTGCCGGAAGCGTTGATGGTGCTCCATAGGAGGTGCTCTGAGGCAATATACCGAACAACAGAGCAGGCCCCTAGGACTTTTAGGCGCGTAAAATGGCATTTTCGTACAGAGGGATCACCATGGCAGGATTTGCCGCCGGAATACAGACAGATGAGATTTGTAATCTACTCATCTATGATATCGTTTTTTTGTGTTTTCCTACTTTTATAAAAGGAAATCAGATGCGATATTCCAAAGCTGTTTATTATAGGTTTATTTTATTTAAAATAGCCTCTAACGCAGCCATTTCCACTGGTTTAACCAGGTGGTGATCGAACCCGGCCTCTTTTGAGCGTTTTTTGTGCTCTGGCTGCCCCCACCCGGTTTGAGCGGCAAATACAGTATTTTTAAGCTCCGGTATTTTCTTCATAGTTTCGCAGACTTCATAGCCATTCATTTCAGGCAATCCGATATCTAGCAATACAAGATCAGGGAGGTAAGAAAGGGCTAATTTAATAGCGCTCTTACCATCAAAAGCCGTTTGGGCTTCACATCCCAACGCCTCCATAAGCCAACCCATGGTTTGAGCGGCATCCTTATTATCATCAACAACCAGAACTTTAATTTTTTGCTGGGTGAAGTTTGGTACTTTACATAGACTATCTGGCGTGTCTGCATTTTGTGCTACGCTCACGGGTAATGAAACAGTAAACTTTGTTCCTTCATTGATGCCTTTACTTTCAACATCCACAGAGCCGCCATGTAGCTCAACAAGCTTTTCTACAAGTGTTAAGCCTATTCCAAGGACACCTTGAGAACGATTTAATGGGTCTTCAAACTGTGAAAACATATCAAATATAAATGGCAGTTTTTCTTTTGCTATACCGATGCCGTTATCAATTATCTCTATTTCTACCACTCTACCAAATTGCCTTATATTAACCTCAATTTCACCTTTTTGTTCAGTATATTTAGCCGCATTATTGATGAGATTAGAGAATATTTGCGCCAGCCTTACTAAATCGCCTTCTACGAAAACAGGGTTATCTGGAAAATTCAGTATCAACTCGTGATTCCGCTCTTCTATAAGAAGTTGCACCGTTTCCACCGCGTCTGTAATTGCTTTTTGTATATCAACTATATCTTTGGATATTCGTATTTTCCCCCTTGTTATGCGTGAAACGTCCATCAGGTCATCAATCAATCGGACTATTTGGCTGATTTGTCTTTCAATTAACTCATGCGCATGAGTTTGAGCTTCAGCGTTTGCACTATTTGATTTAATAACGTAAAGGGCATTACGCATAGGCGCCAAGGGGTTGCGTAATTCGTGTGTAAGTGTTGCCAGAAATTCATCTTTTTTCTGATCCGCTTCACGCAAAGCTTCAATAGCATTACGCTCAAGCGTAATATCAACACCAACACCGGGAAAACGAACAGCTTCACCATTCTCGTCCAGTTGAATATTCCCACGTACAGAAACCCATTTAATAGTCCCGTCCTTTTGCCTTACACGGTATTCCTCTTTGTAATGTCCTCCGGTTTGTAATTTTTCTTTAATGACATCTAGAACTCTTTTAAAGTCATTTTCATGGATATATTGAGCAACTTGTTCCAGTTTCACGCCCTCTTTTGCTTCTTCCGGGCTAAGATTGAACAAAGCTCCGAAGCGTTCGTCAGCGGTGAAAACGTCATTTTTTATGTCCCAATCCCATATACCAAAGCTATGGGATGCTTCCAAAGCAAGGCGCTGTCGTTCTTCTGATTTTTGGGCGGCCTCTTCAGCTTTCCGACGCTCGGTCACATCGCGGGTGGTCCCGGCAATCGCCTCTACCTCTCCATCTTCACCCAAGACAGGCATAAAAATATAATCATAAATACGTCTTCCATGCATGCCTGTAAAAGGTACATCTCCGCGTATAGGTTTTTTAGTTTTAATAACTTGCTCGATTTCACGCATATGCATTTCTGCATGCCACGGCTCATACCCAAGTTCAAAACAGGTTTTTCCAACAGACTCCTCCCATGTACGCCCCCACATTTTCAATAAGGCTTTGTTTACATAGGTGAAGCGCCCTTCAAGATCAAAAATATAAACTAGATCCGGCGTGTTAGATAACACCGTTTCATATAGACGGCGCTGTTTGCTAAATTTTTTTGTACTTAAATTAACGGCTTCTTCTGCCAACATTCGTGCCTTATTTTCCTTCTCTCTTTCTATAAGAATGGCAGCAGTTTGGGAGAGCACTTCTACAATATGCTTGTCCGTTTCTGCGGGGCTACGCACTTCTGGATAATAAACAGCAAAAGTACCCAAAACCGATTTATTTTGCGTTGAAAAAATAGGCATCGACCAGCAAGATGCTAAATTGTTTTTTAATGCCAACTCGCGGAAATTGTTCCATTTTATATCAATAGAAATATCTTCTGCGATGACAAATTCACCTCGATGAACGGCCGTACCGCAAGAACCAATATTTTCGCCTATTTCCATTCCATCAATGGCTTCACAATAAGAATTGGATAAATTCGGCGCTGCCCCATGGAGGAGATGCTTGCCATCATCGCTTAAAAGCAAAATCGAGGCTGTTGCCTTGTGTCCCGTCTGTTTTTCAACTGCGAGGACTAACACATTCAAAACTTCTTCTAAAGACGCTCCCTTTAGGGCTAAACTCAATGCCTCGCTTTGGCTGGCTGCGATAACCTCAATTCTTTTGCGCAAGGTATTTTCCTGAAACGCCACGCCTACCCCGCCAGATTGTACAGGGAAAATCTTTATAGTCAGCCACATATCCTGAGGCTCATAAAACCCTTCGATAGTGTCGGTTTGCCTCGTTTTTAACACCTTTCGAAAAAATTTTTTATATGTAGGATCTTTAATTTCAGGAAAGATATGAAAGAAATTTTTACCTATGGTTTTTTGACGCTTCTTACGAGATATTTTTTCGGCATGGCTATTCATATAGGTAATAGCCCAATCAGCATCCAGAATAATGATTGCTTCTGATATATTCTCAAGAATATCTGCCTCAGAAAATGGATAGTCTTCAGAATCCCGCAATTTTAAAGGCTTCTGCAACAATGGATTTCTCTAATTCTTTATTTAAAGCAGAATATTAATAAAAGATTTCCCATCTTACAAATCATTTTTCGTGAGTTCTGACCCATGCCAGATCATAGATCATAGCCGCTCTATATTTTCTGCTTGTACTGGCAATTTTTACGGCGTAAATGATCAATTGGTTATGGCAAAGGTTTTCTGGACACAACATTACGCGGCCTTTTGGTACTGGGCATCGTAGCAAGCTGGCATCCGATAGCCAATGGAGGAATGGCGATGCTGGCGGTTATAAAAGGCTTCGATATATACTCAAAGATCTCTTGCTTGGCCTCTTCCCCGGACCGATAGCCTTGAGGGTGTGGAAGAAACTCTCCGCCGGCGTACTATCCCAGCAGCTCTCGCGGCAACCCATGCCCAGCACAAAGTTCTGTTGGGTAAGCGTCTGGCGGTAATGGGCTGGGGCATACTGGCTGCCGCAGTTTGGAAGTTGATTATAGCCTCCGTCATATAAATTGATTTACTTATGAAGATTTCAGCAATTGAGCAATAATTTTTCTTTCTGAGTGCTTTGGCTTGCGCCTATTTTTGTTCGATAGGATTTAAATCCGGGGAGTAGGCAGGCAGGTAAAGCAAGCGATGGCCTGTATTTTGGATCATGTTTTAGGTGTCTTCGCGTTTGTGGAAGGTTGCATTAACCATGATAACAACGCTTTGAGCAGGCAGTTTGGGCAAGAGGTCCTGGGCTACCCATGCGGTAAAAATATCGGCATTTATATTTAACGGTGAGCCATGCTTTGCCGATTAAAGCCCCCATCGCATGGGTGCCTCCCTTGGCATGCCAATCCTGCTCTCCAAAACATCTCAGCCCTTTGGGCGCATCACCATGTGTCCGTGGCCTATCATGGGCAAAGCCGCTCTCATCAATATAAACAATCGGGCGCTTATTCAGCTTGTGCCACCTAATGAATGTCTGGAACAGAGGCCGCGCGCCTTCGCATCGGCGCGGATGCTTTAGCGTTTTTTTTATAGGTGATGCCCCTACGAGGCAGAGCATGGCCGATGCCTTTCTCGCTCACGCCCAGCCGCCGTGCGCGTTCATAGTGATACGCATCGGGATGCTCCAACACATCACGTGCCAGAGCGTCTCTATCCATCTTCGTCGCCGGTTTATGACGGGTGAGCTTGGGCTCAGGGTTTTTAACCCAGCGTGGGACGCTGGCCACACCCACACAAAAACGCGCCGCCACCTGCGCCATCGTAAGCCCTTCCTTCTCGCGAACGGATAGAACTTTACGGCGGAATGAAGAGGGATAAGTCATCTATAAAGCATGATCAATCTATATGAGCTTGGCTATACAGTCGTACTCTCGAGGAAGATGTAAATAACGTTTTAGGTACAGGGGTTAACACCAGCCTCAAATTACAATCATTTGCTTTTAATTTGCTCGGCTACTATCCAGTTAATGAAGCACAAAAGCTGGAGCTGATTGGTTCTGTAGGTCTAGCAAGGACTAAAGCCGAAGCTGAGATTGATGGCGCTATGCCCGAGAAAGTGGTGTATGGGATATGTTAACTAGCATACCTCACTGAATCTGTTTGTATCTCATCTTGCTGTACGCCGTCCACAAAATTCACGCCCTGAATGACATTTTTGAGCAGGTCAAAGCCTCTGATTTTAAGCCATTGCTTTTTTGCTGAGAACGCAAACTTGAACATCATGGCCGGCAATGTAGTTTCGGAGGTGCAGTTTTTAACCTTGTTTGATCGCAGACGCACGGTTGCAAAGACGCTCTCTATCACATTTGTCGCGCGGGTATAAGGCAAACATTCCCTGCAATCAGCCACCGTTCCCTTTGTTCAACTGATTCACACCGGATTGCCGTGCGCATCAACGGCAATATGGAGTTTCGAATTCAGGCCGCCTTTAGCACGGCCTAATTCCCCCTTTTGCACCAGCGCATGCGGGTGACCCTTAATATGAAAAGCATCGACCATCAACCCTTCCATGTCTGGTTCGGCTGATACTTTTTCAAGGATTTACGCCCATACACCCCGCTCCCGCCAGCGGCAAATCAGCAGAACGGCCTACTTGCCTTTTTGGCCCCGGTAACAACGGCGCCAGCTTTTTCCATAATTCGGCATGGCTCCCTTCGTTCGTTGCGAATTAAACCTGCCTTATTGAATCACAAAGAGTTAAGGAGGGGGACCCGAAAATTGTCGACCTAACTAAAGTTGAGAAGACGCCCTAAATCAAGGTTGTAATAAGCTTGATACTTTTTCCTGTTTATTTACCCTCTAATAGCCTCTCTTCTCAAAAAAGATATTTAAGAACCATTCACTTACAAATTTTTCAGAAAGAATCTCCAATTGTCACTTTAGGCTTTAGAGGCGAGTGCGGACTACTAGGAAAAACCTATGCCGGTGAGCCTAATGTCACCTCTATATCCAGTCGTTGCTCTTCACGAATCACCTGCACCTGAATTTTTTCGCCAGCTTGACGCCGCTCAAGGGCTAAGACTAAATCATCGGCATCCAATACGGGCTGACCCTCGACCGCAACGATAATATCCCCCAGATAGATCCGTCCCAGGGAGTCGCGTTGGACCCCCCGCAAACCGGCTTGCTCCGCGCCACTACCCGGAATCACGCGCAGAATGACCGCCCCCTCCACTCTCATATTGGCCATAGCCCGCGCTGGCAACAATTCAATCCCCAACGTTGGCCGCTCCACTCGGCCCTTGGCAATCAGTTCCGGTACTACCCAATTGACCGTATCCACGGGAATAGCAAAACCAATCCCGGCATAGGTACCGGAAGGGCTATAAATCGCTGTATTCACTCCCATCAGGCGCCCGGCACTATCCAGCAAAGGCCCTCCTGAGTTTCCTGGGTTAATGGCGGCGTCCGTTTGAATCACATTGCGAATGGGAATTCTTGCCGCCGACTCCATTTCTCTACCCAAGGCGCTGATCACCCCCGTAGTTAACGTTTGATCCAGACCAAAGGGGTTACCAATCGCAAATGCTTTTTGACCTACTTGGAGATCACCGGAACTACCGATGGCGATAGGCATAAGCTTGTTTCGCGGCGCCTTAATCCGCAGTACCGCTAAATCCTTTTCAGGGGCCGCCCCAATCAGTTTGGCATCCCAAGTTGAGTGGTCATATAGGGTCACCTTAGCAGCATTCGATCCTTGCACAACGTGTAAATTAGTCACAATATGGCCGCTATCATCCCAAATAAAGCCCGAGCCAGTCCCCCGGGGGATCTCTTGCACATTTAAGCTGAACCAATCACGGTGCCGGGATAGGGTGGTGATAAAAACTACGGCGGGGGAGACTTTACGAAAGAGCTCAATCGTTGATTTCTCAACTGCGGCCAAGTCTCCACGCGCCAGAACGGGGCGCGGCTCTGCCGGAGGAGGCGCTTCCAAAAACCGCTCTGCAAATCCCTGCCACCCTATCCCTACAGTAAATGCGAGTACCAACAACAACGCCAAGGAGCCAATAGAGATTTTCTTTCGCTTTAGCACCGCTTGATTTAGCCTTTCTATCTGGAAAAATGGGAGCAGAATTATATAGTCTAATGGGCGGTATCGCCGATCACCACCTGACTCTTTTCAGAATCAGCTAAATAATAATGGGCGGTTGGCCTGAAAGCACTGTCTAACTCGAACACCAAGGGAATACCCGTAGGAATATTAAGCTCCATCACCTCCTGATCAGATAATCCCTCAAGATGTTTATATAAAGCCCGCAAGGAATTACCGTGGGCAACAATAATCAACTCCTTGCCAGCAGCAATATCCGGTAAGATGTGTTGCTTCCAACATGGAATAACCCGCTTAAGGGTTTTTTTAAGGGATTCTGATGCTGGCAACGCTTCAGGAGCCAAACCTGCATAACGCCTATCGAAGCGTGGGTGCCGTGGATCAGAATTATCCAATGGCGGTGGCTCTATTCCATAACCCCGGCGCCACTGATGCACTAGCTCCGCACCATATTGCTTAGCCATTTCTGCTTTGTTCAACCCTTGCAGGTTGCCATAGTGACGCTCATTTAGCTCCCACCGTTTCTCCACAGGGAGCCATACCAGATCCATCATTTCTTCTACGATCCAGAGGGTACGAATAGCCCGCTTAAGTACCGACGTATAGGCCTTATCGAATTGATACCCTTCATTTTTCAAAATCTTACCTGCAAGACGGGCTTCTTCAACGCCATTTGCGGAAAGATCGACATCCGTCCAACCGGTGAACCGATTCTCCAAATTCCACACGCTTTCACCATGACGAAGTAATATCACTCTATTCACTATCACCTCCTTCCCACCGAAAATCTATTACAACCCCTATCGTACTAATGCGATAACTTTTAGAGAGTGAAAAACCAGTATCTTTAAAAATTGGGACATTCCGTTTTTCCAGCGCTCCTATTTTTATCTTAGCCTCCATTGGTAAATTATGCTTAAATATGCTGTAAGTGGTGAGGTATGTATCTGTAAGGATTTAAATGCCTGGTAGAGATGGAAGTTTTGGCAAAACCAGAGATTCAAATCTGTATTAGGGACTTGACAATTCCAGAATTTACCGTTTTTACAAAAAAGTTTTCAACAGATAATCCTTTATTACAAGGGCAAGTTCTCTCGCCTAGGCGCTAACTTCAAGTCTTCTAAGAAATTTTTTATAACTATATGATCTATAAAGCAATTTTAGATTGGCTATTTTTTCACCGATTTGTAAAAAAGCCATGGCAGTTGGGGCTTAGCAGGAGAGCACCCTCTCTTTATCCACAGACTTATCCACAACTATTGTGGATAAGTCTGTTCCTATTATTTTCACTGTTTTCTAGTTTGATAGCTAGCTCCTCCAAATGCCGGTTACCTCTTCCAAATAGCAGCAGGAATACCCTCGGATATTATTATCTTCCGATAAATAACCATATGCCCCCTTATCAGCTATTTTAAGACTACAAAGACACGCTCAAAGGAGCAACAGGATGATTAAATCAAGAGCAGCCATTGCATGGGGACCGAAACAACCCCTTTCCCTGGAAGAAGTGGAGGTAATGCCGCCGCAAAAAGGGGAAGCATTGGTTCGTATCGCCGCCACTGGCGTGTGCCATACCGATGCGTTTACTTTGTCAGGCGAAGACCCGGAAGGTGTTTTTCCCGCTATCCTCGGTCATGAAGGAGGAGGGATCGTAGAGGCTATTGGCGAAGGCGTGACCAGCGTCGCGGAAGGAGACCATGTCATCCCCTTATATACGCCAGAGTGTGGCGGATGTAAATTCTGCCTATCCGGCAAAACTAATCTATGCCAAAAAATTCGGGCGACTCAAGGAAAGGGGCTAATGCCAGATGGCACCACCCGCTTCTACAAAGCGGGCCAGCCCATCTACCACTATATGGGCTGCTCCACTTTCTCCGAGTACACCATATTACCTGAAATCTCGCTTGCGAAAGTGAACAAGGAGGCTCCTCTGGAAGAGGTTTGCCTGCTGGGCTGTGGCGTCACCACAGGTATAGGGGCCGTCATGAACACCGCTAAAGTGGAAGAAGGCGCCACGGTGGCTATTTTTGGTCTGGGAGGAATTGGTTTGGCAGCCATTATTGGCGCCACTATGGCCAAAGCCAGCCGCATTATCGGGATCGATATCAATGAAGGTAAGTTTGAACTGGCCCGTAAGCTGGGGGCGAACGACTGTATCAATCCCCAAAACTACGATCGGCCTATCCAGGAAGTAATCATCGAACTGACTGGCGGTGGCGTGGATTATTCCTTTGAATGTATTGGTAATGTTAAGGTTATGCGTTCTGCATTGGAGTGTTGCCACAAAGGCTGGGGGGAATCGGTGATTATTGGCGTTGCCGGCGCTGGCCAGGAAATCTCTACCCGCCCATTTCAGTTGGTCACTGGACGGGTATGGCGAGGTTCTGCATTTGGTGGCGTTAAAGGCCGCTCTGAGTTACCAGAATATGTAGAACGTTACCTGAAAGGCGAATTCAAACTCGATGACTTTATTACCCATACCATGGGGCTGGAAGACATCAATAAGGCTTTCGATCTAATGCATCAAGGCAAGAGTATTCGTAGCGTCATTCATTATTAATCAATAAAATTGACTGAGAGACTACTTGGAGCCCAAACATGACCCTTGAAAACTTAAGCCGCAACAAAAGCTTTGGTGGCTGGCATCAACAACATAACCATCACGCTTCAAGCTTAAACTGCAAGATGCGCTTCGCTATCTATCTGCCGCCTCAAGCTACCGCGGGAACAAAAGTCCCAGTGTTGTACTGGTTGTCTGGGCTAACCTGCACTGATGAAAATTTTATGCAAAAGGCCGGTGCGCATCGTATCGCCGCTGAACTGGGAATTGCGATAGTAGCGCCAGATACTAGCCCGCGGGGCAAGGAAGTGGCGGACGATCCAGAGGGCGCCTATGATTTGGGCAAAGGGGCAGGCTTCTATGTCAATGCCACCCAACCACCATGGCAGTCCCATTATCAAATGTATGACTATGTAGTACAGGAACTCCCAGCGCTCATTGAGGCCCAATTTCCGGTTTCCGGGCGGCGTTCAATTGCGGGCCACTCCATGGGGGGACATGGTGCTTTGATCATTGCCATACGTAACCCAGAGCACTACCAGTCGGTATCCGCATTCAGTCCGATCAGTAACCCCATGAACTGCCCTTGGGGTCAGAAGGCCTTCTCAGCCTATCTTGGTCCTCAGGAGGATACATGGCGGCAGTATGACGCCAGCGAATTGATGCGTACTGCAAATCGATTCGTACCGGCCTTGGTGGACCAGGGCGAAGCGGATAACTTCTTACATACCGAGTTAAAGCCAGAAACGCTGCTAACGGCAGCACAGACCAGTGGCTACCCCCTGCAACTGCGACGCCATGAGGGTTATGATCACAGCTACTACTTTATCGCCAGTTTTATTGATGAGCATCTGCGTTTCCATAGAACTCATCTTAAATCATAACCCAAAAAGATTCTTACCTCTCCAGAAACTCACGGATTTCATTGCTTCGCTGCTGGGCATCCTGTCTTCCCAATTCCATCAGGCGCTCAAGATAATCAGGTTGAAACATCAGCAAGCTCAAAACATCATTACTGCGAGTTTCCTGAGTACCGAGCCCCCGGGTCATAAAGCGGAAGGAACGTGGCAGCGTTGACTCATACTCGTTAGCCAGCTTGCCTAAATCCTGGGATGGCCGTGACAGTAGAAGCTTAACGGGGCGCAAACCATAACGCTGCCGTTCCGGCAATCTAGCTACCAATCGGTTGATCCGCTCCAACCGCAAGGCATCATTATCAAATACATCCAAAAAGATTGCATCGAAAAGCGAGCCAGCCACCTGGATAGGCGGTGGATAATGATCGATATTGGGATAATTATCTTCCTCATAATTGGGGGCATAGTGGGTTGAAATAGCTAATATCCGACTAGCCCCAAGATGGATAGCCGGTGACAAAGGCGCGGTCATGCGGATACCCCCATCGCCATGCCAATACCCACCAATCTCCACCGCTGGGAAAAAGAAGGGTAAGGAAACAGAAGCCAGAATATGCTTGCGTTTCAAAGCGCATTGAATTCCCTTGCGATGAGCTCGCTCCCAGCGCCGCAATTCCCGCCCCTGCACCCAGCTTACGGATTGGCCCGTGGAATAATTGGAAGTAGTGATGGCAATAGCTTTTAACTCCCCTCCCCCCAAATTACGTTGAATACCTGTCAAATAACCGTCATTTAGATCAAAAACCTGCTCTAGCAGCACCTCCAGAGGAGAAGTATCCAAAAGGCTGCGGACTTTAATAGTATGGGAGGCCCCCCCTAACAACAGACGAAGGCTCCAACGGACTACATTACTGACAATGGAAAATGAATCGACCCGAAACATCTGTTCTGTGGCAAGCCCCGCCCATATCTTGGTCAAGCCTTCAACCCTTTCGCTGAAAGTACCGGGCTGATTAGCCAAATAAGCGGCATTGATAGCGCCGGCGGAAACCCCAGTTAAAATAGGTATTTTCAGCTCAGGATAAAGCTGGGCAAGGCAATTGAGAAACCCGATCTGATAAGCAGCGCGGGCCCCTCCGCCGCTCATCACTAAAGCAAGATCGCCCTCGTTAGAATTCATAGAAAAGATCTTTCCAACAGCCGCTTCTTCTTAGAGTTACCTACCAAAACCGTGGATAGCTCTCCCTAACCCAGCATACTACGCCAAGCCAAAGAAACATGAAAGGCCACCACCATCCCTAGACCCGGAATACATATTCCTTTCCTTCCTCCCGCTCGCAATCCTGGGGATAATTTTTGCGCTTATCCTCATAATACCGCTCGCGGGCATCTCCTTCCGAAAGGCGATTGTAAGTCACAAAAAGAAGCCGCCGCTGCTTATCCGTAAGATTGGGCTGAGAGCCATGGGGAGTAAAAGAGTCAAAAAAAATCATATCCCCCGGCTGAGTTGGGCAAGAGATAAATGCCATCTCTTTCATCTCATCTTCCCCCAACGGTGCCCATTCCTTGAACATACCGATTTTATGCTTTCCTGGAACAATTTCTAGGCAACCATTTTCCTTATTAGCCTCGTCAATACAAATAAGTGCCGTGATACAAAGGCTATTATATTCCCACCAGCCCGCTTGGTGATCTTGATGGGGTTTAAAACCATCGCCACCAGGAAATTTGAAGTTGATTTTTTCCTTGAAAAGGACTGCAGGCTCTCCAAAGAGCTCAGAAATTGCTTTCTCAAGCTTGCTCTTGCAAAATAATTGAGCAAACCCCTCATGATAAGGAGAGAAATTCTCCATACGATTTAACAATCGCCGGCCAGGCTCAGCAAGGGAATCCTCATAATAACGCTGGTACTTGCCGGGAGCATCGGGATAAGCCTGAACTTCGTCTACCCAACGGCTAATTTGCGCCATTTCCTGATCATTATAAAATCCCCGTACTATGGCAAAGCCATCGTGCTTGAAAGCTTGAATATGCTCCTTTGTTAGATCGCTCATGGAAACTCCTTAAAATCTTTATTAAGTTACGAAAGCCAAAACGATTTTCATAGCCACGATAGGGCCTTTTCCTTATTAATCTTAATGACGGCTTCCCAATAGGCGCGGAAGGAACTTAATGAACAGGAAAACGCTCGGGTAGTAGAATCGGCTCTTCTCCAGACACGGGATACACTGATGGGCTACCATCAGCAACTGATCAAGGATAAATTACGACAGAGCAGCGAATAGATTTACTCGCTGTATAATGGACTGTAGTCGTTCTTTGAAACCGCATAAACCAAACCCTATCGCGCTATTATAACCTCTGTTACGATAAACACATCCATTACCGAAAACAGCCAGTTAACTGACCGAGGAACGGCGTATTAACTCCATAAACTCGGCCCGAGTCCGTGAGTCCTCGCGAAATGTCCCCAACATAGCACTGGTAACCGTCTGGCTATTCTGTTTCTGCACGCCTCGCATGACCATACAAAAATGACAAGCTTCCAAAACAACGCCAACGCCGCGGGCATTAAGTACTGCCATTAACCCACTCGCAATTTGAGTGGTGAGGCGTTCTTGCACCTGGAGCCGCCGGGCAAAGACATCAATCACCCGGGCGATTTTACTCAGCCCCACAATGCGTCCCTTCGGCAGGTAGCCCACATGGGCCCGTCCGAAAAAAGGCAGCATGTGATGCTCACACAGAGAATAGAATTCCACATCCTTGACAATAACCATTTCCTCGCATTCATCCTCAAAGAGGGCATCCTTGACCACCTCTTCCACCGTCATATGATAACCACTCGTAAGAAAATCAAGGGCTTTAGCAACTCGCTGTGGAGTACGTTTAAGTCCCTCACGTTTGGGATCTTCGCCCAAGCGGGTTAAAATTTCCTCCACGCTGGCTTCGAATTCCGGGTCATAATGCTCCCCCGGCTTCACATCCAGGCTGCCAATGTAGCGGCCTTCCCGCACCACCTTGGTCAATTTCGTATCCATCGTGTTTTTACTCTCTATCAGAGATGCCTAGATGGCTCCCATTGTCGTTATAATTCGGTTACGATTGTACTTTTGCGGACTTACAAAACACCCTCAACATTGGTTAAGAGGCCCCTCCCTTGCAATAATTTTTTAATAGTATACAGAATACGCCACTCTGATACCTGAACCCGTATTCCATAGAGGTTTATCCCCGTGTGCCAATTACTTGGAATGAATTGTAACGTACCCACCGATATCTGTTTCTCCTTTGAGGGCTTTAGTCAACGCGGCGGCGGTACCGATGAGCACCGGGACGGTTGGGGAATCGCTTTCTTTGAGGGGAAAGGCTGCCGGAATTTTGTGGATATTTTACCCGCTACTCATTCTCCCGTTGCCCATTTGGTCAAGGAATATCCAATTAAATCCCTCAATGTGATTGCCCACATCCGTAAGGCTACCGTAGGTAAAATACGTCTGGAAAACACCCATCCTTTCGTCCGGGAACTCTGGGGACACTACTGGATTTTTGCTCATAATGGCGATTTGAAAGATTTTATCCCGCCCCTTCTAACTGACTTTCAGCCGGTTGGAGAAACTGATAGCGAGCAGGCTTTTTGCCTTCTGTTACAAGAGCTGAAAGACCGCCACCCCGGCGGCATGCCTACGCTACCAGCGTTACATCGAACCCTATGCGCCACAGCAGCGAAAATCGCCGCTTACGGCAGTTTCAATTTTATACTTTCCAATGGGAAGCATTTATTTGCCCACGGCTCTACCCAGCTAAGCTATATCGTTCGGCGTCATCCCTTTGGCCAGGCTCATTTAGTGGATAAGGATATAACAGTTGATTTTAGGGAAGTCACCACCGAGCGGGATCAGGTTGCCGTCATTGCCACCGCCCCTCTTACGGATAACGAATCCTGGACCCTAATCCCCCCAGGAACCCTAGTCGTGTTCCAGAATGGACTCCCACTCATTTCAAACTCCGGCAGATAACCATTTTAAATACTTCAGGGTTAACAAGATGACAACTCAACGCCCTTGCCGCTTGAGCTCCAATCCCCTACGCTTTATAGAGATAATTAATGAAAGTTAGAATTTTACCTAGGGGGGCCCCCGAGGATTTACCGTTTAACGGTCTTTAGAGTCATTGTTACAGGCAATTTTTCCCTCATGGCAACTTATTTTTCTAGCATGAAACAGGTATTCATTAATTCTGAAGAACAAGCCTATCAAGAAAGCGTTTGGCAGCCTCCCGCCGATATCTATCGCATTGAACGAGGATGGCTAGTTAAACTAGATCTTGCTGGGATTCGCAACGAAGATATTCACCTTAGTATTCACGAGCAACGTTTGGTAGTCCAAGGCTTACGCCGAGACTGGATAGTAGAAGCCGGGCAGCAATATTACTCCATGGAAATTGCTTATAACCGCTTTAGGCGTGCGATTGAGTTTCCTGCTCCTTTGGAGCAGGCTCGCATCACCACCAAATACCGTGATGGGATGCTGCTCATCTGGCTAGAAGTAACGTCTCAAGAGGGTTTGTGAAATGGAAAACAACGCTTATCCAACATTGCCGCTTAAAAATACTGTCCTCTTTCCCCACCTGGTCCTTCCCCTGTCGGTGGGGCGAGCAGGATCTATAGCCGCAGTCGAGGCGGCGCTGAGCAGCGAAGATAAACTAATTGCTGTCTTTCCTCAAAAGGATCCCCGGACTGACGAACCCGCTGCGGATGATTTATTCCGCTTTGGCACGGTAGGAATCATCAAAAAGATGGTCAGGAGCGAGGATACGGTTCAGATTCTAGTTCAGGGAATAGAGCGGGTTGAGCAGCTAGAAATGGTCCAGAAGCAACCTTATCTTTCCCTCAAAATTGCCACTCTCTCTGAACCCTCGGATACGGGCACTGAAATCGAAGCCTTGCACCGAACTGTTATCGAACTCGCTGGCAAAATGATTGAACTGGTGCAACCCCAGATCCAGGTCGGCATCCACCACATTATTTCCGACGTGGAAAAGCCCCTCCACCAGATCTATCTTCTCACCTCTATCCTCTCGCTGGATTTTGACAAGGAGAAAGAACTGCTGGCTGCCGCTACCCAGGTAGAAGCCTTGCAGTTAATGCACCGTTATCTTAACCACGAAGTGCAGGTTCTGGAGGTGCGGCAAAAAATCACCAGCACCGCCCAAACAGAGATAGATAAGAAACAGCGTGAATATGTCCTACGCCAGCAATTAGAGGCCATCCAAGAAGAACTGGGGGAGACTAACCCTGAACAGGCTGAGATCAAGGAGTTACGCCAGCGAATGGAAGAAACGGAACTCCCGGAGCTGGTCCGCAAAGAAGTGGAGAAAGAAATTACCCGATTGGAACGGATGCCTTCGGCTGCTCCTGATTATCAGCTGACCCGCGGTTACGTGGAGCTAGCCCTAGAATTACCCTGGAATAAAACCACGGAAGATCGTTTAGATCTCAAAAGGGCGCGCGAGATCCTCGATGAAGATCACTTCGACTTGGAAGACGTCAAAGAACGGATCATCGAACATCTGGCGGTGATGAAACTCAACCCGGAAGCTAAATCGCCCATTCTTTGCTTCGTTGGCCCCCCTGGAGTTGGTAAAACCTCGGTGGGACAATCCATGGCCCGCGCCTTGGGACGAAAATTCGAGCGCATGAGTCTTGGTGGCCTGCATGATGAATCGGAGTTGCGCGGCCATCGCCGCACCTACATTGGTGCTATGCCTGGCCGAATCATTCGCGCCATTCGCCGTACTGGTTACCAGAATCCGCTTCTAATGTTGGATGAAATCGACAAACTGGGCCGGGATTTTCGCGGCGATCCGGCGGCGGCATTATTAGAGATTCTTGATCCCGCCCAGAATGCCGAATTTCATGATAACTACTTGGATCTGCCTTTCGATCTTTCTAAAATCTTCTTCGTCACCACCGCTAATACGTTAGATACCATCCCCCGCCCTCTGCTTGATCGGATGGAGATTCTGCGGCTACCGGGGTACAGTGACGAAGAAAAACAACATATCGCCCGTCGTTATCTAATTGGACGGCAAATTAGAGAAGCCGGCCTTTCCGAGATCCAACTCTCCATACCGGATGAGACATTAAGTTACCTTATTCGGCGTTATACTCGGGAAGCCGGAGTGCGTGAACTAGAGCGGATGCTGGGGCGAATTGCCCGCAAAGTGGCTACCCAAGTCGCCACTGGTCAAACTCAGCCGGTAACCGTCACGCCGCAAGACCTTGTCGAATTACTAGGACCAGAGCGATTTTTCGCTGAAGAAATGCGCCAGCAGCTCGCCCCCGGGGTCGCGGCAGGCTTAGCTTGGACCGAAGCGGGCGGCGATGTCTTGTACGTGGAAGCGGCTCTGCTACCAGAAGGGAAAGGGATGACTCTGACGGGACAGCTGGGCAGTATCATGCAAGAATCAGCAAAAGCTGCCCAAAGCTACCTCTGGTCCCGCGCCGAAGAACTTAACATCGATCAAAAAACCATCCGGGAATCGGGGGTCCACATTCATGTTCCAGCGGGCGCTATCCCTAAAGATGGCCCCTCGGCCGGAGTCACCATGGCTTCAGCACTCACTTCCGCTTACGCCCATCAACCTGTTCGCAGCGATACGGCAATGACAGGGGAAATAACACTGAGTGGTTTAGTCCTTCCCGTGGGAGGGATTAAAGAGAAAGTGCTTGCCGCCCACCGGTCCGGCATCCAGCGGATCATTCTTCCCAAAGAAAATGAGAAAGACTTGCGGGAAATTCCCGAGCATGTCCGGCAAAGCATTCAATTTATTCTAGCCAGACGGATTGAAGAGGTGCTAGCTGAAGCTATCCCAGATTTAAATAGGTGATATAGCAATTCCCTAAGCGAGCATGATCTGAAAAATGGGCATGCGTTTATCTCCAAAAAACTACGGCGCTATTGCACATTTCCTATCATTTAAAGGTTGTCAACTCCTTATGCTCAGTGTAAAAATTTAAGGAAAGCGATTGCTTTATACCGTAATACTATTTCCGAGGGATTATACCATGCCAGCTACTATCATACATCTTGGTCTAGGCGTACAGATGAAATCTGTCGTACCACAATATTTTAGTTTTCCCGTGTTTGTTTTTACCCAATTGGCCATTGATATGGAGGCATTCTATTTTTTGCTTCAGAATGAATCCCCTGTCCACCGATTTTTGCATACTTATATCGGAGCTACTTTAATCGCTTTTCTCGCCATCCTAATAGGAAGACCGCTATGTCAATGGGGAATTGGATTATGGAATGCTCGACTCAAAGAAAAACACTATCACTGGCTTTATATCACACCCAGAATTTCATGGAAGGCAGCAGCTACAGCAGCCATATTTGGCGCCTATAGCCATGTCCTGATGGATAGCATCATGCATGCCGATATACAGCCTTTTGCCCCTTTCTCATTAATCAATGGCTTTTGGGGGGCTATTAGCAATTTTCACCTGCATATGTTTTGCATTATTTGCGGAGCACTCGGTATTATCGTTTTATGGCTATTATGGGAAACAAGGGAAGTCCCAACACGTGTAGAAAAGAACAAAGGATAAGTGCAATCTACACTCCTTTAACGTCATTGAGGTTCCCTTAGTTAGAAACAATGAATGCTTCAAGGCCAGCGAGTACTCATTTTCTCCAAACCAAGAAGACTAATATTTAATTTACCCCCCTTTAAAGAGCAGGACCCGCATTTTCTCCAAGCATCTCTTTCCGAATTAAGGGGATAGGCGGCCCACCATAGGAAAGAAATTTATCATGAAATACCCTCCATCCCTCGCGTTCTCCTCGGGTAGCGGTCCATTCTTCCCGTAACTTCTTAATCATCAATTTCCCTAGGGTGTAGGTGATGTAAGCTGGATCAAACGTTCCCCGCGCTGCCTGTTGCCTTGCCGTACCTACATCCTGATGAGCAAATTCCTGGAACATGCGCTCCGACTCTTCCAAAGTCATCCTTTGAGTGTGCAATCCTATCGCGGACAAATAACGCACATTCCGCAATAGGGCATTAAGCAATTGGCCGATATGGATTTCCGGGTCGCCATGACCTAGTCCAGCTTTCCACATCATCTCTTCCACATAGTGGGCCCAGCCCTCAGCAAAACCATAACCCACAAAAAGTTTTCCTAAGGGGGAGGCAACCCGATTGGAATGCAAAAATTGTAGAAAATGGCCTGGCCAAACTTCATGCACCGATACAAATAGTAAGTCCGCCTTATCCGCAAGGTAGTCCTCCCGTTCCGCTTTTGACCAGGCCGGATCAGGAGGCGCCACATAATAAATAGCAGGCAGCCCTTTATCAAAAGGGCCAGGAATGTCAATATAAGCAAAATTCCATTGCATATAAGGGGGAGAGGCGGCCACCTGGGCTTGCTCGGCACTAGGAATAGTCACTAAATCTTTAGCAATCACAAACTCCTTAAGTTTCTGGAGCTGGCGGCGAGCTTCTTCGACAGGACCTTTCTCAGGTTTTACGGCTCGTGCTTTTTCAATGCATTCCGATACGGTTTTGCTAGGAGCATAATTACCGCATGCTTTCTGTAAAGCGACAAGATTACGCTTAAGATCTTGGCGCCCTATTTGTTCTAGCCGCTCAAGGGAAATCTTCACGCCCTCAGCCTCGCGCAATAGAGCACGAAAAAGAGGCGCGCCTAAGGCAAAGTCACTAGTGGCATTGGTCCGCTGGGTCTGCAGCCATTGCTGCAATTCCTTCATCGCGCGAATGGCATGCCGGTTGGCTGCCCGAAATTTTCTTTGTAGCCGTTCATTCTCCACAGTGCTGAAAATGGCGGGCGCATCTCGTTCATAGTAGGCGGCAAGTCCCCCAAACACCTTCTCGCCAATATCCACATAGGTTCGGGGCAGTGGGGTTCTCAAGTTATGGCGAATTTGCTTGGCTGCGGCAGGAATAGCTTCAGCATAAGCAATATAAGCACGCATACGCTCTTCTAAGGGGGCATAAGGACGGCTTAGGTAAACATTAGGATCAAGTTCTTGGGTATAAAATGCCGGATTTCTATAGGGCCACTCCGCTGTTTCCAACCAGAAGAGATCCTTATCAATCCAGGCAACCAAATAATCACGTTCAAAACGCTGGCTTGCTGTTAAGGAAGCAACCTCGAAAGCAAGCGCCCGCTGGCGCTCCGACCGCAGTCGCGCTACTTCTTTAGCAAGCGCTTCGGGGCTCCAATCAGGCAACTTGCCATCAAATTCATGTCGACCGGCACGTACCGCAAAGTCAGGATTGGCAGCAAAATATTTTTCGACAAAATTGTGAACAAACGCATCCCAATGAGTATTATTTTCTGCTGCTCGTGTCTCTGGAATGCCTGGGAATAATAACAATAAAGTCAAAAATAAAAGGACTGCACTCCCTAAAAAAGGAGAAAAATTTTTTCTCATTTTGGCTCCTTTATTATCTATTATAAAATTGCCACCCTTCACCAAGACGAGCCTAGACACCGTATCATCACGCCGGCCTGAGCTAGAATAGCACTTATGTTATTTTATCGAATATTCCTACTGTTAAAACCATATCTCTTCGTAGAAGTAGATTTTAATAAATCTTCAGCGGCTAACTTCCTATTGAATTTCCTCCTGCAACAGTAGGTCAGACTCTGGTTTAGCCAACACAACCCCCTATTGTGTTGCTACTAGCAGTTCCGACGGATTCAATCCCGGTGTTTTCGGGGCGCACCGATACCGCTTTACATTGAGTCTTGATAACCTGGCCCCCCCCGTCAATATGGGATTCGAGCGCACGCTCGAATTTCGAAACCAGCCGGCAGGGGGAGTACAGCTTCCAGATCAATACGGACAAAGCGGGATGCTACGGCGTTGCCATTGATGAACTCAAAAAAGAAGGCGAGTGCCCGCATGACACCGAACATCGGCAGGTCAAATATCTCAATAATATTGTCGAGGCCGATCACGGAAAGCTCAAACGCTTGATAAAAGCGACGCTCGGATTTAAATCCATGAAAACCGCCCTTGCCACGATCAAAGGGTTTGAAATCATGCGGGCTTTGAAAAAAAGGCAGTTTCGTGCTGGACGATTCCAGAACGGAATCAAGGGAGAAGTGCGGCTGATCGAAAGAACGTTTGGTCTGGGAGCCAATGTCTTGGCAGAAGCTATGCAAACCCTTCAGGATGAAATAAGCAAAAATCCTGATCTGAAGCCATGCCTCTCAGGACACATTAAATACGCCGCGTACAACCATCGTGAGAATCTACGAAAATTGATCTTTTGCTCAAAAATACGCGCAGCAATTTTTTTGCAACAGTGCCGGTCAAAGGAAAGGGCTCTAATCTTCAAGCCTTTGCAGCCGTGCGCGTAGCTGCGTCAATTCGTCCAACAGCTCCAGGGCCAGCGCGGTACCAGCAAGATTGACCTCCAGATCCTGCTCCAGACGCTGGGCGCAGCGGATACGCCGCACGCTGACACCACGAAAGCGCCACTGTTCAGGCCGGTATCCCTGTGGCTCAACCACACCGTACTCAACCAGTTGAAATACCCGCTCGGCCGTTACCTGACAGGTCCGGCATAGTTCTGCTAGAGTTAGCTCCACATCCTCTTCTAGGATTTCGCCTGTTAACGAGTTCATCAATTCATGGCTCATGTCAGATCACACTCCCAGTCTGGCGCGTGGATTGAAGCCGAGCGCCTTCTCAAATTCCGCATAGACCGCTTTAGCCTTGTCGGTATCCGCTTTAGGCAAAGCAATCTCCAGTACCACATAAAAATCCCCTGATTCCTTAGCGGGAATGCCGCGGCCCTTGAGGCGCAGTTTACGCCCACTCCATGAGTTTGGAGGAATCTTCAAGTCAACGGTTCCCGAAGGCGTCGGCACCTTGACTGTGGCGCCCAATGCCGCTTCCCAGGGCGCCACCGGCAGGTTCAGGTAAATATCTTTGCCCTCGGCTTTGTAGAAGGGATGGGGCTTGAACTCGACTTCCAGATATAAGTCGCCAGCGCCTCCCTTGCCGGCACCGGCACCGCCCTGCCCGGTTAGACGAATGTTCTGCCCCTGGCGCACACCCTTGGGGATACGCACATTGAGCATGCGTTCCTTGAGCTGAGGCCGGCCATCGGGTCCCAGCTCAGAATGCTTCAGGGTGAGAGTACGAGTGGCACCCTGATAGGCGTCCTCCAGATCGATCAGGATCTTGGCGTAAGTATCCTCCCCCCGGGCATGAAACTCGCGTTGCCTGCGCCCGCCAAACCCGCCGCGCCCGAACAGGCTCTCAAAGAAATCGCTAAATTGTTCAGCATCGCCCCCGGTAAAACCACCACCGTGGAACTCGAATCCCTGATCCCAGTCTGGTGGCGGCCGGAAATCCTGGCCCTCCTTCCAGTTGGCGCCCAACTGGTCATAGGCGGCGCGTTTCTCCGGGTCCTTGAGCACCTCGTAAGCCTCGCCAACTTCCTTGAAACGCACCTCAGCTTCCGGCTCCTTGCTGACGTCCGGGTGGTATTTGCGCGCCAGCTTGCGGTAGGCGCGCTTGATCTCATCCTGCGTGGCATCGCGCTTGATGTCCATGATTTGGTAGTAGTCTTTAAATTCCATGATGCCTCATCTATCCCCTTGCATTTCCACCTGGATGGTCTCGCTCGGAGACCTTGACACGATCATCCAGAGCCTTGCGCGGATAGTCAATCTGAATATTGGCAAAAGAACAGAAAATTTCCTTACCCGTAGAATATACTAGGGGGATATAAGCAATAATTTTATCGATTTATCTGTTACAGTTGTCATTTTCACCATAAATAACCGCCATACGATGCCATCAGATTCCCAAGAATCGTCGCCCTCCTCCGCAGTAGCCGGACCCATTGATGTCCGCAGCACCGCGCTGGCGCTGCTCGCTCTATTTGCCACGATCCTGATGTTACAGTGGACCCAGGCAGTATTGGTGCCATTGGTGTTCAGCATATTAGTAAGCTATTCCCTGGACCCCATAGTCAGCGCCCTGGAACGGCTTAAAGTGCCCCGCTGGCTGGGGGCAACGCTACTGGTAATGCTGTTTATAGGACTCCTGGGCTATGGTAGCTATACCCTTAGAGACCAAGCTATGGTGCTTCTGGATAAGATCCCCCAAGCGGTGCAAACGCTACGCCATTCCATGCAAGTTAAACCCGCCGACTCCCGTGAAGGAGTCATCAAAAAAGTTCAGGAGGCCGCAGAAAAAATACAAGAAGCAACTAAATCCGCAGATGACAACGCTACCTCTAGCAAGCCGGGAGTCATGAAGGTGGAAATCGTGGAGCCAGGACTCAAGCTGGGAGAATATGTCTGGTGGGGTTCACTGGGGGTTTTGGCCTTCCTCGCGCAGTTGGCCACAGTCGTCATGCTGGTGCTGTTGTTCTTGGTTTCTGGCGATACCTACAAACGCAAGCTGGTGAAGATCACAGGCCCCACCCTCTCCGAAAAAAAGGTGACGGTGCAAATCCTGGATGATATTAACATGCAGATCCGCCGCCATTTATTTGTGCTGGTGATTTCAGGCGTTTTCGTGGGGCTAGCCACTTGGGGCGCCTTCCTATGGATTGGGCTAGAACAAGCAGCGCTTTGGGGACTCATTGCCGGGGTAGCAAGCACGGTGCCCTACCTGGGGCCGGCCGTGGTGTTCGCCGCCACCACAATCGTGGCCCTGGTGCAATTTGGCACGATCACGATGGGACTTGGGGTAGGCGCTGCCTCTCTCCTCATTACTGGCATTCAAGGCAACTGGCTTACCCCTTGGTTGACCAGCCGCACCTCCAGCATCAATGCCGTTGTGGTCTTTATAGGTCTCCTATTTTGGGGCTGGCTATGGGGACCTATCGGACTCATTGTCGCCACCCCCATTCTGATCATCATCAAAGTTTGCTGCGATCATGTGGAAAATCTAACGTCCCTCGGCGAACTGATGGGAAAAGGCTCCTATGAAGATTAAATTTCTTCTTTCTGCTCTACCTTTTGGAGCGTATCCGCTGTAAATTCTTTATCTTCGGCATCCGGCTCTTCAGGCGACTCCTGGAGATTTTCGGCGTTGGAGTTAAGACTAAGCTTAATATAGATAGGAAAATGATCGGACCCAAAGGCCGGCATCCGGGCTATCCTTACCAGAAGAAAATCTTCTGAATGAAAAAGGTGGTCAAGAGGCCAGCGCATTAAGGGATGCTTGGCATTATAGGAGTTAAACATCCCGCGGCCGATGCGGGGATCAAGTAGTCCGCTTGTTTTCTGAAAAAGCGTGGTAGTATAGGACCAAGCGACATCGTTAAGATCACCCGCTACAATCACTGGCTGTTCGCTATTTTTTACTTCTCTACCCACAATCAGCAACTCCGCGTCCCGATTAACAGAAGTGTCGGCTTCCGTGGGAGACGGGGGTTCCGGGTGAAGACAATGCATCCGAACTAACTGTCCTGAAGGCAATTTCACCTCAGTATGGATAGAAGGAATCCCTTCTTTAAGCAAAAACTTTATCTCGGGAGCTACCAGTTCAAATTTGGAATACAACAACATCCCATAGCGGTTATCTAAAGGTTTTTTTACGGTATAGGCATATTTAACCTCCAACTCCCGAACTTGTTCCTCCCACCATTGATCTGGTTCTAACATCAATACAACGTCAGCGTCAGCCTCCCGCACTATTGCCAAGAAGCGCTGAACATTCCGATTACCCATCAACACATTCGCGATCAGTAAAGAAATCGTATTGCCCGGCGTGTCAGCAGAGGTACCGCGGACCTGCTTAGCCGCAAAGAAAGTATGGGGAAGTATTTTATAACCCTGAAAGAGAAGCGCCGCCGCGAGAACAACAAGCGTTATCCCTTCAAATATATTTTGTTTATCCCACAAGAAGAAAAAAACCGCAAACACTAATAAGCCCATAATTAGGATTTGCAACCGGGGAAAATCAAAGACACGTATCCACCATTCATGGCGTCGAATCAGAGGCGTAAGGGTGGCAATAATAAGCACAAGAGCAAGTATTATTAGTATCATTTTCATGATGAATTTCCTCTACCGCACACCTTTTTTAGGAGCGTTGATTTTTTATCTCTCGCCGTTCAGTCAGCTTGAACGGGAAAGGCTTCCTCCGTAGAGCAAGGCCCTTTCGTTAGCAATTGTCCTCGCCGTGACTTCTACCCAAACTTCCCGTATTTTACTATCCAGCGGATAGCTAAACTCCCAGCCAGCGGATTCTAAACGATCATCCCTAAAAACCTGACAGACATCCTTGCGCTGCAACCCGGTAGGGCAGCGATGAAAAGTTCCATTGACCTTGATCTCAACGGCAGGCAATACCCCATCATCCAGAGAGGCAGCCCAGCCACGCAGATATAACTCACCCGACTCTAAAATACGCCGCTCATCCACCCAGCCCCAGGGACCATAACGAAAGGCTTGCAATCCTGATAGATTCAAACTCGAAGATTTAGCCACCACATAGAGATCCTGCTCCTGGGCCAACCCCTTGGGAATACGAAAATAGGGATGGCCCTCACCGCTTACCTCGTGGATGGCACGCTTTACAAAATCTTCGCCGACGAAGGTGGTACCATACGTTTTAGGGTCCAATTCAGCATTTTCACTGTGGGGATTAAATAGAATACCTACCTCCGGCAGGCCGACTCCCACAGGCAAAAGCGCTTGATCATGGACGCTGAAACAGAGAATGCCACTTGGGTTCAGCAAGGACAGAAGCCGCTCCAGCCAGCGCTGGAATAGCCCTGGCGGCAGGTGGGAGAAAAGAGAAGCCACCCAAATAAAATCAAATTTCCTCCCGGCTTGGAATTGCTCCGGACTGGCACTGGACTCCAGTGCCTGAACATTGAATGTTTGGGTGACAAAAGCAAGGGCATCTTTTTGTATTTCCGCGACCCAGATATTAGCTGCGGGCAAACTGAGAGTCAGCAATCGAACTAACCGGCCAAATCCACAGGCAAAATCTAGAAAAGCGAAATCTGGCCCAGGGTTTGGAAAAAAGGCTTGCAGAATCTGTTGGGCGGCAAAATGTTGCTGCAGCGCCACATTGTAATACTGACTCAAGGCCGCATTGGGATCCCGATGGTGGCGCAGTGAATGGATAAGCATTTGATCATTGGGATGGATCGCGGTATTGAGCGCCATCCCCATGCTTTTATTACCTGGCCGCTGAAAGTGATCCCAAATCGCCCGCCTGAAGCGATGATCCCGGCACAGGGCATCGGCTTCGGTACGCAATTGCTGTTCCGTCGAGTCCCTATTTTCCATAGGTAGCGGAAACAACAGCTAAGCAGGATCTACCATGTGCTTCATAATGGCCGTCCCAAAGCCAGAGCACGAGACTTGAGTTGCGCCTTCCATCAATCGGGCCAAGTCATAGGTCACCGTCTTAGTAGCCAAGGCATCCGAAATACCCTGAATAATCAGATCAGCCGCCTCATTCCAGCCGAGATGGCGCAACATCATCTCCCCCGAAAGAATAATGCTGCTAGGGTTGACCCTATCCTGGCCTGCATATTTAGGCGCAGTCCCGTGGGTCGCCTCGAACACGGCAACCCTATCCCCCATATTCGCCCCCGGCGCCATCCCAATTCCCCCCACCTGGGCTGCTAGCGCATCGGAGATATAATCCCCGTTGAGATTAAGTGTGGCAATGACATCATACTCCTCGGGACGGAGCAGAATTTGCTGCAGAAAGTTGTCGGCAATGGCGTCTTTGACAATAATTTTTTCTCCGCTTTCAGGAGAAGCGAACTCACACCAGGGACCCCCATCAATGGGGCGGGCGCCAAAAGCTTCCTGGGCCAGCGTATAACCCCAGTCACGGAAGGCCCCTTCGGTAAACTTCATGATGTTGCCTTTGTGCACCAGAGTCACCGAACGGCGATCATTATCAATGGCGTATTGTAGGGCCTTACGGATCAGACGCTGGGAGCCTTCCTGGGATACCGGCTTAATGCCAATGCCGGAGCTTTCCGGAAAACGAATTTTCTCCACGTCCATCTCTTGCCGCAGAAATCCAATAACCTTTTTCGTCTCCGGCGATTGGGCTGGCCACTCGATACCGGCATAGATATCTTCGGTATTCTCACGAAACACCACCATATGGGTGCGGGAAGGATCGGCCAGAGGGCTTGGCGTCCCCGGAAAATAACGGATGGGTCGGATACAAGCATAGAGATCCAATACCTGGCGAATCGTCACATTTAAAGAACGGATACCCTTGCCTACTGGCGTAGTGAGAGGTCCCTTGATAGACACCACAAATTGCCGCAGAGCATCCAAGGTCTCCGCCGGCAACCATTCATCGGCGCCGTAAATACGCGTTGCCTTTTCCCCCGCATATACTTCGGTCCAGGCCAGGGAGCGCTCTCCCCTATAGGCCACGGCAACCGCTTTATCAACGACCTGGCGCATTACCGGAGTGATATCCACCCCAATCCCATCGCCTTCAATAAAAGGAATGATCGGGCGGGCGGGAACTTCAAGGCTAAAGTCCTCTTTAACGGTGATAGGTTGACCATCGGAGGGAAGGGAAATCTTGTCATAAGCCATAGGGGATTCCTTAAATTATAGGTAAAACAGCTTGCCGTACAGCACAGCAAATTTTGCTAAGTATAACGCGAGCCCAGCTTCCCGCCGATAGGCGCTTATTATTGATCCCGGCGTAGGCTAGATGAAGGAGAAGGCATGCCTATTAAAGCCTTAAGTAGGTGTGCGTATTCATGCTGATCAATTTCACCAGCCGTTTTCCGAAGATTCAAAAAGGCAAAGCCGCTGTCCTGCTCGGCATTATAGCTCGGCATTGATTCTACCCCTTTAGATTTATAACATTCATGCAGTATTCGCGTTAAATGATCCAATCCTAATTCAGCAATAATATTTAGCCTTTCTTCTGCACTAAGCTTGCACATTCTAAACTCAGCGCTAGTACTATCCAATATTTCTCGGATATAAACCTGCCTTGGTGGAGTGCTCTCGGAATCAATGATATGTAAATCCTGAACATAGTAACGATAATTATTTTTTGGCATGATAAAATCCTCCATAAGATATATAGGTAAAAATAAATGAAACTTGAAAAACAAGGAGACGTTAAGCGGTTTGATAGCAACTAACCCTAGCCTGTGGCGGTGTATTCACCGCTATTTAGGGTATTCATCAACCATGGAGTGTTATTAGAAGCGAGGTGGATTTACTAGCTGGAGAAAAGAAAATAAACCGACTTTTAACCCCTCTTCTATCTATCCGGGATGTCGTGGCTCCTGAAGAACCTGAAGGTGGCCTGCTCCACCAACACCATCGCTATAATTGAAGTCGCCACGGCGGACAATAACCGGTGGGCCTTACCACTCGGCGATTCACCATTTCGAGTGCTGGGGCAGCCGCTTACCGAACTTGAACTGGGGCCCGCCGCACGCAATATTGCGGGGGCGCGTATGGCTGCTGCCCGCATCAGCGCCTCTCCAGAGGTAAAAGGCGCCAGTAAGCGCACGATTTTGCTGGCCCTGGCGCCCCCCTGCCACCCGCAAGCTAGGCCGTGCACTTGTCCTCATCGCAACCGTCGCCTCCGCTAGCATTCTCTGCTTCAGCCAGGGGCGCCGCTTTCGCTTCACTAACAAGGGTCGCAATATCCGCCCCTACCTGGATATCATCGTCGCGGCCAAAACTATGCTTGCGGAGACGGCCTTTATGATCAATCAAGATCAGGCTGGGAGTCCCGCGCATCCCATAGGCACGCATCGTCAGTGGCAACCCTGATTGCCCATCTGGCTGATCGACACCGATGGGAAAGGTATAACGATATTCGTGAATAAAGACTTCAAGCGCCTGGGGAGTCATGACCTCATGGTGCTCGAACACCGTATGCAAACCCACCACCACAACCTCATTGGCGTCAAAAACATTATAAATTTTCTGGGTCTGGGGCAAACCATGCACTACACACCCTGGGCAAAGCATTTGAAAAGCATGCATCACCACGACCTTCCCTCGAAGGTCAGCTAGCTGCAACGGCTGCTGGGTATTAAACCATTGGGCTACCTTCCACTCAGGAGCTAAAGTTCCACTAGCGCGCATAGTCTATTCTCCAAATTTCTCTCTTAATTTCCGGTAAATAAATAAATTATGCCAGGGTGAGTTCCCTGCAAGCAATTTATCGGCCTCACGATTTTTTAACCGGTTTGAGCCAGCAGCGGCAGGCACCTGGCGGGAATGCGGGAACTCAACGCCCAAACCGGTACCTGCAACCATTCCACCAAATCTTGCCATACCCGTTCAGCCTCTCGGTCCCGCAACAACATATGGTAACCCGTGGGATAAAAAGCCACCGAGTGGGGACCAGGAAGCTCCTCCAGGAGATGGCAAATGGGCCGTTCAGGAATCACTTGATCCTGGCCGCCATATAACACCAGAGTAGGCATATGAACTTGGGGGATAATCTTCCGGGCCTTATCCATAAGTTGAACCATGCCATAAAGGGCGTCGATCCGGGTTTCTTTGATAATCAGGGGATCAGCCCGCATTCGTTTTAACATCTCCCTATTATCCGAAGCTTTAATCTTCAAACTACTTCCAGTGACCTTCAACCAGGGCAATGTATGGGCGGACACCCAAAGCAGCGATCGGTACCAACTATTCAGACTTTGCCCGCCCCAAACTGCCGGGGCAACTAAGATCAAGCGATCCACCAAGGGCGCATCATCGCCCGCTAAAGCCGCCATGGCAACGGCCCCCCCCATGCTTTCGCCTAAAAGATAAAGGGGGCGGTTTCGATGGTGGGTGCCCACGGCTTGGATAAAGCCGCGGAGATCCTTGACAAGCAACTCCACGCCTGGCCACCTTCCCCGCTGTTGCGTGGCCCCAAATCCCCGCTGATCATAGGCATAAACAGCGATTCCTTGCTGCGCTAGGTATGCACCTACCTTGGCGAAAGCACGGCTGTAATCATTAAAGCCATGAACCCCAATAACGATGGAATGGGGCTCTCCCTCCGGCAGCCAGATACGCATAGGAAGAGATTCTCCATCTGCCGCAATAAACCGCATCGTCTCCAGCGTTGGACTTTGCAGCGATTCCCCAGTGCGTTGAATATAAGGCGTGCAGGCGGTCATTAACATCAATGGTAGTCCCACTCCCAGTATACGAGAGAACATCGCCCGTCCTAAAAGCAGCTGGTTAATCACAAGGTACGGTCCGCTCAACCGCCCAGGACCGCAAGTAGGCGATCCTCTCTGCCATCGTGACCGATAGCGGCCGGGTTAGAGCAATTTCCGCGGCAATAGACTGAGTATCGAGAACAGAACTTTGAGCATGGGTGGAATAATAGGCGGAAACAACCACCTGTTCGATTTCCGCACCGGAAAACCCTTCGCTCATCGTGGCAAGATGGGGAATATCAATCACCCCCATCTCCGCATTTCGATTGCCCAAATGGATATGGAAAATCGCTTCACGGGCTACTTGATCCGGTAAATCCACAAAAAATATCTCGTCAAAACGGCCTTTGCGGATCAGTTCCGGCGGCAGGGCTTCGATATCATTGGCGGTGGCAACCATAAATACCGGCGCTTTTTTCTCCGCTAGCCAAGTTAATAAAGTCCCTAGCACCCGGCGGGAGGTTGCATTATCCGAACCCTCCGTGGACACCCCCTTTTCAATCTCATCAATCCATAATACGCAAGGCGCCATCGCTTCAGACATTTTGAGAGACTCGCGCAGGTTGCGCTCGGTCTCGCCAAAAAATTTATTATAAAGTGCGCCAAAATCGAGCCGCAACAAAGGAATCCCCCACGTCCCCGCAACCACCTTTGCCGCCAAACTTTTTCCACATCCTTGCACCCCTAATAATAAAATCCCCTTCGGCACTGCTAACGGAGAAGATTGAGAGCCGCTTATTAAGGGGTCGCGGCGCTGTTCTAGCCAATGCTTAAGCCGCTTGAAACCACCAATATCAGCAAAATGCGCGCTCTCATATTCAAAGGTAAGCACCCCTGCTTGATTGAGAAGCTCGTACTTCGCCTTCATCACCCGTTGCAAATCGATGGGGGTCACTGCTCCATCATTAAAGATCCCATTGCGGGCCAACCGTTTAGCATCCTTGTAGGTCAAACCCGATAAATTACTCACCAACATCCGAAGCGTCTGGGGATCAGCTTTAACCGGTTTGCCGTTGTGCTTTTGGGACCACTCCCTGGCGACCTCCCGCACAAGATTGTCTAATTCCGATGGGTTTGGCAAGGTTAGCACGGCACGGGCTGAGAACTTGTGCAATTCTGGTGGAATATTGAGACGATGGCTCAACAATACTAGCGTATGGCTCCGAGTTTCAGCGGTTAAGGCGATATCCTTCAACAGGCGCACATGGAACGGGTCTTCCAAATAAGGATGAAAATCCGCAAGAATGAAAAGGCCCGGCGAAGAGACCGCCTTAATATGCTGCAGTACGTCAAGGGGCTTGCTATTATGGCGTTGAGGAGCATAATCCAAATCCATACGTTTCAGACCCTCCGTCACGCTCCATTTAAAGGTCGGTTTAGCTACGCGCCGCGCAATTTGCATGAGCAAATCTACCGCACGCAGCTCTTCATGAGTCTCAATAACGATGATGGGAATGTGGGATTTAATCAGCAGTTCGATATCGTAGTGATCGCTCATGGGGGCCTATTTTACGTCATCCATTTCCGTGGAATTTATCGGTAACCCAAAAAGGAGTCTGAAGAGAGATTCCAGAGGAAGGCTTTCCCGCCAGCAACCTTTTATCAGCCTCAAAAACTAGGCACTAGCAGCAGAAAACTTCCTGGATAGACTTCAGAATCAGCATGAAGCGCCGTTTTATATAAACCAGACCACCCCGTTCCCAAAACAGTGGGGAGTACAATTGACTAGAAATTCCCCCCTAACGACTTACCTACCCAGCACTATGAGCAATAATTTGTCGCCAAATAGCGACTCTATTTATCACCGCAGTTAATCTTTAGACTCGCGGAACGCAGGGGAAAAGCAATAAGATTATGAAGTGGCATATTATTTGCTTTGTTATTACCTCCAACGCCTGGATTCAGATCGTGCTAACCACAATCCGTATCCATAAAACTATTAAAAACTTTATTTCTAAACCAAGGGGATCTCCATGTATCTCAATCGAAGAATGCTTTGCTTCGCTTTCTTTATATCAGCATTATGCTCCTTATCAACGGTTGCTTTTGCCATAGAAGAGAAATTAGCCATCATAAAAGATAACGTTAATAGACGGGGACTAACGCTTCAAGTATATACCCCGCCGCTTGCCCCCGAAAACAGGTTAGAGGCTAAGCTTTTTCAAGATGTCCAGATTTTTGGAAATGTTGCAAGCCTTGCAGCGGGAAATGTCAGTGGAGCAGCAGGCGATGAATTTATTTTCCTCACTCATGGAAGATTTGGAAGTAACGGCCTTTATCTCTATACGGTCAAGCCGGAAGATGGCGCCTTGTTTTTCCGCTTGCTGGCGGATGATAGGTCTCTGGAGAGAAATGTCCAATTTGCCACCCTCTGCGATTGCGATTCCGATCCTGAAAAAGAGCTAGCTGTCATTAAGCGCCTTCAAAACGGGAGCCATCAACTCATCATTTACGATCTTCCCACCCGCCGCCGGGGGAATGCTTTGGCAATTGCGGGCGCCGCGAATATTGGCAATAACATCATTGGCCTCAGCGCTGGTGATATGGCGGGTGACAGCAAAAGCGAGTTGGTCATCGCCCAAAAAAATGGAAACGGCACGGTTAGAGTAGAAATTTACTCACCTCCCTCTTCTCTTTCCGATAGCCTCGGACCACCGTTACTTAGCTATAGCGACCTCGGTAGGGATATTATACCGGATGGTCTTGCCGTGGGTGATTTCGATAATGATTCAGAGGATGAAATCGCACTTGTTCGCTCCCTAAAAAACGGAACTTACAGCTTAGACATCCTGAAAGCTCCCACTGCATTTGAAGATGAAGCCCCTGTTTTTATTGCGAGTGATGTCAACATCGGCCAAAACGTTGCCAAAATTACCGCTTTTAAAATAAAAGCCGCCGGGCCTTCCTTTAACCAACCTCCGCAAGCAGTGATTAATGCCAATCCCCAGAAAGGCCCCCTACCGCTCACCGTCACGCTTGATGGCAGCAATAGTCAGGATGCGGATGGATTTATTCAACACTACCGTTGGGAATTTGATAACGGCCAAATCATTACCGGTCCAAATCTCGAATACACCTACGACACGCCAGGGGCCCATGTAGTTACCCTAACGGTCATCGATAATGAAAACAGCAAAGATTCCACCCAAATCACCATTGAAGTAACGGAGGCTGCTAATAATAACGACACTACCGATAGCCAGAATCTTCTTCCCGCCGAGCAGGAGCTTATAAAGCTGATTAATCAAGAACGACAAAAGCATAATCTTGCTTCCCTGAAGATCCATAGTGCTCTTGTCGCTGCCGCAAAGGGACATTCCAAAGATATGGCTCAAAACAATTTTATCAGCCATAGGGGCTCAAACGGTTCAAGTCCATTTACCCGGATGGCCGATGCGGGTTATCGGTTTCGCACGGCAGGAGAAAATGTTGCCGCAGGGTATTCCTCGCCCCAGGCAGTGCTTACTGGCTGGATGAATAGCCCTGGACATCGGCGTAATATCTTAAACGCCAGTTACTGCGAATTGGGCGTGGGTTATGCCTATCAAGGAAGAAGCACCTATAGGCACTACTGGACTCTAACTCTAGGATGCCGCTAGGCTATGTTCTTCGTGCAGAGGAATTTTACATGGCTGGCAGCTACCATGGTAAATTGCTAACTTGTAAGAAAACTGCCGTTAATCCATGAACAAGGGAGAAAAGAATGAACCCATTAGATTCTATTCCAGGCACTATTGTTTCGGGGTTTATCCTAACGGGGGTGTTGATTGTCATCATTAAAACGATAGCAGGCGGTTAAGCGTTTTTATAAAACCCTATGGAGATGACTTTATGGAATCGATAACTTCATTAGCCCTTGATCGCTGGCTGCACTTTCTCGCGGGTATTACTTGGATTGGGCTACTGTACTATTTTAATTTTGTACAGGCACCCGCCGCGGCGGAAGCCGCCAAGGACCAAGGAGGACCCGGCCCAGCCGCTATTGGCAAATACATCACCCCCCGCGCCCTATTGTGGTTTAGGTGGTCGGCGCTGGTGACTTGGCTATCCGGGGCTTATTATTTAATGGCGGCGCCCCACTATAGCTTACATGGCGCATTTACCTTGGGTATAGGCGCCAACAATATAGCCCTGACTACCATTGGAATGGGCGCCTGGTTAGGGACGATCATGCTATTTAATGTCTGGGTTCTCATCTGGCCTAATCAGAAGAAAGTGCTAGGTTTAGTTGTCGCCACTGAGGAAGAAAAAGCCAAGGCCAAGCGAGTAGCGTTTCTCGCCTCCCGGAGCAATACTTTATTATCCGTGCCCATGCTTTTGTTTATGGGGAGCGCCTCTCACGGCCTGCCATTTTAAGGAGTATCGGAAGACCTAGACTAAGCCGCCTGCCTAGGCTAGGTTTTCCCCTACTCGGTGGAAGGAATAGATCCGTTCTCCCCCATCCAGCAGCGATGATCCCTAACAACGCGCCTACTGCCATGGAAGTTGGGCAATTTCTCAGCGCAGCCTATGCTTGCATAGGCCGATCTCGGAAATAGCTTCCCGGATACTCTATAATGAGATTTATTAAGACACGGATCGATTATTCGCCAGATAACCGCTTCGTCTACTTCTGCCGATTTTTATCCCGATAGGTTTACCCTATATGTCAATGCTCAGGTTTCTCCCGGGAATTATCATTATTCAAGTGGCCACCGCCATCCTTGTTTTCGCCTTCCTGGAGAATCCAGGAACTAACTGGCTACCCTATGGGCTGCTTGCATTAATTGCCAGCTTTATGACGGCTTTCTGGTTCGCTTCCATCGCTAATCACATCAAAAAAGATGCCTTGGCGCGAATGAAGGAAAAGCTGCTTCAAGAACGGGAACAGCTTCTCGTCTCTACGGAAAAAGAAAAAAGCCGCGTATTCGAACAAACCCATAAGCGTATTGTAAAAGAAACCAACCGCGCCCACGCCAAAGCTAATTTCAAGGTGGGCGCAGCCGTCGTTGGAGCAGCGGCTGTCGGGGTAGGGTTACTTACTCTACAATTTTTTACCGTTGGTATCTTGACCCTGCTGGCCGCTGGCGGCGCCCTAACCGGCTATGCAGTGCGGGCCCGCCAAGAAACCCTAAAGGGGAAAGCAGCTAAAAAAAACCTGGCTCAGCGTAAACCCATGGAACTTATCGAGGTGGAGACTTCAGGACCGAATCCTCCCCGCCTGGAAAAGGGACCCCGAAAAGATGAATCAAATTCTGATCATCAGCGCCCATCCGGATGACATGGAAATCGGAATGGGAGGTACTGCGGCCAAGAAAGCGGCCTCAGGTTCCCATATTACCTCGGTCATTTTAACTGATGGGAGGAGGAGCCCCAATCCCTTTGGCTGGCCGGAAGAAACCCTGGTGGAAATTCGTAAGCAGGAGGCCACTCGAGCAGCGAGAGTGCTAGGAATCAAAGAAGTTATTTTCTTTGCTCTCCCTGATCTAAAAAATACTTCCCATTACCATTCAGCAAAGGAGCGGCTTAGCGAGCTCATCAAGCAACTTCGCCCTGAAGAGGTCTATTCCCTCCACGATCACTGGGACCGGCATCCTACCCACCGGCTAGCGGGGCAACTAACCCGAAAATGTATCGAAGAAACACCCCTATTCATAGACGCCCTATGGGCTTACGAGGTTTGGGGATTATTTTCCCGCTGGGATCGCCTGGAATATATCGATGATCAGATAGGGAAAAAAATGCAGGCGATAGGAGAACATAAAAGCCAGCTCGCCTCCATTCCTTATGGGGAAGGTATTTTGGGCCTCAACCGGTGGCGGGCGGTCTTTGCCGATCCGCAACAAACCACCCCTCAAGGAGTCTTTGCGGAAGTTTTTTTTACCATGAAGCTATAGGCTTTCCTTATTCTTGGTCTGTAACTATAAGCAAAACAAAGGTACCTGCCATGTCTCTCCTCTCAAGCATCTACTTAGCTTACTTTACCTTCTGAGCTGCAATAACTTTTTCCTGTTCCCGAAGAGAGACAGGATCGAGAGGATCACCCTCAATCCGGTAAGCCTTAAAGATATGCTCTCGGCCTGCATTGGGATTGGCAACAAGCGTTGTTTCAAGCTCATTGCTGCGAAGATCGAAGCTGTAAGCGACAACAACTTGGCTAACCTCACGACGAGTTAGCGTACCTACCTCAATAAGGTCATCATCTACAGGATGGTCTATAGGCAAGATCAATGTACGTCGATGCGAAGTTCCTTTCGCCAGTGCGAATGGGGTTGGCGCAACGTACATCTTTCTATCACGCACAAGGATATCGCCGTAGCTTCCAAAGCCTCGAAAACTTTTTTTTTATGGACATAACAGTTGTCCGCATTCAAGAAATCGCCGTGGCATACAACGAAATCGAGCACGGGATAACTGTTGCCATCCGGGTTAACAGGGTATCGCCCGAAAACATAATACACCTGGCGTCCATTGTGTTCACCACATGGAACCTGACTATTGCAATCATAGTCAGCTTCACGTCCTGGATAGGCAAGACCTTTTAGCTCGTATCCTTCCGTATGCTGTACAAGGCGGAAATCCGGATAGGTGTTACGACCAGGAGAATCAAAATTTAGCTTGAGTGCCTCTAATCTCTTCTGAAACCAATTCTGAAAGTAAAACTCCTTATCGTTGCGGCCTTCGCGTTCGATAAGCTCTCCGTTTTGAATGGCCCGAACACATTTCTTGAAAATTGTGGAAGCTTTCGACACAAGTTACTCCTTCATCTTGTTGCTGATTGTTCTCTCCTTATCGGCAGTATAGAGTTGCTCAATAAGTGCTTCAGTCTCGGCACTACAGGCGTCAAGCAGAGTTAAAGCTGTTTCTACCGTGTGAGAGACAGATAGCCGCCTTAAGATCTGCGCCATGACGATGACGCGAACATCATTTCGACTAAGCCGCCGTCCTCCCTCCCGCAACCGGCGAATCTGCTCAGCAGCGATAGGCATGGCTGTTTCCCATAAATCGCCGTTCCAGCAGTGCCTCTGAAGCTGTGACCGCTTACGGCAGACGATGATAATATCCAGATTGATCGGCTCCTTGGCTTGATGCTTCGGCATGGCGACTGACATTTCAGCCTTCATGGGATGAGCAGCCGTGATCCCAAACCCAGCAGCCATAAGAGCGTGTAGGACGGAACGCCAACCCTCCGGGCGGGAATGGTGGTAGGTGAACGCCAATATGCCGTCATCCTTAAGGATACGATGTACTTCAATCCATACTGCGGTGAGACGATCAGTAAAGGCATTCACTTCAGCGCTCTGAACTTCATTCCTTGAGCGAGTGGTATAGTCTTGCCGATACCCATTAGAACCAAGAATGTGGCGCTGCCAGACGTGGAAGAAATCAGCAAGCTGGGAGTAATGAACATTGTCGAAGAAAGGGGGATCAGTAAGGACAGCATCAACAGAGTGCTCGGGCAGGTCGGTCGCGCTTGAATCGGCACAGGAAAGATAAACACGCTTCCCTGCGGCAAAGGAAGAAAAGCTATCGGCAATCGAAAAACCGATCTTTTCGGAGAGTCCGAACACCTTCTCGCTAATCCTCTTCCCGCTCCTATTGGAAAGGCGAAGCTCGAACGGGTTTTCGGCATAATCAAGCGACCGCTTGATCCGCCCCTCGAATAGGGTTGAGAAAGAACCCGAACTTTTAGGCGTGCCCCAGAGGTTTGCCTCCAAGGGAGTACGCTCCGGCTTTAGAATATGATGGGCAAACATATGCCGGACTGCGCCCGTACCCTCACCTTTATAGGACGCAAACATATTATTAAACTCAAGTGCGCCTGATAGTAAGCATGTAAATAGGTTGCAGAGAATGGTATCGGGTATCTGACGAATGCGGTCGGCGAGAATAGACAAGCCCAGCAACTGCCGTACATTAAACATTTCATGCCAGTAGCGGTAATTGTACCCAAGCGCTTGGTTCGTGTTGTAACCGGGCTCAATCGGGACAATCGGATAGGCATTCTTAAACTTATTTAGAGTCTCTTTTGTCTGTGCATAAAGTGCCCGATCTTCATCCGTAGCTGGCAGGTAGGCCTTTGCTCCATCAGGCATGAGAACAAGCTTGGCATAAAGTCGGTGAGCTGGCGGCCGATCAGTCGCCCGAATCGTCTTGGCAATTAAGAAGGCGTGAGCACAGGCGGGACACGTGGCTTTCTGCCTACTAGCAGGCCCAATCTGCGGATTAAACGCCCTATTGCACGTATGACAATATGCTTTTTGTGCATCGTTGCGGACAGCGTTGATTGCCCCGCAAGTGGGACACACAGCCTGCGCTCTCGGGAATTTCTTGGGATAGGCATGCCGTGCAAAAATGTATGATGAAAAGAGATCAACAGATTCAGCGCAGGCTGGACAGTCAACTATTTTGACCCAAAAGTAATAAAGAACATCAACCACTGTCCCATCAGGGAGGGTTGCCTGGTAGAGTGGGCGCACTTTACTTACCACATCACGTTCTATATCCCGGAAAGTGGCAAGGATTGCCGGGCGATCATGAATGGAAAGAGCATTCTTAACGAGAAAGTAGGCCACGGGATTAATGTCCCGACCGATGCCCCGCGCTCCAAGCTTGAGCGCTTCGCCGATGGTCGTACCGCTGCCCATAAAGGGATCAAAAACAATAGCGTCCTTTATGCGTACTGGCTTATAAAAAAGGTCAATGATATTAGAGCCTTTCGGTACAAGTGCACCGATAGTCATTGCTCGAAATACTGTTCCTAATCGCTGCGCCCACCATTTATGAATATGAGATAAGGGCCGATTGATTTCCTTCCGCCAACTCTCACGCTCGGCAATATCACTGAGCATTTCAAATGGAAATTTATCGTCCTCTAGACCACGAGGGCCTGGTATCACCGATATATCTATTGTGTCCGGCCTATCTTCTTCAAGCATTGAAGGATTGACAGCGAGCTTACGAGATATCCGGGTTTTCTGGCTTACTACTTTCATTATGTTTTGCGTTTAGACTAATCCCAAATCGTACAAGGGTGAGTTTGTGGCACTAACCTGCCTTGATGCTATGCCATTAGATTAGGTGGTGCCATCACAAGCTAAGTTGCGCTATGAATAGGCGCATTTTGATTTTATTTGATGAAAAAAGTAAGCCATGGACACCGCCCATTGCCACCGTGGAATCTCAGAGGATGGATGCAAAGTGCACAAAATATGCCGGCTAGAGTGGTGGTTACGTAACGTCTCCTCTAGCAGCAAGCTGATGGTAAGAATATTGGAGTTTGCGGCTAAGTCTCGTTCGCTTGTTCCCGACCTGTCTGCGTGCATCGCACAGGCAGGCAGCCTCACTCGCCTTGCTGCCATTCGCGTTTCGCGGGCGTCCTTTGGCGGTCATGCGACCACCTCCAGTGGGTATACGCCTCCACTCGCGAACCTTGAGCGCCATGACATCGATCACCGTGCCACATGCCGAGCACGTTTTACTGGTGGGCGCCCACCTATCCACTTGCACCAACGCCCGGCCATACCACTTAGCCTTGTATGCCAATTGGCGTTTAAGTTCGTGCATGCCCACATCGCCCAATGCCTTGGCTAGCCGTCTATTGGCCATCATGCCCCTGACGTTCAAATCTTCCATGGCGATGAAACCAGCCTGGCGAATCAGTACCGTGCTGAGCTTATGCAGCCAATCCTGACGGGTATTGCTCACCCTGGCGTGGGCCTTGGCGACCCGTATCCGCTGACGGTGCCAGCGATGACTACCCTTGCGCTTGCGGGATAATCCACGCTGAATTTTCCTGAGGTGCCGTGGGTTGCCTGACTTCCAGCCCTCGGAAGTCACGACAATATCCTTCACGCCGAGATCCACGCCGATACCGTTTGGCTTTCGCGGCAGCGGCTGGATCGTCTCTTCGCACATGAAGGAGATAAAATAACGACCCGCACCGTCCTGGGTGACCGTCACCATCTTGGGGACGCCCTGGGGCCTGCGGGACCCCTTGAGCTTGAGCGCCCCGAGCTTGGGCAGAACGAGCTTACCCTCTATCCACGCTTTCATCTTGCCCCTGCGGCGATGATCGAAGCAGTAGCGGATACTTTGGGTATGGGCTCTTTTTTTGAACTTGGGATATTTGGCCCGACCCGCAAAGAAGTTCCTGAAGGCCCTGTCCTGGTCGCGGAGCTTTTGCATGAGGCCATCGCGGGTCGCTTCGCCCAGCCACGCGTAAGCCCCTAGCTTTTTTAGAAACGTGAGCTGGCGGCTAAAATCAACGCCAGTCACGCGCTTATCGTGCACCCGGTATTGACGGCCCCGCCAGGTCAGACAGGTATTCCACACCCAGCGGGCATGGCCAAACTCAAGGGCAAGTTGCTGGCGCTGGATGCTGGTGGGGTAGAAGCGAAACTTGTAGCTTCGCTGTATTTTGCTAGAATCCGGCTCGGTCATGGCCTCAATACTTTTCCTATTGGGTCGGTGGCAAGTGGTTGAGGGGTGTTTCCAGGCACCGCTCAACCGCGCCCAGTATACCGCGAATTTTGCCCGCCTGTGCGTCGCACGCAGACAGGCCCGCCGCCAACATCACTTTATGCGGCCCTCGCGCTCGGCGCGCCGTTTCACTTCGCACGCCCGCTGGGGGGGCGTCATACATCCCTGTATTCCTTCAGCGCAAATCGCTTGCTGCTAGATCGTAGCTATGATAACAAAGGCTATTATTGCACCAGCAAAAGCGCAAGATATGACATCAGTATGATTTCGCCGCAAAAAAATTGGAAAAGACAAAACCAGCATATAGACCAGTGCTTGCTCAGTGACACCACCTTATTGAAAGCGCCTTTCTGTATACTAAGGAAGGGCGCAGCGTCGCCTACCCACTATACCCGAAATATCGCTTCGTTCTTGCTTATCCAAACCCGTTATATCTTCAGCTAGGTCAATATCCCATGGCAACAACAGCTAATCGAATCACAGCTCTATTTCCACTGCTGGCGCTCATGGGGGCTGGAGTGGCCTACCAATATCCTGAACCCTGGGTAGTTCTCAAACCGGCTATCGTACCCCTGTTAGGTGTGATCATGTTTGGCATGGGAATAACTCTTAAAGCCAATGATTTCGTCCTAATTCTCAAACAGCCCCAAGCTGTTGCGACGGGCGCCCTGTTACAGTTTTTATTGATGCCTTTCATCGCCTGGATAGTAAGCCACCTTTTTAGCTTACCGGCATATCTTACCGTCGGCATGATTCTGCTGGGATGCAGCCCAGGAGGCACCGCCTCCAATGTGGTGTGTTATCTAGCCCGGGGTGATGTGGCCCTCTCCATCACCCTAACGGCTGCTTCCACGCTTCTATCGGTTCTTGCCACTCCTTTTCTCACCTGGCTTTATGTGGGGCAGCAAGTCCCAGTGCCAGTAGCTGATATGCTGCAAAGTATTTTGATAATCGTGCTGCTTCCTGTCACCTTGGGAGTTATCATCAATACTTTTTTCGGCCAACGGCTAGGCAAGCTCACCGATGTTTTTCCTGTCATTTCGGTCTTTGCCATTGTGCTCATCGTGGCGATTATCGTGGCCATTAACCAGGATAAACTGACCCTCATTGCTCCAACAATCGCCCTCTGCATCCTGTTACATAATGGATTGGGCCTGGCAAGCGGTTATGGATTAGCCCAGACCCTAGGTTTTAGTCAACGCCAATCCCGCACCGTAGCCATTGAGGTAGGCATGCAGAACTCAGGTCTAGCGGTGGCCCTGGCCTTAAAATACTTTACCGCCCAGGCCGCCCTTCCCGGAGCTTTATTTAGTATCTGGCACAATCTCTCCGGGTCCCTGCTGGCTTACTACTGGTCACACCGTTCCCAAGACTCCCCAGGGGAACGATTAAAAGCCGACGCTCATCCAGTCTGGAAAAAGGCTTCCACCTCTTTAATATCCTGGCTTTGGGCTATGCTTGGCAGGCTCTTCAGGAACAAACGACCATAGGATTTACTGCGAAGGCGGGGATCACAGAGCATCAATACGCCTCGATCATGCACATCGCGAATCAGCCGTCCCACGCCTTGCTTAAGCTGAATGACAGCATTGGGAAGTTGATAGTCCATAAAAGGGTTACCGCCCTGACGACGGATGGCCTCAATTCTGGCTTGCAGCAGCGGTTCACCTGGGGAAGCAAAAGGCAGTTTATCAATAATGACACAGGACAAAGCCTCGCCGCGGACATCCACGCCCTCCCAAAAGCTACTCGTACCTAACAATACACCATTACCCAAAGCGCGGAAGCGGCGCAACAACTCACTGCGCGGTGCGCTACCTTGGACTAATAAAGGAAAAGCTATTCGATCCTTGAGCAAGCTATAGGCTTCCTTCAGCGCCCGATGACTGGTAAACAGCAAAAAGGCGCGGCCGCGGCTAGCTTCAAGCACCGGCAGGGATTCTTCGATCACTGCCTGGGTATAACCGGAATCATGAGGTTCAGGAAGCCCAACAGGCTGATACAAAAGGGCTTGCCGCTGGAAATCAAAGGGACTTTCCCAACGATAGCTGGCAGGCATTTCTAAACCTAGCTGATGATTGAAATGATCAAAGTGCTCCCCTACCGCCATGGTGGCCGAAGTGAATATCCAAGCACCCGGCCGACATTCCATGTAAGCCTGAAAGTTTTCACTGATTTCCAAGGGACTCGCGCTTAAAATAAAGGATCGACTGTAGGCTTCGAACCAATAAACAAAATCTTCGCTTGCCTCTTCAGCAAACATCGCAAGCTGCTCCCGCAAACTCCCGCAGCGCTTAAAACAATGTTCCAAACCCTTGCCCCGCACCGCCGCCGGCTCAAGTTCTACTTCCAAATCCGCCAAGGCCCTACTTAGTTGCTCTAGCGCTAGGGCTACTGGCGGCATATCCGCAACCTTCCGCCAAGCCAAGCGGCGCTCTCCGAGACCCAAGGCCAAGCGGAAATCGGCTACCGTCTTCTCCAGCCACTGGCAAGCATCACGGATAGCTAACATATCAGGGGCGTCATTGCGTTGCTCCGCTCCACTGTCACGGGCCAACTCTAGCAATTGGCGACCACTTACACGGCGCCCAAAAAAGCGGGAGGCGGTTTCAGGAAGCTGATGAGCCTCATCCAAAATATACGCCTTGGCTGGCGGCAGCAGATCGCCATGACCTTCCTCCTGTAGCGCCATATCCGATAATAACAAGTGATGATTAATCACCAGGATATCGGCTTCCTGGGCCTGGCGCCGGGCCGCCATCAAATGACATTTCGAGAAGGAGGGACATCCTTGCCCAAAACAGTTATCCGCTGTGGAAGTAATTCGGGGCCACACGGGGGAATCATCAGCGACTCCACCCAATTCGCTAATATCGCCAGTGGAAGTCTGGCGCGCCCACAGTTGCGCCTTTACCAGATCCCCAGCCAAACGGCCATGACTCGCTTCCCCTTCCTGGGTAAACAAATGTAAACGATGGAGGCAAAGATAATTACTCCGCCCTTTAAGCAGGGCCACCCGGGAGGAAATACCCAAGGCATTTTTCACCAAGGGTAAATCCCGATGGTAAAGCTGATCCTGGAGATGCTTAGTCCCCGTGGAAATGATAACTTTGATCCCTGACAATAATGCTGGTACCAAATAAGCGTAGGTTTTGCCCGTGCCTGTACCCGCTTCAGTCACTAAAGTTTGTTTTCCTTCTAAAGCCTTAGCAACCACTTCCGCCATCTCCTGTTGCGGGCGGCGCGGGGTAAATCCTTCAATTTGGCGGGCTAAAGGACCGTCTTCGCCTAGAAGCTCAGCCGCAGAAAATAAAGCGTATTCCATGGGCACGTTATCAGAGATCACTGTACACTATTTGTTAAAATTGCCGCTAAGATACTATCGTTGTAGCCTAACACTACCATATAGACAACCCATTGAACCAAGCCATGCAGAGACAAGTAGGCGCCGTCATCATAGGCGATGAATTGCTTAGCGGGAAACGGCGCGATAAACACTTTCCCCATCTCATCGAAGCCTTGGACAAGCGGGGGCTAGAGCTGGCTTGGTGTCAGTTTATCGGCGATGATGCCGGAATAATTACCCGCACCCTGCACCATACCCTTCGCTCGGGGGCTATCGTTTTTTGCTTTGGCGGAATCGGCGCAACCCCAGATGACCGCACCCGGCAATGTGCCGCGGAAGCTGCTGGCACCACCCTCTTTCCCCACCCCGATGCCATCAAGGAAGTGGAGGCTCAGTATGGAGAGCGGGCCTACCCTTACCGCATCCGAATGGCTCACCTTCCCCAAGGAAGCCAAATTATTCCCAACCCCCTCAACCGAGTCCCGGGTTTTTCCCTTCATTCCCACCATTTTTTGCCGGGGTTCCCGGAAATGGCCTGGCCCATGACAGAATGGGTGCTAGAGACTTATTATTCAGATTTACGCGATTTAGCCCCTAAGGCGGAACAAATCATCCGCGTGATTGGGGTAGGTGAAAGTGATCTGCTCCCGCTTATGGAACAGATCGTCTCCCGTTACTCCCACTTGCGTTTTTCCTGCCTTCCCCATCTTGGCAAGCACCAACCTATTCTTGAGCTTGGGTTACGGGGAAATCACTCAGAAGTTATGCTAGCGATGAACGAATTGAAGGAAGGGTTAGCGCAACTGAATATACGCTGGCATTCTAAGTGAGGAATTGATACCAAAGAGGCAACGTCACTAGGCTCAGCGCCGTAGAGAAAGTGACAGCCGCCGCATAAAGGGAAGTGTTCAGATGAAAACGATCGCAGAGCACTATCCCCAATACCATACTCGGCATGGCCGCCTCCAATATTACTGCGGTCCGCTGAAAAGAATCGAAAGCAAAAAAATGACTAATAAACATAGCCCAGAGGGGCATTAAGCATAACTGAATTATGAGCACCGGAAACAGGAGGGGTAAATGCCGCCACTGGTTACGAGGCCACTCTAACCCCATCCCTAGGGACAAAAGCATCAAAGGCACTACGCTGGAAGCCATCATATTTAAAAAGCCATGGAGTCCCGCCGGCTCTGGCACACCGCCAAGGTTAAGGCTCACCCCCATGGCGGCTGCCCATAAGGGTGGCGTTTTAAGTAACTCAAGCAGGTGATTGGCGGATCCGCCATCCCTGCCATGAATACGGGCGATATGTATACCCAGGGTAAGCACCAGGGGAGTACAAGCAAATAAATCATACTGGATAGCCACCGCTTTTGCCCAATCACCGAACGTACTTTGCAATACCGGAAGCCCCAAGTAAGTGACGTTTGGAAATCCTGCCGCTAGTAGCAAGGCGCCCTGGGTGGAACGGCAAGAGGCAGCTAGAAGACGATAAGCTCCCCAGGCCAGAGCAAGGGCTATGAATACGCCGCTCGCGGCCACCACGGCAATACCCCCTGCCGCCCCTCCCAAATCCGCTAACCACAGGACATCGAGCACCAGGGCAGGGAGAAATAAATAATAGACTAACTCAGTGAGTACTTCACGCGTATTTTTAGGGCTGAGGTGTTGTTGAGAAAAATAGCGCCACGCGATACCACAGACAATGGATGCCGTCATTTGCAGCAAAACTTCAACCATGTACCGCTCCGTCGCCATCAAGCAGATAAGTTCTGGCTATCGAATTGCGATACAGCTCACTTAAACTCCCAGCAATATAGCCGAAACTAGGATAAATAGACCCACTCACCCTTGGAGACTCCCCAATGGAATTTAAGGATTACCTAAAAATACTTGTTGCCCACGATGGCTCAGATATTTATCTGAGCGCTGGAGCCCCCCCCTGCGCCAAATTCCACGGTTTGCTGAAACCTCTCGAAAAAACGAGATTATCTTCCAGCGATATAAAGAAAATCGCCTACGACATCATGAGCGAAGAACAAACAGCCGAGTTTGAACAAAAACCGGAAATGAACTTGGCTCTTTCCGAATCCGGCATTGGACGCTTTCGGGTCAATATTTTCAAACAGCGCAGTGCAATTTCCATGGTCATTAGGAATATCAAAACTACTATCCCTAACGTAGATAACCTCGGCCTGCCTCCTATATTAAAAAACGTTGTGATGGATAAGCATGGCCTCATTTTATTTGTAGGGGCAACCGGTTCTGGTAAATCGACCTCTCTTGCCGCCCTCATTGATCATCGCAATAATAGCAGCGCGGGTCATATCATCACGATTGAAGACCCTATCGAGTATATACACCAGCATAAAAGATCCATCGTCAATCAGCGCGAAGTAGGCGTCGACACGGAGTCTTACGGAGATGCGCTTAAAAATACCCTACGCCAGGCACCGGATGTCATTCTTATTGGAGAAGTTCGCGACCGGAATACTATGGAACATGCCATCGCTTTTGCGGAAACAGGTCACTTATGCCTTTCTACCCTTCATGCTAACAATGCTAACCAGGCGCTTGACCGAATTATCAACTTCTTCCCGGAAGAGCGGCGCCCACAGCTACTCTTGGATCTCTCTTTAAACCTGCGCGCTTTTATTTCCCAGCGTCTGGTTCCCACCATTGACGGTAAGCGCACTGCGGCTATTGAGATTTTATTGGGGACGCCTCTGGTGCGCGACCTCATCCACCGGGGTGAAATCCACGCTATTAAAGACGTCATGGAAAAATCGGAGAATCTCGGTATGCAAACCTTCGATAGCGCCCTTTATAAATTATATGCGACGGGCCTTATCAGTGTCGAAGAGGCGCTGCGCAACGCCGATTCCCCTAATAATCTCCGCCTCAAAATTAACTTATCAAAAAAAGCAATGGGATCGACAACCGCTTCCTCCGCAACGGAAAAAATATCCCTGGATGAGAAACCTAACAAGGATGAATTGGGAGGGCTATCCTTCAGCCTGGTGGAGGAAGAAGACTAAATTTCCCAGGGCCTAGGTTTCCAGTCTTTTTATGCTATTCTACCCAGTTTCATACGCTAGCTTTGGAGGAAGATAGGGATAGGCGCGCACCTACTAGCGAGGGTCCGCTTAACTTGATAAATTCGCGTTTGGTGCAGACACCTAGTCAACCTCCGTTAAAGAAAATTCAGCCCCTCATTATAAAGTGCCGGGAACGGTAAAAAAAACCCGAGGGTCAACAGCCTAGTTACCGTTGAGGGCTGTATAAGGCATAAATCCTCCAAGCTGATAAAGCGAAGGGAGAATTGGGTTCATCCGTGATGATGGCACCAAAAGGATTTTAGTCAACTATTAATTGTCCGATAAACTCTAACAGCTAGCGAGTATCGTTGATAGATTCAGAAAACCCTAATAAGTATTCCTGCTCCGAAGGAAATATCATGGCAGAATTCAAGCAAAAATTCCTAACTTATTTACTTTGTCTCGTATTTTTTAGTAGCGCGGCTAGCTTTGCTAACGCTGCTGATACCTCTATGGAAGGCTACAACCAATCACGCTCCCCATTCCCCTATACCCGGATTGAAGACGAGCCACGTTACTTTCGAATGATTGGGGATCTGCTTATCGCTCGCCCATTATTGCTGGTAGCCACAGGGCTAGGCACGGGAATATTCCTGGCGAGTCTGCCATTTAGCGCCCTGGGAGGCAATGTTAAGGAGGCTGCGGACACCCTGGTTGTTGGCCCTGCCCGACAAACATTTACGCGTTGCCTAGGGTGCCGCATATCCGCTTTTGGATTAAGTGGCCATGCCCATACTCCTGAAACTTCAATAAAAGAAAGTCCTTCTCCCTCGCCCACGGAAAAAAACATACCTTCACAAGAGATTACCCCTATTGACTAGGCAGAAAAGAATTAAAAAATCAAAACGCCAAGGTTACCTAATTCTAGGCTAGGCATACGAAACTTGAATAATAGAATTTAATTGTTTTGTTATATGACATGAACAGCTCATCGCCAGTCACCCCCGGGGAGGTTCGCTCGAAACTGCTCGAATATATCGCGACCCAGAACAAGCAGGACCCTTATAGCTCAAATATGCAAGCTGGCTCGGCCCTAAGATGGGTAACGGATCAGTTGAAATTGTCCCGCGACATTAAGCAGCAGCGACTGTTGCTGACTGAGTGGCACGAGTTGTTTCGTACAGGGATTCTGGCTTGGGGGCATGACCTTTCGAACCCAAGCCCACCTTTCTGCCATGTCACAGATCGTGGTGCTCGCGCATTGGAAAACCTCCAGCGCGACCCGTCAAACCCAGCAGCATATATCGCTCATTTGGAGGCGGGCGCTGACCTGGGTGACATAGCAAAATCCTACGTTGTCGAAGCCCTTGACTGTTACACCACTGGTTCGTACAAGGCCGCTGCTGTGATGATTGGGGCCGCGTCGGAACGTCTGGTGCTGAACTTACGAGACTCAATTGCGGCTGCAATTTCAAGAGGCGGAAATTCCGCTCCCAACAATCTGAACAGCTGGCAGATAAAGAAGGTGTCCGATTCTATCAAGGCGCAATTAGACCAAGCCAAGAAGAAAATGCCCAGAGAACTCGCCGACGATTATGAAGCCTATTGGTCAGCGTTTACCTCACAGATTCGTGTGGCCCGAAATGAAGCAGGCCACCCCAAGAGTATTGATCCACTTACGCCAGATGCTGTTCATGCGGCGTTCTTGGTGTTCCCCGAGGCCGCGCGCTTAGCAACCGAATTTACTGATTGGGCGCAGAAAAATGTCATATAACTCAGGCGATAACATGTAATAATAGTGCAGCGCTAAACCACAATATAAAAATGCTTTGGTTGTCATTCAAGTATTCGTTTTGTTAATCAGCAGGTGGAGAAAGCCGAGCTTGGGAACCATTTAAAACGGAGGACTAATCCTTAACAGACCAATCCACCAGATGGTCTTCCAAGTCTCCCGCTTGGGATTCCGGAATCGCTACGCCTCGTACTGAAATACCTGCCTGATGTACCGTCTCTGGATCACCGGAAACCAGAGGGTGCCAAGGAAACAGCTCTTTACCCTCGTTGATTAAACGATAGGCACAGGTTGATGGCAACCACTTCAAAGCTTCTGTTAACTCCTCCCGCAAGCTTAAGCAATCTGGCACTTTCCGGACACGATTTTGATAATCTGTGCAGCGGCAATAATGCAGATCCAGGAGTCGGCAAGCCACACTGGTATAAAAAACTTCTCCAGTTTCTTCGTCTTCTAGCTTGTGCAGACAACACTTACCACAGCCATCACATAGGGCTTCCCATTCCTCTGAAGACATGGCTTGCAAGGGCTTATGTTTCCAGAATTCAGGCTCAGTCATCCTCTTTTCTCATTTAGAATTTGCGGCTAAATCTCATCTACTTGCTCCAAGCAGGCACGTGTTCGATTTGCTACAATTTGCATTTCCCTGATTTTTTTTGCAAAAATGGCCTAATGCAGACTTTGCTGACCGTCAACGATCCTCTAGCATTAATCAAGCTAGGAACAAATATTTTTTGGGCGTGCAATTTCTCTTTCTAAACACCCTGCCCCAATCTCTTGGCTTTTGACTCAGAACCGCAGCACTAGCTTCCTTCAGCCATTGATTAAGTCCTCAACCTTTTAAGAAATGTTAACTTCCAGTTAGCTTCAACAATTTATTATTTTAATTTTATCTCAAATTCCAATTCTTCATCCTTACCCATAAAAGCCCCACGGCGCACCTTAACGAGAACTTCCTCACCGGGTTTTTTATCCCACATTACTTCCTTTACATCCGACATATCAGAAACAAGGCGCCCATTCAAAGAAAGGAGCTCGTCCTTTTCCTCAATTCCAGCAGTTTTGGCCGCGCTGATCTCGGAAAAAGCATTGACTTCAAGCTTTCCGCTAGATTGCTTGAGCATAACCCCTAAAAAGCCGGCCTTTGGCAGTTCTTTTTTCTCAGAGAGTAATAAATAATCCGCTATGTCTGGCTCAACAAGCCCCTCCCAATCGTTCAACACAATAGCCACGCTAGCCGTCGTATCAAGACGCCGATTAAGGCGCTCTGGAATACCTACGCCATAAGCCAAATGGCCATTGCCGGCCAGAACAATCATATGGGAATCAGAGTGATCCTTAAGATAGCGGCTAGCGCTCTCCGCCATTGCCTCATCCCATACTAATTGAGCCTCATAAAAAGTCTCGAACTTTCCAAAATGCTGAGGATGGTTTTCGAACACCTCTTGCAATCGCTCGCGGTAGGCCACACTGGAACGGTCAATTTCGGAGGGAAGTTGAGCTCTTTCCTTCTCAGAAAGCCCCTCCAAACCCTCCCGGCCCACTTTCTGTATAAGTTCGGTAGGCACATTGAGGGCTAATATAGGAATACTATTTTTCCGGGCAAATTCAAGTATCGGTGCATACAGCCGGAAGTCGTAGCGCCAACGATCATAATATTCCGTTTTTTTTAAAAATTCTTCTACGGTGAGTTGATCCGCGACAAATTGCTCCAGATACTGCTGAAACGGTTGTTGAAAAAATTCAACGCCGATCACTAATTTTGGGTGTATCCCGTGAAGGCCACGAATTATGGCAAGCTGATTCAAATGGTGATCAAAACGGGGATGCTGTTCCCCAACAAAGATAACCTGGTGGCGCGCTAACTTAGGAATAATTGCCTCCAAATCTAGCAACTGCCTCAAATTAACCGCCTTGGTGGAGGCATCCATTTCAAGGGCCTGTTGCGCTTCCAGCTCGTTAGCCTTTCCATGTGCTTGTCCACTTACAACGGTTGCCGCCGTCAAAGGCCGCACCCATACAGAGAAGAAAACGATAAACAATAATAGAAGGAAAAAGGGGGTGATTACTCGATTTTGCATCTATAAGAAGTCCAAATTAGTAGGTTCGCTCATTTAATATCATCGGGTAGGACACGGGCTTCCGTGGAAAGTTTATAAGGATGCCCTGTCGATGTGGTCATCTCTACTTCAAACAGATAGGCGCGATATCCCTGTTCTGGAATAACCACTTTGGCTATTGCGTGCCTGCTGCCTGGCAGGATTTTCAGACTGCGGCTCGACCAATGTTCATCACGAAAATCTCGATCCTCTGATGTGGCCGTCCAAAGTCGAATTGCCCGAACCGATTGCCCGCTCGTTACCTTAACACTTGGCTCTCCCGCGTCGCTAGCTGGTAACTCCCATTCTAATTGGGGCAGATCCTGACCATCAGCAATCATTTGAAAAAATGCGGCCAAGGTCTGCATCGCTTGTTTACCGCCGTTCAGATCGTGCCCTGCGTTAGGCGTCTGAAAAATTAACTTAGGCGCCGGCAACTCGTTCCAATAGTGCCGCAGCGAGTCCACCACCCAATAAGGGTCATTCGTGCCTAAGAGCAAAAGTTTAGGCATCGTATAGTGCTGTCGGTATTCATAGGGATCTATCCAACTACGCAGTTTTGCCACGGCCGGATCATCTTGATTTTGATGAAGGCTAAGCTCCGTATAATCGTTAATTTTTTCGCTTTGCCTGCCATACGCTTTTTCAGCCCAATGCAGTTGCTGCTCCATATTCAGCATATCAATGACCATCGGAGCCAACCCTTTTATCCGCGAATCTACCGCACCGGTTAGCCAAGTGGTCCAGCCTCGCTTGGAGGCCCCCGCCACTACAAAGCCCTCAATTTTCTGCTGAAATGCCCGCTCCAGGAATGCCTGAAGGGTATCCATACCCCGAACCGCACTCTTCACCATGGGAAACAGCAATGGCCACGTTTCATCGCCAGTTTTTAAAAACTGAGCCAAAGTAAAGGCAATCAAGGCATCCTCCTTGAGGCCATTATAGAGCGGCTGATTGGGAACTTGAGTGATAACGGCGGCCACCGCGCCTGCGCGCTGGGCGAGCATTTTCAACCGCTCAATATACTTCTCCCCGTCTCCCTCACCCGCGATCAAAAGTAAACCGATTTCTGGATTCCGGACTTCCTTGGGCTGAGCTATAATGAGACGATGACTCCAAAATTGATTGCGCCAATGCTGGGACACTAATTCCAGATAAGCCATAGTTCCCCAGTGCTCTTCTTTCTGCTCCGTCAGTTTCCAATTGTAATGAGGATCAGGCTTGCGAACATAATCTTCAAGCGCGCCCGCAAAAGCCGGCTTAGTGATAAAAAAGAGCGCTATAATCAAAAAAACCGCTCTCGAAGATCGACCAAAAAAAGGAGATAGCATTGTTTTCAGACCTTCAAAATTCAAATTATTCGCAGGGCACTTCCCGTGCTATACCAAGAGATTGATGATTTCTTGGCACAATGTAAAATCATTAACTACTCACCCAAATCAGCCAGCGGCAAACGTACCCGTACTAACAATCCACCTCCAGGATTTTCATCCAAGGTTAGCTCTCCGCCATAGGCGTCCACCATGTCACTGACAATCCCTAGTCCTAGCCCTTGGCCAGGTACTTGCTGATCCAGACGTTGACCCCGCGCCAACACTGCCTGCCGCTGTGACGGTGCAATCCCCGGACCATCATCCACCACGGTAATAAGTAGCGCGGTAGATTGTCGTTGCAACGATAGGGCAACGGTGCGATGGGTCCATTTACAGGCATTGTCCAGCAGATTGCCGAGAATTTCTAGCATATCCTCCCGTTCCAGGGGCAATGCTGGCGGCAACACCCCCTCGATCGCCAGATTTAGATCACGATCATGTGCCCGTTGCAGAGTACGCAGCAATAGGGGGACATCTTCAACAGGTGTAAAACGGTTGGTGGGGGTTGTGCTGGCAGCAATACGGGCCCGCCCCAAGGCTCGCTTGATGCCAGCTTCCATTTGCGAGAGTTGCTCATTGAAGCTGCCTGCAAGAACAGGAGAAAGAGCAAGCAATTGTGTACGGGACTGATTTTTCATGACTGCCAGTGGGGTTTTCAACCCATGGCTTAGATCTCCCAGGGCATGGCGAGAGCGGCGTAGTTGCCGTTCAATATCGCCCTGGAGTCGGTTCACTTCTTCTACCAGGGGTTTAAGTTCGCGCGCCACGTTTTTATCCAGCGTAGCGCGCTGGCCTTTACGGAATTGTTGCAATTGCTGGCGCACTTGGAGAAGCGGGCGAAGCCCGCGCCGGATGAGTCCCTGCTGAACGGCCGCCAGTACCGCGAGGAGCGCTATCCAAGCTACCAGAGCGCCTGTTTTAAGGCGGCTGAAATCCTGCAATTGCGGCGCATAATCCTGGGCTACCACCACAATAACGGGCTGACTCGCCATTTGATAATGGGCGCGATAGCGCAATAGTTTTTGATCCTGGGGACCATCTACCAAGGTAGCACTAAGCCCCTCCTGCTCTGGTTCCTCAAACTGAGTATCCCATAAGGAGCGGGAGCGCCAACGCGCTTGTGGGGTAATAATCAGAAAATAGCGACCAGATAAGGGCCGCTGGTAGACTTGATCAAGGGCTTGGCGGTCTAGGCGCAGGCCGTTGCCCCCCCGGGCTAATGCCGCCAGCACGCTGACGGTTTCTTCTCGCAGGCTAGCGGCGAGGGTGGCGCGTTGGCGCTGATCCAGCCACCAGATAGCAGTTTGTCCCGCCAGCACACCCGGCACCAGCAAACTGATAAATAAACTAACGCCTAATTGGCGGCCGATAGAGCTCATTTCTTGAAGCGGTAGCCTTGGTTCCGACGGGTTTCAATCACTGGGTCACCCAGTTTGCGGCGTAGCCGGCTAATATGCACCTCCAATACATTGCTGTCCCGCTCGCTTTCACCATCATAGAGATGTTCGCTCAGCTCCATCCGACTAAGCACCTTGCCCGGGTGCAGCATAAAGCAACGCAATAAGCGAAATTCCCCCCGGGTCAGTTCGTATTCCTGATCCCCCTGCCAAACACTCTGTCGGTCTTCATCCAGGGCCAGCCCCCCGGCTTCCAGCCGCGGGCTATTGACCGTGCCATGGCTGCGCCGCAACACTGCTTGCACCCGCAATAGCAACTCGTCCGGGTGGAATGGCTTGCTCAGATAATCGTCGGCACCAGCGCGCAAGCCTTCCAGACGCTCTGCCCAGGCATCCCGGGCAGTGAGAATCAGCACCGGCAGAGTTACCCCCTCAGCACGCCAGTGCTGCAGCACCTGAAGACCATCCAGGCCCGGCAGGCCCAGATCCAGAACGACCATATCATAAGATTCATCGTGAACCGCCAGTAATGCATCCCGACCATCCACCCGCCAATCCACCGCGTAGCCATAGCCCTTAAACAAAGGCAAAAGTTCATCGGCCAGGGCCACATTGTCTTCCACCAGCAGCAGGCGCATTAGTCCTCTATCTCGTCCTCGATGAATTGACCATTGTTGGCGTTGATTTCAATTTCATGGACCACGCCGGCGGGAGTGAGTATTTCCAGTTCATAGACATAGAGGCCGTCTTCCCGCTCCAGCTCCGATTCCAGCAATTGAGCGCCAGGGTAAGCCTTGAGCGCCCGCGCCAGGATCTGCTCAAAGGGAAGGATAGTACCCGTTTGCCGCAAGCGGAGCGCTTCCTCATGGCCCAAGTCCCGTGCTTTTAGCGTGCCCGACATACCCAAGGCAAGGGTGAGGATAACCAGAAGGACCGTCCAGGGGCGCTTAGTCGTCTTGCTGATCACGGATAATCTTACCATTGGTTGGGTCTAGCTCCACTTCCCATTGAATACCTTGGGCGTCCCGCAATTCTACTTTGTTAAGTATAGTGGCCATATTCCGATTCCAGTTTGCTAGTTTCCATAGTGGCATTGGTATGCTTGGCAAGCGCAAATCTGTTAAGCTGTTCAAAGGGTTGAATTTTATCTTCTTTCACCAATTCTACCGCTTGGTTCGGATCAACGCTAATAGTATCGGTATACCCTATCATCGTGCCAGCCAGGCTTAAAATACTTGCAATTAATGACAATTGTTCTATGTTCATGGGCGCTCCTTAGGGGCTGTTGCTGCGTATTGAGTATCCAACTGTACGATTCTAAATGAACGGGGCTTGCAAAGAGCCGGGGGGTATTTCCAGGTGAAAGGGGCGGCCTTCTAGCCGCCCCATGGGTCATTAATCATCCTTATCATCACGAAGAATTTTACCGCTTACCGCATCGAGTTCTACCTTCCACTCAACGCCCTGGGTATCCCGCAGTTCTACTTCATACACATAGCCGCCGCGCTCTTTCTCCAGCTCGGTCTCTTCTACGGTGGCGCCGGGATGTTTAGCAAGGGCAGCTTCGTTGAGTTTTTCAAAGGACTGAATTTTACCCTCCTGCATCAACTTAATTGCCTGGTCTGGACCGATATCATCGGCATGGGCTATCCCTGTACCCGCCAAACCTAGAATGCTCATGATTAACATCAATTTTCTTGCGTTCATTGAACCCTCCTTAAGGGGTGTTGCTGAGTATCGAGTGATCACTTTACGATCCGTGCCTGAATTATTTATGAATAAGGATTGATACTTAGAATGTAAAAATGAGCCGTGCCGCTAGGTGGGCAAAATTACGGTTTAGTACGCGCTGCATGCCGGCGCCAAATTGCAGCGCGGTGTGTTTAGTAAATTTTAAATGCGCCTGGGGAATGATTAAAACTTGATCAGGGCGATTGGATTTATATTTCCAATTGATCTCCAATCCCATTGTTAATCGAGGCGATAGGGTGTAGAAGAGATTGCTATTGAATAAACCCTCAAAATGTCCTTTTGAGCTAAGATCGGTACGGCGCAATCCCACCATGTTAAGCGTGCTCCAACGTTTATTAAACCGATATCCGAATAAATAAAGTGCATTGTTTTGATATTGGTTTTGATCAGGGAAATACTCCCCAGAATACTGCCAACCATGGATAAATTGACTGCTCTGCGGGTAATTAAAAGTGCCCTGCAATGAAATTTTATAGGCTGCAATAGAAGTACCTTCCTCGGAGGTATTGTCTATCGGTAGCTCAAATTCAATGCCGTAGCCATCGGCAAAGGTATACTCTACCTCTGGATTTGCTTCTGTCCGATCATGAGCAAAGTCATATTGCAGCAGGGTATTCGCTTCCAATTCTCCTTTCAGCGCCCCAAGAGGGCGGACCAAATCAAATACCATGGGTTCGGGGATATGGGGATAGGAATTGGACGGAACGTCCTCTGCTGAGTTGCTGATAGCTGGCATAGCTAGCGAGAAAATAGCTAAAATAACAGCAGATTTTCGAACCTTATATCTTTTTTTTGTAAACACTGATATCCCCTTAATCCGCATTGGGCGGTTTTATCCCGGTTAGAAATATTTTGGGCTATACCAACGTAATAGATTGATCTGAAAATAAGATTAACCGCAGGATTTTTTGGGAGAATCGTTAACGATAGGGGAATGAGATGGGAGAGCAATCCGGGAAAAATATAAACCGCCCTCAGATAGATAAAACCCAGGAGAAATATGAAGAAGTTTTGAATTTTATTAATAAATGGCTCAAAAAGGGTAACTTGCATCGTTTGGTTATCCGCAAGCCTAGCGGCCATGTTTTTATGGAGATTCCGCTGACGGTCGGGGTCGCGATCGGTGGGATATTGCTATTTTTTACCCCGATGTTGTTGGCACTAAGTGCGCTGGTGGCCTTGTTTAAACAAATAAAAATTGAGATTGTGAGAACTGATGATGGCGGTTAACTTGGTACCGGCGGAACAGAAAAGTGGCGTTTGCTGAATTACCGCGTTACTCGCTTTTAGCGTGCGCAGCAAATGCTGCTAGATGCCCTGCTGGAGCGGGATTGCGTTCATTTTGCTAGAACTCATTAGAGGATTACTATGGCTAATATTCAGGTTTTTCCTACTCCGGCGGCCCTTTATCACAGTGCGGCGGAGTATTGGGTGAGAACGGCTAAAAGAGCCATTGAAAGGGCGGGAACCTTCCATATCGCCTTGGCCGGGGGGAGCACGCCGAGAGCCTTATATCAATTATTAGCAACGGAGCCTTATGCCGGCCAAATAGACTGGCGCCGGATTCATGTCTACTTTGGGGACGAACGCTATGTGCCCAGAGATCACCCGGATAGTAATTACCGTATGGCCCGAGAGGCCTTGCTCGATTCGGTAGCCATTCCTCCGGAACAGATTTTAAGAATACAGACCGAGTTTCCGGAACCCGAGCTGGCGGCAGACGACTATGCGCAAGTGCTACAGTCTCATTTGCCGGAGGGGGAAATTTTTGATCTGATATTATTGGGGTTAGGCGCAGACGGCCATACCGCCTCTTTGTTTCCCGAGACCCCCATATTGACAGTCCGTGATCGTTTGGCAGCGGCAGTTTATGTAAAAAAATTAAAGGCTTGGCGTATTAGTATAACCTACCCCGCCGTTGAAAAAGCTCGCCAGATCCTGTTTCTTGTCACTGGCGCTGATAAGGCGGCGGTCGTTACCCACGTCTTATCCCCCTCAGCGGACAAGACTTTGCCGGTGCAGCATTTGCAGGCTCAAGGTGAGGTTAGCTGGTATTTGGATGCGGAGGCAGCCCGCAAGTGGGAGGTAACAAAATGAAAGTATTGGCTGCGGATATTGGAGGAACCAAAACCTTACTTCAGATCGCTGACTGGGGGGAAAACACTCCGCAGGTTCTTGCGGAACAGCGTTATCTCAGCGGTGATTATTCAAGCTTTGATGATCTCCTGCGAACATTTTTGACAGAGACGAGCAGTACAGGAAACGGCCTTAGGGGTGCTTGTTTTGCTGTAGCAGGCGTCGTGACGCAAGGCGTGGCGACGGCCACTAATCTCCCCTGGCGGCTGGATGCAACACATTTGGAGGCAACATTCGAGCTGCCTCAAGTGGTTTTAATCAATGATTTCACGGCCATCGGCTATGGCATTGAAGGTCTAACGCCAGACGATTTCGCAATACTCCAGTCAGGCAAGCCGGAAGCCGCCGCTCCCCAGGCGGTTATTGGCGCTGGGACCGGGCTTGGACAGGCATTGCTCGTATGGCAGGAGCAAACGGGTCACTACCAGGTTTTACCTACTGAAGGAGGTCATGTAGACTTTGCCCCTCAGGGAAAACTCCAGATTGCATTGCTGACTTATCTTTCTCGTCAGTTAGACCATGTTTCCTACGAACGGGTATTATCAGGCGGCGGCTTAGTCACGCTCTACCATTTTTTGAAGGAAACCAGCGGCATGGCTGAAAGCCCGGCCTTGAAAAAGGCGTTGAGCGAGGGCGATCAGGCAGCGGCCATCAGCCGCTCTGCTCTGGAGCATGGAGACCCGTTAGCAGGACAAGCGTTGGATCTGCTGGTCCAGATCTATGGCGCGCAAGCGGGCAATTTAGCCCTAGCTTGTTTACCGCGGGGAGGACTTTTCGTTGCTGGCGGCATCGCGCCCAAGATCCTCGAACGCCTGCAGGCGGGCGGATTTATGGAGGCTTTCCTAAGTAAAGGACGACTCTCTGAGCTTATGCAACAAATCCCTGTCAAGGTCATATTGGAGTCCAAGGTTGGCCTGCTGGGAGCCTCGCGATTAGCAATGAGATTAGCTTATGAGCAATTATAGAATTGTTGATGCTTTAGATAATATTTGTTTTATGGAACAACCTAAGCCTTATAAGATAATAGTAGAAGTAGCGACAACTTTTATCGAAGAACAATCCGATCCTGCTGTAGCCCGTTATGTCTTTGCTTATACTATTACTATTCATAATTTGGGAACGATTGCCGTCAAGCTGCTAACCCGGCACTGGGTCATTACCGACGGGGAAGGTCAAGTTCGGGAAGTTCGGGGGCAAGGGGTCATAGGAGAGCAGCCTTCTCTCAAACCAGGGGAACAATTTTGCTATACCAGCGGAGCCATGATCGAAACACCGGTAGGCACCATGCATGGTTGTTATGGCATGGTAGGAGAAGATGGCGTAACCTTTGATGCCGAGATCGCCGCTTTCACCCTAGCGATGCCGGGCTCCTTACATTGAAGGTATGGCTATCTACGCGATTGGCGACATCCAGGGATGCTACGATGAATTCCAGCAGTTATTAAAAGAAATTCATTTTGACGAGCAGGCGGATCAGCTCTGGCTTGCCGGCGATCTGGTCAACCGGGGGCCCAAATCATTAGAGGTTATACGTTTCGTCCACGGCCTGGGAAAGCGGGCGATTACCGTACTGGGCAATCATGACCTCCATTTACTGGCGGTGGCAGCGGGTCTTCAGCCCCTCCATTCCAAGGATACCTTAGCTGCTATTCTCTCGGCGCCGGATCGGGAGGAACTCATAACCTGGTTACGCCATCTTCCCTTGTTATATCGGAATTCTAAGCTGGGAATAACGCTCATTCACGCTGGGTTACCCCCCCAATGGGATATTGCCACGGCAGAGTCCTGCGCCAGAGAATTGGAAGCGGTATTGCAGGGGCCAAACTGGCGGGATTTTCTGGCCCATATGTATGGTGATAAACCAGTGCAATGGAGAGATGATCTAAAAGGCTGGGAGCGTCTGCGGACGATTAGCAACTGTTTGACTCGGTTGCGTTATTGTGACGCTAAAGGGCGGTTTTCCCTGAAATTCAAAGAATCTCCGGGAACTCAAACGAAGGGCGGCTTGATGCCCTGGTTTAAGGTGCCTCATCGAGCAAGCCACGGAGAACGCATCGTCTTTGGCCATTGGGCTACTCTGGAGGTTGGCCCTTACGAAGGGCCTGTTTTCGCGCTGGATGGAGGTTGTGTCTGGGGAGGGCAGTTAGTAGCCTTGCGCCTAGATAAGGAGGAACCGCAATGGTTTTTTGTAGATTGCCAGGGATATAGCAAGATTACTTAATATTTAAGCGGTTATCCGGCTGTTCGGGAGCGACCTAACTAGCGCTCGGCATCAGATATTTGCTTTTTTTGAGGCTTTTTGGAATGCGAGATAGCTTTCTTGGGTCAATACTTCGCGGTTCAGTTGACGCAAATCAGCGAGATTAATCTTTGCTGCTTTGAAAAGTGCTCCGCCGATAAGCGCTTTCTTCAAGCTCAAGTCTCGGAAGCCCGCCCCCTCAATTTTGTACCCTAGAGTTGCGCCCTCCTATGCAGAAATAAACCAGTAAACTGATTCACTCAGATTTATCTCCAACGTTTTCTTTCCACTAGCTCTCCAGTACTAAGTAGACTAATAGGACTTCTTTCTTCCACGTTTCTTCTGGCTGGGTAACTATAGCGTGAGAGGCTATAGGATGATAATTAGGACTATTATTTTTACACTAAGGTCAGGCCAGAAAGTGGCCGGCGGAGCCAAGAATGAAAACGGGTTATATTGGTACCCTCTCTTGAGTCAACTTATCTCTGCTGTTCTCTGCTGTTTTTTTTAATATTAGCTTTGATTGCCCTAAAAATAACGCTAATTTTTATGGGGCAACTCGCTACATTGAGTGCCCATTATTCAATGGTTTTGCCGAAATGAGAGGAACAAGAAACATAGTCCGGTGGTGGCGAACGTTGGGTTTGTTGATTGGCATAGTTTTGCTCATAGGCTGTAGTTCTGGTTATGAGGACAGGAATTCTTTACGTTTTGGCCTGGCGACCTCACCCCTTACCCTTGATCCCCGCTATGCCACGGATGCCGCCTCAGCCCGTATTACCCGCCTCTTGTATCAACCCCTCGTTGATTTGGATGCCAGCGGCAAGCCCATCCCCAGTTTAGCCCATTGGCAACAACTGTCTCCGAGCCGCTACCGGTTTCGATTACAGCTTGATCGTCCTCGCTTTCACGATGGCAGCAAGCTTAGCGCTCAGGATGTGAAAGCGACCTATACCTCGGTACTTGATCCAGATAATGGCTCGCCTTTTTTAGCTTCCTTGGATAAAGTGCAGTCTATTGCGGTGCCCAATCCAGAAACCATTGACTTCGTTTTGAAAGAACCTGATTCCCTGTTTCCAGGGCGGCTTACCCTGGGGATAATCCCTGCTTCCCTAATAGCTGTGGGTCACCCTTTGAATCGCATTCCGGTAGGCAATGGTCCCTTTCGCTTTAAGGCGTGGCCGGAAGAGGGCCGATTGATACTCCAGCGGCGACGAGATAGACAGGGGTTTGTATTTGTTCATGTACCCGATCCCACGGTGCGGGTATTAAAATTACTCCGTGGGGAGATCCACATGCTGCAAAACGATCTTCCCCAGGAGCTGGTGGCTTACCTGGAAGATAAGGAGGAAATTTCCCTGCAACGGGGTCGGGGGAATACGTTTACGTATCTAGGATTTAATCTCGATGATCCGGTAACAGGCCAACCTCAAGTGCGTTTAGCGATCGCCCATGCTTTGGATCGTCAAAAGATCATTCGCTATGTTTTTAAAGGAGCAGCCCGGCCAGCTCAGGCCCTGCTGCCGCCCGAGCATTGGGCAGGCCACCCGGCTTTACCCCCGCACGCCTATGATCCCCAGCGGGCCAGGAAACTGCTTAAGGAAGCTGGCTTCAATGCCCATTCTCCGGCCCGCGTTAGCTATAAGACCTCTAGCGATCCTTTCCGGGTTCGCCTGGCCACCATTATTCAGCATCAACTGCAACAAGTGGGCATTCAGGTAGAGGTGCAAAGTTATGATTGGGGAACCTTTTACGGCGATATTAAGGCCGGGCGTTTCCAAATGTATAGCCTATCCTGGGTAGGCGTTAAATTGCCGGATGCCTTTCATTACATCTTTCATAGCGAGTCGGCTCCACCTCAAGGGGCGAACCGAGGCCATTTTAACGATCCTCAAAGTGATTTTTTAATTGAACGGGCGGGAAATACAGACAATCAAAACCAGCAAGCCAATCTCTACCGCCGGTTACAAGCACGCCTTCTGGAACAACTGCCTTATGTGCCTCTTTGGTACGAAGATAACGTGTTCGCAGCCCATCAAGGTATCAGTCATTATCAACTAGCACCCGATGGGAATTATGATGGCTTGGTGGAAGTGCGGTTCCATCGGTACGTGAAGTAATTTTATTGGATAAAATACCGCCGCAGATCACCAGCGGCAAAAAAAGCAGAGCGACGAAGGAGCGGTGCTTTTTTTGCCGTCCGAGTGAATTTGCCTTGTTAGGCGCTCATGCTTTTAAAAGCATCCATATGCCGATGCCAATGAACCCAACTCCAGCAATGTAATGCAGATGTTTTTCACTGATATATTGCGAAATGATGCCGCCAGCGAGAACACCCATACCTGAAGCCACAATTAATGCTAACGAGGCCCCAATAAATACAGCGAGCTTACTTACCTCTTTATCTGCTGCAAATAACATAGTGGCTAATTGAGTTTTGTCGCCAAGCTCAGCAATGAAGACTGCGACAAAAACTGTGAGGAGCACTTTGTATTCCAATGTTGTAATTCTCCATTTATTAATAGAGCCTAATAGAAAAAACCATGCGGAGCTAATCGCTCTATTTTTCCGAATCAAGGGGAACAACAAGCTCCATTCCTGCTCTGAGTAAATCAGGATTATCAAGTCTGTCCCGATTGGCCGCATACAGGAGTCGCCATTGAGCAGGATCGCCATAGAGACGCGCCGCGATCTGCGACAAGGTATCACCGTGCTGGACAACCAACCTTTTCGGCAGCCTAGACGTTAACGCACGCTTTTCCTGTGATTTTTTGGTTGCCGACGTAGGAGGAAGCCTAGTAATCATGTCGGCGTCTTTTTCGCGGGAACGTTCCTGGAGGCGCGTTACGAGAGACTCTTTTTCCCCAGACTTGGCTGTTTCGGAAACCGAAAGCGCCGGTAGCGCCTCCGCCCCTGCTTTGGCCGCTACAGCAGATTCAGGCTCTTCTATCAGGTAGCTTTTGAAACCGGCGGAAACAAGGATAAATAAGACAAAGCCACCAATGAAGGAAAAGTCCGACCAGCGCGTATCTTGCGCGATTTCATGAGCCTCGGAAACCATGTCCTCCACAGCGGCTACCGTAAGCAGTCCCGCCGTAAAAACTAATCCCGCCATTTTTAGGGTTTCATTCTGGTCACGAAGCAGGAAATAAGCCAGAGTGGCAGCGGTTAGCGCTGGCAAAGCGAAAGAAGCGGAAAGCCAAAACCGCCGTCTACGGGGGATGTTTTTATCCTTGAAATTGGCGATCGCGGCATACCCTTCCGGAACATCGGCCAGCACCTGTCCCAGCGCCAAAATAAGCGCCATACTGGGTGAAACAGCCGAACCGGCACCAATCATGAGGCCATCACTGAACAAATCCGTAGCCACCGCCCCATAGAGCATCCACATGGCCGTGCTTCCAGAGCTATTCTTTCCTTTTTTCTTCTGCAAATACTCAATCGCCGCTTCCAGGGCCATATAGGCGAAGCCGCCCAGGGCAAAGGCCAAGGCAATCATCCAGGGGGAGATACTTTTCAGCGCCTCGGGCATCAGTTCAATGGCGACGATAGCAAGGACGATACCGGCCGCGGCGTGGAGCGCCCGGTTGAGGGCGCGTTCTGAGGTTCGAAGAAATTCCGCCCACAGCCCGCCGACAAAATTCCCCAATGCGGGCAACAAGGCAAGGCCGAAAACTATTAGAAAGTCTTGCATTTTTAACAAAGATAGGAGAGTTGCCGCCCCCATCATCCCAACAAGCTTAGCTTAAACTACTTTTCCTGCCGCCGTCGCTTCGGGCACCTCTATAAGTTTACCTGTTTTGACGTCATAGACATAACCGTAAATAGGAAGATCCCCAGGGACTAAAGGATGATGGCGAATACGCTTTACATCTTCCAACACGCTTTGGGTCTGATCCTTAATGGTCAACCAATTGATGTATTTGCCTTCCGAACTTCCGGGTCCCGGCCCGTTATCATGCCAGCCACTACCATCCAGGATGGCGGACTTAAGGCTGCTAGACAATAATTTGTCCATAACTTCATTGGTAAATGTTTCCATACCGCAGTCAGTGTGATGGATCACAAACCATTCCCGGGTACCAAGAAGCTTATAAGAAATAACTAGGGAACGGATAGCATCATCGCTGGCCCGTCCCCCCGCATTACGGATGACATGGGCATCGCCTTCTGCCAAACCCGCATATTGCGCTGGATCTGAACGGGCATCCATACAGGTCAAGATAGCAAAATGGCGGCCAGGGGGCATGGGCAAGTCTGCTTTATCGCCAAAGTTGGCCGCATAGCTCTGGTTAGCCGCCAGGATTTCTTTTCGAATTTCGCTCATTTTTATTCCTCCATAGAAACCATTATACTTTTTGGCTGTAGATGTTAGAGGGTGAAAGCAGTGCCCATAGTAACAGTGTAGCACATCGTTTTTTATCGAAAAAACAAATACCGGCGGAGACAAACTTCCTTCCCGTAACTACTCATTCTCACAATAATTCGCCATGGACCCGCTTTACTCCCTGTAATGGATTATCCGGTAAAGCACGGGTAATACCAGAAGGGTCAATAGGGTCGAAGAGATGATCCCCCCGATGACCACCGTAGCCAAGGGCCGCTGCACCTCCGCCCCGGTGCTGGTGGCCAGGGCCATGGGCACAAAACCCAGGGAAGCAACCAGGGCGGTCATGAGCACCGGGCGTAAGCGAGTAAGGGCCCCCTGGCGGATGGCCTCTTCTAGGGACAAGCCCTGATCGCGCAACATGCGAATGAACGTGATCATCACTAACCCATTGAGCACCGCCACTCCGGAGAGGGCAATAAATCCCACTCCTGCGGAAATGGACAGGGGAATTTCCCGCAACCACAGGCTCAGTACGCCCCCCGTGAGGGCAAAGGGTACACCGGTAAAGACCAATAACCCATCTTTCAGATTGCCAAAGGTGCTATAGAGAAAAATAAAGATGAGCAACAGAGCAACGGGGACCACAAGGCTCAGGCGCTCAGCCGCCTCGGTCATCAGTTCAAATTGGCCGCCCCAGTCGATCCAATAGCCTGGCGGGATCTCCACCCGTGCCTGAATTTTGGCTTGTGCTTCCGCCACCACGGAGCCCATATCCCGGCCCCGGACATTGAAGGTGGTGGTCACTCGGCGCTTACTGTTCTCCCGGCTAATACGGTTAGGTCCTGGACTTATTTGCACCTCGGCGATGGTGCTCAGGGGAATATAAGCCGGAGCTGGAATCTGGGCAGCCCCAGCCCTAGCCCCAAGACTTGGCGGAATAAGGATGGGCAAGCGCCTTAAGGCATCCACATCCGTCCGGTATCGCTCCGGTAAGCGCACCACCAAATCGAAGCGGCGATCCCCTTGATAGATTTTACCTACCGCCACCCCGCCCATGGCGGCCTCGACGGTTCGTTGAATATCGGCCACATTGAGCCCGTAGCGGGCCAGCTCCGGCCGTTTTATCTCCACGGTTAGCACCGGCAACCCCGTGACTTGCTCTACCCGTACATCCGAGGCCCCCGGCACGGTTCTGAGGACAACCGCGATCTGTTCCGCCGTCTCTAACAAAACCGACCTATTATCGCCAAAGACCTTGACCGCTACATCGGCTTTAACCCCGGAAAGCAACTCATTAAAACGCAGCTCAATGGGCTGGCTAAATTCGTACTTGCCGCCGGGAAGCCGGGCGATCCGCTGGGACATGGCCTCGATGAGATCCTCCTTGGGCCGGTCCGGGTCGGGCCATTCTTCCCGAGGCTTGAGCATGATATAGATATCGCTGATGTTGGGCCCCATCACATCGGTGGCCACCTCCGCCGTCCCAATCCGGGCCGCGACCGTTTCTACTTCCGGAAACGTGTTGAACGCTTGCTCTACCTTCTCTTGCATGGCAATGGATTGCTGGAGGCCCGTGCCCGGGGTGCGCAAAACCTGGAGCGCAATATCCCCCTCATCCAGGCTAGGCACAAACTCCGTGCCCAGGCGGGTCGCCAGCAATCCACTCAAGGCCACGATGACCACGGCAGAGGTCACCATTAAGGTGCGGTGATGCAAAGCAAAGTCAAGGGTGGGCAGATAGGCCTTGCTACCCCATCTCATGAAGAAATTTTCCTTTTCCGAAACCCGCTTGCCGATGAACAAAGCCACAGCGGCGGGGACGAAGGTAATGGAAAGAATCATGGCCCCAAACAGCGCCATAATGACGGTCTGAGCCATGGGGTGGAACATTTTGCCTTCTACCCCGGAGAGGGCGAAAATGGGAATGTAAACCACCATGATAATCATCTGCCCAAACAGGATCGCTCGACGGGCTTCCTCGGAAGATTCATACACCACTTTGAGGCGTTCAGAAAGAGTTAGCGTCCGTCCCCGCCGCTGTTGCTCCTCCGCCAAATGGCGCACGCTATTCTCCACAATGACCACCGCGCCATCCACGATGATGCCAAAATCAATGGCCCCCAGGCTCATCAAGTTGGCGCTTACCCCCTCCGATACCATACCGGTGATGGCAAACAACATGGACAGAGGGATCACCATGGCGGTGATCAGCGCCGCCCGGATATTGCCCAGCAAAAAAAACAATACGGCGATCACCAGAGCCGCCCCTTCCACCAGATTGTTCCGTACCGTGACGACCGCCTTGTCCACCAAGTTCGTCCGGTCATAGAAAATCTCGGCTTCCACTCCTTCCGGCAAGGAGCGATTGGCTTCAGTGAGCTTTTCTCCCACCGCCTGAGCCACAGCGCGGCTATTTTCTCCCATGAGCATAAAAGCAGTGCCGATGACCGCTTCCTGGCCGTCTCTCGTGGCCACACCCGTGCGTAATTCCTTACCCAGCAAAACTTCCGCTAGGTCCTTAATAAGGATGGGGATGCCCTGATAGGTGCCTACCCGGATATTACGGATCTCTTCCAGCGTATAAACCCGCCCTGGAATCCGGATCAGGAATTGCTCCCCGTGGTGCTCGATATAGCCGGCCCCCTTCATTTGATTGTTCTCCGCCAGGGCCGTCATAACGTCCCGGAAGCTAAGCCCATAGGCGATAAGCTTTTCCGGACTCGGGGTCACATGATATTGTTTCTTATAGCCGCCGATGCTGTTGACTTCCGTCACCCCAGGGAGGGTAAGAAGCTGGGGACGAATCACCCAATCCAGCAGGGTGCGCAGATATGTACTGGTCACGGGACTACCATCTGGCTGGCGCGCCCCGGGTTCCGCCTCCATGGTCCAGAGAACGATTTCCCCCAGTCCCGTCGCGATAGGCCCCATGCGGGGCTCAATGCCCGAGGGAAGCTGGCCCTTGGCCTGCTGGATGCGCTCGTTGATTTGCTGGCGGGCAAAATAGATATCCGTACCTTCCTCGAAGATCACGGTCACCTGGGAGAGCCCATATTTGGAAATCGAACGGGTCTCCTGGAGCCGGGGAGCGCCCAACATGGCCAGCTCCACCGGGAAGGTGATGAGTTGCTCGGTTTCGAGGGGCGAGTAGCCGGGCGCGGCGGTATTGATCTGGACCTGGATGTTGGTGATATCAGGCACCGCGTCGATGGACAAACGCTGGAAGTTATAAATTCCCAGCAGGATCAGCCCCACCATGGCCAGCATGACCAATCCCCGGTGCTCGATAGAGGATCTTAATAACCGTTCAAACATAGCTTCCTTCCTGAATTAATGCTGATGGGTGGCAGTGGATTTACCGAGCTCGGATTTAAGCACGAAGCTGTTGCTAGCAACGTAATGCTCGCCTGCCGAGAGCCCCTGGCGCACCTCTACCCACTGGCCCGATCCCCTTCCCAGCACCACTGGCCGGGGCTCAAAAAGGTTTCCGTGCTGAACGAATACTACCGGGCGATTCTGATAAGTTTGAACCGCCTCGGCGGTCACTGCTACCGGAACCTTGATTTTCTCCTGCACGACCTCCACTGTGATGAATAATCCCGGACGCCAGCGTCCTTGGGGGTTGGGAATTTCCACATAGGCCTTGGCCGAACGGGTCTGCTGCCCCACCAGCGGTCCCATATAAAACACCTTGCCCTCTGTGGAAAGCGCCATATCCGTCGCTTTCACCGTCACTTCCTGGCCTCGCCGAACCTGATTTAAATCTTTGCTGTAGACAGTAATCTCGCCCCAAACCGTGGACAGATCGGCAATCGTATAGATTTTTGCGTTGGCAGTCACGGCCTCCCCCAAAGCCAAATGCTTTTCCACCACCTCCCCACTAAAAGGAGTTTCCAGCTCATAACGGCTAAAAAGCGCTCCGGTTTCCGAATCCATAGCCTGCAAATCAACCTTGGAAAAGTCCAAAGCGCGGAGTTTTTGTGCCGCCGCCTCCATCAGCACCTGGGCTTCAGCCAGCTCCTTTTTGGCTACCAGGTAGTCCTGTTCCGCGGACACTTTTTCCTTCCACAAGCGTTCTTCCCGCTCAAAAATTTCTTGAGCCAAATCCAAACGTTTAAGAGTCACCAAATATTGACTTTTCAGATCCGCCAGCTCCCGGCTTTTCAGCACCGCTAGAATTTCGCCTTCTTTCACCTTATCGCCGAGGAACTTGCGCACCTCGGTGACGACTCCCTCCACCCGAGGCACCACATGGGCCACTTGGCGGGGGTTGTATTGAATTTCGCCGGGGAAGGCCACGGTAGTCTTAATGGGCGCGGGACCAGCCACCTTAATCCCAATCCCCGCCTCTGCAATAGCGCCCGGTTGTAATTCGATTCCCCCTTCCACCTGCCAGTATTTCCACTGGTAGGTTTTGCCTTGATACTCGGCTGCCACTCGAACCCTAAATATATGGGGTTCAGCAATGGGCTGGGTACTACGTAGAGATTCTCCGTCAGCCTGAAAACCTATAAACTCTGGGGCCTCTCCCGGCCGCTGGAGTTGGAAAGCAAGTTGCGTGGACTTTGGATTAATCAGCTGTTCCTGTTCATAGGCAAAAACCCGAAAATGGGGGGAACTTTCCTGCCCCTCTTCAAGCCCAACTTCAAGCTCGAATCCATTTTGGATCAAGTGCCGCCGGTGGCGTTCCTCAGCCTTTCCGTCTTCTTCATGGCCGGCATGGGCTTCCCCTTCAGCAGGCCCATTAGGTGACTCTTCTTCCTGATGGAGGATAAGCCAGGCCAGAACAAGCCCTACCAAAATCACGCTAACCCCAGCGAATACACTTTTACTTTTCATTGTCCAAGTTTTAATCCAAAGTTGAGCAGCAGAAAAATCCTTATTGCCTGGGGAAGAGCACTCCAGCGAGAGAATCCTGTTCTGCAAGCAGGTTCTCCAGGCAAGCAGTACGGCACCGTTATCCCCCCTTAAGGGAAACACGGCGCGGGAGCACAGCAATTAAGGATTTAATTCAGAAGGACAACGCTACGAAGGGCAACCAGCCTAGAGTCAACAATAGAAGGATCGGGAAGAAAAGCTGGTTTAGTTATCGTGTGAGGGAAGAGAATAACGGCGATAATTAGCACCACCGCCGCCAGACCTTCATCGAGGGAAGGCTGTTGAAATCCGCTCAAGGGCTTGTGGGCGCCATGGTCTTCGCTCACCACGGGAATATCCAGGCACGGACTTTCCCCTGTTGTTAGCCCCTCAGTATAAACATCCCCTTTAGCAAGAGAAATACCATTCGAGGTAGGCGGAACAAAATGGTTATGATCGGCAGGCTCCACCGCCACATGGCTGTCTACCCCAAAGCAAAGCACCCAAGCAGAGGCTTCAGTGTGACTTAAGCCGAAATGCCCCAGCACCGCGACGATAAGCCACAGGCTAAGCCATCCTTTTGAGCGGTGGAAACGATACATTGATTTTGCTTAAGGTATTACCCATATTCCCGAGGGGATCGGTTCCAGTATAGTCAAGTCAGAGAACAACCGTCAACAGCCTTCTACTAGCGTTATATGGAGAAGATTTCTCTATAATTATATTAAAGAGGAATTTAATTCCTATACTAGGTTAGAGGCTAATTTATATTTTGAAAAGCATCTAAACAGGAGGGAAAATGAATAAAATGCTACTTACTATTCTTTTATCTATAGGCATTAACACCCATCTAAATGCTGCGGATATAACTCAGCTATTGAATGTAGACATTCCACCGTTACCTGATAACCAGGAAATTGCAATGCTAACCGTTGAACTTCAACCAGGTGAATCTAACTCGCCCCACAAGCATAACGCACATACATTTGTTTATGCGCTGGAGGGCAGTATCATGATGTAGGTAAAAGGCAAAAAAGAAAAAGTGCTAAATCCCGGGGATACATTTTATGAAACCCCTGATGAGATACATACGGTGATGAAAAATATGAGTAATATCAAAGAAGGCAAACTTCTTGTGTTTTTTATTAAAATAAAAGGAGATCCTATTTCAGTTCCTCATCAACGCTAACTCATTAAGGCTATCTGGAAGCTTTGTGCTAACCATTTCTCATTAAACAGATAGGAGAGAAAAATGACTGAAATAACGAGCAAGACATTTACCAAGGAACGGGCTCCCGAAATAGAGAGAGTATTCGGAGATCTAGGTAAACACTGGGGCTGGTTATTAGCCTTGGGCATGTTGTTCATAGTATTGGGAACGATTGCGCTTGGAATGAGTGTGACCCTTACGGTTGTCACCGTGCTGTTCTTCGGCGTTCTGCTATCGATAGGCGGGATTTTCCAAATTGTTGAGGCATTCAAATGTAAGGGGTGGAGAAGTGTCTTGCTGCATATTTTGATTGCGCTGCTCTATATAACGGCTGGTGTCATGTTAATAACTGAACCGATTGCCGGTTCGCTAGCGTTAACGGCCCTTCTGGGTGGTGCTTTCGTTGCGACGGGAGTTTTACGGATTGTAATGGGCTTCCATCTAAAGGGCACCGGTGTTCGCTGGGGTTGGGTTGTGTTTGCCGGGGTGGTATCGCTAGTTCTGGGCGGGATGATCCTTTTTCAATGGCCCGTTTCGGCGTTGTGGGTAATAGGTCTTCTGGTGGCAATTGAAATGCTCTTTCACGGCTGGTCGTATGTGATGATTGCGTTGGCTGCGAAATCAATCAGGTAAGGATGCTACGAAAAGCAGCCATGAAGTAGGGCTAGATCGCAAAATACAGACCCAAAAGGCGCCGCTAATATACTTAGCTAATACCATTTTTCTAAATATTTAAAGGCGGAGAGGATGAAGGGGTAAGCGATTAAAGAACGAATTATTCGTGGAGTAAGCTCATGGAGGATGTCAGTGACGCTCTGTTGAAGGGAGTCCAGGGTGCTAAAGAGCACCCAACTGAGCTGCTCTTTCATATGCTGCCAAAGGCGTTCGATCGGATTGAGCTCAGGACTATAGTGATGAGAGCATTCCAAAAAGAAACGTTCCCCACTCAGAGGCTCCACCGCGCCATAGAGATAAAAGGCTTTAAATTGCCATTGCAGCTTGGCACCGGGCAGGATCATGAGCCGCCGCGGGAGCGTTTTGAGCCCAAAGCGTCTTTCATCATAGCACCCGCTAAAGCGGGCTCTTCAGTGCCGTAGAGGAGCTGCGCAATGGCTAGACGCCGCGGGCACGGTGAGATTGGTTCTCCCCTCCGAGGATAATCCAGCGTTAACGCTCCCTATCAACCAGCTGTGCCGGGAGCTTCTGCTGAACGACCTTAATTTGCTGCCGCGTTCTACGTTAGCGGAGGTATCCCGGTTTGCCGTGTCTAAAAATTTTAGACGGCGCCTTGGTGAAGCCAGCTCTCCAAGCGGTATTAGCGCCGAGTGGCATGAAGCGCAAGCAAGGGAACAGGGAAGAAAGATACCCCATCTATGCTTGGGGCTGATCCAAGCCTTAGTGGGTAATAGTTACAAATATGGCGTTACTCATTGGAGCGCGGTAATGGAGCCAGCGCTGTTGCGTATGCTAAAGCGGGTAGGTATCCATTTTATAAATACGGTGTTCGGGAGCGTAGCCAGGAGATCTGGGAGCAGGTGCTCGGCGTACTTGTGGAAGGTAATCAGCCGTGGGCGAAGAACGCGCCGGTGCTTGCCCTGGGCCTAGTCGAGCACAAATTTGAGCATAACGGCGAGCAGAACAAGGCGGCGGTCCACGACCTAGGCGCCGCATCGGCCTGCCTCACCTTCGAGGCCACTGCGCGCGGTTTAAGCGTCCATCAGATGATCGGCATCGAACCTGACAAGGCGCGGCGGGTATTCGGCCTCTTCGGTTCGCTGGAGCCTTTTACCGGGCTGGCAACCGGCTACGTCGGCGAATCCTCCCTGGTGCCGGAGAAATACGCTCAACGGGGCTCCCGTGAGCGACAGCGCAAGGCGCTGGATGAGATTATCATCCATAGCGGATTTTGAGCAGCACTTTCTTACGTAGAAATGTGGGGCTGAATGCGTGATTTTCCGTTTTGCGGAGCAGTTGTTTACTTTTATAGTATTTTGTATTAAGAATAGGACGATATAAGATCGCCGATTGTTGTTCCATCCGGCATACTTTGTCTTCTTTTTTTCATGGCGCCAAAGGTTTGTTCTATGGGGTTGAGGTCTGGCGAGTAGGGTGGCAGCGGGATCAAATAATGATAATCTTTTGCCAGTATTTTCTGGATACGTTCATGGTTATGAAAGGAGGCATTGTCCATGACCACGATGGTGGGTTCATGAAGCTCTTTCATCAGAAAATGTTCAATCCATGTTTCAACGATTTTGGCATTGCATGAGCCTTTAAAAAGCATGGGGGCAAGCCACTGCCTCTTGCCTCCTTTCGCTGCATGCCTTTGCGCCATCATCAAATGAGTGCGCTGTTCTCGCTTGCCGGTCACAAGGCCAAGGATTTTCTGCCCCTTCTTAACCCATCCGGCATCGCGATAACAATGGGCGTCAAAACCGGTTTCATCCATGTAGATAAGGTTTTTAAAGCCAAATCGCCGATGCTCGCTTTCCAGCTTCTCAAGGAAAGCGAGCCTTTTCATATCGCATCGCTCTTTATACCCGCGCTCTTTTTTTTACGATCCGCAATCTCTTCAACGCACGGCTAATCGAACTGGCGTGAACACCAAATATCTCCGCACGCTCATGCACAAACATGTCCGGGTAATCTTCAACATGCTCCTTCAGCTTGCCCTTGTCGATCTTCCGGCTGCGAGGACCATGTTTTTTGGGCGCTAAATCATCAAGACCAAGCCATCTATATAATGTATTGCGGGAAACATTGAATAAGCGTGCGGCTTCGGTTTTGCTACCACCGTTTTTAACAAACGATATAATAGCATTCCTCATATCTAATGAATAAGTCATACCGCATTATAATATGTAACTTTATTAATGCAAATTACTATAGCATGGTAAGCCTTAAGAAAATAGGTTGCCCACTGCAAGGATTTATAACGTGAAGGGTTCACTCTCCCTTAGCGGTAATATTTTATCCATTCTCGTAATTCTGCCTCTGGAATAGGTTGACTGTAAAAAAAACCCTGGGCGGTGGTTACCCCAAGCGAGCGAAGAAATTCTACCTGTGCTTTAGTTTCGATACCCTCAGCGACGGTCTCCAATTTAAATTTTTTGGCTAGCCATACAATGGTTTCCACAATTGCAGCACTGGTTGGATTATTAATGGCGTTTTCAATAAATTCTTTATCTATCTTTAACGTGGTAATGGGCAGTTTATGAAGATAATTCAAGGATGAGTAACCCTTGCCAAAATCATCCACGGCGACACTAATACCTTCAGAGCGAAGTAAATTGAGTTTTTCAAGATTTGCAGGACTACTTTTAAAAAACGTTGTTTCGGTCAATTCTAACTCCAAAGAGGGAGGCGGTAGTTGATATTGATCGAGCGCCCTTTTGATAAATTCCACGAAATCCGGAGCATCAATATCTTCCACCGTTACATTCACTGAAACGCGTTGTAAGCCTATATTGTCGTCACGCCATGCATTCATTGTGGCGCAGGCTTTTTCCAGCACCCATCGGTCAATTCTTAGAATTTGTCCGGTTGAGGCGGCGACCGGTAAGAATTCACCCGGTGGCGCCAATTCTCCGTTGGGAAGGCGCCACCGCACCAGTGCTTCTACCCCAACGGGCTTTTCGGTTTCAAAACTTACCTGGGGTTGGAACCATAGTTCAAATTCCTCTTTTTCCAGGGCTTCGTATAGCTTTGATTCAGTGCGAATAAATCGTAGCGCCTCGTGTTGAATCCGACGCGAATAAAAAACCGGGGCAGGTCCTTTATCCTCCGAGAGGGCCGCCATGGCGCATTCGAGCGTTCCATTCGCATCAGAGCTGTCATCGGGATAGATTCCAACGCCAATGCGTGGGGCTAAACGGATATGCTCCCCCCTTACAGGAATAGGCTCGTCTGCTAGAAGCTGAATGCGCCTGCAAATCTCGAGAACCCGGCTTAACGTCTCACCGGGTCTGTGAATTAGTCCCCACTCTTCTGTAGTAAGCCGGGCCAGCAATACTTCATCCCGCAGTACCGCGTTAAGACGTGTTGAGCAGTTAGCCACAACGCGCTCCAAGCCGTAATGACCTAGGGATCTCATGGTGCGCGCCAGCGGAATATGGACCACAGTGACATAGACTTGCTTGTTTAAAATTGAGGCATCGCGCACCGAATCTATCAGGTGTTCCATGAACAGAGTTTGATTGGGTAGACCGGTCAGGCGATCATGATTGACCAGATATGCAAGGTGTGAGCGCTGAGTCAGTGCTAGCTGACGGGTTCTAAGGAGCATGGATACGCGCTCTGTAAACTCTCGCCGTTCTATGGGAGAGAGAATAAACTCATCAATAAGATCCCAAAAAGTCTTAAAACGGCGTTTTAATTCGCTGCGGGAAAGGATTAATACGACCGGAAGGAATACGGGTTCTTCGCGTTGCTTGGCGTCTAGCAATTGCTTTTGCCATTGCCGCAAACCTTCCATATCTACAATAGCGAGGTCAAATGATTCTGGCTTTAGCGAAGGATCGTTGGGTTCTACAAGCTGACAATAGGGACGTAAATGATTAGCCAGGAGGGCTCTGTTGCCGCTGCTGTTCACTAGCAACATTACCCGATTTTTCCCATACTGATCGTTTTTATCTGGTGCTTTCCCGCTTTCCATCTGGGACGGGTGTGAACCGCGCCACTCTATCCAGGTGACTTTACTTTGTTCTTTCATTACCGCGAATCCCTGGTAATCGCTCACTAAGTAGTAGCCAACATAAACTGACGGCTAGCATGCACCTGCATGGACCATCCTCCTAATAAGTTTTAATAGTAAGGGTTTGATGATGGGTTTTTCCAGAATACTAGCGGCGCCATGGTATAAAGCTTGATTGCTTAGGCTCAGTTCCCCTTTAGCAGATAGCACAATGAAAGGTATTTCCTTCTGTTGTAACAGCTCGCACATAGACTTTATGGATTCCCCGAATCCGGAGACATCAACCAGAGCCAAATCAGGGCATAAAGGTTTCTCAAGTAGCCCTTCAAGCGCTTCTTTACTACTTACTTCCACACAAGTGAGCTTATGCGCTTCCAAGGCTTGGCGGAGTACCCGAATATTACCCCGCTTACGTATCACTAGGAGAATTTCAGGCACTAGCACTTCTTTCGTTTATGGGTGGACAGCCTGTTGACCGTCAAGCACACCCTGCCAGCCTTGTTTGCCCACGGGATCGCCAATCAACAAAGCGGTGGGGCCAATCTCATAACTATACATCCGCGTATCAAACGCGCTTAGTCTTTTTTTCAACACGCCTAATGATTTTTTAAGTGCGCCTTCAATTTCCATAAAACGCAAAAATATCACGTTATCTGAGAGGTAGCTGATGCCTTTCCCGGAAATTTTAAACTGTCCCGTCAGTGCTTCGATCTCATTAACTAGCAATACCGATGCCCCCCGCCGCGATAAACTTTTAGCCAAGGCATGAAGTGCCCTTTTAGCTTCCTCGTCTCCACCGAGGGTGAGCTCAAATCCGGCGATACTGTCCAATACGATGAGCTCCACGCCTTCTTCTTCCACCTCTTGGCTAACTAACGTTGCGAATTCATCCGTGAGATAGCGCAAAGGCTCAACCTGCTCCAATTTTATTTGTCCCTCTCTCAGGGGGTTCTTTAGATCAATACTTAAGGAAGAAGCGCGATGAAGGAGGGCATCTATTTCCTCCTCAAAGAGATAGATTGCCGCTTTCCGTCCTTGGGCCGCGGCCTGGGCCACGAAAAGTGAGGCGAGGGTAGATTTACCAGTGCCGGAGGGGCCAGTAATGAGCGAAATTGTTCCAGCTTCGAGGCCGCCACCCAGAATCTTATCCAACTTTTCAATCCCGGTACTCCAACGCCAACGCTCGTCCTCGCCAAGATTTGCTTTGGGGGGTAAGGGACGGGGGAAGATTTCCAAACCCCGATTGCCCACCCGCATCTGATGCGGGCCCCGTAAAAAGTTGGAGCCGCGAAACTTAGATACTTGTAAAAAAGAACCATTAGGCGCGGTATCCAAGGTGATGACCCCATCAGCAATAAATTGAAGATCCTCATCGGGGAGCTCCGCACTAAGCTCCGAGGTAAATAAGATGGTGGCGCCTCGCTCTCGGAAATAGCGTAAAAAGGATAAGACTTGTTTACGGTACTGATAAACATCTGCCGAAAGAAAACGTAGCTGGGTCATGGAATCAACAAAAACATGGGTAGGAATAGCTCGTTCTACCGTTTCCATGACGGATTTTGCAAGGGGTTCTTGCTCTACGTCAGCGGCAGCGAAAACATCATAGCTTTGTTGTTCGGTAAAAAAATGCTCCTCAGGGGTCAAACTCAGGAAACGAAAATTGGATATGTCAATACCTACCGATTCGGCATTGACTCGGAGTTGTTCTTCTGGTTCTTGAAAGCCAATAAAGAGCGGGGAGCTCTGGCCATCCGCAGCAGCAAGAAAGTGCAGACCCAGGGTTGTTTTTCCTTGGCCTGGCCCCCCGCGCACCAAGTAAGCCGACTGTTTAATAAGACCTCCGGAGAGGATATGGTCCAACGCCTCAAGCCCAGTGGATACGCGTTCAGAGGTTCCACTCATTATTTCCTCCTGATTACATTGCAATTTTAAATAATCCTATTCTGCTCTCAAACGGAATCTAATTAGCACCCGCTGAAAGAAACGCTTTGCGTTCGCCTCTCCGTGCCTTCTACCGCTTTATGCTTTTGCCCCCTACCGAGTCCGTAGGTGAGTAGAAGGGAAATGACATTCGGTTGTGGAGTTTATTTGCTTAGCCAGTAAATAACAGTAAGTAAAATGCTGCTTCTCCCTTTCGCGAATCGGCCCTGATGTTTGGTAGGCGTGGTAATAATCTCTCCAAACATTATGAAGACCGTACAGAAATAGTTTTCATTTGTCATCTTCTCCGTGGATAAAGAGGGATATTATGCAGATACCTATCAATAACCCCATCCAGAGGATGATAATCGACCAATACCAAGCAATCATATCGTTCTCTTTAGATAACAGGAAAACGAGGAGCAGCTATAAGCCACGTTTTTTACTTACTTTGGTCCTTTAAAGGATATAACATACAAATAAAATACCATTTTATGGAATGGGGCTCATGCTGGGAAGAATAATGGCTAAACATCTAGCGTAAAAACCGCATTGATTTGACGCTGCTTAATCATTTCTCTGCGCTGATAAGCAACCGTACGTGGGGAAGAAGCGCAAGTCGCTAGGATAAAAGATTAGGAGAAATGATTCTTTAAATCTTTGGGCAGAAGTAGTTGTCGGATTTACGACGCTTTATCGTCAATCTATTGACGATAAAGCGTCGTGAAATTGGCGATCTTGGCGGGTATCCATGGGAAGTATTCTTTGCCGCCATCTCTAAACCGATATGAAAATTGGCACTATGTATGCCTCACTTGATCTTAGGCTTCATTTAAAGTTTATTAAACCCTATGAAATTAGGTGCCAATACCATAAGGGATAAGGTTTCCAGGAGAAAAAAATGACTGAATCACTCGCCGAGATTTACAAAAAATACTTTGAAATTTATCCGCAAGTCGATGAAGCGCCAGAGCAACTCGCCGAAGTCTATCGGCTCCGTTTTCAAGTATATTGCGTGGAAAATCCATTTGAAGACTCATCTCATCACCCTGATGGGTTAGAAAAGGACCCATTTGATGACTGTTCCATCCACAGTTTGTTAGTACACCGGCAGACAAGCCTTACTGCGGGCACGGTGAGATTGGTTCTCCCCTCCGAGGATAATCCAGCGTTAGCGCTCCCTATCAACCAGCTGTGCCGGGAACCTCTGCTGAACGACCTTAATTTACTGCCGCGTTCTACGTTAGCGGAGGTATCCCGGTTTGCCGTGTCTAAAAATTTTAGACGGCGCCTTGGTGAAGCCAGCTCTCCAAGTGGAGTTAGCACCGAGTGGCATGAAGCGCAAGCAAGGGAACAGGGAAGAAAGATACCCCATCTATGCTTGGGGCTGATCCAAGCCTTAGTGGGTAATAGTTACAAATATGGCGTTACCCATTGGAGCGCGGTAATGGAGCCAGCGCTGTTGCGTATGCTGAAGCGAGTAGGTATCCATTTTATAAATTCAGGGCCTCTTATTGAGTACCATGGCTGGCGCCAACCCTGCTACGCGGAACTCGCCCCGATGTTATCCCAGGTTAAACTGGAACGTCCCGATGTGTGGGAATTGATAACGGATGATGGGCGCTATGGCCAATAGGCTTCACTGTTGCAAAACCATTACAGCCGCAATTATCCCTTTAAACCTTTATGAAGCAAAACTATATGACCTCTTGGCGCGTGCTGAGAGCTCCACCACAAAGATGCCTCTAAACCACGGCTTATGCCCAGGGTGATTTATAATGAAGCGAATACCACAACGGGATGGCGAATTTGAGTGAGTTTATCCTCTCCCAGGAGATACCCCTTCGCTTGGGATTTTTTCTTGGCATTTTCGGCCTCATGGCACTATGGGAACTCGCCGCCCCCCGGCGCAAGCTCTCCGTATCCAAACCGGTGCGGTGGCTGAACAACCTCGCCCTGGTATTCTTTAATACTCTCCTTTTACGGTGGCTTTTCCCCGCCGCTGCGGTAGGTATGGCGGTGTTCGCTTCCGAACACAATTGGGGTCTTTTCAATATCTATCCACTTCCCCTCTGGTGGGCTGTTGCCCTTTCGGTGCTAATACTGGACTTTGCTATTTGGCTTCAGCATGTCATGTTCCATGCCGTACCCGCTCTGTGGCGACTCCACCGGGTCCACCATGCCGATCTCGACTTTGATCTCACCACTGGGATCCGTTTCCATCCCCTGGAAATAGTGCTGTCTATGGGGATCAAATTTACCGCCATTGCGGTACTAGGGCCGCCTGTGGTAGCGGTCATCATCTTCGAAATTCTGCTGAATGCCACTTCCATGTTCAATCATAGTAATGTATATCTCCCTATCCCGTTGGATAAAATACTACGCAGGTTTTTGGTGACCCCTGATATGCACCGCGTACATCATTCCGTGGAAGACGATGAGACCAATTCCAACTTTGGCTTCAACCTGCCTTGGTGGGATCGGCTGCTCGGCACCTACCGCGATCAACCCCGCGCAGGCCATAAGACTATGGACATTGGCATCCATACTTTTCGCAATCTCTGCCACTGCGCCTGGCTGCCGGGAATGCTGCGGTTGCCCTTCATTGGCCGAATAACCGACTATGCCATCAATCGCCGCCAATGGCCTAATAGGGATTAATATCTAATGGAGCCGTCCAGCGAAGGGCTTTCCTTTCGGCGGCGACCACTTTAAATTATCGAGTACAGGCCCTTCAGAAGCATTTTGTCTGCTTGGGCAAAGCGTCTTCCGCTCATCCAACTATGTATTGGATCCCATAAATAGTCTATTTTTATACAAAGTAGACTATTTTTATAGTCTTGAGTGCAGATCATGTTGATTCGAAAGATGCTTCTAAACTGGAAAATAGGAATAGTCTTCGTGGGGCTATGGGGGGTCGGCTGCGCAAGCCAAGTACCGGTGGTCATCCGCATCCCTCCCCCGGAAAATCCAAGCGTAGCGGAAGTCCGTGCCGATGTAAGCCATTATATGGAAACCCAGGTGCGATGGGGTGGCACCATTACCGCCATTCAGAATGGTAAATCCGAAACCTCTATTGAGGTAATCTCCCATCAACTTGATAGCGAGGGGCGGCCCAAGGATTATAGTCAGAGCGAGGGACGCTTCATTGCTAAATTTAAAGGATTTCTTGATCCAGCTATCTACAGCGTAAAACAGGATCTGACAATCTTTGGTACCGTGAGTGGCATAGAGACCCACTCCATCGGCGAATTTCCTTACCAATTCCCAGTTATTACGGTGGATTCATCCTACCTATGGAAACCTCGCTCCGACTATTATAGCTATGAACGATACAATCCTTGGTTCTACGGACCTTACCCATATTATGGAAATTTTTATGGCTATTATGGTTGGCCCTATGGATTTTGGTGGTAGGAGCCCCAAGCGGCCATTTCGTCCTAGCTAATTGCCAACTTTTTAATTACCCAATAGTCTATTTTTTGATTGAAATAGCGGATGGCAGAGACGCTGAGTCGGTTCATGAACGGAACTATGTCTTGCTAAATAGCGTAACTTGGGGAAAAGCAACGCTGCGCCTTCCCTGCTTCTCATCTAAAATTTGCTGGAAAGCATCTCATGAGCTATGGTTAATTAAGATATTTAAACCGTCTTAAAAGAAAACCTTGCAATTATCACTCATTCACCTGGATGCCGTCGCTATTGCGCCTAAAAGGCATCGGGGTGGTTTATTCAAGCATGGCGCATCTAAGGAGAGTAGAACATGCACAGAATAGAATATGTTCCTGACGCCACCTTTAAAACCCGGGTCAGAGATGAATCCCTTGAAGGCTCCAATCCTTATCGCTGGCAGGATATCACCAGCAAGGAAATTTTTGCCGGCAAGAAGGTGATTGTTTTCTCCTTGCCCGGGGCCTTCACGCCAACTTGCTCATCCAACCATCTACCCCGTTATGAGGAACTTTATGATGAATTCAAGGCCATGGGGATAGATGAAATTTATTGTATCTCGGTGAACGATGCCTTTGTCATGTTCCAATGGAGCCGCCATATGGAAGCGAAGAAAGTCAAAATGTTGCCCGATGGCAATGGCGAGTTTACCCGCAAGATGGGGATGCTGGTAGATAAGAGCAACCTTGGCTTTGGCATGCGTGCCTGGCGTTACTCCATGCTGGTAGATGATGGAAAGATTGAAGAATTATTCGTGGAACCTGACTTTTCCGATAACTGCCCCACTGATCCCTTCCAGGTTTCCGATGCCGATACCATGCTAGCTGCCCTCAAGGGAGAGGAGCCAACGGAAGTATCGGAGCCACGGCGCGCATTTGTCGGCTGAACTTTCGCTATTGAGCGGGGGGGATTCCCTCCCCTAGCTCGCCTAAAGAAGCTTGCTCCAGCACCAAAGGATCTTTGTGCTCCGGAGGCAGGATTGGTTTGTACCCAGCTCACTGGATGATTCTGATAGCCCGCAGTAATAACCAGATTAGCAGTAAGGGAAGAATAATCGTCTGTAAAACAAAAACCACAATCAAAGCAATCACATGCTCGGCAATCTCTTCCGATTTTACCTTTAACCGTTGAATCTCTGCCTCGAAATCCAAAGATTTCCGCATTCCTCCCATTAGCTGGGATAATTTCTCCTGCCAGGTCTGCTCCTTTATCCGGTCTTCCTCAGACGGCAACGATTCTTCAATCCGCTTGAACTCCTGACTCTCCCGCTCTAGAGCTCTCATTGAGACTTGCTGTTTCTCCCTGATAAAATCTTCAAACACCTGGCCGCTAAGAAAAGCCACCGTGGGCACAGCGAAATTAAGGAGTAAAGCCATCAGTAATAATTGCTTTACCCAGGGAGAGAACTGCCAATAAATACGGGCCGGCCACCACAGGCAGGCCATAAACAATAGTGCTGAGCCAAGTAGAAAAATGCGTATTCCCCACCAACCTGCCATCTCCAGCAACAGCTTTTGTAGACCCAAAGCAGTGGTGCTGGCCAGCATGACCCAGGAAAAACGCTCGATAAGGTCATTGATAGGATCGAGCACTTCTCCCAGCGCAAAATTCGCTCCCACGCCTGCCGGTTCAACAGCCAATTTGGTGCCCTGGGCCACGGAAATCACCCCATTCAAGGCCCGTGCTACCGCAAATGTAGTCAGTGCCTGCGTAAAAACCCGGTCAATATAATCCTCCCCGTACTGGCTGAGGGTACCCAACCAGGCTAAAACCACCAAGCCTAGAAGCAGTATAGTTAAAGCCAGCTTTTTTAAGGGAACCCGCTTATCCGCTCCCGCCCCTCCAACAGATCTTTCTGGCTCGCCGCCATTCGGGTTTCGGCGGTGCTTCCTAATGGCAGTCATCCAATCATCGCCTCCATCAAGCTAACACCCTCCAGCATACCGGGATTGCGCGCTATCCCTCGCACTTTAATGCTTCTACGCCCTTTCAACCGCATATCATCGTTGAGAAAAAGCATCGTATAATATCTCTGGCAAGCTCCAGAAGAAAAAATAAATACTTTTTCCTTAAAATTATACCCTCCATGGAGACTTACCCTTGCCATTCCGGTAATATTAAGCTTCGGAACACGTAACCACATTTCTCAACACGTCCTTAACAACCAGGAAAATAATAGCGCCTCCTTGTAAATAATGATGGGCTCTTATCATACTAGTTACGATTCAGCTGATAAAAACTACCAGGATTATATTCTTCCTGGCGTCTCCCGTACCTTTGCCCTCACTATTCCCCAACTCCCTCCCCCCTTGCAAGAGGTGGTAGCCAATGGCTATCTCCTGTGCCGCATAGCCGATACCATTGAGGATGAACCCACCCTCAGCATCGCCCAGAAAAAATACTTTTCCAACCTTTTCGTTACCGTAGTCGCGGGGCAAACCTCGGCTGAATCTTTTGCCTGCTCCCTATACCCTCTCCTATCGGAGCATACCCTAGCTGCCGAACGGGAACTTATTCAAAATGCGCCACGGATTCTCCGGATCACTTACAGCTTCAACCCCCGCCAACGAGCTGCCTTGGAACGCTGTGTATGCATTATGTGCGACGGTATGCCTCGCTTTCAGAATACCGCCAGCTTACGAGGCCTAGCCGATATGGAGGCCATGGACCAATATTGCTACTTTGTCGCCGGCGTCGTCGGCGAAATGCTGACGGAACTTTTCTGTGATTACTCTCCTGGGATCAACCGCAACCGTGAAGCTCTACGCAATCTCATGGTCTCTTTTGGCCAGGGTTTGCAGATGACCAACATCCTCAAGGACATCTGGGACGATAGAAAAAGGCGGATTTGCTGGCTGCCGCGCACCGTCTTCGAACAAGCAGGCTTTAATTTGGATAACCTTGAGCCCGGCCACTATCAATCTGCCTTTGGCGATGGTCTCCAACACCTCATTGGCGTCACCCATGCCCATCTCCGCAACGCCTTAACCTATACCCTACTCATTCCCCCGGAAGAAGGAGGTATCCGGCGTTTTTGTCTATGGGCTATTGGCCTTGCCATGCTGACATTGCGCAAACTTCATCGGCGTCGGAATTTTTCGGCTAGCTGGCAAGTCAAGATCTCCCGCCGTAGCGTAAAAACAACAATACTCTTAACAAGTATTGCAGCAAATCACGATAAGGTATTAACATTCCTGTTTAATCTTGCGTCAAAAGGTGTACCTTTTATACCACTAAAGGTAAATAGCAACGACAGTAAACAAACATCTATGCCGCAAGCGTCGCCAGAGAAATAGGCTTCATGGAATTAATAAACCCAAGGGGATCACATTATGACCCGCGCACTTCGACAAGCTCCGGAATCGGCTGGCGCCATAGGTATTGCCGCCGCTTCACCAGCAACTGAAACTTCAGGCCAAGATACCCACCCTAGAGAGATCAGTGGGGCCATCACCGCTGCCCGGGATGCTTTACTCAAACTCCAGCAAGCGGATGGTCATTGGTGCTTTATGCTGGAAGCAGATTGCACCATCCCTGCTGAGTATATTCTCTGGACCCACTTCACGGGCGAGCTGGAACCTGAAATCGAGCGTAAACTCGCCGCTCGCTTGCGTGCTAAGCAAGCCAGCCATGGGGGCTGGCCCCTGTACGAAGGGGGCGATTTGGACATTAGCTGTTCAGTGAAAGTCTACTACGCCCTAAAATTGGTCGGGGATGATCCCAATGCGCCCCACATGCGCCGGGCCCGCGAGGCCATTCTCGCCCAGGGCGGCGGTGCCCGCGCTAACGTTTTCACCCGCCTTGCCTTGGCCATGTTTAGCCAGATTCCCTGGCGTGGAGTTCCTTTTATTCCCGTGGAAATCATGCTTCTGCCCCGTTGGTTTCCCTTCCATTTGAGCAAAGTCTCCTATTGGTCGCGGACAGTTATGGTTCCTCTGGCTATTCTTTACAGCCTTAAGGCGCAGGCCCAAAATCCCCGGAATGTGCATATCCAAGAGTTATTCACTGTTCCACCAGAGCAGGAACGGCACTATTTTCCGGTACGCTCCCGCCTCAACAAAATTTTGCTTTCGGTGGAACGCACGGCCCGTTTGTTGGAGCCATTAATTCCCTCGATGCTCAGGCGCCGCGCCCTCAAAAAAGCAGAAACCTGGTTTACCGAGCGCTTAAATGGGGAGGATGGTCTCGGAGGTATTTTTCCCGCCATGGTCAATGCCCACGAATCCTTGATTTTGCTAGGTTATAGCCCGGATCATCCTTGGCGGGTTCAGGCTAAAAAGGCACTTCAGAATCTGGTGATAGAAGAGAAGAACTCCGCTTCCTGCCAACCCTGCCTATCCCCAATTTGGGATACGGGTTTAGCCGCTCTGGCCCTCCAGGAAACCGAGGGCGGACATACCACAGCGCCAGTCATCCGCGCCCTCGATTGGCTCAAGGAGCGGCAAATCCTGGAACAGTCTGGAGATTGGCAAGTACAACACCCTAACCTTAAAGGGGGAGGCTGGGCTTTTCAGTATAACAATAGCTACTATCCTGATCTCGACGATACGGCCCTCGTAGCTTGGAGCATGGATCAAGCCGCAACCCCGGAGCGCTACGGGGAAGCTATAGGGCGAGCCTGCGATTGGCTCTGCGGAATGCAATCTCGCAATGGAGGATTTGCTGCTTTCGAATCAGATAATACGCATTATTATCTAAATGAAATCCCCTTTGCCGATCATGGGGCGCTGCTCGATCCTCCCACTGCGGATGTTACTGCTCGCTGCATCGTATTGCTAGGCCGTTTAAATAAACCCCAATATGCGGAAACTCTGCAGCGCGCCCTAGATTATCTGCGCCGGGAGCAAGAGCCTAATGGCTCCTGGTTTGGTCGTTGGGGCACCAATTATATTTATGGGACCTGGTCAGCCCTGACCGCCTTGGAACAGGCAAACATCGACCCCCAAGAAGGATTTATTCGGAAGGCCGTTGAGTGGCTAAAACAAGTTCAGCGTTTAGATGGGGGCTGGGGTGAAGACAACTATTCTTATTTCGATTCTTCTCTTGCTGGCCGCTATCAGGAAAGCACGCCTGTTCATACCGCCTGGGCCCTGCTTGCCCTCATGGCCGTAGGGGAAGCCAATAGCGAGGCCGTTAAAAAAGGCATTGCCTATCTCCTGCAGATCCAGCAAGAAGATGGGCTGTGGGACCATCCAGCCTTTAATGCTCCCGGCTTTCCCCGCGTGTTTTACCTTAAATACCATGGTTATGATAAGTTTTTCCCCCTATGGGCCCTCGCCCGCTATCGCAACCATCTTAATCGGCAGTGTTGATCACAAACGCTAGCAAAGCAGCCCGCCAAACGACTGCAGCGCTGCCCTTATCGTTCATGGGGACCGGCGTGGTGGCCGCCTTACCAGCGGAAGGCGGCTGCCTCGCCAAACAGCGGCTGCGCCCCGGCGATAAGATTGCTTTGGCGGACTCACTTCATTTGCAGCTTTCCGGTATCGGCCCTGAACGGGCCCGCCGGGCTGCCGAAGACCTATTATCAGCAGGTGCTAAAGCCTTAATTAGCTGGGGAGTCGCTGGCGGCCTGGCGCCTCACCTGGAGTCAGGAGTTTTACTTCTGCCAGAGCAGGTACGCCTCCTCAGTGGAGAGCAATACGGCACTGATCCCTATTGGCTGCAATCTCTCTTAGAGCAATTGGAAGGAAAATTACCCTTATCCAATGCTCCCCTCCAACACACAGAAACTATCCTCTCCTCGCCAGAGGAAAAAACTCGTCTTTATCGACAAACAGGCTGTGTGGCGGTGGATATGGAAAGTGCGGCTGTGGGCAAAGCGGCAGCCAGCGCCGGCGTCCCATTTCTGGTGATCCGGGCGATAGCCGATCCGGCTCCAACTGCCTTGCCCCCATCAGCCCTAAAGGCCCTGAATAGTCAGGGACAATTACAGCTATTCGCCTTGCTGGCAAACCTGCTTAAGCGGCCCTGGGAAGCGCTTGATTTATGGCAGCTTGCAAGACACTTTCAGGCTGCAAGGACCACTTTACGGGCGGTAACGGCAAGAATAAGCCCTACCCTCCTAATCCCATAAATGAGGGGATATCAGCAAGCCATGCGTGCCCTTATCCTAGCCGCCGGTCGCGGTAAACGCCTTACCAATCACCACAACCAACCCAAATGCCTGCTGGAGTTCGACGGCCGCAGTCTACTTGAGCGCCATCTCCTCATCCTTTCCCAATTAGGGGTTCAAAATGTTGCCATTGCAACCGGGTATCAGGCCGAACAGGTAGAACAGGCGCTCGATAGGTTGGCATTCCTTCCTCGCCCTCAAACCGTATATAATGCTGATTTTAATGCGGGCAGCATCGTCAGCCTCTGGTCCTTGCGGGATCAACTCCGTGCCGGGGGAGAGGTTCTATTGATGGATGCGGATGTGCTCTATGACTACCGCCTAGGGCAACGCCTCCTGCAATCCCCCCACAGGAATTGCTTTCTGCTTGACCGCGACTTCGAACCTGGCGAGGAGCCGGTCAAGCTCTGCCTTCGGGAGGGGCTTCTGGTGGAATTTCGTAAACAGATTCCAGCAGGACTGCACTACGATACCATAGGCGAGTCGGTGGGCTTCTTTCGTTTCTCGGAAGCAATGGCCTCCCGGCTCGCTGATAGGTGTCAAAACTATATCGATCAATCACGCCAAGAAGCGCCCCATGAAGAGGCCCTGCGGGATCTGCTGCTAGCAACGCCAGAGCGCTTTGGGATCGAGGATATCACTGGATTACCCTGGATAGAAATTGACTTTCCAGGGGATATTCAGCAGGCTAAAAATCTCATTTTGCCCCAATTGCGGTTCCTAGATTCACCCGTGCCAAGAGCTAAAATTTAAAATTTTTAACACTAAAAATATTAACCCTGATATATGAGCACTGTACCCTTACCCACGGCTGGAACTTTTAAACGTCGGCCTTCAAAGTTTGCCCAATTACGGGCTTTACTGAAATCCGAACCCACAGAATTTCTGCTAGAAGCCCACAATGGCCTTAGCGCCCGGATTGCCGAAGAAGCCGGATTTAAGGGAGTTTGGGCCAGTGGTCTGGCAATTTCTTCCCAGTTTGGAGTCAGAGACAATAACGAGGCTAGCTGGACCCAAATAGTGGATATGCTAGAGTTTATGTCCGACACCACCACTATTCCCATTCTCCTGGATGGCGATACGGGATATGGAAATTTTAATAACTTGCGCCGGCTAGTGAGAAAGCTAGAGCAGCGGGAAATTGCCGGCGTTTGTATCGAAGATAAAGTTTTCCCTAAAACTAACAGTTTTATTGGCGGTGAACGCCAGCCTTTAGCTGAAGTGGACGAATTTTGCGGCAAGATCAAGGCTGGGAAAGATTCTCAAAGTGATCCCGATTTCTCCATCGTGGCACGAGTCGAGGCTTTAATCGCGGGCTGGGGGCTGGATGAAGCCTTACGCCGCGCAGAAGCTTACCATCGGGCTGGGGCGGATGCCATATTAATCCACAGTAAACTTTCCCAAGCCGATGAGATCCTAGCCTTCGCCAGAGAATGGGGAAACCGGGCACCACTCATTATTGTCCCCACTAAATACTACAGTACGCCCACCGAAGTATTCCGCAAGGCGGGCATCAGCACCGTCATTTGGGCTAATCATTTAATTCGGGCCGCTGCGGCCGCAATGGCTCAAGTGGCGCGGGAAATCCATGATACGCAAACCCTAGTTAACATCGAGGATCAGGTTGCACCGGTCAGTGAAATTTTCCGCCTCCAAGGGGCCGAGGAATTACTGGCTGCTGAACGCCGTTACGGCGCTTCCCCAGAGGCCGAGACGGGAGCGATTGTGCTGGGGGCTACCCGGGGCAAAGGACTAGAAAGCCTGACTCAGGATCGTCCCAAAGTCATGCTGCCGGTGGCCGGCATCCCACTGCTACGCCGCCTAGTAGACGAATTTAAACGACAGCACGTTAATCGCATCACGGTAGTGACTGGTTATAAACCAGAAGCCATTGATGTCAAGGCTATTTCCCTCATTCATAACCCAGATTACGGCCATAGCAGTGAGTTATCTTCCCTTGCCTGTGCCCTTGAGAGCTTATCCGAGGATACCATCATCACCTATGGCGACCTGCTGTTCCGCAGCTATATCCTAAATGATTTGCGCCACGTGCCAGGAAACATTGTTGTCGTTGTGGATTCTGCCCTTTCTCCTGGCATGAAGGATGATATCCGGGATGTGGCTTTCTGCTCCCAGCCGGATGACCGTTCCTTGTTCCGCCAGGATGTAGACCTCCTTCGTATTGAAACGCAAAAAAAGCAGCTCAGTAAACAGCCCCACGGTCGCTGGATCGGCATGGCCCGAGTCGCGGGTGAAGGACGCCAATGGCTGCTCGATGCCCTCCAAGCATTACGGCAACAAGAGAATTTTTCCCAACTTGCAATGCCCGATTTATTCAATCATCTGGTCGCCAACGGCCACCCAATTAAGGTTCTCTACATTAACGGCCATTGGCTGGATGTAAATGACATGGAGGATCTAACCCGCGCCGGCGACTTTGCCCACGGTCATCAATAATAGGATTCCCATGATAGAAGCCCATGAGTTTATCGACAGTGCTCGCGAAGGCGGGTTTGGCTGTTACGGAGGCGTTCCCTGCTCCTTCCTCACTCCTTTTATTAACTATGTTATCGAGCGCAACGATTTAACGTATGTTTCCTCGGCTAATGAAGGTGATGCCGTTGCTCTGGCTGCGGGCGCCTATTTAGGTGGGCAACCAGCTATTGCTATGATGCAGAATTCTGGTCTCGGTAACGCCGTTAATCCACTGACCTCCCTGACCCATACCTTTCACATCCCGATACTTCTCATCATTACCCTGAGAGGAGACCCAACGCTTCGAGATGAACCCCAGCATGAACTCATGGGCCAAATTACCGGCTCACTGCTGGAAGCCATGGAAATTCCCTGGGAGTATTTTCCCTTGGAAAGCAAGCAAATCCACTCAGCCTTGGAACGGGCCCACCAATACATGCAACAGGCTGAACGTCCTTACGCCTTTATTATGCGCAAGAATTCCGTGGCCCCCTATGGGGCAAGTGGCAGTAAAATTCTCAAGCGCGCTACCCATCAAAATAACGAATTACATCGCTATTACCAGGCCGGTTCTCTCTGCTCCCGCTCCGAGGCTTTAGCTGATCTGCTTTCCCGAACGCCGGAAAAAAATACCGTGGTCATTGCCACCACAGGCTACACTGGCCGGGAATTATGCGCCCTTGAGGATCGCCCTAATCAGATTTATATGGTGGGCTCCATGGGCTGTGCCTCCTCATTGGGCCTAGGGCTCTCCCTGGCCCGTCCAGATTTACGGGTGGTGGTCATTGATGGTGATGGCGCCGCCTTGATGCGTATGGGCAATTTGGCAACGGTGGGTACCTACGGCGGCCCTAATTTAATCCATGTTCTTCTGGACAATGAAGTTCATGATTCCACAGGAGCCCAGGCGACGGTTTCCAACAATTTCTCCTTTGCCCAGGTGGCGAAGGCCTGCGGTTACTCCTTGTCCCTGGAAGGAAACACCCCATCCTTACTGGATGAGTTGTTTACGGCTCCAGATTCTAACGGTCCCCGTTTTGCCCAGCTTAAAATACGCCCGGGCGCTCCCGCGGATCTGCCCCGTCCCCCCTTAACTCCACCGGAGATTAAAGCCCGGTTAATGGCCCACTTAAAGAGGATTCCATGATTTTACTCAATCCAGGTCCGGTTAATCTTAGTGAACGAGTCCGAGCAGCTTTACTGCAGCCCGATCTCTGCCACCGGGAAACAGAGTTTGCCGATTTGCAAGACCAGATCCGGGAGCGGCTGTTGGCTATCTATGATCTTGATCCTGGGCGTTGGGCGGCCGTACTGCTAAGTGGCTCCGGCACCGCCGCCATGGAAGCCATGATAAGCAGCCTGGTTCCGGATCGAGGAAAACTGTTAGTTATTGAAAACGGGGTCTATGGAGAGCGGCTCGCTAAAATTGCTCAGATTCATGGCATCCCTCATACCGCCCTGCGCCATAGCTGGGGGGCCGAAATTGATATCCCGCAACTAGAGCAAATGCTCGCGGAGGAGACGGATATTACCCACGTGGCTGCCGTCCATCACGAAACCACTACCGGACGACTCAATGATCTGGCGGCAATTGGCGCACTTTGTCGCCGGTACAATGCCCAATTGCTAACCGATGGCGTCAGCAGCTTTGGTGCTGAGGCTCTGGCCTTCGAAGAATGGGAAATCAGTGCTTTAGCGGCTACCGCTAATAAATGTTTGCACGGCGCGCCAGGTGCCGCGTTTGTCATAATACGCCGGGATAGCTTGCCCACACCTCCTCCCTGCCGCAGCCTATATCTAAATTTAGCAACCTACTGCCAAGAGCAGGATCGGCGAAATACCCCCTTCACGCCGGCCATCCAATGTTTTTATGCTCTATCGGAAGCCTTGCATGAATTGACCGACGCTGGCGGTTGGCAGGCCCGAGGAGAACACTATCGCCACTTAGCTGATTTAGTTGCCGATGGACTCAGGCAAATGGGTATCAAACCATTGTTACCCCCTGGATCGTCGTCTTGCGTCCTGCGATCCTATCATTTGCCGTCAGATATTGGCTATGAAACATTACACGATGAACTCAAACAGCAAGGTTTCATCATCTACGCTGGGCAAGGAGGATTAGTAGCCAAAATTTTCCGGGTATCCACCATGGGTGCCATTTCCGCACAAGACATGCAACGATTTCTCGCTGCGGTTAAAGATATCTTAACGTAACTTTATTTAACCTCTCTAACCTAGGCGAAAATACTTATTTTATCCCTTCGCCTTGGGAGGGAATAGGAGCATACCGCTACTAAGAATCTATGAAAATCTCATAGGTTCGTTCGCGCCGTCTCTGCCATTGCCCGGCTTTAAAACCGTGGTCTTATATGACTCTTGCGCGCATTTAACGTCTCGCCGTAGCCTGTCGGGACGGTGCTCAAGAGCACGAAGCCATTGATAAACGCGAGGATTTAGGCATGTCAAGGATGCGGCAAAAGCTGATATTTTCAGAGAAAATCATAGATTTAATTAAACAGTTAAGAGCCCCAAGCTGTTCAGCTTCTAGGCTTTGCGCCTACCATGCACATCCAGATATTAAGTCCAGGAGAGGGGGTATTTTAGAGAAACTAGATATAACTTCCATTCGCTCTTGCTCCAAGATTTTTTATCTTGCCCCTTCTTTCTTATGTCCAGCAGTATAACTGCTTCTTTATGAACAAGCTTAGGAGAAAAATTCATGCTAGAGACTAAGCCCTCCAAAGCCCCTCCAACTATTTATTTAAAGAACTACCAAGCGCCTGACTATTATATTGAAACCATTGATCTGCACTTTGAACTCGGAGAAAAACACACAACGGTCCATTCCCGGCTCGCACTCTCCCGCCACTCAAAGGCCGATTCCCCCTCCCTTGTCCTGAATGGTGAAGAGCTAGAATTACTTTCAATTAAACAGGACGGCCAAGTTTTAAGTAAAAAGAATTATTATCAAGACTCGGAATCGCTTACCCTCCTCCAAGTCCCGGATTGCTTTACCCTGGAAATCGAGACTCGCATTTACCCTCAGGATAATACCACCCTCTCCGGACTATATACTTCGAGTGGCAATTTCTGTACTCAATGCGAAGCAGAGGGATTCCGCCGTATTACCTATTTCCTCGATCGTCCCGATGTGATGGCCCGTTACACCACCACCATTGTGGCGGATGAGAAAAAATACCCAATACTGCTTTCCAATGGCAACTTGATCGCTCAAGGCAAATGGGATACTGGCCGCCACTTTGCTAAATGGCAAGATCCTTTTCCCAAACCCTCCTATTTATTTGCTTTGGTGGCCAGCGATTTAGCCCGCATCGAGGATGAATTTATCACTCTATCGGGCCGTAAGATCCAACTGCATATGTATGTGCAACCTCATAACCAGGATCAATGTGACCATGCCATGGCCTCCCTCAAACGGGCCATGGCATGGGATGAGCAGGTCTATGGCCGGGAATACGATCTGGATATCTACATGATCGTTGCCGTGGATGATTTCAACATGGGCGCTATGGAAAATAAAGGTCTTAATATCTTCAATTCCAAATATGTACTGGCTAAACCGGAAACGGCTACCGACACGGATTATGAAAATATCGAGGCGGTGATCGCCCATGAGTACTTTCATAATTGGTCAGGTAACCGAGTCACTTGCCGGGACTGGTTCCAGTTAAGCCTCAAAGAAGGCTTTACGGTCTTTCGCGATCAGCAATTCAGCGCTGACCAGGGCTCATCCGCGGTCAAGCGAATCCAAGTTGTCAACCACTTGCGTAGCTATCAATTCCGTGAAGATGCTGGGCCCATGGCCCATCCCATACGACCGGAGTCCTACGTGGAAATCAATAACTTCTATACCCTAACCATATATGAGAAGGGTGCCGAGGTTGTGCGCATGCTTTACCGTCTATTAGGTACAGAAGGCTTCCGCAAGGGGACCGATCTTTATTTTAAACGCCACGACGGTCAGGCCGTCACCACTGACGATTTTGTCCAAGCTTTGGAAGACGCTAATAATACTGACTTTTCGCAGTTCCGCCTTTGGTATAGTCAGGCGGGAACGCCAGAACTACGGATTAGCCGCATTTATGATCCCGAAATGTCTACTTACACCCTTAAGGTAAAACAGACCTGTCCCCCTACGCCGGAGCAACCCCATAAGGCGCCTTTTCATATTCCCCTGGCTATCGGCTTGCTCGATGCGGAAGGAAGGGATCTGCCCCTACGCCTTGCCGGAGAGGCGGAAGCAATTACTGGTACCCGGGTTCTCGAATTACGTCAAGCAGAAGAAACCTTTGTTTTTCAAGATATTCCTTGTAAACCGGTGCCGTCCCTATTACGTGGTTTTTCAGCGCCAGTCAAACTTTATCTGGGCCTTAGCAATGAGGAATACTGTTTTCTTCTTGTCCATGACAAGGATCATTTCAATCGCTGGGAAGCAGGCCAACAACTGGCCATCAAAATTCTTCTGGGACTGGTGGAAGATCACCAGCAAGGAAAGCCGCTTATTTTAGATCCTGCCTTTACCAATACGATTGAAAAAATCCTAGCGGGCGACGAATCAGACCAAGCCTTTGTGGCTCAAATTCTAACATTACCCTCTGAGCATTATCTGGCTGAATTTATGACAGTCATCGATCCAGAGGCCGCTTATAAAGCGCGCCGTTTCCTTCAGCGCGGCCTTGCTGAAGCCCTGCACAGTACTTTTACCACCACTTACGAATCTCTAGCCGGTACTAGTCCCTATCACTCCTCTCCTGAAGAGATAGGCCGGCGTAAGCTGCGCAATATCTGCCTTGAATATCTCATGACGCTGGATGGGCCAGACATTAAAAGCCGCTGCCTTCAGCAATTTAACGAGTCCGACAATATGACCGATGTCATTGCTGCTCTCTCTAGCCTCGCGGATACCGAAAGTTCTGAGAGAAAAATCGCTCTCCAAGCTTTTTATAACCAATGGAAAAACGACTCTTTAGTCATGGATAAATGGCTTTCTCTCCAAGCCCTCTCGCGGCGCCAGGATACACTTACTATCGTTAAAAAACTCACCCAGCATCCTGCTTTTAAGCTAACTAACCCTAACAAAGTCCGCGCCCTTATTGGCGCTTTCTGCCAGGGAAATCCAGTTCGCTTTCATGATCCCAGCGGTGAAGGTTACCGTTTTCTTCGGGATTATATTCTTAAACTCGATCCGCTTAACCCGCAAATTGCGGCCCGTTTAGCCAGCACTTTTAATCTCTGGCGGCGTTATGATCAAAACCGGCAAATAATAATGAAGGAGCAATTAGAACACATCGTTAACTCACCCCGGATTTCTAAAGACGTTTATGAGATTACCACAAAGGCCCTGGGCTAGCGGAAAGTGGGGTTGGCTTTCGCCTGCTCTTACGAGCCACCGCTTACGCAAGTTAAGGTTCCCTCGCTCGGTTATCTCCCGGTTTCTCCCACCCTTGCGGGTCAATCCCTTGAGGGAGCACTGCCCGTTATCCCGACCCGTGCTGTTTAACCCCCTGGCGCAGCAGTGTTCGGAGCTGGGAATGCAGCCCGAAGTGCCTATTTTTACCGGCTGAGGTAACATAAGCTCGTCAGCCAGAATTCGCGAGTAACGTCTCCTACCGAAGTAGGGAGCTGGTTGAGTCAATGACTGATCATTTAAAGACATGGAGGTATGCAAATTTCAGTTAAACCGGGGACTCAACATCAGGGCTTTACTTTAAGAAGCCGCTTTTTTCTTAGCAGCAGGCAAAGCTTCTTTTTCCGCCCAAATCATAAGAATTTGGGAGAACGCCTGAATACGCCCATCAACTGACGTAATCATATCCGCCATTTCACGGGCCAGCCGCCAGCTTTCGGCTTTGTACTTGGAACGCTCAATCCCGGTGGCCGCTTTGGCCAGCTCCGCCAGCAGCGCTATGGCCTGCTCGGGTTGCTCAAGTTTCAGCGCCACCTCGGCCAACGCCTGCAAAGCACGAGCTTTGTCCTGCGGGTTTCGAATACGCTTCACCACCTCCAAAGCCTTTGAACATGATTGCTGGCGAAAAAAGCCAGGGCGCTCTTTTTCAGCAGTGCCGGGTCTCTGGTTTGTTGCGCCAGGAGGCGCAAGTCCCGCTCCATCAACCAGATCTGTCCTCGGTCGCTGTAATAAAGGGTTGTGAGGGAGACGGCAATAACCGCCATCATCCCGGCCGCTGCCAACCCCCCGTTTCGACGCTGTCGGCTCTTTGCAATCAAGACTTCCTTTTGCGCTCGCTTGCTCCCCCACACCAAATAGGGGTGTTGTTTTTGAATGAGCCTCAATTCCCGCCAACGCAGCAGATAGCGCGCGGCGCGCTGATTCCCCATCCATTCGTTGACCCGCCGGTCCAAGAGTTGGTTGGCTTTGTCGGCCTCGGACAAGGTCTTGCCGGCCAGTCGGCGCAAGGCGGGAATAAGACGTTCATGGGCCAGTTCATAGCCCGGCTCCTTTTTCTGGTGTCTGGCCGTGACCAGCCGGATGTCCCCCCGCGACAACCAGTGCACGGCTTCCTTGGCCTCTTCAGCCCTCAATAACCCGGAAAGCTTGCATTGAAGATCGCTCAGCGTCAGGACTCCCGCCCGGGTGCTGCTTTCCAGATCCACCAAGGCCAGCAATACCTTGACCGCCGCCTGTCGGCGCGCCTCGGTTTCCCGCGCCTGGAGCACCTGTTGCAGGAAGCGCTCCAGCAGCTGTTCGATCCCGCCGAGCTTTTGGTAGGTGGAACGATCGAAGGCTTTTCGCTCGGCCCCTTTTTGGGCCTTGATCATCCAGGTCAGAATTTGCAGATCGACCGGGGAAACCAATCCATCCCGGGGGCTGGCCAGTTCCTGGGCGGTGAGCTCTTGCGCAAACTCTTCATCGAACCCCAAAGCTTCGGTTTTCGCCATCACCCGCAACACGCTGGCGGCTTCCCGGGGTTCGAACTTCTCCAGATAGAAGCTTTCATTCGGGCCGAGCGAATAGCCCATGGCTTCCTGAAGTTCATACAGGTGGCCCACATAATCTTTGCAGATGCTGATCAGGAGCCGGACGGGATGCCCGGATTGGCCGTACCAAGCGGCCAAAGCCTCCAGAAACGGTTGGCGGTCGGCTTTGTAGCGCTGGTGGACAAAAAACTGCTCGAATTGATCAAGCACCAGCACGACCCCCTTATTGTCGGAGGACGCCGGCTCACCGCCGGCGGCCGCCTCGAGAATGGCAGGGACATCCAGCTCATTCACCGGGGCTTGTGGGATCTCTGTCTGTTGCGCCAACGCCTGCCGAATGACCGCAAGAGGGTTGCGCTCGGTTAATTTGACGTAGAGGCAACGAAAGCCCCGGCTTTCCAGACCGGGCCAGAGCCCGGCCTGAAGGAAAGAGGTTTTGCCACAGCCGGACTCCCCAGAGAGGACCCCGAAACGAAATTCCGGGTGGGTGACATTATCCAGGCATTTACGCAGACTGTCGGTTCGTCCCAGACGCTTAAAAAGGTCGGCATCTTAATAGGTGAAGGACCACAGGCCCTTGACGGCGCTGCGTTCGCTGAGATCAATGGGTGAGATTTCCTGCTCGCGCGCCTTGGCTCGAATAGCAAGGATCAGGGCGCTCAAAAAAAGCGCGATCAACAGCACCCCATAAACCCACGGATACCCGTCCAAGAAATCCTCGGGCAGCTCCTGGCCCATCAGCCAAGGATAAAGCGCCTTGATTGAAACGGGGTTGAGTAAGACCGCAGCAGCCACAAAGCAGAGCATGAGCAGTGCCACCCAATTCCTGGTGCGCACCTTCTCGGCGAGCCAATTGATAAACTGAGTGGAGTCCTCTGCCTTCTGCCAGAGGGACTCTAATCCCGGAAGAATCATCAGCGAAAAATCTCTTGGGCCTTATTGCGTGAGACGGAAAAATAGAAGTTATCGGGCTTCCGTTTCAAGCTTTCCCCGATCCGAGCGCGGCCCCAGAAATCCGTAAGATGCGTGCCAGGAAGCACGGTGACAGACAATTGGAGTTTCGCCATGACTGACTGCGGTTCGGTCCCACCTCACCTTGTCAAGTCTGGAGAATTCGCGCTTCAATGGGTGCCTTGGGCTGGCCACGACTTAGCGCGCAAGGCCCTCGGTTGGGTATCACCCTCCACGCGCATCACTTCTCCTCCTCCCGAGGATAGGTCGCACTTGTGGCAACGGGAAAATCATAGCGCGAATTCATGGCAAAACGCAAGTAACCTGGCCCTCGCGCTCGATGCGCCATTTCACTTCGCACGCTCGCTGGGGGGTCGTTCACCATCCATGGAGAACTCCGAAGCAGTAATCGGTCCACCCCTTGGACCATAGCCGCGTTCTGCTGCTGCAAGGGCCTCCGAAAATACCTTGCGAGCAAGGGTACTCAGTCAACCTCATTTTCCTACCCGTACTAGACCCCCTAACCTTCGGCTATCAAGCGCCTGGCATAACATTTTATGGATAGGCTCGGGTTTTTCTTCCCGCAAGGCCCGAGCGAGCAATTCCCTCGCATACTGCTGGCTAAAATTCCTTATTATCCACTTGATTCGGGGTAAATCGCCAGCGGTCAGACTGAGGTTATCTATCCCCATACCCAGCAATAATATAGCCGCCGTGGCCTCACCCGCCATCTCGCCGCACACGCTAACGGGCTTATGGTGCCGGCGGGCCACCTTCACTACTGTGAGAATGGCGGCCAAAACAGCCGGATGGAGGGAATGATATAATTCCGCCACCCGCTCATTACTGCGATCAACCGCCAGCAGATATTGAGCAAGATCGTTAGTGCCAATGGAAAGAAAATCCACTCGCCGCGCCAACGCTTCCACCTGATAGACCGCGGCAGGCACCTCAATCATGACCCCTACCCGAGGCCAAGTAACCCGAACACCTTCCTCTACCAGTCCTTCATAGGCCCGCCGCACTATATGTAGAGCTTCTTCCAACTCAGAAACCGCGCTAATCATGGGAAACAGCAAATTCAGGTTACTTAACCCTTCGGCTGCCCGGAGTGACGCTCGTACTTGAGTCAAAAATATAGTATATCTTATTAAGAATAGGACATTTAAATTACCTCCGGGATGACTTGACACATAGAAGATCGAGCAGGTATTTATCAAATTCAAGTTTTTACCTGCTTCGCGGAGCCTGATATGCAGAACAACTCAAACAAAAACGTTGAAGGAATACAGGGATGTACGACGACCCCCCCCAGCGAGCGTGCGAAACGAAGTGGCGCATCGATCGCGAGGGCCGCATAAAGTGATGTCTGCGGCGGGCAAAATTGGCGGTAGAATAAGCGCGGCTAGGCAGTATTATCAGTACCCCCTAGCCACTTGCCACCGACCCAATAGGACGAGTATTGAGGCCATGACCCAATGCGATTCTACCACCCTTCAGCGGTCCTATACATTCCGCTTTTACCCCACGAGCGTCCAGCGCCAGCAACTCGCGATGGAGTTTGGCCATGCCCGGTGGGTCTGGAACACCTGTCTGACCTGGCGTGGCCGTCAATACCGGCTGCACGACAAGCATGTTAGCGGCGTTGACTTTAGCGGGCACCTCACCAAGCTAAAAAAGACGGCGGCCTATGGTTGGTTAAAAGAGGCCAGCGCGACCACACTCAATCAAAAGCTTAGAGACCAGGACACCGCGTTTAAAAACTTCTTTGCAGGGCGAGCGAAGTATCCCCGTTTCAAAAAAAGAGCCCACGCTCAAAGCATCCGCTATCAACTTGACCAACGCCAGGTAGCGGGAAGGTATCGAGCGGGCAAGTTGCTTAAACTCCCCAAGCTTGGGGCACTCAGTTTAAAATGGTCTCGTAAGCCCCAGGGTATACCCAAAATGGTCTCGGTCACCCAGGACTGCGCGGGTTGTTATTGTGTTTCGTTCATGTGCGAGGAAACCCTCCAACCCCTACCGCGAAAGCCAAACGGTATCGGTATTGATGTGGGTATAAGCGATGTGGTGGTGACCTCCGAGGGCTGGAAGTCAGGCAACCCACGGCACCTACGCACTTATCGGCGTCTACTCACCAAAACCCAGCGCAGGCTATCCCGCAAGCGCAAGGGAAGCGTTCGCTGGCATCGTCAGCGAGTAAGGGTCGCCAAGGCCCACGCCAGGGTGAGCAACACCCGTCAGGACTGGTTGCACAAACTCACCACGGCACTGATTCGCCAGGCGGGGTTCATTGCCATGGAAACGCTCAACGTCAGGGGCATGATGGCCAACCGGCGCATCGCTAAAGCCTTGGGCGATGTAGGCATGCACGAACTCAAGCGGCAACTGGAATACAAAGCCCCGTGGTATGGCCGGGCGTTTAGGCAAGTGGATAGGTGGGCGCCGACCAGTAAAACGTGCTCGGCGTGTGGCGCAGTGCAAAAAGCCATGCCGCTCAAAGTGCGGCAGTGGACCTGCTCGGACTGTAAGTCAGTCCATGACCGCGATATTAACGCGGCTAAAAATATTTTAAGGTTAGCTACGGTTGGGAGGACCGGAAGTGATGCGCGTGGAGGGGTACACAAACCGGAGGTGGCTTATGGCTGCTGAAGGACTCCGTGGAAACGCGAATTGTAGCAAGGCGAGGGAGCTTGTCGGGAACAAGCGAACGAGACTTAGCCGCAAACTCCAACTTTTAAGCCTATCAGCCCTACTTCTGCTGATCGCTTGCGCTACCTCCCCCACAGGTCGGTCTCAGTTGGAGTTTTTCCCTTCTAGCCAAATAGCGCAAATGGGAAAGGCAGCTTATCAACAAATCAAACAAGAAACACCTGTTTCAAAAGATCCGCAAATCAACCGCTATATACGCTGTGTAGCCAATGCTATCACGCCGCTAGTCCCTCCTCTTGAGAACGGGGAGCAGTGGGAAGTAACTGTATTTAAAGCCGACCAAGCCAATGCCTTTGCCTTGCCGGGAGGCCATATCGGCATTTACACCGGTCTTCTTTCAGTAGCTGAGAACGCTGATCAGCTTGCGGCGGTCATTGGCCATGAAATTGGCCATGTCATCGCCGAACACGCCAATGCTCGCATGTCTACCCAATACGCTACCCAAGCTGGCCTTCAACTCATTCAAGCATTGGCGGGCGTTCCTGGCAGCGCCACCGGACAGCAGCTCATGGCCCTAATGGGGGTAGGCGCCCAAGTGGGGATTATCCTACCTTTCAGCCGTGCTCAAGAAAGCGAATCAGATATCCTTGGCTTACGCTACATGGCTCAGGCTGGTTTTGATCCGCGTCAAAGCATTCAACTGTGGCAGAACATGATGGCAGCTAATGATGGACGCAAACCACCTGAATTTCTATCCACCCATCCTTCTGAGAAAACCCGCATTAGCGAACTAGAACAACGCTTACCCCAAGCGCTAGATATCTACCAGCAAGCACTTTCTGAAGGCCGGCAACCAAAATGCAAACGATAAAGCTAAAATTGGCATTCTCCCGGCCCTCCGAAGGAGAGGGTTTGGCGCGGCTAACTAATAGAGAAATAGCTAAGCAGAGGAAGAATAAGCATAATCCTAGCTATGATTTATTAAAAACAAAAACGCCTGCTAAGAAGCAGGCGTTTTCCAAGGTAAGACTACTTATTCGGCTGAGGGGTCATGCGCAGATAAGGCTTAATTTCTTCGTAGCCTTTGGGAAATTTCTCTTTAAGAACCTCCGGATCTGTTAATGACGGAACGATCACGCAATCATCGCCATCTTTCCAATCTACTGGTGTCGCCACGCTATAATTATCCGTCAGTTGTAGAGAATCGATAACCCGCAGAATCTCGCCGAAATCACGGCCTGTACTCGGGGGATAAGTAATGACAGCGCGAATCTTCTTGTTGGGATCAATAAAATAGACTGAGCGCACTGTTACCGTTTCACTGGCGCCAGGATGGATCATATCATAGAGTTCGGACACCTTCCGATCCGCATCAGCAATGATAGGAAAATTCACTTGGCATCCTTGGGTTTCATTAATGTCGCTAATCCACCCCTTATGGGAATCCACATCGTCAACGCTTAGGGCCGCCACCTTGACGTCACGCTTTTTAAACTCATCCGCTAGCTTGGCGGTGGTACCTAGCTCTGTGGTGCACACTGGCGTGTAGTCGGCAGGATGGGAATAGAGCACCGCCCAGCCGTTACCAATCCAGTCATGAAAGTGAAGCGGACCTATTGTGGACTCTTGCGTAAAATCCGGCGCGACATCGCCGATATGTAATGCCATGACGCTTTCTCCTAGTAAGTTATTTTATAAATAGCGAATGATAGCGAATAGATCTGAAGAACGCCAACCTCTCTAATCCCGGCGGCTTTCCATTAGGCGCTCTGTACTGCCTTCTCCGATCGAACTTCATGAAATTCCCGGCCCGCTCTGACTTCATCAACATAACCCGCCCGGACTACAAAATCCCCAAAGTGCTCGCCCTGTTGTCGCTCTCTGGCATAGTGTTCAAAAAGAGGACTCAACGTTGCAATAATCTCGTCCTCTGTCAGAGACTCCCGGTAAAGCTTATTCAAGCGCTGACCGGCAAAACCCGCCCCCAAATAAAGGTTATAACGGCCCAGGGATTTACCCACCAGCGCGATTTCACTTATGTAAGGCCGGCTGCAACCATTTGGACAGCCGGTCACACGAAGGGTGATCGGCTCATCGGCAAGCCCTGCTTTCTCCACCACTGCTTCCAGCCGAGCCAGAAACCCCGGCAACATACGCTCGCTTTCAGCCATAGCCAAGCCACAGCTAGGCAATGCCACACAAGACATGGCATGCTGACGGATAGGACTAAACCGTTCGGGCATCGGAATACGGTATTTTTCCAGTAAAGCCTCGATGCGCGGCTTATTGGTTTTGGAAATATTCGCAATGGTCAAATTCTGATTGGTAGTCAGGCGAAAATCTCCCTTATGGATTTTGGCGATTTCCCGCAGACCCGTCATCAGAGGCTGATCCAGCGTATCCTTGATACGGCCGCTTAGCAAGAATAGCGTAAGATGCCAACGGCCCTTTGAATCCTCGACCCAGCCAAAATGATCGCCATTACTTTCGAAATGAAATGGGCGCGCCGGTTCCAAATCCCAGCCTAACCGTTGGTTAAGCTCAGCTTTAAACCAATCAATGCTACGGCTATCAATCGTATACTTGAGTCGCGCCTGCTTACGATCGCAACGATTACCGAAATCGCGCTGAATTTTGAGAATATTCTCCGCTACTTCCAGCAGCTGGCTAGGGGTACAGAAACCGATGACATCTCCCAAGCGGGGATAGGTTGATGGTTCGCTATGAGTCATGCCCATGCCACCACCCACGCAAATGTTAAATCCAACCAGGCGGCTACCTTTTGCGATGGCAATAAGTCCGAGATCCTGGGAAAAAACATCAATCTCATTGTTTGGCGGAATAGTAATGCCTATTTTAAATTTACGGGGAAGATAAGTCTCACCATAAATCGGCTCTTCATTTTCAGGTAATGTACCCGCTACCTTTTCCTTCCCCATCCAGATCTCATGATAAGCTTGGGTCTGAGGCAAGAAATGATTACTCAACCGCTTGGACCACTCATAAACCGTTTTATGAAGAGGGGAGAGGTAGGGATTATTATGACAGACCACATTACGATTAACATCCCCACAGGCGGCAATGGTACTTAATAGCGCCTCATTAATCCCCGCGATGGTGCTTCTGAGATGGCGCTTGACCACGCTATGAAACTGAAAAGTTTGTCGGGTAGTAATACGCAGGGAGTTATTAGCGTATTTACGCGCCAACTCATCCAGCTGCAACCATTGTTTCGGCATGCAAACCCCGCCTGGCATCCGAACTCTCACCATGAATGAATAGGCCGGCTCTAGCTTCTGGCGCATCCGTTCCGTACGCAAATCCCGGTCATCCTGCTGGTAAGTGCCGTGGAACTTAAGCAGTTTGGTATCCTCCTCCACGACCGCACCCGTTGCTAGATCGGCCAAGCCTTCCTGGATTGTTCCGCGCAGATATCGGCTCTTTGCCTTAATCTTCTCTACCGCACTAAGTTTACTTTTTTGCTGCAAATCGTGAGTCACTGCCCCAAACCTCGTCAATATACATCTCGTTGATAGCGTCTGCCTTGTTGCAGGTCTCTCATGTATTCAACCGCTTTTTCGCGGGATACGCAACCTTCCTTTTCCACAATGGCAAGCAACGCCTCATGGACATCGGGCGCCATATACTCAGCATCGCCGCAGACATAAAAATAGGCACCTTCCTCTAACCATGCATATAATTCACGGCTATTTTCAAGCATCCGGTGCTGAACATACGTTTTTTTCTCTTCATCCCGGGAAAAAGCCACATCAATTCGAGTTAACACGCCTTTTTTGCGGTAATCGAGCCATTCCCGCTGATAAAGAAAATCAGTATGAAAATGCCTATCCCCGAAAAACAACCAATTCTTACCCTTGGCACCAGCAATCTCCCGCTCTTCCAGAAAAGCACGGAAAGGGGCCACGCCAGTCCCTGGGCCTATCATAACAAGAGGTGCATTGAGATCTTCTGGAAGGCGAAAATTTTTATTGCTGTCCACATAAACTGGCACCGTGCCATCCTCGGGAACCCGTTCGGATAGGAACGTGGTAGCCACTCCCTTGCGACTGCGCCCATGGCTTTGATAGCGGACCACCGCCACCGTCAGGTGAACTTCATCAGGATTAGCCTGATAGCTGGAAGCAATGGAATAAAGCCGTGGCGGCAACTTTCTCAGTAAGCCGACAAATTGATTGGCCGTGATTCCAGGCAAAGGAAAACCACGAATAACATCAATAACTTCTCGGCCATGGATGAAATTCCGAAGCTGCGACCGGTTTTCTTCTTGTAGCAGTCTGCCGAGTTCCCGCGACTCAACTAATGTAGCATATTTTTCCAGGAATGGCCGCGTAATCGTAGTGATTTCATAGCCATGAGACAAAGCATCCTCTAAAGTAGTATCCTCCCCCTTGCCATTGGTAACAATCGCCCGGGGATCAAGTCCTGATACCTCTATAAATTCAGCCACCAATTCTGGGCAATTACTCGGAACAACGCCTAGGGAATCTCCAGGCTCAAACGAAAGTTGCGAGCCCTCTAGGGACAGCTCGATATGCCGAACGTCCTTACTAGAACCTCGCCCCGTAATCCTGAGATTTTCTAATAAGGTCGCAGAAAAAGGATTTTTTCTCGAATAGCTTGAGGCTGTGGCCTGGGTAGCTACCGCGGGGCTAACAGCTACTACCGCCGGCGTGTCGAGCTGCTTGGAAAGCGCCTGCAGTATTCCATCTATCCAAGCATCAGCGGCGTCGTCGTAGTCCACATCGCAATCCGCCCGCTGAGAGAAACGCTTTCCCCCTAGCTCTTCTAAGCGCGTATCAAAGTCCTTCCCAGTCTTACAAAAATACTCATAACTGCTATCCCCAAGCGCCAAAACCGAAAACTGAAGACCATCCAACTTGGGCGCTTTTTTGCTATGAAGAAATTCATGGAATGCTTCGGCATTATCCGGGGGATCACCCTCACCATGGGTGCTGACAATAACGAAAAGGTAATTTTCCCGTTTCAACTGCCGGGGCTTGTAGCTTCCCATATCTTGTAACGTAGGAACAAAACCGGCCTGGGACAGTTGGGCGCATAGCTTTTCCGCAAGCTTTTCCGCGTTACCTGTTTGAGAACCAAATAATACCGTGGCAGTCCGAATAGCAGCACCAGAATCTGCCAGTGGCTGGGCTGCTATAGGCTGCACCATGTTCGTGGCTCCTTGCTGGGCTGCATTAAAACCAGCAAGATAACCGCTGAGCCAGGTCATTTGTTCAGCGGAAAGCTCAGGGATAAGGCGGTTTAAAGATTCCACCTGTTTTTCGGTAAAAATGCTGTTTTGAGTACTAAATAAATCGTGTCCCATGGCGAATTATGTCAGTGCTTCCTAGTAATTCTTATGACTTGCCAAAAAACCGTGATGATTCTGGCGATAAGCCTTCATTAAGGCAAAAAAATAGCAAACAAGCCTTATAATGTAAAGTAATAAAAAATTATTTATTATACTTTTTTTATATATACAACAGTAAATTGCTTAGCAAACAGAGTAAAGACATTTCTAACATTGGAATTAAACATGGATGTTGAATGACCCCCTCATGAGCGTGCGAAGTGAAACTTTGCTGCGAGCGCGGGGGCCAACATGGCTTGCGTTTCGCCACCAATTCGCGCTATATTTTCCCTCTTGCCAAGAGCGCGACCTACCCTCGGCAGGAGGGTAAGTGATGCGCGTGGAGGGTGATACCCAACCGAGGGCCTTGCGCGCTAAGTCGTGGCCAGCCCAAGGCACCCCTTGAAGCGCGAATTCTCCAGGCTGATGAGGTTTTGTGTAGGAACAAAATTGACATCAGTCATGGCGAAACTCCAATAAAAATATGCGCTCCCAAGCGGGATTATAAAATGAAATGGCGCGCCAAGCGGGAAAATATCACCACATATGCTTGCTATCGCCCATTTCCGTATAATCGGTCCTAGGCTTATAAGCAACGAATACCGATTTATTTACCAAATAGCGCGTTAAGCATCGCTCAATGCGGGCGGTGATATAAGCGCCTTGCAGAACGAAGCAGGAAGGTTCCCGGGGCGACCCAAGAATTTCCGCCCAATCGGGCGGAGAGTGTCAGAAATGGAGCAAATTATATGCAAATTGACGTGTTTGATACCTATGTCACTACAACGGAAGGCAAACGACTTCATTTTGATGTTTTCCTTCCTACGGGCAAGCAGGGAGAACTTGCGCGGCAATATGCTAAAGAGTGGCTTGAAAGTATCGGTATCCATGCAAAAGATGTCCAGCAGGAATCTTGCGCTTATTGTCATAGTGAAGCTGCTAATCCTAAAGTACAGCAACACATCAAACAACACGGATACTATATTTATCAGATGGAGGGCTGCCCTTCGCCAGAGCGATAAGCTAATTCGCGCTAAGGTAATCTGCGAGTATTTTGCCGCAGCACTTAATCTTTATCAGACTAGTTTTAATAAGGTTCCGCAGCTCCGGCTAGTACTGTTCCCCCGGTTAAAAGCACTTAGTTTTTCTAAGTGCTTTTTTTTGCCCGCGAAAAGGCTTCTGCCATTGCCCCTCCTTGAACAGTTGGCGGCAACTTAGCTTTACTACGCCGAGTTTTTTTCATGTGCCCTTTAGCTGCAAGCTGGGATGACTGTTTTTCTTCCATCTCGCCTAATCGCATGGTTAAGCCAATTCGCTGACGAACGTTATCAACCTCCAGGACTTTTACTTTCACAATATCCCCTGCTGAAACGATCTCATGAGGATCTTTTACAAACCGGTCTGCCAAGGCGGAAATATGCACTAACCCATCTTGATGCACCCCTACATCCACGAAAGCACCAAAGGCAGTGACATTGGTGGCCACACCTTCTAGGATCATTCCTGGCTTAAGATCCTCCAAAGTTTGGATCTCTTCCTTAAATGCTGCGGTTTTAAAGGCAGGCCGAGGATCCCGCCCTGGTTTCTCGAGTTCCCTGAGGATATCTTGAAACGTAGGCAGACCAAATTGCTCATCGATGAATAAGGCCGGGTCAAGGGAATTCAGAAAATCACTATGACCAATCAAACGGTGTATATCACGCCCGGTCGCAGCCATGATTTTTTGCACGACAGGATAAGTTTCTGGGTGGACTGCTGAGGCATCAAGCGGATTATCCCCTCCTCTGATGCGCAGGAAGCCGGCTGCTTGCTCAAACGTCTTCACTCCAAAACGGGGAATCTGCTTGAGGCCCTCGCGGGAGGCAAAGGGGCCATGAGTATCGCGGTACTCCACAGTGTTGCGGGCTACCGTGGAAGTAAAGCCGGATACATAGGACAGCAGGGCTGGAGAAGCCGTATTGATATCAACCCCCACTGCATTAACACAATCTTCCACGGCGCCCACCAGCGCCCGACCTAGCTGGGACTGATTGACATCATGCTGATACTGGCCAACACCGATAGATTTGGGATCGATTTTAACTAGTTCCGCTAGAGGATCTTGCAAACGGCGAGCAATGGAAACAGCGCCTCGTAAGGAGACATCAAGATCCGGAAATTCTTGGGCTGCACCAGCAGAAGCAGAGTATACAGAGGCACCCGCTTCGCTTATCAGTAGCTTTTGTAGCTCGAACTGCGGGAATTTCTTTAAAAGTTCCACCACCAACTGCTCAGTTTCCCGGGATGCCGTACCGTTGCCAATACCAACCAATTCAACCCTATGCTTCTTTAACAAACTAGAGAGAATATCAATCGCAGCATCCCACTGTTTTTGGGGTGGATGGGGATAGATCGTGGCGGTTTCTAGTAGCTTCCCTGTCTCATCGATGACGGCAACTTTCACACCCGTACGGAAACCAGGATCGAGTCCTAAAATTGGACGGGGACCTGCCGGAGCAGCTAATAGCAGACTACGCAAATTCCGGGAAAAGACGTCGATAGCTGTTTCCTCTGCCTGCTCACGCAGGCGTAGTTTGAGATCCGCCTCTAGGCGGGGGTAAAGCTTTATTTTCCAAGCCCACCGTACAGCTTGCAGCAACCAAGCATCAGCAGGCCGTCCTTGCTCTCTAACCCCGAAATGTTTAGCCATCATGAATTCACAGGGATGTTCTTCTCTCCCCTCCCTAGCGGGCGTATCTAGGGTTAATTTAAGCACTCCTTCATTCTGACCACGAAAAAGCGCCAAGGCCCGATGGGAGGGAATTTTGCAAATGGCTTCTTGGTAATCAAAATAATCCGCGAACTTACAGCCTTGTTCCCCTTTCCCATCCTGAACTTTAGCCCTCAGCTCACCCTGTTTCCATAGGTATTCCCTGAGCTGGCCCAACAAACCAGCCTCCTCAGCAAAATGCTCCATTAAAATCCGCCGCGCACCTTCTAAGGCTGCTGATACCTCTTCAATACCCTTATCCGGATTTAAATAATCCGCCGCTATTGTTTCTGGATCGAGTTCCGGATTTTCCAACAGCTGTAATGCGAGCGGTTCAAGACCTGCCTCACGAGCCATTTGCGCTTTAGTGCGCCGCTTTGGCTTATAGGGCAGATATAAATCTTCCAACTCGGTCTTGGTCATTGCCGCTAGAAGCTGCTGTTCTAATTCCGCAGTTAGCTTATCTTGTTTTTCGATGGAACATGCAATCGTCTCCCTGCGTTCTTCAAGCTCGCGTAAATAAACTAAACGGCTTTCTAAATAACGCAGCTGAGTATCATCCATCCCACCCGTAGCTTCTTTTCGATAACGGGCCACAAAAGGCACCGTGGCGCCTTCATCTAATAGGCATATAGCCGCACTTGCCTGCTCACGCTGGATTTCGAGCTCCTGAGCAATTATCTCTGCCGATTTCATGGTTTTTTACACAAAATGTTTTTTATATTTTGAAGTGCGATTCAAGCGTGACGTTCATTTAGCGTGCCACACTATCATATTACTTAATTACTTTTCCTTTGGCACCTAGGATTAGGAAATAACACCCTAGGGCGAGACATTTTTACTTCTTATAAATAAAATCCCGGAAGGACTGCGGTAAGCTGTGTAACTTACTCAGGCGATAAATTCGGGGTATCTGGGGGGTTGGGGAGGCGACGGTTTACCTCTGGTAAATGAAAATGGGTATGAGTAAGCGCGGAAAGATGATATTCAACAGGAATATGGTACTCGCGGTGGAAGCTCACACTCATCAAGAGCAAATGGTAATCCGGCCGCTCCCGCTCACCCATCGAGCGTAAGCAAAAGACCAATCCCCAGGAAAGGTGAAACGAGGATTTTTTTGTTTTATTTAATAAATTAACACGTTTTTTTAAATTCTCGCGCAGTACCCCCACCCCCCACATCCCCCAGGAAACCGTTTTGACAATTACCACGGCAAGCGCAGACTTCTCCAATCCCCAGACAAAAATAATTAACATCGTCCCCGCTGATGCGCTCCAGGCAAGAATACCAAGAGGGCCTCCAATAATTACTTTTATACTATCCTTATTCATTTTATTATTTTTAATAGGATTTACATTAGTGTGCTTCATAAGTTAACCAGTCCTCACCAAAACCATGGGCTTGGCAGAAAAGTCCTTATTCTCAGCCCATGCTAATACGCGGTTCTACCTTCCCTCGGCTAAAAGCCGAGGGAAGGTAGAACCGCGTACCCCTCTCTTTAAGTAACGCTAATCAAGAGCATTCATTATTTTCAACCTGCCCTCAGCCATTGCGCTAACCCAAGAGACTTTCATACTCCATATCAATCTAAAAATCAACTTAAATAAAAGATGTATTTTTATTACTTAAAACAAAGAATTAGATTTTGTATACTATACCTTTTACAAAATTCATAAATACATCCCCCTGCTTTTCCTCCCCTTATCTTCAGTGCTCTATTATTTTAGACCAGTGCGTAAAAACAAGTTCAAAATAAGCCGGTTAATTATTGATTTATAAATTATTTATATGCCTATTAAGAGCTGTTTGCTTTGCTAACTGCAACCAGCTTAGTAAAATAGAAAATTTGCAAATTTTCAGCTTCTTGCGTAACGGATTCCATTATCTTGCAGCCACAACTAAAAACCTTAGCCTCAAAAATTTCCTCCTGCATGCAGCGCGATCAGCATCGACTAAAACGGCGCCTGCAACGGCTAACTAAAGGAAATTCAAGTTACAATTTAGGCCACCTAACCCAGGCCATTGAAGACTCTCGCCTATGGCGGGAACAGCGCCAAAGCCAACTGCCCAGACCAGCTTTTGAGCAATCCTTGCCAGTCATTGAACGGCGAGAGGAAATTGGCGCAGCTATCCGTAATCATCAAGTGGTGATTTTATGTGGCGAGACGGGTTCTGGAAAAACCACCCAATTGCCTAAAATATGCTTGGAACTGGGCCGCGGCGTTGCGGGTATGATTGGCCATACCCAACCACGCCGAATTGCGGCCCGCACTGTAGCCAACCGAATTGCCAAGGAACTCAATAGTGATCTGGGGCAAATCGTGGGCTATAAAGTCCGTTTCCATGATCAGGTTAGCCCTAGCACCTATATTAAGCTCATGACCGACGGTATTCTCTTGGCTGAAACTCAGGGGGACCGCTTTCTAGACCAATACGATACCCTCATTATCGATGAAGCCCATGAGCGCAGTCTCAATATTGATTTTCTGCTGGGCTATCTCAAGCAACTGCTGCCAAAACGGCCTGATCTCAAGGTTATTATTACCTCTGCCACGATTGATACCGAACGCTTTTCCCAGCATTTTGGCCAGGCCCCCATTATCGAGGTTTCCGGACGCACTTATCCGGTAGAGATCCGCTATCGCCCCCTTTGTGGCGAACAAGAAACCCAGGAGCGGAACTTATCTGAGGGTATTCTAGATGCCGTGGATGAACTGTCGCGTCTGGGTCCAGGGGACATTTTGGTTTTTCTCCCTGGGGAGCGGGAAATACGCGAGACTGCCGAGGCATTGCGCAAGCATCATCCCCCCCATACCGAAATCCTGCCCCTTTATGCCCGGCTTTCCTCCACCGAGCAGAACCGGGTTTTCAAACCCCATTCGGGAAGACGCATCGTGCTAGCAACAAATGTTGCGGAAACGTCTTTAACGGTGCCGGGTATTCATTACGTTGTAGATCCGGGCTTGGCCCGCCTGAGCCGCTACAGCGTACGCAGCAAGGTGCAGCGGTTGCCTATCGAAAAAATTTCCCAATCCAGTGCTAATCAGCGGGCAGGCCGTTGTGGCCGCGTTGCGACCGGCGTTTGCATCCGGCTCTATAGCGAGGAAGATTTTCTCGGCCGGCCTGAATTTACCGATCCGGAAGTCCTCCGAACTAATCTGGCATCGGTTATTCTGCAAATGAAGTCTTTGCAATTGGGAGCGGTAGAAGATTTTCCCTTTCTCGATCCCCCCCTCCCCAAAATGATTAATGATGGCCTGCGGCTGCTAGCTGAACTGGGGGCCGTAGACAAGGCCCAGAATTTAACCCCCCTAGGTCAACGACTGGCGCGATTGCCCATTGACCCTCGTATTGGCCGAATGGTATTGGCAGGTGACGAATTCCATTGCCTTAGCGAAATGCTTATCATCGCCAGCGCCCTCAGTATTCAAGACCCACGGGAGCGTCCGCTTGAGGCCCAGCAAGCCGCCGATGAGGCCCATTCCAGGTTTCAAGATGAACGCTCTGATTTTCTCTCTTATCTGAAATTGTGGGAGGACCTTCATCGCCAACGAGCCCGTCTCTCCCAAAATAAGCTCCGAGCCTACTGCCGGGAACATTTTCTTTCCTATTTGCGCCTCCGAGAATGGCGCGATATCCATCAGCAGCTCAAACTACTGGCCACCAATATTGGCTTTCGCCCCAATCAGGTGGCAGCGGAATACGGAGCTATTCATCGGGCGCTGCTCACGGGTTTGCTGGGCAATATTGCTGTTAAATCGGAAAAAGATCACTATCTGGGTGCGAGAAATATTAAGCTCCAGATCTTCCCTGGATCTGCTCTCTTTAAAAAGAGTCCCAAGTGGATCATGGCGGCGGAACTGGTGGAAACCTCCCGGCTTTATGCTCGCTGCGCCGGTAAAATTGAGCCTGAATGGCTTGAAGCTCTTGCCCTCCATCTCGTTAAACGCAGTTATTTTGACCCCCATTGGGAGAAACGCCCCGCTCAGGTAATAGCCTATGAACGGATCACCCTCTACGGTCTTACGGTGATTCCTAAGCGCCGGATTCATTATGGTCCTGTTAACCCCGAAGAGGCGCGGGAAATCTTTATTCGTGAAGCCCTGGTTAATGGCGACTATGATACCCAGGCCCCCTTCTTCCGCCATAACCAAAAACTCATCGCAGAAATAGAGGAACTAGAGCACAAGAGCCGGCGGCGGGATGTGCTTATTGATGAGCAGAGCCTCTATCAATTCTATGAGGAGCGGCTTCCAGCGGGAGTCTACAATGGCGCTGGCTTTAAGAAATGGCGCCAGCAGGCGGAGAAAAAAAATCCCCAACTATTATTCCTCAGCCGGGAAGAGTTGATGCGCCATGATGCAAAAGAGATAACAGGAGTGCGTTTTCCCGATCAAATGACCGTAAAAGGTCTCCCCCTTGCCTTGTCCTATCACTTTGAACCGGGCCATCCCGCGGATGGGGTAACGCTAACCGTCCCCCTCGCCGTGCTCAATCAATTGGAAGCAAGCCATTTTCAATGGCTAGTCCCAGGACTGCTTAAAGAAAAAATCATTTGCCTAATTAAAGCCTTACCTAAGGGCCTGCGCCGTAATTTCGTGCCCGTGCCTGATTTTGCAGAGGCTTGTATTCGCGCCTTATCTCCGGCGCAAGGTCCGTTGTTGGACAGGCTAGCTCGCCACCTCCAAAGCATGACGGGAGTCCCCCTCTCTGCCACCTGCTGGCAAGAAGTAGATCTGCCACTCCATCTGCAAATGAATTTCCGGCTAGTGGATGAAAAAGATAAAGAGTTGGCTACAGGCAGGGATTTAGCCATCCTGCAACGACAGTGGGCCAGCAAAGCCCAGCGCAGCTTTCGAGGCTGGGATAATAGCGAGCTAACCCGTGAAGGAATCACCCAATGGGATTTTGGCGAATTGCCAGAACGGATTGAATTAGAACGCCAGGGGCTTAAACTCAAGGGTTATCCCGCGCTGCAGGATACAGAAACCGCAGTTTCCCTGGTCATTATGGATTCAGCCGAGGCGGCACAGGAGATTACCCATCTGGGATTGCGGCGCTTATTTATGCTAGCATTAACTCAGCAGATTAAATATTTAAGAAAAAATCTGCCGGGCATTCAAAAAATGTGCTTGCACTACACTAGCCTCCCGGCCATGCCGTGGGGAGACAGTGCCCCCTCCCAATCCTCTTGCGAAAGCCTCAAAGACGCCTTGATTCAGGGAATCATAGACCGCACTTTTATCCTCGACCACCCCCCCGTTCGCAACGGGGAAAAATTCATGGCCCGTAAGGAAAAAGGCTGCGGCGAACTGATGAGCACCGCCAATGAATTTTGCCGTCTCATAGAGGAAATTCTGACCGAATATCACGAGGTCGTCAGGCAGCTAAAGGGCAATCTTCCTTTTGCATGGCTAAACTCCATTCGTGATATGAAGGAACAACTAACCCATTTGGTCTATCATGGCTTTATCAACCAGACGTCACCAATATGGCTCATTCATCTTCCCCGTTATCTCAAAGGGATAAAACTGCGGCTTGCAAAATTGCAGGAGAACCCCCGCCGAGATCAGCAACGGCAGGCAGAAATCACCCCTTTATGGCAAGCTTATCAAAAAAGAATGGAAATACAGCACCAGGAAGACGGCGTAGTACCCGCCCTGGAAACTTATCGCTGGATGTTGGAAGAATACCGGATCTCCCTTTTTGCCCAGGAACTGGGGACCAAGCGCCCAGTCTCCCCTAAGCGGTTAGCCGCTCAATGGAAAGAGATTTAATTAAAACCCCAAATATCGCTCTATGATTTCAACTCAACACCACGCTGATCATTTATCGCCTCAGTCTGCCTCCCAATTGGAAGAAGCCCGGGAGCTTCTAGCAGATCAAATTGATGATAAGAGCCAAGTGATGTCTTTGATCGTCCAGGGAGACGCCATTGTGGAGTTGCTGGCAAAGTTGCAAGTAGATACCGAGACCCAAATTGCTGGACTATTGTTGCCAGCGATGGAAGCAGGGCTGCTTAAACAGGAAATTATCACCAGAAATTTAGCTCCAACAATTACTCGGCTACTCCAAGGCGCTGAGCGCCTGGCGGTGCTAAAACACTACCGTACTAATAACGAAAAAGATCCGATTCAAGCCGAAAAACTACGTAAGATGTTACTGGCTATTGTGGAAGACCCCCGGGTCGTCCTCGTACGCTTGGCTGATCACCTCTATCGCCTGCGCAATGCTAACAATGAAACCGCAGCGACTCGCCAAACTTTAGCCCAAGAAACTCTGGATATCTTCGCCCCTCTGGCTAATCGCCTGGGTATCTGGCAACTCAAATGGGAACTGGAAGATTTAGCCTTGCGCTATCTGGAGCCCCAGACTTACCAACGGCTAACCAAAGCGCTGAATAAGCGGCAGATAGACCGTGAGCGATATATTATCAAGGTAAAAGAACAGATCAAAGAAGCACTTGCCCAGGCAGGCATCCAAGGTCAAATCAGCGGTCGCCCTAAACATCTTTACAGCATCTGGAAGAAGATGCAGGCTAAAAACCTAGACTTCCATCAACTATTTGATGTCCATGCCTTTCGGGTCATTGTGGTGGATGTGAGGGATTGCTATGCGGCCCTAAGCCTGGTACACACGCTCTGGACACCCATCCCTGAGGAATTTGACGATTATATTGCCCACCCCAAACCCAATGGTTATCGTTCCCTGCATACCGCGGTTTTTGACTCAGCGGGAAAACCCATGGAGATTCAGATCCGCTCCTTGCAGATGCACGGGGAAGCCGAACTGGGGGTCGCCTCTCACTGGCGCTATAAGGAAGGGACAGAGCTGGATACGGGTTTTGAGCAGCGCATTGCCTGGCTTCGAAGCTTTCTGGACCGGAAGGAGACCGGCTCCAGTAGCACTGATCTCATTGAGCAATTCAAATCCAAAGCCTTCCATGACCGCATCTACGCGCTAACGCCTCGAGGACGAGTTATCGACTTACCAGAAAAAGCAACTCCCCTGGACTTTGCTTATGCCATTCATACTGAAGTCGGCCATCGCTGCCGGGGCGCCAAAGTAAACGGGGTCATGGTGGCCTTAACCCAACCACTAGCCAGCGGTCAGGAAGTAGAGATTCTCACCACCCGGGAAGGCGCCCCCAGCCGGGACTGGCTTAATCTGCGCTTAGGTTACCTCCATACCCCAAGCGCTCGAGCCAAGATTCAACGCTGGTTTAAGCAGCAAGATCATAGCCTCCATGCAGCCCGGGGCCGAACCCTGCTGGACCGGGAGCGGCAACGGCTCAAGCTTGCGGAAGTGGATTTAGCGCCACTACTCAAGCGGTTTCGTCACCCCCGCCCGGATAGCTTGCTGGCATCGCTGGGCCGTGGAGATATCAGTCTTGGTCAGCTAAATACAGCACTCCGAGAACAACAGCCGGAACCCTCCCTGCCAACGCCTGGGGTAGACCCACCCCCCATGACCTCCTCAAGAGCTGAAAATGCTATCCACGTACTAGGAGTCAGCGATTTGCTATCGCGCCTCGCCCGTTGCTGCAGCCCTATCCCCGGTGACCCGATTACAGGCTATATCACCCAGGGGAGTGGAGTAGCCATCCACCGCCGCGATTGCCCCAATATTATTAAGCTCTCGCAAGAGCGTCAAAACCGTCTGGTAGAGGTGGCTTGGCGCCACCCAACGGGAGAGGCCCACTCCATGGATATCTCAATTCAGGCGGAAGATCGTAAAGGATTACTACAGGACATCACCCGCCTTCTGGCGAAAAAGGATACTAACATTCTCGCCATCAATACGGTCAGCGATCGCACCTCTGGACAGGCCCATATGCGATTGACCATTGAAGTAAGTGATACCGAGCAGCTAAACAGCTTACTCAAACGTCTCACCGGACTTCCCGGCATCATGAATGCCCGCCGCTTCAATCCAGGGAAGTAAAGGAAACCAAATTGGAACAACTTACTAATTGTATCTGCGGCTCTGGTATACCCTATACAGAATGCTGCGGACTTTACCATTCCGGTAAAAAAAATGCTCCTACTGCAGAAATACTTATGCGTACCCGCTTTACGGCATTTGCTATGGAAAACGAAGCCTATATACTGGAAACCTGGGAACCCGCAAAGCGGCCATTAAGGGTAAATTTTCCGAAAAAGGGCACTCAGTGGAAGCGCCTGGAGATTGTGGAAAAGAAAAAAGGGGGCAGTCAAGACACTAAAGGAATCGTTGAATTTAAAGCCTATTATCTACTGGAAGGTGAAGAATATGCTGTCAATGAAATCAGCCGTTTTCGCAAAGGGCAGGGACGGTGGTATTACCTGGATGGCGCAGTCAAATCCATTGCCAAGGTAGGTCAACAAACCAATAGGGGGAAAAACGCGCCTTGCCCTTGTGGCAGCGGCAAGAAATACAAGCGTTGCTGCGGAAAGTCTAAATAGGAGGGGTTAATCTAATAAGACCCGCCGCCTTCTCACTCCTTCTTTTTCAACAATTCTCCCAGCCCGGCGAAAGCTTTATAACCGGCGGCCTGGTTTTCTCCAGCAGGAGAATCCAAGGCTCCAGTGCCTGCCCCATCAATAAAGCGGGCATGTTCATTATCATGGCAATAAAGGCACAATAGTTCCCAATTGCTGCCGTCAGCAGGATTATTGTCGTGATTATGATCCCTATGATGCACGGTAAGCTCATGCACCGTGGCGCGAGTGAACTCCCGCCTGCACCGGCCACAAATCCAAGGATACATCCGCAGCGACTTCTCTCTATAACCCTGTTCCCGCTTGGCCCGGTTACGCTGGGCCTCGGCAACAATCTCATCCAGTTTATTGGTGCTTGATGGCGTCTTTTTCATTAGTCACTTGCTCCTATATTTAATCCTGTTTCACTTCCACTCTTCAAAGGTAACACCCTTACTTTATAATAGGCGGTTAGGGAACGGCGGACACTGACAATACCAGAGCAAAATCCACTCTCAATTATTGACTTCGGGCAATAGCCGCGGGCAATAAAAATTGCTCCCTATATCATCGGTAAAATTTTACTTTAATAAAGTAAAATTTTCACATCGCCCTTACCTCCCTTAGACTAAACTAATGATTAATTGTTTTTCATAACGAGTATCCACGGGCCGAAGCGCCGAAGGCGGTGTAATTCAATGGAAGAACCGAGGGTAGATAGCACACAAACCGCTCCAGAACCAGACGAATTCCAGAACGAGACTCCGAACCATCGCGCCGCAACCCTGGAGCGCATCAATCCCAAGCATATTTTCGCCGTGGCTACCGTGATCACCTTAGTAGCGCTCGGTGCCACCACCTTCTACCTTTTCTTCATTAACCCTAACGATTGGACGCTCCCCAGTTTTGTCGTGGTCATCGTGCTCATGTTCTTTGCCCTTTCTACCGCGAACTCGCTGCTGTTTGTCAACTCCACTCGCATTGGCGGCACCCTAATGGGCCTGACCGTGGCGGTCGCGGGACCTGTCGCCCTGTGGTTTAGTGGTATGCTGCTGTTCTTTTACCTCATACCACCGGCAACGCTGTTTCCGCCAAAGGATCCCCTTGAGCGCCCCCTCACCCTCGAGAAATTCGGCGATATCGTCACCCAAGTGATGAAGCGGGAATTCAACTGGAGCACCTACACAGAGTGGAAGAAAGACCAGGATACCGTAGATGAGATTTTTGACGAGGAAGAGCCCACGACCCTGCGTAACTTGCTAGGCGGTCTCTATGAAACCCGCAAATCGGATGGCAAACCGCTAGCCATGCTAGGGGAACCTCATATCACCACGGTGTTTTTCTATTTTGAGAAAGTGGTCATCAAGGTGCAACGCATCACGGGCCTGCGGGAAGGGGAAAATACCTATATCCGCTTCGAATCCCATGGGACCGAGTCTGGTGCGAAAACCGCCTCGGTAATCTTCGTGGGCGATAGCGATAAAAATACCGGAATACTACGGAGAATGAAGCGTTTCTCTTCTAATAGCTCCTATAAGGGTTATTACGAAGAGATTTCGGAGAATCCGGTGGACTGTCTAATCCTCGCTTACTATGACGATGTTGTCCAAGAGGATTATTTGATCGTCAACCTGAAGCGCTTCTCCAATGACCTTTCTGGGCGCATCGATCTGGCGGCGGTCAGCCTGGATGAGATCCACCCCATTAACGCAAGCAGCTTTTGGCAAATACAGCCGCCTCTGTTCCTGAAGCGCATCATTTCATCAACTTCCAACGAAGAGCATATCGAGGTTCCACTGGTGTTCCAAAAAGTGCGGGGAGCGGACGTGGAAGCAGCCCAGAAAGTACACAATAGAATTATCCCTTGGCTCGAGACCCTAGACGTGTCCCTGGCCAATGATCAAATCGGCGACTCACCCGTACGGAACCTCGTCGAGGCAGTTCGTGGCGCCTTTGAGAACGCCACCGGCGCCCCCACCCTGGCCGAAGCGTACCATTTAATAAAAGAGGAAAACTTCAAAGCCTATCACCTTGAAGATGCCCGTTATGCTTCCATGATGCTACTGCGGAGGTAGAGAGGCAACCCTATCCATGGGTATTCGGGCGCGCTATCTCCTGCTCTGCGCCCTGTTTGGCGCCTTGGTGGGTCTGCGCTATACCTTGGACGTTTGGGTATTAACTCGCCTGGCGCCCGAGGATAGCGCCGTTCTGATACTTGTGGCTGCCAGCTTTATTGGGATGCTGCTGGGGGAGGTGGCTGCGCCCCAAGTTTCCGATCATTACAACCGCTCAGCCGCCATCACCGCCGCCGCCGGGGCGCAGGGCTGTTGGGCCCTGCTGACAATAGGCGGGATTGCCGGGAACGCACCCTCCCTGCTTTATGCCGCTGGACTGGCCTTCGGTATCGGACTGGGACTCTACCACGCCTCCTTGGATGCCTGGCTGGATGAAGCCTGGAGCCAAAAGACTGACGGGCTTCCAGCTACGGATCGCCATCTTACCGAGGGCTATTTGCTCTATAATCTAGGTTATCTTGGGGCCGCGACCCTGGCTTTTCCCCTACTCTACGGCCCGCCTTGGAATGCCTCCCTGGATCTCCCTGGCCTGGCAAATACCAGCTTTGCCCCCTATTTGCTCGCCCTGGGGCTAGCCGGTGGCGCGATTCTACTACGCCCTCCCCGGCTGCCGAATCTAAGTATCCAGCACCCTGATCCACGGAAACTTCTCGCCTTTCCCCTCCGGGAGTACCTGGCGGTGCTGCGGTACGGGCGCACAGGTCTTTTGGTTGCGGTCACCATAGGTGCCTGCACCAATTTATTGTTTCAGTACATCGACTACCTGGCGCCCGCCAAGCTTTTACCTGGCAGCACCATTGCCGACCGCGCGTTGAACATCTTCGCTTTCAACCTCACCGTGGTGTTGATGGTAAGCGCTCTAGGGGCCTATCTGGCTTGGCGTTTCCCCACCGAGAAGCTAACTCCTAAGCAACGTGCATTCCTCATTGCGGCCGCGCTTTGCCTGTCTCTCAGCCTGGGCGCTGCGGCAATAACTGGCCCCTCGCCTGCTATCCCTCTCTTGTTGGGCCTGGCGCAGTCAATCCTGCTGGCCCTGCCACCTCTCGTTAAATCCTGGATGCTAGATTACGCAGTGGGGGGCCTGCGCGCCACGGCCCTATCATTGCTTGGTATCGCCAAGCGCAGCCTAGGAATTGGGGCGACTTTGGGCCTCTTTCTTGCTAGCCAGCATGGCTCTTCAAAGGAATTGGATAACCTCGACCTTTTTATCGCGCTTACTGGAATAGGAGGTTTTTGTGTACTAATCCTCGTTGTCTACGCCCTATCAAGATCGCGCCCCAAGTAGCGCCGGCTGGCCGATAATTCGTAACCGTCAGATTAAATTGTGACTTTATATACTAAAGTATCGCTAAACCGGATCGGGCAACCCCTCAGGTTCGCCGAAGTTCATCCTCCGCTGCTGGATAGGCGAGCGGGCCGAGTCGAGCCGCGCTCGCAGTTCTTGCGTGTTCGCTTTCCAGCGCAAGGCACCGTAGGTCGGCGCGAAGCGCCTACATCTCTATGTTCGGCTGGGGACACGGGGAGAAAGCCCGAATTGTCTGCTCCTTTCCCCTTCTCCAGCCGCTCGGTGTGTTGACCAACCCTTACGCGAGACTGAGCACGTAGAACATACTGCCACTGTCTTTGTTCGACAGCCACCCGTTTGGGCTTGTCACGATGCCTTCCAACGGCTCTGGGCTCTGGTGTACCGTGTGACGCGCCTGGTAGGGCGCAAAGTGTACACGTACCCCACCGAGCACCTCGCACGCGGCTCCGGTCCATTGATTGCTCGCTTCAGTCACCATATATGCATACCCGAGGGCCTGATAATGCGCGGCGCTAGCCGCCACGAGTTCAAACGCCTCCTCCTTGGGGAGCGCATCGGACCGTGCCACCATGAAATGGTGGCCAACCTTCTCCTGTGCATAGGCGTGCTGAAATGCCGGAAACTGGGCACACAACGCCGAGAGTCCTTCGATCTCCTGGGTCTGTAAGAGGGTGAAGATTGGCTGCAAAAACGACAAGACAGCACTCAGAAAGAGGTCGTCTTGGCGAAATGGCGGTGGCTCATCGAGGGAAAGCATGGTTTTGTTGAACGCGCCACCAATCACCTGCCCTGTCCTATCAACGATGGCGAGCGATTGCGCCAATGCCTCGTCGTTGATCTGCATGGTGCCCTTCGGGCTGGTGGGATCAGTGAGTATCAGGAGCCGGATGGCCCAGTAGACCAGGTTTTCCGGGGTCCATAGACCGAAGGCGTCTGTGCCGAAGGGATCGATATGCCGTGCGTTCAGCAGCCCCGTCGGCGGAGATTTGGGGGGCTGGAGGTGGCGGATCTGGGGTTCGCGCCGTGCAAACGCCGTTGCCACAACTCGTGCCATCTGCATCACCTGGGCTGGGAGTAGTCGTGCGGCTTCAATCGCCTTGTACTGTATGCTGCGATAGGGCTGCGCCTGCGTGAAATCCACGAGAGGCAAGACTGCCGGTAGCACTTGTACCCCATGCTGTGTAACCTCCCGTGCCCGAGGATACGCACAGTACGGCAGAGAGCGTGGGCTATCCGCCGGGAGTGAACTATCGAATATTTTCTGATCACTCATGCAAATATCTTCCCCACTCTTATAATCTTGCGGCGCCGAACGCCTGAGTTCAGCGGCATTTGAGGCGCCACCCGTTTTTGCGGCAGCAAAAATGGGTGGCGGGTCAAGTGTCCGCTGCAACGAATTGAATGGCAGAAACGCCCTAGCCGGACCGCCACCTTTGCCTTTTGCGACTGGAACCCAGATAGAAGTGTCACTTTTACCGAAAATTGATATCACTAGCTCTCAACTCCTAGACGTCACCAGAATCTACGGCGTTGCTCTGACGCCCAACGGGTCGAAGTTGAGCGGCACCCCCGACTTGAGCAAATGTGGGTTCATTCCTTCTTCGGAGTTAGTAGTCTTTTGCTGCGTAATATACGCTTAAAAGAAGCTGATTTTGGACCCTCATTTTCCCAACCAAGGGGGCGAAGCCGCGAAGCGGTGTCCGCTCCAACGGGAGATAGGCGGCGCTTTGCGCCGCCATGGCGACCGGGGGTTCAACTTCGACCCGATAGGTCGGCGCTTCGCGCCGACCTATCGCCTTGCTCACCGGCACATACTGCGAAGAGCGTTTTTGTGTAAAATGGAGCGCGGCGACACACAGAAACGAGCGTAGCAGTATGTGTCCGCGTGCAGCAAATTGTTAGATGATTACCAGCTTATATACTGCGTCGATAACTTTTTAAACTCGCTGTCCAAGGCACATTTACCATTATTTTCTATTTTTGAGATCAAGTAATCCAGGCATTCAATTAGGCGTGCATTTACAACGCTTTGCTTAATCATTTCCAATGCTTGCTTGGCCTGCTCTCTACAAACAGAAGCTTCCAATTTTCTCTGAATCTCGTAATGAGTGAGAATTGCCATTGCGTGAGGCGCGTATTTGTCACCTAGCTGAGACAGTATATGGTCATAATAATCCCTACCTCTCGGCGAAACCCCATTGCAATAAGTAACTCCTCTGCCAATTCGACACATCATTATTACCTTCACTAGCTTCTCGGCATTATTTAGAAGGATGCCATTTTGTTCCTGAATATAGGACGCGACTGAATCTGCAACAGGCGCTTCATGATGAAAATTATCCCAGCCATTATGCTTTTCAAGAAGTTGATCAAGCAGCGTATCTACGTTTATTACCCGTTCATTGGGAGATCTAAATGGGTTTCCCCCGACAACCTGAAAGAACTGCTCTCCTAACTCATATTTTTCGCGGTGAAGATTAGTATTGTAACCTTCAAGAATTATTCCCAGTTTATATCTTGGTTCATCTAAGCAGTTAGCCCATATCGTTGGCGCTATCACAGATATATTTTTTCTGACTTGCGGGTCTGTTTCTGGAGAGACATAAATTCCGAAAGTGGTTCTAAGAATACTCGCGAGGTGATGGCTTGGCAGTTCAGATATTTTCGATTCAATCTGGCGCTGCCTAGCAGCATCAATTGGCGCGTTATAAGACTTCAAATTTTTTATGAAGACTTGGACTTGTAATGCCGCCTCGGTAGGCCGATCATTTAAAACGTCCTGTATACAGGTTTGTAACCAACCAAGCAATTCAAATGCGTTGATTGTGTAAGTGGTTGGATGAGAAATTCCAATGTCATTTCTCATATCCAATATATGCTTGAGCTTTTTATATGTCGTATCAGAAATTAGTTCTAACTTTCGACAGGTATCGAGTAGCACCGCATCTTTCAATGAGCCAAGGTCATCTTCAGTCTTGTAGAACTCCCTATTTTTACCCCCTCCAACGGCAGAATCGAAAAATATATCTATCCCATATGTTATTGCTTTTTTTCGTAAATCTAAAACCACCTCATTCCAAATGGCGTTTAAAGAATAATCAAAAAGACCAAACCCAGCGCCAACGACGAACTTCGAGAGGTAGCGTGCATCTCTTTTAATTTTAGGAGATAAAGACTCGATGTAAGCAGGAAGAGTTTGACCAATTATCGAACGCTCCGATTGTTCGGCTATGATATTGTCCGCTGGGAGTCCAATTTGCTCTAAAAAATCTACGACCCTTTGAGCTTGAGGTTCAATAAGCTCGGTATGAGTATTCTTTGAAACTATATCGGTCATTTCTCTTCCTATATTTTTCGCCGAGAGTTCATTTATTCGGCTCATCTAACGAGGGGCGCCGCGCTTTTTGCGGCGTCCCTCTCCAGCGCCTCGTTAGGCATCGCCGTTGATCGAGCCTAGCCTTTTTCCGTTCGCCTTGTAGCGTAGAGGAAGGCGCGTCGCCTTATGGGTCCGTGTTCACTGAATTTTTCGGCAATACCTTTAGGTACCGCTAGCAAAGACCTCTCGGAAATTCCAGCCATTGCCTATCTTCTTCGCCTGTATAGGCCAATTGGCTGATCCGTCGTTATAACCAGCATACTTATAGAAAAGCATGTCCCCACTCTCCGTTATCGTGTAGATCGAGGTTGCTGATGCAGAAAATGACCACAGAGTTAAGACCACTACTGTGGTTAACGCATTTAATATTCTCATTGCTTTTCCTCCTAGCACGGTGTCACAAGTACAAATGCCTAACGACCAAGCTCACCTGCTGCTGAGGAGCATAGCGACGAAGCGGTCAGGTGCAGCGCATTGTTGGGCGATTTTCGCTTATTCAAACTCACTGCGTTGAAGACCTGACTGTCGGATGATAGACATCAGCGTGCCTGCCCTGATTTCTTTATGATCTGGAACTGGTACGGTAACTGTGCTTCCCGATATCTGTTTTTGCATAACTATATGACTTCCACGTTGCCTCACTTTCTCAAAACCGTGGGCTTCCAGTATTTGACAGACCTCTTTACCGGAGAAGACTTTAAGCTTACCCAACTGCTATATCCACATAAGTAACATAAACTTCTTCATGTAGCCGTGACGTTACTTCCTCAGGGGATGCGACCTCGAAAAATAATTCCAACGCTTCTTTCAAGTTATTTCTAGCCTCGCCAATAGTATCGCCTTGACTAGCCACATCCACCTCTGGACAAAGTGCTACATAGCCATCGTCTTCCCTTTCAATGATGGCGGTTAGTTTTCTATTCATAGTTAACCTCTCTTTATCTATTTCGTTATATTAAACGCCCAACATAAAATAGACTGACTAAGTTGCGCCTTTTTACACGCAACCGACCACCGACCAATCCCTATTTCTATCCTTACATCAAATAATTGCTCATCCCGGCAGCGTATATGGGTTTTGGCTAATGCGCACCTCCGTCTTATTTCTCTATTCGTTTTGCGACCTGCGTCTTATAAGACACCTCCCCTCTCTTAAATGGAGAACAAAATAACCCATATCATATCTATAACTGAAGTTATTGAGTTTTGCCAATCGGTGATATACGCATGAATATCTCAAAGCCCAAGTCCCCGCCTAAGCTCCTCGATCAAGTGCGGGAGGCTATTCGTCTCAGGCACTATAGCATCCGCACGGAATAAGGAGAGAAAGGGTCTGCTATCGGGTTTTGCGAGTGTGCTGTATCCGGTAACCTTGAGAGGAAATAATAGGCGCGGGGACATCTATCTGGAGGATGAGGATAGAGAATCTTAGTAGGAATTTGTTGGCGCTATCTGCAACTGTTTTAACGGGGTTGTGTATCCCTATTGCCAGATAAGCAACTATTATCATTGGATAGTCATGTACCGCCAGCTAAAGCAGGCGGCTTGCCCATGAACTCCCCAAGGTTCGAGCCTGGATCAACGTCCTGTGCTTAAGCGATGCATGACAGCGCCGCATCCTGGCAAAGAGCTTGCCTCGCAAGGACACCTCTCAGGCGAATATTACGAGAAGCGTTTAAATCAGCGTGCAACTCATAGCCACACGCTTTACAGAGAAAATAATGTTGATGTCGATTAGCCTTCTCAGTATGTCCGCAGCGGCTACACCCTTGGCTGGTGTACTTCGGGTCAATCCCGATGACCGCCATACCGAAGGTGTTTTGCTTTATAGCGGATAAACTGTTCCAGCTCATAAAAGGCCCAGCGGTTCAAATCCGTGCGCTGCTTTTTTCGCAGTTTGCGCCCCTTACGAATACCGCCAAGCTCTTCTACCGCAATCGTCGGGTATCCGATCTCTTTGGCAAATTCGACGATGCGCCGACCTATCGACCAAGCTCAGCCACGCCGCTTTAGCAGCGTCGGCTGGAGCGCCGAGTTAGGCCAAACATAAGCATTAAGCAACATGGGTTTTCACAGGCGTAACGTGCATATCGGCGCAATGCTGACGGGTTTGCCAGAGATCATAGGCGTTCTGCAGCCTGAGCCAGTGTGCTGCATTCGGCTTGCCGAATACCATTTCAAGCCGCAACGCCATCTCCGGCGTAATTACACCACGACCGTTGAGTACCTTAGAAAGGGTCTTTCGGCTTATGCCCAAATGACGGGCAGCCTCAGTGACCGATAGCCCCAAAGGCTCAATTACCAGTTCTCTTAGAATCTCGCCTGGATGAGCGGGATTATGCATATTCATGAGCCAACCTCGTCAGTGGTAATCTTCGTAATTCACAGTTTCTGCATCACGGCCCACAAAGCGAAACGTCATCCAGGTTAGAGAGGATTAGCCGCAGTCGCGTAGCATGTTTCGCCTGAGTGCCCGACTTGCCACTAGCTTGGTAAAACCGTTCCATGCCTTTGTGAGCAAAACTCCTAATCATTAAGAATTGTAACCGCTGAGGTTACGGTATGTAACCTTGTAGGTTACGCCCCCTAGATACGAGGTCTAACGCCTGCCGTGAGGGGCGTTATATCTAAATTTATAAATATTGAGACATTTGTGTTATATTCATTCATACTGTTGTGATGAGATGTTCAATTGATTTGCGCAAACGAGTAATCGATTTTGTAAGGGGCGGTGGAAGCAAGGCGGAAGCGGCCCGGAGATTTCAGGTAGGCCGCGCGAGCATTTATCGCTGGTTGTCGCAGGATGATGCGCTGTGTTACGAGCGTCCCGGCCCTCGCCGTTCACACAAGCTGGACTGGGAGGCTTTACGGGTCCATGTGGAAGACAAGGCTGCTCTCACCTATAAAGAACGCGCCCGGCATTTTGGCGTTTCGTATTACTGTATTTGGCATGCGATGCACAAAATGGGGTTAACCCGTAAAAAAAATGACGGGGTACACGCAGCGCTGTAATATGAAAAGAAAGAGCTTTCTTCGCCTTCGTGAACGCTATCGCCGCCGCGGCAAAAGATTTGTCTATCTTGATGAAAGCGGTTTTGAGCCGGAGGTTTCCCGTCGTTACGCTTACGCTCCAAAGGGGCGGCGTGTTTATGGTCTGATCTCCGGTCATCGCAGACCGCGAACCTCTTTATTGGCCGCCCGTATGGATGAAGGCTTTGAAGCGCCGTTTCTATTTGAGGGAACCTGTAACACGGCTGTGTTCAATGCATGGCTGGAAAAAGAGCTTTGCCCCTTGCTCAACAGCAACCACATTGTCATCATGGATAATGCTCCGTTCCACAAAGCCGTTTCTTCACGTGAAATCATCAAAAAAACAGGGGCGGGAATTTTATTCCTCCCCCCTTATTCCCCTGACTTTAACCCCATAGAAAAAGACTTCGGAAATATCAAAAAAATCAGAGAATACAACGAACATGAAACCCTTGAGAATATCGTTGCAGCGTATCAGTAATTATAGATTTAGCTATAGCACGTAGGGCGGGAAAGCGAAAGCGCATCCCGCCTTCTGGCAGTCGGCAGCAGCGAGCATCTTTTTGGGAATCAGCCCCCCTTCCCTGGCGCCGAATGAACCTTCAGCACCCTTCCATCAGGCACAAGGAGAGCCCTAATCGATTTTAACTGGCGTGACAAAGCCCTCTGGCTTGATAGCAAGCACGGAACAATCCACCTGCTGAAGCACCGAATCAGCTGTATTGCCGATAAAAAAACCCGGTATTCCGGTCCGCCCCACCGTCCCCATGACCAATAGATCCGTTTCCATTTGGTTGGCTACAGCAGGAATCAGTTCTTTCGCTTCGCCTTTATAAAAGTGTATCCGTACTTTTTCTGGCGCTAACCCGTTTTTTGAAAGGGATTCATCCAGCCACTGGCGGTGGCGTTGCTCCTCATTTTGCACCAGATTATCAACGGTATCCGCCAGCACCGTTCTCCCTCGCAGGGTGGTTTCTCCATACAGATCCCACACATGAAGCACATCAAGTTCGACACCAGCTAAGTGAGCAATGACTTTTCCCCACTGCATCACACTGTCAGCAAGGGCGGTTTTTTCTTCATCAGGGGGCAATAGATCTACTGCTATCATGATCTTACTCACCTGAGGATGGTGAGTGGGCTTAATAACCCAAACCGGAGCGGGACACATACGCAAAAGCTGCATATCCGTGCTGCCAAATAAAATACTTCTTATGCTTGACTCGCTCTCAGCGGGCTTCATGACTAAATCATACTTGCCTTTTAAAGCTTCACGAATGATTTCCATAAAAGCTTTTCCGTGGACAACCTTAACTGTTACTTGGACGCCATGTTGTTCAAGCTCCGAGGCGATAGACTGTAGCCGTTCAGCCCGCTCTTCAGTCATAAGTTGCTGGAGTTCCGACGACGCTATCCCTACCTCCTGCTTGCTGGGCGGTGATTCCAAAACGCTCAATAGCGTTACCCGCGCGCCCCTGCTTTCTGCTACTGCGGCCACTTGGGCTATCAGTGCCTGCCGCTGATATTTACCATCAAGGGCCAGAAGGATATTCTTGATTTCTTTCATACTGCTTAACCCGCTTGCTAATCATTTGTTTAGTAAACTATTCTTAATACTAAGTATAGACCATCCTTGACTTACTTTTGCATGGGGGGAAAATAATAAACGCCCGGAGGAGGACTCTTAAATCATAAGACTATCTCCTATTCACAACTCCACCATAGCTACCAAATGACCAAGTTAAGAGAGAAAAATCTTGTTGAAATCCCCGTCTACCCAACAGTTCTTACAAATTTCCTGGCGCCCTATCCTGGTGCGAATACTTCTCTTTGCCTGCCTATGGTGGATTCTGACGGGAGGTACTCCTGCTTCCTGGAGTGTAGGCGTACCCGCTATACTAATAGCAAGTTACATTAGCCTGCGCTTTTCGCGGGCGATCCCTTTTAAATTGGATTACCTTAGTCTGTTATCCTTTATCCTATTTTTTTGCTGGCAATCATTGCGTGCTGGCATCGATGTGGCAAAACGGGTGCTTCAACCCCGTTTACCCCTTAATCTTGGTCTGGTGGAATTCCCAACCCAATTGTCTCCAGGTACGCCGGCCCATACCTTGCTTGTTAATGCGATTAACCTTTTGCCTGGCACCCTGGTGACGCGCATCCGCCGCCATAGCCTTACCCTCCATGTCTTGGATACCCAGGCTCCGATTGCCGCCGAAGCCCAAGCCCTTGAAACACGTATTGCAGCTCTGTTTCGATTGCCGCACACTAATAGCAGCAATCATGAGAAAATCGGGAATGACATCTCTTAATTTAGGATTAGCGCTTATTCTCATCGCCACCATTATGATGGGCCTCATTCGGGTGCTGCGAGGACCTACGGCGGCAGACCGGATGCTCGCCGCGCAACTTTTTGGCACCACCAGCGTGGCTGTTTTATTGTTATTGGCCGAAGCAATGCAGGCACCTTCCCTACAGAATGTCGCCTTAGTACTTGCCTTGCTGGCGGCTGTTGCCACCATCGCCTTCATCCGGCATATCTGGAGCGCATCACCCCAGAGCGATGACTAATCCGGTGTCTATCAGCCAGTGGTTAAGTGCGGTATTGACCGTGTCGGGAACCTTCTTCTTTATCGTGGGTACCCTCGGCTTGCTGCGGTTTCCCGATATCTACAGCCGTCTCCATGCCCTCACCAAAGCGGATAACCTGGGGCTTGGGCTTCTCGTCGCTGGATTGGCGCTACAGGCCGATACTTTGAGTAGCGCGCTCAAATTGATTTTGATCTGGCTATTGGTGATAGTTACTAGCGCTACTACCAGCTTTCTCATTGCCCGAACCACATTAGAGCAGGGCATTCAGCCCAAGGATAAGCCATGAATTTCTGGCAGTGGAGCATCGATGGGTTGCTGGCACTTACCCTACTTTGGCTAGCCTGGCGGATGCTCGCCGGCCAAGATTTGTTCCGAGCCCTCGTGCTATTTGTTGCCTTTAGCTTCATCATGGCAGTAGCCTGGGTGCGGCTAGCCGCCGTCGATATTGCTCTCGCCGAGGCAGCTATCGGCGCGGGTCTGTCGGGCACCGCCTTGCTGGTGACCTGGCGCCGAATGAGTAATGGCCAGCCTAGGCAAAGCAAACCGAATCCCGACCACCATGACCCCCAATAAGTCTCGATTAGCAACCACAACCATGATAGATCCCTATAGGATCGTACTGCTATCCCTGCTATTAGTGCTCATGGCTATTCTGATCCGGGGAGTCATGGATCTTGCTCCCATTGCAACGGGCTTGGGGCCAATGGTCTTTGCCGCTAAGGAGCCGGGCGGGGAAATCAGTCCAGTGACGGCGGTACTGTTGCTCTTTCGCGATTACGATACCTTGCTGGAATTGGCTGTGTTACTCCTAGCCCTCATTGGCGTATGGTCCTTCGGGGAAGCCCCTCCCCCCCCCTCCCCGAGTCCTCCTGGTCCTATCTTGCTCGATTTTCTGCGGCTGGTGCTTCCCCTCATGGCCCTCGCTTTCTTTTATCTAGTCTGGGCAGGGGGAAGCGCTGCTGGCGGCGCCTTCCAGGGCGGAGCCATGTTGGGCACAATAGGGGCACTTTTTCGCCTCTCCAATCTTTCGGAGATTCCTCTCCCCCCGGAAATCTGGCTACGCCTTGCCGCGGCGCTAGGCATCGCCATTTTTCTCACCGTAGCCATGATTCCCCTTGTGGGCGGGGATCTGCTGTTGGCGGTTTCTCCCCAGTGGATGAAAACCAAGATTTTGTGGTTGGAGTTTCCCGCCGCTCTTTCCATTGGGGTAATCCTAGCCGCCCTTTTTGCGGGTGGCCAACCTCGCAGACATACCAACAACCAGCCATGATATTCACGCCCGCTTTACTTTATATCCTAACGGGAATTGGATTGTTCATCCTGGGCCTCTACGCCCTGTTCGTCCATTCCCATCTGCTGCGTAAAATTCTGGCCCTCAACATCATGGCTAGCGGGGTTTTTTTAGTCTATGTGGCCGCAGCTTACCGCAGCCCGGAAGCGATCTCCGATCCGGTCCCTCAAGCGATGGTACTGACGGGAATTGTAGTGGCCTCAGCTTCCATGTTGCTCGGATTAGCCCTCGCGGCTCGAGTCAAAGCAAAAACGGGGCGGACGGAACTCGATGATGGTTCTCCCTCGGAATAACCCTTAAAAAAACACTACCCTCCTATCCCAGGATTTCATGGCAATCTTCGAGCAAAGCATCCACTGGCCCGTGTGGCTCATGGTCCTACCCCTAACGGGGGCACTCCTGACTTTCGCCATATATCGCTACCAAAATCTTATCGGCCTCATAACGGCCATGGGGATACTATGGAGCGTGATCGCGCTTGCGCAAAAAGTGCTTACAGAGGGCCCCCAACGTTATTCCATCGGGGGTTGGGGCGCTCCCCTCGGGATTGATCTCTATGTGGACGGCCTCAGTACGCTTATGCTCCTGCTGACAGCCGCCGTAGGGTTTTTTGTTAGTTTTTATGGCGTGGGCTACGCTGGGTTTCGCCAACACAACCATGGCTCCGGTTATTTTTGGCCCCTATGGCTCTTCTTGTGGACCGCCCTAAACGGCCTTTTTCTTACCGCCGATATTTTTAATGCCTATGTTACCCTAGAATTAATTGGGCTGGCTTCCGTGGCGCTGGTGGGGCTTTCAGGCCAGGCGTCGGCCCTGAACGCCGCTATGCGTTATCTGCTGGTAGGATTGTTAGGCTCCCTATTTTATCTATTGGGTGTCGGCTTGTTGTATGCTGGCTACCACACCGTTGATATGGCTTCCTTGGGCCAAGCAGCCCAGGCCGGACCCTTGCCAAGGACAGCACTTACCTTGATGGGGGTGGGGCTGCTCTTAAAAACCGCCCTTTTCCCCCTCCATTTTTGGCTGCCTCCAGCCCATGCCAATGCGCCTACACCGGTCAGCAGCGCCCTCTCGGCGTTGGTAGTCAAAGCTCCCTTTTATCTCTTGCTACGGCTATGGTTTACTGTTTTTCCCGATAGCACCACTGGGGCGGCGGCTAACCTGCTAGGGCTACTAGGCGCCATTGCCATTCTTTGGGGTTCCATTCAGGCTTTGCAGACCCAACGTCTCAAACTCCTGGTGGCGTATTCCACCGTGGCCCAGTTGGGCTATCTGTTTCTGGTTTTTCCTTTGACCCAAGATAGCATGGCGGCATCCACCGCTTGGAGCGGCGCGCTTTATTACACCCTCGCCCACGGCCTAGCAAAAGGAGGCATGTTTTTAGCCGCTGGCACCATATTTTACGCCTTGCAACAAGATCGCATTCAAAACCTAAACGGAATCAGCCGGCACCTACCCGTCACCGCCTTTGCCTTTGGATTAGCGGGGGTTAGCCTCATGGGATTGCCGCCAAGTGCGGGTTTTCTAGCCAAGTGGTCTTTGCTTACCGCCGCCATTGCCAACGGCCAGTGGGGGTGGGCAATCATTATTGTACTGGGCGGTTTGCTCGCCGCTGGCTACGTTTTTCGAGTATTGTCCTACGTTTTCATGCAAGCCCCAAGCAAAGCCCATTACCGTCCCGTTCCCTGGTTGATGGAATGGCCGGCACTCCTGCTCGCCCTGATGGCCATCTGCCTTGGTTTTATCACCCAGACACCCCTGACTCTCATTGAGATCGGCGCCCCTATGTCTTACCAATATTTGCTGCCATGAATTGGAGCTTCTGGCTGCCAGTGCTTATCCTATTGAGTTCTTTGGGAGCCGGAATTGTGATCTTTTTTCTCCCCCAACGTGCCTATAGGACCCGTACTACCCTCAATATGGCGGCGGCAACCCTCAAATTGCTGCTCGTGGCGGCTTTAGTCTGGGGGGTTTTCCACCACCAAAGCTACGAGACCCGGCTGCCTCTACTACCGGAGATGGATTTGTTGCTCCGGGCAGATACCCTATCGGTGTTATTCATCACCCTCTCTTCGATTTTGTGGTTTTTTACTACGCTTTATGCCATAGGTTATTTGGAAGCCTCCCCTCATCGAAGCCGCTTTTTCGGCTTTTTCAGTCTGTGCGTAAGCGCCACGGTAGGGATTGCCCTTGCCGGTAACCTGATAACCTTCTTTATCTTTTACGAAATGCTAACCCTCTCCACTTATCCCCTAGTGACTCACCGAGGGACAAAGAAGTCCTTGCGCGCGGGTAAAATTTATCTGGGCTATACCTTAATGGGAGGTGTGCTGCTGCTAACGGGCATGGCCTGGCTGCAAACGCTGGCGGGACCGCTTAGCTTCACCGAGGGAGGACTACTGGCCGAGGCTCCTCCCATCGATCCCCAAACCTTGACCATCATCTTTACACTGCTCATCGCCGGTGTAGGCGTCAAAGCTGCCCTTGTACCTTTGCATGGTTGGCTTCCCCAAGCCATGGTAGCGCCCGCACCCGTCAGCGCCCTCTTGCACGCGGTCGCGGTGGTCAAAGCAGGCGCTTTCGGTATCGTCCGAATCGTGGACAACGTCTTTGGGGTCGAATTTGTTGCCAAGCTAGGCGTGGCCGCACCCCTGGCTTGGCTGGCTTCCTTTACGATTATTTACGGCTCGGTACGGGCCCTGTTTCAAGATGATCTCAAACGCCGCCTAGCCTATTCCACCATCAGTCAAGTCTCTTATATTGCCCTGGGGATCGCCCTTTTAAATCCAGTTGCCACCATTGGGGCCATGGCCCATCTAGTACATCAGGGGCTCATGAAGATCACCTTGTTTTTTTGTGCCGGCAATCTGGCCCAAACTCTCGGCATCCACCGTATTAGCGAGATGGCTGGCGTGGGACGGCGCATGCCCTGGACCATGACTGCTTTTACCCTGGGCGCCTTGGGGATGATTGGCGTCCCGCCCCTGGCCGGCTTTATCAGTAAATGGTACTTGGGGTATGGCGCTGTCTTGGCGGAGGCCGAATGGGTATTGGGGATACTGGCTCTTAGCAGTGTATTGAATGCCGCCTATTTCCTACCCATTCTTTATAGGGCCTGGTTCAGTCCCCAGAAAAATCCTTGGCCCGAGGAAACATCCCGTGGCCGCTTAGAGACGCACTGGATGCTACTCCTGCCGCCCCTCATCACCGCGGCCATGGCTCTAGGCGCTGGTCTTCTGGCCCATGCCCCCTTCAGCCCCGCCGAATGGGCCCGCCTTATTGCCGTCCGGGAATACCCCTCCCCCTGATGAGTCTAGTGCTACCCCTCATCCTGCTTCTGCCCCTAGGCTTGGCCTTGGCCTGGTCAATACCCGCTTTGCGTCCGCTTATCACTCGGCTCACTCCTTGGGCCGCTCTTCCGGCGTTAGTAGCCAGCTACTGGTTGCCGGTGGGCACTGAAATTCAGATTCCGTGGCTACTTTTAGAGACACGCTTGGGTCTAGATTCTACCGGCGCTCTCTTTCTTTCTTTTACTGCCTTGCTGTGGTGGCTGGCCGGCCTTTATGGCCTTTGCTACCAGGCCAAAGATCCTCACCGAGAGCGGTTCTTTTTCTTCTATCTCCTCACCATGACTGGCAATCTAGGGCTGATCCTGGCTCAGGATACGGCGAGCTTTCTGTTCTTGTTTGCTTTAATGAGCATGGCCGCCTACGGTTTAATCGTCCATCCAGGGAGCGAAGAAGCAAGACGGGCCGGACGTGTGTATTTAACCCTGGTTATCATCGGTGAAGCCTGTTTGCTCTCCGCCCTTATATTATTGGCTGTCAAAACAGGCACCGTAGAGATGAGTCATTCCTCTCCCTCAATCTACGGTCCGGTGGTTTTAACCCTGTTGTTGATAGGTTTTGGCATTAAATTGGGACTCCTGCCTCTACATTTCTCCTTACCCCTGGCCTATGGGACAGCCCCCGTGCCAGGGGGTGCGGTCTTAGGGGGGGCCATGATTAATGCCGGACTGCTCGGCTGGCTACGATTTTTGCCCTTGGGAGAAATGGCCCTTCCCCAGTGGGGCAATGGATTGATGATAGCCGGCTTTGCCGCTGCTTTCTATGGCATGCTGGTGGGCCTAACCCAGCGGGAGCCCAAAATTCTTCTGGCCTATTCCAGTATTAGCCAAATAGGGCTCATGACCTTCGGAGTCGGCGTTGGTTTAGGGGCGCCCGCCCACTGGCCTCTGGTACTCACCATCCTTACCCTCTTTGCCCTTCATCATGCTCTAGCTAAAGGCATATTGTTCCTGGCCGTAGGACTAACCCGCCATAGCGGCGGAATTTTGGTACGCCTGACCCTTTTGTTTCCGGCGCTTGTCCTAGCGGGCGCCCCTTTTACCAGCGGAATCATTGCCAAAACAGCCTTAAAATCCCTAAGTCCTTTAACTGTTCCGCCGTGGAGTGATGGGTTGCCTGGCCTTTTGTTTGCCTCCAGTCTGGGAACGACTTTGCTCATGGCGCGATTTATTAACCTCACCTGGCCTAAAGACTTAGGGGGCCGCCTACCTCCAGGAATGTGGCTACCTGCCGTAGTGCTTTTATTTGCTGTTAACTTCGCTACCTGGCTTTGGCCTGCCGCCGAGCAAGCCGCCGCAGCTTCCCTTACATTAACCGCTATCAAAAGCGGAGGGTGGGGTGTTCTCTTGGGCATCGCTTTTTTTATATTAGGAAGCTTACTATGCCACCGGCTTAGAATGAGTTGGTTTATTCCTGGCGGCGATATTTTGATTCTGATCGAACGATGGTTTAGCTTCCTTGCTCGCGGGGCTAATGGGATAATTTATCAAACCCTTCAGCTCCGGTCTCAAATCTTTACTCTACCCCAGCGGTTATCGGGACAATGGGATCTCCCCACGGCCTCAGCCTATCTGGAAACAGTCTTGCGGCGTTGGAAGAACTTTGGCCTCCTATTCTTGACGATTGCTCTCCTGTTATTCGGCTCTCTCATATTGTAGTGTACTCGGGAAACGGCTACTAAACGAACAATAACAATAGCGCCATTACCAGCATGCCGATATCTTCCGTTAGGGTTACGGTAGAGAGAGGAACCGAAAGCACGCTGCCCATACAGGGGCAATTGATATCAAGTCCCTGCCGCAACGCTATTACGACGCCAATCGCACCAAAGCTAAAAACCCCCACGGTAGCCCAGTAGGTAAACTCAGGCGCCATGAAGTTAAGGTACATAATGGCAAGGGCCAGCTCAATAAAAGGATAAACATAGCCGTAGGCTCTGACCCGCTTGGCCAACAGGTCATACATCACAAATCCGTCCTGAAAGCCGTTTAAGTTAAAAATCTTCAATAACGCGAATACAAGCAAAAATACACCCATATAAGCATGCATAAAGGTGCGCATATCAACACTGGCAAAACCATCAGCAATTGCCCACGCTGCCAGTGCAGAGCCGCCTACTAGGGAGATCAAGGGCCAGTAATCCGCAAGCATCTCGCCTCGCTCCTGATCCCGTACTTTTGCATCATTGCTTGATAATGATCCGCCCATAATTTCTCTACCTCCCTATCCGAATTTGGAAAAGAATGGGGCCAGTTTTATACGACTCAACCGACCCTATGAAATGTATCCAACGCTAAATAGTTAAAACATAGTTAAAAATGCGGCAGTATTCAAAAATATGGTGGTTTTCACCTATCCTCGATCTCCAACGCGGATGATTTAAACCAGCACGTTGATCTCAATCTCATTTAGGTTCGTGATTCTTATAAGCGTAAATAAAATGGCATTGATAACGTATCCCACTCTAATGGTTAAAACATAGTTAAAAATGCGGCAGTGTTCAAAAATATGGTGGTTTTCACCTACCCTCCATCTCCAACGCGGATGATTTAAACCAGCACGTTGATTCCAATCTCATTTAGACTATTGATTTTTATAAGCATAAAAAAAATGGCATTGATGATGCATGATTGTTAATCATCTCCTGATTAACATCCATGGTAAATTATTATGAACGAGCTCGTCGTTATTGCCCTACGAAAGCCTTACACTTTCGTCGTTCTTTCCATTCTTATTGTGATACTGGGATTTCAGTCGGTGCGCAACGCAGCGACCGATATCTTTCCGAGTATCCGAATCCCCGTCACCTCGGTAGTCTGGGCCTACGATGGCATGCTGCCGCAAGACATAGAGGGGCGGATCACCTATATGTTCGAGCGATTTTTGACCTCGACGGTCGAAGGCATCAAGTATATCCACAGCCATTCCTACTTTGGCAGCAGCATCATCAATATCTTTTTGCAAGAACACGGTGTTGACCCTGCCCAAGCCGAAGCCGATATCACCGCGATTGCTCAGACGGTGGTCAATTTCTTACCGCCGGACATTGCTCCCCCCATGATCATGAAGCTTGCGCCCTCGTCGGTGCCGGTGGCCACGCTGCAAGTGACCTCCGATGAGCTGACGCCAGGGGAACTGTATAATCTTTCCATCATGCGCATCCGCCCCCTGTTGGTCACCGTGGAGGGAGCAATTCTGCCCCATCCTTACGGCGGACAGGACATGCAGATTGGAATCATGATTGACCGGGAAAAGTTGTTGGCCCGTCACCTCACCCCCGAGGAGGTCCACGAAGCGGTCAACCGGCAAAATCTCGTACTGCCGGGGGGGGACATGAAAATCTACTCCTACGATTGGGTCGTTCTGACCAACTCCTCCGTGCTGAAAGTCGAAGATTACGAAAATATTCCCATCAAAAGAGAGGGCAATAATTACATTTATCTGCGCGATGTCGCCGATGTCAACCTCATGGGCCGAGTGATAAAGAACCCGGTGCTGGTGGAAGGCAAGCAAGCAGTCATGATTGTGGTCATGAAAAGCAGCGAGGCCTCAACCCTGGAGGTGGTGGAAGGAGTCAAGGAGATGATCCCACGGATCGAGAAAGTCGTGCCTGAAAGCGTGAAACTCAAGGTCGTCAACGATGCCTCCGGCTTCGTGGAGCACTCGATCGAGGAGGTGGTGCATGAAATTCTCATCGCCGCGGCCTTGGTCGGCCTGATCGTGCTGCTACTGCTTGGTTCCTGGCGGCCCACAGCAATCATCATCACCACCATTCCCCTGTCCATTCTGTGCTCGCTAATTGCCCTGCACGCCTCCGAAGAGACGATCAATGTCATGACTCTAGGCGGGTTGGCCTTGGCGGTAGGGGTGTTGGTGGATAACGCGACCGTGGTAATCGAAAACATCGATACCCATATTCACATGGGTAAGCCTCTGGAGACCGCCATCCTAGATGGCTCCAGACAAATCCTTCTGCCCACCTTTGTTGCTACATTAGCCATTGCCATCGTCTGGTTCCCCTTGTTTGGACTCACCGGGGTGTCCGGCTTTCTGTTCGGGCCCATGGCAAAAGCCATCATTTTCGCCATGATCGCTTCCTTCTTTCTGTCCTATACCTTGCTGCCGACGATGGCGAAATACATTCTGCACGATCCTAACGCCCCCAGCGACCATCCCCATCCGGATCATCCGGAAATCGACCGCTCCGCCCAGAAAACCTACGATCTGACCGAGCGGGAGGCCGAGGAAGAGGCCTTACATAATAGTGACATCGGCGGCACCCATTTTGCGGTGCCCGTGCCGGAGGGGGAATATGGGGAGAAGCATGAAGCGAAGAAACCATCCTTTTTCAGCCGTTTTCAGCAAGGTTTTGAACGCGGGTTCAATCGCTTTCGCGATGGCTATGGTGGTGTCCTTGAACGGGCAGTTGACCGCCGCGGACTTGTCGTCATCGTCATGCTGGCAATGGCGCTGCTTTCCGGAGTCTTGTACTATTTCAACGGCCGTAATTTTTTCCCCGAAATTAAATCCGACATCATGCAGATGCATATGCGGGCGCCTCTGGGTACACGCATCGAGGTCTCAAGCCGTATTGCCTCCTTGGTGGAACATGACATCAGGCGGCTGCTGCCCGGACAGGTTGTAGATGTCATCAATAATTGCGGCCTGCCAGTTGGCCCCCATAACCTGGCCTTTATTCCGACCCCTACCATCGGCTCCCAGGACTGCGACATCACCATCACTTTGAAAAATAAAGAATCGCCGGTCTGGGATTATCGGGAAACCCTCCGCAAAGGTTTGAAAGAACTCTACCCAGGCACTGACTTTACCTTCCAGGCCTCTGATTTGACTGCGAAGATTCTCAATTTTGGCTCTCCCGCCCCCATCGACGTGCAAATTAACGGCCCGGATCCGGTTGACAACTTCGTGTTCGCCCGCAAATTGCGCGGCCGGCTAAGCAAGATTCCAGGTGCCAGGGATGTGGTCATCCAGCAGACCATGAACACACCAACCCTTTTGGTCGAATCCGATCGGCCCTTCGGGCTGGGCGTCGATATTAACCAAAAGAACTTCGGCCACAATATGCTAGTAGCCACTGCTGGCAGCTATCAGATCGATCTGAACTTCTGGCTGGATCGGGCAACCGGCATGACCTACCCCATTAATGTCCGCATTCCTCAGTCGGAGCTCAAAACGGTTGATCAACTGCTGACCATGCCCATTCAAAGCAATGAAGGAGGCGAGGGTTCAAGCAACAAGCTGCAATTGCTTGGCAATGTCGGCACGGTAACTCCAATCGGCACTCCAGGCGTTGTCACCCACGCCGACATCATGCCCCTATTCGATATTTATGTCTCTCCAGAAGGACGGGACCTAGGGGCAGTATTGGCAGATGTCAGGCAAGTCATCCATGAGATGGAAGATCAAGTGCCCCACAGCGCGGTAGTGGAAATTCACGGCCAGGCCAGCCTCATGGAGGACGCCTATGTGGAGATGATCATCGGCCTTATCGCTGCAATCGCGCTGATTTATTTGCTGATCGTCGTCAATTTCCAGTCCTGGATCGATCCTTTCATCATCATCACGGCCTTGCCCGGCGCCTTGGCGGGCATTGCCTGGATGTTGTTCCTCACCCATACCAATATTTCCGTGCCTGCCCTGACCGGCGCCGTCATGACCATGGGAACGGCCACCGCCAATTCTATTCTAGTCGTCGCCTATGCCCGCGAGCGTATCGAAATGCACGGCGAAGCATTGCGGGCGGCCATTGAAGCCGGGATTGCCCGCTTCCGCCCAGTGCTAATGACCGCTGCGGCCATGATATTCGGTATGTTGCCGATGTCGCTCGGCAATTCCCAGAACGCGCCGCTTGGACGCGCCGTCATGGGCGGCCTGATAGTGGCCACCATATTCACCTTGATTTTCGTGCCGTGCGTGTACGCCATTATCTACAATCGGCGTCAGAAGCGGACCGTTGCTCAACCGGAGAGTAGTTCATGAACGAGAACTTGCATCGTAAAAAATCCTGGCGCGGAAGCGCCCTGCTGATCGTCGTTATCGTGGTTGTTGTCGGGCTTTATTTAGGCTACCGAGCCTACGAAAGCAAGCACAACGCCACCGCAATACGGGAGGAAACGCTGGAGAGGGCTATTCCAGCGGTAACGGTCCTATACCCCAGGGAGTTGGAGGCAAATCGGAGCATTGACCTTCCCGGGAATTTCGTGGCCTGGCATCAAGCGCCCATCTACGCACGGGTATCGGGCTATGTGGACATGTGGTACTCAGACTACGGCGCCAAGGTAAAAAAAGGCGATCTTCTCGCCGAGCTCAACACGCCTATGATCAACGCTGAATATAGAATGGCCCAGGCGCAAGTCGTGGCTAAAGAGGCTGAATATAAACTTGCCGTGGTAACCAAGGGCCGCTGGGTAAATTTAGGCGATACCAAAGCGGTTTCCACACAGTCGGTCTCGGTGAAAACAGCCAATGAAAGAGTGAAAAATGCGGAACTCAACAAGGCGAAACAAGAACTTAAAAACATCGAGGCGAAGAGAAGCTTCAGACACATCATCGCCCCCTTCGATGGGGTGGTGATAGAGCGTAACGTTAATGTCGGTGATTACGTCAATGAGACGGGCAGCCTTAGCCTGAAAGGAGCAGAAGAAGCCAATATGTTCACCGTAGCCGACACCAGTAAGATGCGCCTTTTTGTCAGCGTGCCGGAATCGTTCGGACCCTTTCTCAAGCCCGGTCTGACAGCCGAGGTCACTGTGCCCCAGTTCCCTAAGCGCCGTTTCACCGCCCATTTCCTGACCGTCGCCGGGGGATTTGATGTGAGCACGCGGACCGCGGTGACCGAATTTGTAATCGAAAATGAGGATGGGGTGCTCTGGCCTGGCTCCTACGCCTCGGTCCATATCACGGCGCCGGTTGAGCGCGGCGCGGTTTCGATTCCGACTACTTCCTTGGTGTTTGAGGAAGAGGGGGCGACTGCGGCCCTAGTAACCGCGGATAACCGTATTCACTTCAAGCCGATTGAAGTGAGAAGAATTCGCGCCAGGACTCTGGAAGTGGCGGGTATCTCCACAACCGACCGCATCGTGGACAATCCAAGCGCCGCCTTGCTCGAAGGAGACCAGGTGCGCATCATTGATAAGCCAGCGAAAGGGTATATAAAATCGCCCTATGAAGCGACCGAATCTGATTTACCGGCCCAGAAGACGACCAGTAAAACTCCCTCTGAATCCGGCGCGCAGCCGCCTCAAGAGGCGGCAGGTAAAAAACACACTGATAATAACCGCACGTTGCCTTACAGGGCGGGCCCCTATCAATTCGATGTCACCCTAGAGCCTAAAAAACCCGTGGTGGGCAAAAATATATTGGTGATTTACCTTCGAGATCAGCAGGGACAACCTATCCGGAATGCTGAAGTTGATGCGGTTGCTAAAATATCGGCAGAGGGCTCCCAATCGGCAAGGGAGATTCCAGCCAAGGTGAGAGAGGTGAAACCCGGTATTTACGGTGGATCGCTTGACTTACCTAGGGTAGGCGATTGGTCGTTAACGCTCTGGTTCGAAGCGGCCGACACCCCCAAGCAGAAGGCAGTGCTGAATATGGCCACCGGCCACGGCGAGTTGGCTATGAGAGACAATCCTTAGCCAACTCGCCCGTTTCCCAGTAAGGATGATGGGCGAGCCCATCATCCTTACTGGGAATGTCGCGCCGTCATCCCGACAACAGCTTTTCTAAATAAATCAATAAAAATTATGATCAAGCACAACACTATCGGTAAGGGGGCATACCGAAAGAGCCATGCCCGCGTGTTTGTTCGCCGCGCCCGAAGCGGTTGCGTTTCCCTATTAACGCTCGCTTTGTCTGCTTGCATGGGAGGTCCCGCCATCGATCTGACGCCCGACTATCAGCCGGAACAATTTATTCTCCCCGACTCATGGCGCGGGTCGGGGCCATTTGCTAAAGCGAATCCATCGGAAGGCGAACTACGCCCGGATTGGTGGAAGCTTTATGATGACCCAGTTTTGAATGAACTTGAAAAACAGGCGATGGAAGCCAACCCCGACCTCCATGCCGCCGCCGAGCGGTTCATCCAGGCTCGCGCCATCATGATGAAGGTCCGCTCGCGTCTCATTCCCCAGCTGGGAGTAGGATTCGGCGCTTCCAACAATAAACAGTCGGAAGAGCGGCTATTCCGCGGCCTTGGCGAGCCGGACCGGGAAACGACGCTTGAGTTCGGGGGACTTGCTTCCTGGGAGCCAGATTTCTGGTCAAGAATCCGCAATAGAACCCGCATGAAAATCTACCGCGCCGAGCAACGGGCCGCTGAATATATACTCGCCCGGCTCAGCCTGCAAGCAGAAGTTGCAACCAATTACTACACATTGCGCAGCCTGGATGGGCAAGCGGCGATCCTGAGTCAATCAGTCAACTACTACAAAGACTTGCTAGGTGTCGTTGAAGACCGTTTCAATGGCGCTATTTCGCCAAAAATTGACGTTACCCGTACTCAATTTCTGTTATTCAGCACCGAGGCGAGACTACTTAATATTCAGGCCCAACGACAAGTCATAGAACATGCGCTCGCCGTGCTCGTCAACCGGTCGGCGAGCAGCTTTAAAATCGAGCCGCTTGATGAGTTTCCCATGGCTAAGTTCCAATTACCGGTAGAAATTCCATCGACCTTACTGGAGCGCCGGCCCGACATCGCCGCCATGGAGCGCAAGATGGCCCAAGCGAACCGCACTATCGGCATCGCCCGCGCCGCCTTTTACCCCCATATCTCTTTCGGGGCCGGCAGCGGATTTGAAGGAGGTACCGGCCTATTCGATTTGGCCAAGAGTTTCTGGTCCTACGGATTGGAGGTTAGGCTTCCAATTTTCCAAGGTGGACATCGCCGCGCCCGATTGCAACAAGCTTGGTCCGTTTATCGCGAAACGGTAGACGATTACCGTTCGACGGTGCTCAATGCCTTTCGTGAAGTCGAGAACGGTTTGAGCAGAACGAATTTAATCTCCGCCCAAGTCGAAAAACTGATAACCTCGGTCGAAGCCGCCCTTGAAACACAAAATCTGACCGTCAACCTCTATCAAGGGGGACTGGCGACCAGTCTTGATCTTCTGTTCGCGCAAATCAACACTCTGGATGCACGCATCGAGGTAGTTAGGGGTAAAGCCGAGCTGATGAAATCCTCGGTTGAGCTCGTCCGGGCCCTTGGCGGAGGCTGGAACCGCGAACAACTGCCTACCGACGAACAGATACAACCCTTCGGCGTTCTTCAATATAACGACCTTGGCAAGCCCCAACCCGTTGGGGGAATCGATGCCCCGACGAGCAATGATGGCAGATATAGTGAGCAGTATGATGATCTCACTCAATCCATCCAGGGAATCGCTATACCCGCGGGCAACAGGGGGGAAACCAAGGAACTCATCATTCATCCCCCTGGAGAAATGTCTGTGCCCAAAATGGCCGTACCCCCTGAAGAAATGGAAACAACGGACAATAACAGAGAAGGCAATAAGTAACCCAACCTAGTTGGAGAAGCACAAGGAAGTGCGATATCCTCCCAGGGGTGGGAAACGGGGCTTTTCCAGAAAACAAGTTAAATACCGCTACTCCCCGCTCAATTGGGCAAGTTTTTATGCGTATGTCGGAGTCACTCAACGCGCTGCTGCTCAGTAAAGAACCCGATCTGTTTTTTCCTGCCAACGTGCAAAAACCTCCAGAATCTCATTCCGCATGAGCTGAAACATGGGGATCCGACGCCTGCCTGGTTCAAGAGATAACTAGCTATAAATGGCCCCATCGTCGAAGCCGATATGGGCCGCATCTTCCTGGCCAGCGGCCTAATAGATCCACCCAATCCGAGCCCAATAGGCAGCCCCCAAACACATAGGACAAGGCTCACAGCTACAATACAGAGCGCAACCTTCCAGATGAAAATCATTAAAATTCCTGCAAGCCATGCGAATAGCTTGAACTTCCGCATGGGCAGTAGGATCACGCAATGCAATAACATCATTGCAGGCCCGCCCAAGTATTTCTCCATCGCGCACCACCACAGCGCCAAAAGGTCCTCCAAGACCATCAGCCATACCCTCGCTAGCCAGGCTAATCGCCTCCGCCATGAACCTTGCATTCATACCACTTCTCCCATTGACCCACTACCATCCAGCAGACACTTCCAAAAAACCCAGTCACCATCAGTCTCGTTTACTGTTAATATGATAGAAAATAATGCCTCGTTAGTAAGCCTCTAGGTCTCTTATCAAATGACGCCGGTACTAGAACTCCTCAGCCTTAGTAAGTCTTACTGGGAAAGTGAAACCGAGCACCGGGTGCTCCATAATCTCACCGCCACGATCCAAAAGGGTGAATGTATAGTACTGCTCGGGCGTAGTGGCTCAGGCAAATCCACCCTCCTTAACCTCATTGCGGGTATCGATTTCCCGAGTGCCGGCGAGGTGAACATCAATGGGATATCCTTGACTCAGCTCTCCGAGGAAGATCGCACCCTGCTGCGCCGGCGTTATATTGGCTTTATTTTTCAGTTCTTCAATCTTATTCCCACGCTTACCGTAGAGGAAAATTTGTTGCTGCCCCTAGAACTTAACGGCCGCAATAATCCCACTGAACACGCTCACGCTCAGAGTTTGCTCCAGGAAGTTGGCCTACTGGAACGTGCCCATAGCTTTCCTGATGAACTCTCTGGGGGCGAGCAACAGCGCGTTGCCATTGCCCGCGCCCTGGTCCACGATCCCTTGCTGGTGCTGGCCGATGAACCAACAGGAAACCTGGATCTGGAAACCGGCCGCCGGGTTCTGGCTCTCCTAGACCGCCTGACCAAACAACAGGGTAAAACCCTCATCATGGTCACTCATAGCCCAGAAGTAGTTGGACAAGCAGACCGCATCCTGCGGCTACGTCCCGAGGGGTTGGTCGCCGAGGAACTCCCCCAATGACGCCAGTATTGTGGCGGGCTAATTGGCGAAGCTTAAGACGGCATCCCTGGCAAATCGCCTTGGCGCTGCTAGGTATTGCACTCGGGGTTGCCGTGGTAGTGGCCATTGACCTTGCTAACAGTAGCGCCAATCGGGCTTTTACCGTTGCCACGGAAAGCGTGACGGGCCGAGCTACTCACCGGATTATAGGCGGACCCGATGGGTTACCGGAGGAGATTTATCTCCGTTTGCGCTTGAATCATGGGATATTCCCTTCCGCCCCCGTTGTGGAAGGCAGTATTTACCTGCCTGATAACAATGACCAACCCTTGCGACTGCTGGGCATCGATCCCTTTGCTGAACCACCCTTCCGGGATTATTCTAGTGGCACAGGCACCGACCCCAAGGTGGATATTCCAGCCCTCTTAACCAAACCTGGCGCGGTAATTCTGGAACAGGCAACCGCCCAACGGTTAGGTCTGCAGCAAGGTGATCAGTTTGCAATTCGGGTGGGTGCTCACCATGCCCAATTAACAGTGACTAGCACTTTCCAAGGAGAGGGCCTCGCCCAAGAAGGGCTTGCTAATGTACTTATCGCCGATATCGCAACGGCTCAGGAAACACTGGGCCTGCTTGGTAAGCTCAGCCATATTGATCTGATCTTACCTACCGGTGAGGCGGGCGTTGCTCAGCAGGAACAACTAAAAAAACACCTGCCCCCCGAAACCGAGCTTATCGAAGCGGACGCCCGCAGCCGGGCAGTGACCGAAATGACCCACGCCTTTCAGCTCAATCTCACTGCGCTCAGCTTTCTAGCGCTCCTAATAGGCAGTTTTATCGTTTACAACACCGTCACTTTTCTCTGGCTGCAACGGCGCCGCCTAATTGGTTTACTGCGCGCCCTTGGAGTCGCTCGCAAGCAAATATTTCTACTGCTGCTCGCCGAAGCCCTGGGTTTTGGGGTTGTAGGCTCGGTGGCAGGCGTATTTCTTGGGATCGGCCTAGGCGAATTTCTCCTGGGACTGGTCAGTCAAACTTTTAATGATCTTTATTTTGCTGTCCAGGTCCGTGATGTGTCCCCCTCCATGGAAAGCTTAACCAAAGGTCTCGTTCTGGGTCTAGGCGCTACCCTTGCGGCCACCGTGGTTCCCGCCCGGGAAGCGACTCACACTCCCCCTGGCACCGCCCTTCATCGTTCTTCGTTGGAACATCAAGCCCGCCGCTGGTCGAAAAGGGCTGCTCTGACGGGAGGGGGCGTATTAATTACAGGGGTTCTTGTATTACTGCTGCCTAGCAAAAGCATTGGGCTAGGCTTTGTAAGCCTGACGGCCCTACAGATAGGATGCGCTTTACTGGTACCGACTCTGGGCACCCTGCTGCTCATCTTAGCGCAACCTTTGCTACGCCGAAGCTTTGGAATTTTAGGCCAGTTAGCTACACGCGGTATTGTAGCTAGCCTCAGCCGAACCGGCGTGGCTATGGCGGCCCTGACTCTAGCAATCTCCGCTACGGTCGGCATCGGCATTATGATTGATAGCTTTCGGCTCTCCGTCAGTCAGTGGCTCACGACTACCTTACAGGCCGATCTTTACGTTTCCATACCCGGCGCTAATTCAGATCCGGCCCATAGCTCCCTGGATTTGTCCTTAATGGAACGTATCACCGCCACACCAGGCGTAACAGCTATCAGCACCACTCGCTGGGTGCGGATTGAAGACAAAGACGGCCTCACCAATATGGTAGCTTTTGCGCCCGTCCCCCAAAGCCTCGCCGGTTTTCAATTTACCTCGGGAAATCCAGAAAAAGCATGGCAAGCGTTTGCCCATGAAGGAGCCGTACTGGTCTCCGAGCCCTACGCTTACCACCACCAGCTATCACCTGGCTCAAGCCTACGCCTACGCACCGACCAGGGCCAACAGTCCTTCCTCGTAGCCGGCGTTTATCTCAGTTACGGCTCGGATCGGGGGGTTGTGACGATCCACCGTGACACTTACCAACGCTATTGGTCCGATGACGGAGTCTCCGGGATTGGCATTTATGCCGATCCCGATGTGGACCTTGAAATCCTGCGCCAAACCCTGCTAAAAAGAGTAAACAGCAACCAGCAAATACAAATCCGTACCAACCGCTCTATCCGCGAGCTCTCATTACAAATTTTTGACCGCTCCTTCGCCATCACGGAGGTAGTACGGCTGCTCGCTGGATTAGTGGCTTTTGCCGGTATTTTTAGCGCTTTAATGGCTCTCCAATTAGAACGCACGCGGGAATTCGGTATACTGCGGGCCATGGGACTCCTCCCCCGCCAGTTAAGAGGGCTGGTGACGGGACAAACCGGACTGATAGGACTGGTCTGCGGCCTGCTGGCGCTACCCCTTGGGTTGCTCTCAGCCCTAGGATTAATTTATGTGATTAACCGGCGATCTTTCGGCTGGAGTATGGGATTTACCATTTCCCCCGAAATTCTTTTGCAAGGAATCCTTCTTGCTGTAACCGCAGCCGTGCTTGCCGGTATTTATCCGGCCTGGCGAATGGCCCATACTCCTCCAGCAGAGGGACTAAGAGAAGAATGATCCATGGATGGTGTGGATAGCCGTTTATAGTGAGAAAAATATTCAGACTTCTAAGCCGTACCTTTGGAATGGAAAAGGTATATCTTCGATAAAGATGAACAGCCTTTCTCCCTACCCCAAGACAAGATTGCTTGTTCAATCTCGGCCGCTGATAAAGGCTCACTAAGGTAGAAGCCTTGAAACCTGTCACACTGGTGCGCTTTAAGAAATTCTTCCTGGGCCTGGGTCTCCACCCCTTCCGCAACCACTTTCAACCGCAGGCTATGGGCAAGTGCAATAATACCTTTGATAATTGCAGCATCATCCGGATTACTGACAACGTCATGGATAAAACAACGGTCAATCTTTAATATATCGACGGGGAAACTTTTTAGATAATTTAACGACGAATAACCCGTACCAAAATCATCAATAGCGAATTTTATTCCCATCTCTCTCAAGCGGCGAAATTTAGGTATCGCTGCACCCGCGCCTTTCATCACTACGCTTTCAGTGATTTCAAGCTCTAGCCACTTTGGAGGCAAGCCTGTTTCTTTCAGTATGGTTACAATCTTATCAACTAGATCTTCCCTTTCTAACTCCCGGCCGGATACATTCACAGCAATATGGAAAGGTCCGAATCCCCGCTGCAGCCAAGACTGCATTTGGGTACAAGCTTCTCGTAATATCCAAGCGCCAATGGAGGCGATAAGCCCGGTTTCTTCCGCCAGGGGAATAAACTCTGACGGCGGAATTAAACCATGCTCTGGATGATGCCAGCGTATCAACGTTTCCAGGGTGGCAATCTCTCCCGTGCCAAGATTTATTTGCGGCTGATAATAAAGGGCTAGTTCATTCTGCTCCAATGCCCGGCGAAGTTCGGCTTCCAAGCCTAGTCGCTTAACAGCAGCCGTCTCCATGCCCTTTTCATAAAATTGATAACTGTTGCCTTGCTCTTTAGCGCGGAACATAGCGGTATCCGCATGTTTGACGAGCGTGCTCACGTCTTCGCCATCACCAGGATAGAGGGAAATTCCAATGCTGGTACTGATATACATTTCCTGGCCTGAGAAGGCGAATACTTTAGAGAGAACACTACAGATCTTAGCAGCCACTTCCGCCGCTACCCGAGGGGATTCTATTTTTTCCAGGATAACTGTAAATTCATCTCCTCCTAACCGGGCCACCATATCATTTGAACGAAGACACCCTACAATCCGATCAGCCGCCGCCTTCAGCAGCAAATCGCCCACCTCATGACCCAGGGTATCATTAACCAGCTTAAAGCGATCCAAATCAAGGAATAGAACAGCAAATTGCTCTCCTCTCAAATGAGACCGATTCATCAACTCCCCTAGCTGTTTATGAAACAGGGTACGGTTTGGCAAACTTGTCAACACATCATGATAAGCTAATTGATGGATATCTTTTTCAGCCCGACTAGCATCGAGCAGGCGAGCAACCCTTTTCCGCAATACAGAAAAATGCACCGGTTTTGGAATATAGTCGGTAGCTCCCGCAGAAAAAGCGCTTTCAATGGAATGATCATCATCTAAAGCGGTAATAATAAGCACCGGTGTATGCTTGCTATCTGGCAAATCCCGTATCTGAGCACAGGCGTTAAAGCCATCTAATACGGGCATGACCGCATCCATCAAAACCAGGTCCGGCATCTGCTGTTTACAAAATTCCAACGCCTGATTGCCGTTTACCGCCTCATCAATCCAATAGCCTCCTTTTTCCAAAACGTTGCGCAGCGCCATACGCATAGTTCGATCATCGTCAACGATAAGAACCCGTGATCTTTTTTTATTGTTAAAGAGACAGATTTCTTTGTTGGATTCGTTTTCTTGTTGTAATGCCCTTTTAACAAAGGAGTATTCAGAGAATAACTGAGTAAATAGTTCCTTGGCTCCTTCCAGAGAACCAGAGCGTCCCAAATCTTCTAATTGCTTAGCAATAGAGGCGAACCGGTTAGCGCCAAAATTCTTAGCGCTACCCTTAACACTGTGGGCCATTTCCCCTACCTTATGGACTTTGTCCTCGAAGATCGCTTTTTGCAAAACTTCTAAATAAAGCGAAGTATCTTCAATAAAAGTTTCAACCATGCTAGGAAAAGCATCGCTAACGCTGGCACGAAATCTATTCAAGGCAACCAGATCCAGAGGAGTTTCGCTCTCCTTGCCTTCTAGTTGAATATTTTCGGAATCTGTATCTGAAGAACTCGTACCTAGCCAATGCCGCAATTTATCTCGCAATACACTCAACCGTAGCGGTTTTGGCAAGTAATCATTCATCCCTGCTGAGATGCATTTATCACTGTCACCCTTCCTAACATTAGCCGTCATAGCAATAATAGGCACTTGTTTATTACCCGCTTCCCGAACTCTAATCCGGCGGGTCGCCTCATAACCGTCCATCTGCGGCATATGACAATCCATTAACACTAACTCATAAACTTTATTGGCTATCGCATCCAGTGCTTCTTGGCCATTACTCACCACCTCAACTCGGCAACCAAATCTCTCCAACATCCCAACGGCTACCTGCTGATTTACCCGATTATCCTCAACTACCAAGATGCGGCGATCAGAAAATTCCGTTTCTTCTATGGCCACGGGTAAAGTTTCTGAGACTGCCGCCTCATTTTGTTTTACGGCGCTTACAATCACGTTATATAAGGAAGATTGTTGCACTGGCTTAGCCACATAATTTACCACACCGGGTAGAGAGGATATACTAGAAGCGGGATGGTGCTGATGGCCCATCAGTATTATCTTAACGGGCGCAATTAGAGAATCTTCGGTAATCTTATGCGCCAAATTAAAGCCTTTTAGATCAAGCATATTTTCATCTACTAGCACAAGGTCATAAGCCCGGCCTTCAACCGCAGCGCTACGCAGCATTCTAAGCGCCTTCTGCCCATCCTCAGAGCAGCCATGATACATTCCCCAAGCATTAAATGTTTGCCCTATAAAACGGCGACTTGCCGCGCTGTTATCGACAATTAATAATCGTAGTCCAGCTACCCCAGTCTTATTAGAGACTTGGAACTCTTGGGGTGCTGACGTTTCTTCTAATGGTGCTGTAAACCAAAAAATACTTCCTTTGCCGGAACCACTCTCTACGCCAATGTCTCCTCCCATTAAGTCCACTAATTGGCGGCAGATAGCTAGACCCAGGCCAGTGCCTCCATATTTACGGGTAGTAGAGCTATCTGCTTGGGAAAAAGCCTCGAATACACGCGCTCGAAACTCTACCGGAATCCCAATACCCGTGTCTCTAACTTCAAAATGGAGTACTAGTTTTTCTGCTTTTTTCTCAAGAAGACTGACTTCAATCGACACTTCTCCCCGATCAGTGAATTTAACTGCATTAGCCATTAAATTAATAAGTATCTGCCGAATACGGGCCGAATCTCCCCGCAATGATAAAGGCACATTATCGAGCACCACATAACCCAATTCTAGCTCTTTCCGCTGAGCTTGAGCAGCAAGCAAGCCAATAACATCATCCAAAATTTCTTGCAAATGGAAGTTAATGGGATCAAGTTTAAATTTTCCCGACTCGATACGAGAAAAATCCAGTATATTGCCGATAAGTTCTAATAGAGTTTCTCCTGAATTACAGGCTGCTTGTACGTATTCGCGTTGCTTTGGATTCAATCCCATATTTTTTAACAACTCAAGTATTCCTATAACCCCATTGAGGGGAGTACGAATCTCATGGCTGACATTAGCAGCAAACTCTCCTTTAATGCGGGCAGACTCTAAAGCCGCATCTCGAGCCTTTTCCAATTCCTGCTCTCGGGCCTCCAAAACGGTCATCATGGTATTAAAAGCGCCCTCCATGTCCATAATATCTTTTGGCCCATTCACTTTAGCGCGCACTTTTTTCTCACCTAGCTCAGCCTGTTTCATTTTTTCCGCTAGGTTTTTAAGCGGCGTAGTCATCCGCGCCGTAATCGCAAGCAAGAGAAGAAGCAGCACCGTAGCCAGAGTGATAGACACCAGTAAATTGCTGCGCAGAATATCCCTTGCCAAAGCTTTTAAAGTATTTTTACCCATCATTACCCGTACAAAACCAATTAGTTCTGGTTCTGGCGGGTTAGCTAAAAATGGCGACTCCTCTAGATCAGAGCCTCCCTGACGGGTATAAACTGGGGCGACAAAATACCAAGCATCTTCCGTTTCTCTTTCTAACCATAACATTCTTGGCCACAGCGCGTGCTCTGCGGGTAACAGTGCTTCCTGGCCTTCGGACAATAATACCTGGTATTCCGGATCATAAATAGCTACCCCTTGAATATCCGGGAAAGCCAGTGTTGCACGGGCCGCCTCCTTGGCATTATCGGCGCTCTGGTAAAGCAGGGCGAGCGTACTTTGGGCGGCAAAAGTCTCAGTAGCGCGACGTCCCTGCTCAAGCAAAGTCGTACGAACCGTGCGGCTGGATAGAGTCGAAATAGCAAAAGAGGAAAGCAGGGCTAAGCAGATAATTCCAATAGTAAAAGTCAGCACAAGTTGCTGGCGAAATCCTTTTTTTCTTCGAAAAAATTGTAATAACTTTTTCACTCGACTCTCCTATCGTGCCGGAAAAGACAAATCAAAATTCTGCTTCATCCGACTCGTTAAATTAAGCCCTAGATGATCTGCGGTACGCGTATTGACGGCGGTTAAAAGATCACGCAATGGAATTATCCCGATAGATCTTTTATTATTTTTTATTTCCTCTAATGCTAGCGCCGCAAGGCTCTGCCCCATTCTTTCATTATCTGGATAGAGAGCAAACAGGGCTCCTCTCGGTATATGAGCTAAATTACTAGAAAATACGGCTAGATTCCGTTCCCAAGATTTTTTCAGAATAAGCGGTAGAATGGCCTGTTCATCAATAGTGGAGTCCTGAGGCAGCCAAATCGCGTCTTTCCCCTCTTCCAAGTGTTGTAAGATATCGCGGTACAGCGTAGCCGCTTCACGAATATTTTCCACAGGGAACGTATTAATCTCTATGCTATAAAATCTAGCCGCTTTTACTGCCCTCTCAATAAGCCATTCGGTCTGATCCCGATTATAAATCAGAGTAATTCGCTTAATGCGAGGGTCAATTTCCAGAAGCTTCTGAAAGAGAATTGCAGGATCAGGTGTCAGTGAGATGCCTGTCAGATCCTCCCCATTAGGAGAAATCAACACCGCACCGACAACAACATGAAACATGAATTGTAGATCTTTCGCTGCCGATAACCCTCTGCTTCCAAGAACAATAACACCCTGTATCTGCGCTTTCCTGAGGTAATATTTGACTGCTTCAATATCATAATCTTTTTCTAACGGGTAAATTTTGACGGTTTTTTTTAGCTTATTCTCAATTCCTTTTATAATTTTAAGAAAAATACCCCGATAAGGTTCCCTGATATCTGGATATATGACAGCAATTGCTGGTGAATCAGCCAATGCTACCGGCCCTATACCTAAGCCACCGAGAAAAAACCATACAAGCAAAAGAAAACATTGGCGGCAACTTCTTATTTTTCCAGCTGTCAACGAACTATCCTTATCGAAGTTTACGGCCAATAATACTTTTATTTTTAAATAACTAAATGGCGCTAACAGTCCACCAACATAAAATTATTGTAAAAACAACCCTATTAACCGGCGCTGGTTTTATAACAATTTTCTCGTACTACACGATCGGCTAGAAACGAAACCGAATTTCTCCAAAAAAACTACGTCCAGATAAAGGAAGATCATTAGGAATTAAGGCACCTGGATTGCCCGCCGGGCTAGGTTCTCGGGCATCGCTATCAAATAGATTACGCACGGAGAAAGCGACTTCCCAATGTCTTTTGATCGCTGTCCGGCGAAGAGTCAAATCAAAAATACTATAATTGTTGATCGCAGGCCGACTATCGCTAGCGGTACGTGATCGATCGATAACCCAATTAAACTGTGGCGTTAAACGCCAATGGGGAAGAAATTCCCAGCTTCCGCGCAGATAAATTTGATGTTGAGGCGCATGGCCCGCATTCTTGCCGGTTTTTTCATCCGTTGAATGCTGAAAAGCATAGTTGCCTAGAAGATGAAAATTAGAGGTAAGCGCCCAGTCTGCTTCCAATTCCATCCCAAAGCCCTTTTGCCTGCCGGCATTTTCAGCAACGTTTACGCTAGTACCAGGGTCGGACACAAATTGAATGATGTCGTCCCAACGATAGTGAAATAAACTCAGGGCTAATCGCAATGCGTTGCTGGGCCGATAATCAAAGGCTAGCTCTACAGTTTCAATTGTCTCCGGATCAAGGTTAGGATTACCTATGGCAACTGGGTTATTAATATTGAATAATTCGGCAAAAGAAGGAGCGCGGAAAGCACGGCCATAAAGGAGCTTAGTCGTTAGATTATAACGGGTCGCCCAAACCAAGGCGAGACGAGGATTAACGGTATCACCAAAATCCGAGAAATGATCATACCGCACACCCGCGGTGAATTCCCAATCATTAGCAAAATTCCAAACATCTTGCAAAAAGACATAATAATTCTTACGATCTCGCTCGCGCAGAAAAACCTGGGATAAATCCCCAGTAACATCTCTTAAACCTCCCAAGGGACGGGGCAGGCCCGTTTCAAAATCAAATTCATAATTTTTGACTTCTTTGACATCGTAGAGATCACCATAACGCATGCCTGTGCCCGCATGAATCTGATGTTGCTCGAATCCGGTATAAAAGGTTGACACCTTGAACCTGGCATGGCGCTCAAAAACTTCGGGGTTTCCAATTACGCCCTCTGGAAAATCTATTCCAGGGGCGCTATTGAAATCTGCTCCTGGCGGAAATAGGCGGACATTTTGTTCGACTTCCTGACTGGTATTAAAATAACTTAGCTGCGCCGTGACATCCCAATTTTCACTAAAGAATTCAGGATTATGATAAGTCAAATCCGCATTCCAGCGGTCACTGGCAAAGCGACCACTGGGATCAAGAGCCTGTGCAACGCCAGCACCCGTACCGACATTTTGCCGCCGCTGCAAACCTGCCCGCAGACGCCAATGTTCCCGGCTGATATCCACACGGGCATCAAAATTCTCCCGCTGCAAATTTACCGAACCGGGCGCTAAGGAAGCATCCGTATTAAACTGGCTATCAAAGAAAGTTTGGGCATCCTCATCAATAGTTCTCCGCTGACCGTCCGTATCACCATATTCCAACATCACCGCCACATCAAAACCACCCCAACTATCCCCATGGAGGGCCCAGCCATCCCAGCTATTAAAGCTGCCAGCACGGCCTCCTACTTCAGTGCCCGCGATATCTTCCTTGGCTTTGGTAATGATATTAATAACGCCCGCAAAGGCGTCCGCCCCATAAATTGCCGAACCGGGCCCACGGATCACTTCAACCCGGGCAATAGACTGTACCGGCAGTCCTCCCCAAACCTGGTTTCGATCTCCAGCAAATAGATTGGTGATAGGTATACCATTTATCAGCATTAACACTTGCGAATTGAATTGGGAAAAAATCCCCCGGAAGGTGTAAATAGGATTGTATCCCCGAGGACTTCTTGCCACATGCAATCCTGGCACCGTCTCCAGCACTTGATCTATATCCGTGGCGCCTATCTCTTTAATATCTTCCGCGGTGATAACCGTCGCAATGGCCGGCGCCCTGGAAATGGGCTTACTATTGCCGGTAGCAAGGCTAATCATTTCCTCATCACCATATAAACTAAGCAAGGCTTCTTCATCATCCGCCTCTAGGCTTATAGCCAAAGCATTGACTGCATAAAACATTAATAAGCAAAAAATGCTACGAGTGATCAATGAAAAATACATAATAGCGTAGCGGGGAAATTGCTTTTTATTGATGCTCACCAAACCCGGCGAGGCTTACCCTTATATTGAATACGATCACAAGACAGCGGGAAAAAGACGCCTTCTGGTTTTCTCACTGCCTCTACATAACAAGGCAACATCCCCGCAGAGAAACTCAAGATGGAATAATGATAATATTCCCGACAAGATAATCCCTGATCGGCGGCTAGTGCTGCTGCTAGAGCGGCAATGTTCATATGCAAACGCCGCCGTCCTTGCAACAGAGTTTCCTCGATCATAAATGCAAGCTTCACATAGGGGCCGTGGGAAAAATCTATTTCTTCGGCTAATGACAGGAGAGGTTCAATGCGCTCATCTTTACGCGTAATAGGGCGGCCATATCCAGGAATAATTTTATATTTCTTTAATTCTTTTATTACAATCTCTTCTATCTCAGCACCTGCCTCTAATTGGCATTTAACCCGAAGTAGGAAATCAATGGCTCGGATATCTGGTCGCCGTCCATAAATTGAAGCCTCCGAAACTGCATTTCCCGCGCTGAGGGCTAACGCGGCAGTGCTTCTGGTGGTGCCTGCCAGCGCGGCGACCCGATTATTCCATAATCTCGGATCAGGATAGCTGGTGCATAAAGTCCAAATACCGTCAAACAGCCGAATCTGTTTACCGTTAGGGATTCGTCCCGTAATGCCATAAAGTAGCAAGCCCATCCAGGGAAGGTCTTTTAATTCCTTAAACAAATCCTTGCCACGGAAAACCACCCGCTCTCCTGGAAACCAGGCGCCCATAGCGGTTCTCCAATGATCTTCATTTTCAAAAAGATATTTAGGCCCTTGCATATCCATTATCCCTATCTTTATATCGAGATGCAGTCATCGCACTGCCCTACCCTTGCAGTTCATCGCTCAATTCAAGGCCATGACTAAAAAATGGATAACGCCGCCAACCATATGCCTGCTGTTCCAAGGCATGGGCGGCAGCTCCAGGCAAACGTAGTAACAAGTACAGCATTTCACTCTGCTGCATGTTGAAATCCAGATCAATCATCGCCGCAGCCGCTACCCCGGTCATTGCCAAGGGGGAGTTTGCCGCAGCCTCAAGTTCCAGCCGATGGGTTTGTAACCAGGGGAGCGTTTCTCCTGGACTATTCTTTACGAGAAAAGCTAAGGTTTGCTGCACTGGCGTGGCGCAACTGGCGCCATGGGGATCAAAACCGGGAGGATGCTCCAGGGACAGCCAGACATCTGCCCGTTCCTCTTGTGGGAGATGTTGGAGACGTTCCTGCCAGGCCATTAAATTTTTACCGCATTCTTGCCACGAGGCCATTGCTAACGCTACTTCACGGGCACCATTTAGCTGACCGGCGCCCACCGCAAGCGCAGCCATCAAAGATGAAGCGGCAGTGGACCCCCCGACCCCGGCACACATGGCGGCACGAATACTGTGATCCCGGGGACCTGGATTAGCGATAGCAACCGCGAGTCCCTCCAAGAGCCTGGCCTCCGCGGAGGAAGGGCGCTCTCGCTTAAAGAGCAAGTATAAATATTCAACCCAACTGGCCTTGCCCAGCAAATCACCGTAGACATCGTAACCGGAACAGTAGCAAGCGGCAGCGGCAAAGGGATTATCCGGCGCTGCCACTTCTTCCCAGATCTGGCTATGGATAAGTTCTCGTTTTTCGTTCATTGAGCCCCTCCCAATACCTTCATCCGGGTTTTCATGGGGGGCACTTCCTCCGGATCAACTCGCACGTCCAAAAGCGTGGGACCTTGCCGTTTACAAATGGCCTTAATATCAAGCACCATAAGATCCTGGGGAGAACGGATAATATGGCTGGGCACCCCCATAGCTTCCCCATAAGCACAATAGTTGATTGCGGGGAGTTCAAAGCCGACAGCCTCGGCCTGGGCTAACCGCTGGCCATGCTTTACCATCCCCAAGGCCGCATCATTGAGGATAATGAAAATCACGGGCAGTTGTTCCTGGCTTGCCACGGTGATTTCTTGGCCACTCATGAGCCAGCTACCATCCCCCGTGATGCAGACCACCGGATTACCTGGAGCGCCCAAAGCACTGCCCACGGCGGCGCCAATCGCCCAACCCATGGCAGCAAAATCCAAGCAGCCGCGAAATGGCTCCCCATTCCTATCAGACTGCCAGGAGGGCTGTAAGTAGTGGATTGCCCAAGCTATGCTATTTCCTGAATCAGCTAGGAAACGAGTATTTGAGGGAAACAGCCGGGTAAGCTCCTTCATTAATCGCTGCGGCTTGATGGGGGTAGAGTTATCGTGGTATTTTGCTTCCTCATCAAACTGGAAGCGCCGTTTTGGCTCTTGCCTTAAGGCTTCCCGCAGGGGGGAATCGGGCTGCCTGCGTTCTACCCCAGGCGCCCGTTCCTCTTCTGTCGGTAAGCGCTGGCGAAGGTAGCTCAAGACCCGCTCGCAAATCGTGGTAAGGGTGCCCCGTACATGCAAGCGCGCCATGGGAGTACGGGTCAAGTTTTCTTGGGTATTCTCCACATGGATGAGACGATCATTCAAAAGAGCTTCGGTGTCCCAACCATTACTTGCCCACTCTCCCAGGTTGGCGCCAAACACCACCACGGTGTCTACTTCTGGATCGGATAGAATCTCACTGGCACTCCGGTGTCCAGCAAAACCAATAACACCACGGAATAAGGGGTGATAAGGACTAACTAATCCTTTGCCATGGGGCGTAGTGACCACGTCCGACTGAATTAAAAAGGCCAGATCCAGAATAGCGTCAATTGCTTCGCGGCAATCTTCCCCCACCACAAATACTACTTTTTTCGCCGAGGCAATCTGATCACAAAGGGCTTCGATCATATTCTCATCCAGTAAGGCAGGGTGATGTAATAGGGCAGCAAGCTGATAGGAAGGGATTTTAACCGGGGCGGCACTGCGTAATATATCCAAAGGAATACTCAGATGAGTGGGACCATTGGGAGACTGATAGGCTGTCATGATCGCCGTACTGAGTTTATGCTCCAATTGCGCCACATGGGAGACCAAAGTGCTATAGCGGGTGCAATGTTGAAACAGGTTCACGGTATCAATGCCAGTGCAGGAAGACTCTTGTAAGGCTCCTCGCCCAAAATGACTTAAGGCCGTCTGAGCAGTAATCACCAGCATGGGAATACGATTTTCGTAGGCCGAAGCAACCCCTGTGATGAGATTAGTGGCGCCCGGCCCGGTCGTGGCGCAGCAAACAGCCAGTTTGCCTGTCTGGCGTCCATAGCCATCCGCCATAAAGGCTGCCCCGGTTTCATGGCGGGCAACTACTGCTCGCGGGCCCCCCTTGCGGGCGCTGCGAGCCAAGGCATTGTACAAGGGCTCAATAGCTCCTCCCGGCACCCCGAACACATAGTCCACCGATAATTGAGCTAAATAGGCCACCAGTAAATCCCCTGCCTCCCATTGGGATTGGGGCACATTTCCTTGGGCCCTGCTAACCGTCTGGTTGGGTATCACTTATATCCCTCTCTCATAGGAATTCTCACTCTCAAAAACCGCATTTGATAACTCTATGCAACGACCTTTTCAGGGGTAACTTTAAAAATTGGAAGCCTAGTACGAATTTATAAATTTAACGGAACGCCAAGGCTGGATATAGAATTGGGACGCTCGGCGTGTCAAAGAACGATCCTTCCAGCAAAAGCTGGTTGGGTATCACTTATATCCCTCTCTCATAGGAATTCTCACTCTCAAAAACCGCATTTGATAACTCTATGCAACGACCTTTTCAGGGGTAACTTTAAAAATTGGAAGCCTAGTACGAATTTATAAATTTAACGGAACGCCAAGGCTGGATATAGAATTGGGACGCTCGGCGTGTCAAAGAACGATCCTTCCAGCAAAAGCCCGTAAACTTGGTTTAAGGGGGGGCAGAAGATATAATTCAGGGATGAGCGAGAAAGCAGATTGGAAGACTCAGACGACCGAATGGCAGCAAGGTGCCTATCCGGGAGAATTTAGCGGATTATGCACGGTCGCGTCCTGATTATTGCCGGCTCGGATTCAGGGGGCGGTGCTGGAATCCAGGCGGATATTAAAACTGTGACGGCCCTTGGAGGCTATGGAGCCACGGCAATTACCGCTCTCACCGCCCAAAATACCCGGGGAGTCTTTGGGATATTGCCCATAGCACCTGATTTTATTGCGGAACAGGCAAGACGGGTATTGACGGACATTGGCGCCGACTGTATCAAAATTGGGATGCTGCATTCAACGGCAGTCATTGAAGCAGTCGCCAATATTATAGATGAGCTAGCCGGGAACATTCCTCTTCTTCTTGACCCGGTCATGATTGCTAAAGACGGCACTTCCCTACTCGATCCTGCAGCCCTCAGGGTGCTAAAGCAACGCTTGCTCCCCCGGGCAACCCTTATTACGCCCAATATCCCGGAGGCCGAAGCACTCTCCGATTTCAAAATCGACCGCCCTGAAGTCATGTCGCAGGCAGCAAGCGCATTGCTGGCGCTAGGTCCTGCCGGCGTCCTGCTTAAAGGGGGACATCTTCCTGGCCGTCAACTTCATGATTTACTGATAACGCAAGATTATCAAGAAAGCTTCCAAGTCCAACGTATCGCCTCTCCCCACACCCATGGCACGGGATGTACGCTGGCTTCGGCCATTGCCGCCGGACTTGCCCAAAACCGTCCCCTTCCCAAAGCGGTTCGGCGGGCCCACGCCTATGTGCAGGAGGCCATTCGCCTTGCCCCTGGCTATGGAAAAGGCCAAGGTCCCCTCAACCATACCCATACTGTAAGCCCATTTGAGATTTAATCCTTCTCAAATACCCTACGAATTTTAATCAGCCCCCAAAGCAAGCTTAATAACTTCATTTTCAAACAGGAGAAAAACAGCGTATGTCCATGAAAACAATCCAAATTACCGATGATCTCTACGATTACCTGCTTTCCGTTTCCCTGCGGGAGCCGGAGATCCTACGGGAACTGAGGGAAGAAACTTCAACCATGCCTAGAGCCAATATGCAGATCTCCCCCGAGCAAGGACAATTCATGGCTCTGCTCATAGAATTATTAGGCGCCCAAAAAACCCTGGAAGTAGGGGTTTTTACTGGCTATAGCGCCCTTTGGACGGCCCTTGCCCTTCCCCCAGCAGGACGGCTTGTGGCCTGTGATATTAATCCTGACTGGACTGCGGTTGCTCAGCGCTACTGGCAACGAGCAGGGGTCGCCAATAAGATCGATTTACGTTTAGGACCAGCCATCCAAACCCTCGAGCAACTCATCGAAGGGGGAGAAGCTGGCACCTTTGACTTTGCCTTTATCGATGCCCAGAAAGAAGAATACGAAGACTATTATCAGCGGTCATTGGAACTACTGCGGCCAGGCGGCCTTATCGCCGTCGATAATGTATTGCGTAATGGAAGAGTCATTGACCCTAGCTTCACCGATGAAGACACGGGTGCTATCCGTGACTTTAATTTAGCCCGGCTTGAAGACGAACGGGTTACCCTGAGCATGGTCCCCATTGCCGATGGGCTAACCTTAGCTCGAAAGCGCTAAAGAGAGGATCTCCTCTTGAACCGCTTTAGGGGTTCAAGAGGAGGCTTCTTGCGCCCTAACTGGAGGGAGCATGCTTAATTATTTTAAAATAGGATTAATTAATGTCCGGCAACATTACCGGAAACCCCTGTCACCGGAAGTGGAGTTCCTTTAGTGTGGGGTGGAAGAATAGGATATTCCACCCTAGGCTGCTCGCCAGTTAGGGTTTTCAAAAAAGTCACAATAGCGGCGGTTTCATTACGGCTAAGTTTTATACCAAGCTGTGATGAGCCCATAATAGCAACCGCCTGTTCTAGATCCCACACCTGTCCAGAATGAAAATAGGGAGGGGTTAACTCTATATTACGCAAGGAAGGAACTTTGAAAACGTACTTATCGCTGGCTGTCTCCGTCACCACAAACCGCCCCTTGTCTGCCTCCGGAAGTATTTTGCTGCCGGGTTTTTCTACGACACCAAAGGGATGGTAGCTTCCCCCGCCCACATTAATCCCATTGTGGCAAGTTGAACAGCCTTTATTCATAAAAAGTTTAAGCCCCTTTTTTTGCGCTTTCGATAGTGCCTGAGAATCACCATTAAGGTATTTATCAAAAGGAGATCCAGGAGTCAGTAAGGTAGCCTCAAAAGCTTCGATAGCATCCGCCATATTATCGAAAGTGACGGGGTTAGAATCACCGGGGAAGGCCTTCCGAAAGCGCTGAACATATTCCGGGATGCTTTTCAGGGTCTGCTCCACCCGCTCCGGCGTATTATTCATCTCTACGCCCGCCTGCACCGGTCCTTTCGCCTGAGCTTGGAGATCTTCCGCCCGTCCATCCCAGAATTGAGCAATATTGAATACGGAATTAAGTACCGTAGGCGCATTACGGGGTCCCTTTGCCCACCCATGGCCAATAGAGGTTTCTTCTAGGTCCACCCCACCAAGGGCAAGATTATGGCAAGTATTACAGCTAATTAGCCAGCTTTTGGAGAGACGAGGATCAAAATAAAGCCATTTACCCAGCTCAATCCTCTCTGGCGTCAGAGTAATTCCCTCTATCTCCTGCAGCTCGGTGGGAATCGGTTTAAATTGGGACTGGGCCTGCTGCATCAGCTCGTCACTGTCCTTTTCGGCAAGAACATAGCCAGCATAAGCAGCTCCTATTAGCAGCACTAAACAGAAAGCGAATTTTTTCATTCTTCTCTCTCCTAATAATATGATGAGCGCATAAAAGCATGGAAGCGAATTTATATTAATAATATCAATTTCATGATTTATTCAGGAATATCAGCGAGCTAATTCTTTTTAACTTTAAAGAAGTGGCATTAACGCAATTTAAAAACATTCCTGAATCCTATCAAGAATCAGCGTTAAGCTTAATTCTCAAAAACGATTGTAATCATGAAATTGATTGCTTACAAATCTACAAGCTACCCCTGAAAGAACTAGACCATCCTGGACACAGAAGATCAGGTGATCTAAAAAGAGGAAAGAAGTGTGTGCAGCAGTAAATACTAAGAAGAAAGTAAATGACTATAAGGCGGGATGTAATGCGGCCGCCGCGCGGAATATTAAACTGGTGAAGTTATCCCACGTCCGTAAAAGTGGAAGTACTGGCTTGGGGTTCAACACAGAGCAACCATTCTTTAAAGACTCACGTACAAATTACTGTCTTAGTAATTCTAGTTCTTCCCATCGCTGATATAACCTATCAACCTTATTTTTTGACTCTTGCAGCTGAGCGTATAATGTGGTTAAGCGTTCAGAGTCGCTCATAATTTCAGGATCATGGAGTCGTTCCTGAAATGTTTCCAGAGATTTTTCCGCTTTTAAAATTTTTTTCTCAATTCGGCTGAGCTCTTTTCGTTCCTCATAGCTTAGACCCTGGGCTGCTTCCTGCTTAGACGGGGGAGTATAGTCAGGATAAACCTTGTTGGAAGGCCGGAGCTTTCTAGCCTCAAACCATTGGTGATAATCAGCAAAGAACTCCGCCTTTCCCTTGCCATCCAGATAAAGCAGCGTGTCGCTGAGGCGATCCAGCAGAAAACGATCATGAGTAATGAGAACAATAGCGCCAGGAAAATCCCGTAAACTCTCTTCCAACACCTCAAGGGTGGGAATATCTAGATCGTTAGTAGGCTCATCCAATAATAGAATATCCGCCGGTTTCAGCATTAAATTAGCGAGCAAAACTCGGGCTTGCTCGCCACCAGAAAGTTGGGAAATAGGAAGTTTCAATTTTTCGCTTGGAAATAGAAAACGTTTTGCCCAGGAAACCACATGGAGAGCAGTTCCCTGGAAAATCACCTGATCTCCTAGAGGACATAAAGCTTCTCTTAAAGTTTGAGAAAAATTTAACTGTTCCCGCTTTTGATCGAAAGTCACTATTTGAACTCCCTCTGCCCATTGGACAGTGCCGGAGTCAGGAATCAGATCGCCTGTTAGCAGCTGAATCAGGGTACTTTTCCCGCTTCCATTCTGCCCTAATACACCTACACACTTGCCTGGAGAAAGCTGCAGGCTAAGATGAGAAAAAAGCTTTTTTCCGCCACGGCTAATTCCAATATCCCGGGCCTCTAGAAGCTTTTTGGTTTTCCGCTCGGTCGCCTCGAAATCAATTCTCGCGGTTTGACCTTGAGCATTGCGGGTCTTTACCGCACTTAATTCATCTTGCATCTGCTGAGCACTATCAAGCCGATAGCGTGCTTTCGAGGTCCGAGCTTTAGGACCTCTCCGTAACCATGCCAACTCTCGCTGTACCTTATTGGAAAGCACCATCTCCTGCTGGGTTTGTTGCTGAACAAGCTCTTCCCGCTTTTGAAGAAAACTACTGTAATTTCCTTCCACCTTTAGGAAGCCTTCAGAATATTGCGGATTTAGCTCCACAATGCGGTTGGTCGCGTTTTCCAAAAAATAGCGATCATGACTCACCAACACAAAAGCAAAGGAGGCTTTTTTAAGCAGTTCCTCTAACCATAAAATTCCTTCCATATCCAGATGATTGGTAGGCTCATCCATTAGCAATAAATCCGGTTCTTGTAAAAGCGCTCGGCTAATAGCAAGCCGTTTACGCCATCCTCCCGATAATGTACCGGCCTTTTGCGCCCTGTCCGGAAATGCCACCCGACGGATGGTTTCCCGAATGCGCTGATAGTGTTCCGGTTCTCTATGTTCCTCGGAAAGGGAGGAGAATAAAATTTCTTCGACGCTTTCTTCCGGATTGAAGCGATCCTCTTGTGGTAAATAGACAACCAGTGCATCTCGCTTCTGAACTATTTCTCCTGAGTCAGGTGTCTCAATTCCTGCAAAAATTTTCAATAAGGTGGATTTTCCAGAGCCATTAGGGCCAATTAACCCTAAACGTTCATCGGAGAAAAACCCCAAGGAAATACCAGAAAATAAAGCATGGGTTCCATAAGATTTGCTAATATTCTGACTACTAATAAGAAGAGTTGAGGGCATCGTTGTCTAGCGAATACGTATTGAGTAATTAAGGTTTATAGGCTTCGAAACGGAGGCGCATATAGTCGGCTATCCATTGACCGTTACCATGATACAATTTAGCCTGTAGCGCAGCGCACACTTCATTAATGAACGCGGGTTGTTCAGCTTTGGGCAGACTTGCTGTAAAAGACGCGCCAAAGGTCATAAGCCACCCTCTCATATCCGTAGGTAGCGGAGTGGGACGTTCAAATAAAACGATCCGCTTCACCTGAAAACCAATGGATTGGAGCTGGTGTTGATATTCTTCAGCAGCAGGAAAATACCATGGATCCAGATAATAAGGATTGATTCCCCGCTGTTTCAATACTTGATACAAAGCGGTTACAATAGCCTGTATATTCCCTTGCCCTCCCATCTCTCCAACGAATCTCCCACCTGGGACCAGCGCTTTCCAAACTCCTCTTATTACTGCAGCAGGCTGTTTCATCCAATGCAGCGCGGCATTACTAAAAACGGCATCAAATTCCTGGTTAAATTGAAGCCGCTCACCATCCATCACATGAGCCTCTAGGGCTTGGGCTTTTACCCTATTGACAAACTCCGGGCTACTGTCTACCCCTACCATGAAACACCCTAGTGCCGTTAACCTTGCCATCAGTGCTCCATCGCCACAGCCTAAATCAAGGATATGCTCGTTCGCCTTTGGATTTAGCCACCCTAGCACTGGCATTCCCAGATCCGATACAAAGCTCGCATTTCGGCTGTAGCCTTCCGGATCCCACCTTTGTCCAGCACCCATATATAATTCCTAATGTCTATCAATAGTGAGTAGAACAGAGGAAAAATGCCTATTACAAAAATATTCCTTATTACTCTAATAAATTTTTCTAGTGGCGCCCTCGCCCTACCATAGTAAGATTAGATTTTTTCTGAACTAGTATCCAGCATTTCTTCATTATTTTTATCAAGAGGACTCTCCACTAAGTAATTACGCTGACTTTGCCGGACAAATTCATGCCGCGCCGTTGGATAAAAATCCCCATAATCCGTAAAATACATATAATGAAAGATCCGAATGGAATCTTTCATAATTTCTATCCGGTTAAAAGAGTTCTTTTCTTGCTCCCGCACCCTGCCACGCCGTGAAGTACTCGTGCCGCATTGAGCGATAATGATACCATGCTCCCGGTCTTCCCCCGGGTAAACATCCAATGAGTTACCTATATAAGCACGGTGTAGATGACCAGCCAGGATAAGATCAACCTTTAGTCCAGTGAAAAAGTCCAGCGCCCGTTTAGCCTTAGGCATTATTTCACCGCCTTTATAATCCGGTGCTGGCGCAAAGTGATGATGGGCGACCACAATTCTCGCTGCTTCCGGCGGTGCCATGGCAAATGCCTCAGCACAAAAATCTAATTGCTCTCGGCGAATTCGACCGTTAGTAATTGCAAAATAGGGATTAGTAGAATCGAGACCTACAATGACAGCATTGTTTTGCCGCAGTACGATATTACGCTCCTTATCAATATAGCGATGATAAAGTTTATAGGGCTGAAAAAGTCTTTCAAAAATTCGATAAAGAGGAATATCATGATTTCCAGGGACTACTAGCTGGGGTATCGGGGGCATACGATCAAAATAAGCCCTAGCCGCCTTGAATTCCTCTGGCCTAGCTCGCTGCGTAATGTCACCGCTAATTACTAGAATATCGGGAGATAATCCACTAATTTTATGCAGCAATGCCTCACCAATATCAGGCAAAAAAGGATTCCCAAAGTGAAGATCAGAGATATGTAAGAGATTCAGCATAAGGAATCCTAAAGCTTTATTAAATTTCCATCCCTAAATTCTAGCTACTGATATGAAGCTGGCAACGAACGAAATCTTTCGCTGGTGATTGAGTCGATTCGACTTGAAGTATCCCTAGACGTTTTTCCTGAATGCCTCCCTTGCTGACCAGATATGCCTTAATGGCATTTGCCCGCTCCTGCCCTAACTGCTGGAGTTTATTTTTACTGACTGGCTGCGCTTCAATAAGTTTTTTCTCAAGTGCTTTCCGATAAGAAGACAATTTCTTCTCTAGAGAAGAAGCATTATTCGGCTCAACATTTCCTGCGCCTGTCTTTACCGGTTGAAGTCCATATTGAGCGCGCTGCTGATTAAGAGACTTAATAGAAAACTGCTTTAAATAAAGCTGCTCTAATGCTTGTTGCCGAACAAGGGCATTCTTGCCTTTGTCCGAAGCACCACTTTGCTGTTTAAGTTGATCTGACAGGATCACTTCAAATTTTTCTTTTTTCCAAAAATTGGAGTCCGTGATAGGATCATACCTGCCTTGTATTTGTAACTGCAATTCCGGGCGCTTCTTTAAAGCCTTAGCCAACTGTAAAAGCTTCTCCTGAGCCGGAGGCAACAACTTGCTGCCCATAGGTCTAAATTCAATAAATCCTAAATCTACATCTTCTTTGGCGCCGACTAGGCTTCCTAACAGTCTAAACGGCGAGGAAATGACCTTACCAATAACACCCGTTAAAGCCTCACCGATAAGATGCCCATAGCTAAACTTAGGTGCATTCAAATTCCCTTCAATAGGCACCTGAATAGCAATTTTTCCTTGAGAATCCTTAAGCAATCCAATTGCCAGCTTTATGGGCGCATCGATGGCTTTTGGACTTTCAACTTTTTTTCCTAGATCCAGATTTTTCAATAGAATCCCATTCTTACCCTGGATTTGGTCTTCTTTAATCCGATAGGTGAGATCAAGGGATAATTTCCCCTTCTCTATCGGGTATCCCAAAAATTCCGTTGCATAAGGCGTGAATTCAGGAAGAGCAATATTCCTGGCAAAGGCGCTGAACTCGGTGGCGCGTTCTAGAGCAAAAAGATTGCTCTTTCCTGTCATACTCATTTCTCCATAGGACTCCACGGTTCCCTCCAAAGAAATGGAAGATCTACCTTGGTCCATCGAGGATAGATTTTGAATTTCACTCTGAAGCGAATGGATACCCATGGAAAATTTCGGAGACACGCTTAGATCGGCAAAATTGGCCGAACCTTTTTTAATTCGAATTGAATTAATAGCAATAGGAAGCGGCTTAGATGCGGAAGTAGAGGAAGGGTCTGCAGACTGGCTTTCTTTCTTCCCTGCTAAGGGACTTAATACTTCTTTGATATTGATCTTCTTATTCTCGTTAATCGTCACTTTTCCGTAAGGAGCATCCAGTGCTATGTTATCGATATGAATCCGAGAAGGAAATAACCCAACCAATACCCGCTCAAATTTTAAATTCTCCCACCCTAGAAAACGCTCATCTAGCAAAGTATCCTCCGCGGCAAATTTTTGCAGAACCAGATCGCCCTTAAACTGGAAGTTAGGAGCATCATTACTTTGAGCGTAGGCGACATTTCCTTTAGCCTCCAGGTTACCTGAAATTAGCTTCAGTTTAAGAAAACGATTCAAATAGGGCTGGAAAGGTAATAGGGAAAGGGATTCTAGGTGGATTTCTAAATCAGCGGACGGGGGCAACGCCGTGACATGACCTCGAGCTAAAAGCTGACCTTGCTTGTTAAGATGGAATTGCAAATTAAAAGTAGACGCCAAACCGGGTACTGAAGTGACATCAATAAGCTGTAAACCTAAATCGCTAATATTTAACGTGGCTGGTGGTTCGATCGTTCGATCTTGCAGGCTGGCGCTAACGTTTTCAACCTTGATCTTTTTTATCGCCGCCCGCCAGCTTAAGGATGAAGAATTAGCGGTTGATTCCGTCATTTTTCTATCGGCTTTTTTACTTTTGAATAATTTCTGCCAATTTAATGCGCCTTGCTTATTCAGCCAGGCCCGTACCTGAGTTCCGCCCATGTAGATAAACTTAACCCCAATGATTTTTTCCGGCCACCGTAACTGCCCCCCGGAAAACCCCAACTTTGGCACTGTAAGGATTTCCCTATTACCCTCTTTGGGCTTAAGACCTAACTGGGTCAATGCAAACGTTACGCCCTTCAAAATAATCTGTAATCCCCTTTCCTGGCTCTCCAAGGTGTAATTCCCACGCCCATCCATCCGGCCACTGGTAATTTCAAAAGCCACTTGGTCTCGTAAATACTTCCAGAGTGTACGGGCTTTACCTCCCACAAGCTCAAAAGTCCCCTTGGAATGTAAAGGACTTAAGGTAACCTCTCCCTTCCAGCGCAGGATTTCCCCCGCCTGGGTGGTGGCCTTAAAGGAATAACTGCCATCATTCTCAGGTAAGGTGCTAAATTTCTTTAAATCCACATTAATGGCTTCTAGTTTTTTTTCAAAGGGAGTAGGCTGAGTCAAATCAATGAAATGGATATCTCCTCCAGTTATAAGGATCTGATCGCTTGTCAGCGGTACTTCTTTTTTACGCTCTTTTAGCGCCGGCGTTTCATCCGCGGGCAGTAATTCCGCAAGATTAACCTGTCCATTTTTATTGATTTGCAGCCTCAGGTAAGGCTTAGTTAGACTAATTTTTTGGAAGGCCCACGCTTTACGAAATATACTTGAAAGCTCGAAATTGGCATAGAATTGCTTAAAACCAAACAGCTTAGGATGGCCCGACTTGTGAAAGGAAAAATTATTAACCGCTAGAGTCAACGCATAGGGATTCAGCGTGATTTCCTTAACTTTTGCTTCTACACCCAGATTTTCTTTTAAGTAATTGATTAGTTGTTTCTCTAGCAGATAGGGAACAAGAAAAAAACCAACCAAGGTATAGATAAGGAGAATAATTACTACCCCTAGAGCACTGTTGCGCACCCATCGTTTTCTTATCCAAGCCGGTGATGTTCTTACCCTTCTAAGCGCGGAATTCACCATATTAAATTAATTTAAAAATTCTTTAATTGAAACTCACATTTATAACCTTCGGGGAAGGCATTTTCGGCATATTTTTAAAAGAGCAATCCATGGGAGCATAAGCAGGAAAAATTATCACTTGAATGGATATCCTAACTCATTTGGTGAATAGGATTTTTAGGAGCTTTCATTGTTAACTCCCTGATATCCAAACTGCTCACCTGGAATTTAAGTGAAGTGCCCCTCGCAAAAACTATGGCAAACAAAACATCGTTAATCTAAACGTTAAATCCTCCCTCGAATAACTTCAGCCGTTCTGTCAAATACTAAATAAGCGATATGAACTTATTCTATAAGCCTAGGGGCTGTGGAGGAAAATTTCCAGTCAAGCATAGATCTATACTACCTAATCTTTAGCGGCACTTTTCTCATTCTACCTAGTGGCGTCCCTTCAGAGGAATCAAACGCCGTCAGCTAAAAACAAGTTCAGCATTCAGCTCCTTAACCTCAAGAGGATTAGACTTGACAACCAATATATCGCAGCGCAAAGCATCTAATACTTTTTCTGCGGTATTACCAATTAACAAATTTCCCAGTGTACCTTTGGAAACCGCTCCCATGACAACGAGACTAGCATTCGTTTCTTGCGCAAAAGATAACAAAGTCTCCGCCGATCCACCCTCAAGAATATGAATCCGCTGGGAACCTATTCCATAAGGCTTCAATAATTCATTTAAAAGTGTTTCATGTTCCTGACGGCTTTCTTTTTTATAGGTGTTATAATTAGAGCCTGGCTGCCAAAGCCTAAATACGGATTCAGGCATAAAGTCAATCGCATGAAAAATATACAATTCCCCCTTCAAGCGGTAGGCGAGCCATTGCGCAATTTCAATTATCGAATTATCCAGGGCTTCCATACGGCCATGAAGATGGGACGGGTCGACACAAGCCACTACAGCGCGCGTCTCCCAGCTGTCCTCGCCCTTTGCTAACATGAGCGGGCAAGGGCAATTCCGGATAAGGTGCCAGTCAGTGTAATTAAAAAACGTTCGATTCAGCCGATTATCATGGCGAGTAGTCTTAATGATTAAATCCGGTTTGATACGAGATATTTTTCCCATAATCCCATCGTATTGATGGCGATTCCAAGCAGCATCGGCCAAAACGTCTAACTGTTCCCGATGGGCCAGCCTTTCAGAAATTTCCTGTAATTGTGATAGCGCAAAGCGGATATAGGTTTCAGGCTTCCACTCATTATGCAAGGATTTACCAATGAGGGGGGTATAGAATGAGGGGTGATATTCGCTGACAAATAACTCCAGAATTGCATTGGTTTCTCTGGCAATAAATACTCCGCGCTCCAGTGCTGGCTCCGGTTGAGAATCTAACTCATCTTGATTGAGAACAGTGAGTATCCGTTGACGCCCGGCCATAGTGGTTACCTCAATATCAGGCCATCTTAGTAAGCTATAGAGAATGGCTACAGCTTTGATATTAGGAAAAGGACAGCTCTTCTCCGCGACGGCGAAAGCGGGATTTGAGAAACTCCATTTGATCCTCCAGAATACGGCGATTCTTGAGTACTAACCATTCCGCATAGTTCGGAACATAGGGCACGGCAAGGAGAGTCATCTCCGCCTCCTCCGGCGTGCGCCCATCCTTTCTCTGGTTACAGCTACGGCAAGCGGTCACTACGTTAGTCCAGGAATCATCCCCCCCTTGGCAGCGGGGAACAACATGATCACGGGTGAGCTGGCTGTCCCGAAACGTACCCATACAATAGAGGCAAGTATAGCGGTCTCGATGGAATAGTTCACGATTATTCAGAGGAGGAACCAGATCATATTTATATCGGGTAACCTTACCCTCACAAGCGATAATCGAATTTAGATCTAAATGGGACTGCCGCCCTGTTAATCGGCTAATTCCCCCCCGGACTCGGTAAATAGTATTACCCGCAGTCCATGTCACCTTCTCTTTGACATAAAGCGCTGCTGCCTCTTGCCAAGGAATCCAGGTTGTCGGGTCCCCTGTAACATCAAGGCGTAGGATAGGAGGGATCACTTATTCCCCTGTCAATTACTTGGAGCATTTCGCATCAAAAATATAAAATCAAATAAATACGTTAACATATTTTCCTTAGACCGCTTTTTTTCTAAGAAAATTCCTATCTGCTTTATAATAGCTGGATACTGGTGCAAGATCTTAAAGATTAATAGGTAAAAAACACCTCACTTTTTAGCAGGACGATAAAGGTGGGTACTTTGGCCAAAAAATACTTCCGCCGCTTCCATCACGGTCTCTGAAAGAGTCGGGTGGGGATGAATGCTGAGTTTGATATCTGAAGCCACCGCAGCCATCTCCACGGCGAGGACCAATTCAGCAATGAGTTCTCCCGCCCCTGGCCCTACAATGCCTGCCCCTAAAATTCTTTCCGTCTCTGGATCGATAATAAGCTTAGTCAAACCATCGGTGCGATCCAAGGTAACCGCCCGGCCAGAGGCAGCCCAAGGAAAACGGGCAACCTGAATAGCCTGTCCCTCTGCTTTAGCCTCTGTCTCCGTCAGGCCACACCAGGCCACTTCCGGATCGGTAAACACCACCGCAGGGATAGTTCGGGGCTCAAAGAAAACCCGCCGCCCAGCAACGACTTCCGCAGCGATCCGGCCTTCATGGCTAGCCTTATGGGCCAGCATCGGTTCTCCCACCACATCCCCAATGGCGAAAATTGCCGAGTCCGTGGTCTGGCGCTGGGCATTAACTTGAATAAAACCCTTATCATTAAGTTCTACCTGGGTACGCTCAAGCCCCGGGATAGCGGAATTAGGCTTACGCCCCACAGCAACCAGCACCTTTTCAAAGAGATGCTTGCCCTCCTCCGCCCCCTCTAAATGGACCCGGATGCCTTTAGCCTCTTCCTCCATATGGGTGACTTTGGTCTTGAACAATAGGCTATGGAGAACACCCTCTAAGCGCTTGCCCAATACCGAAGCCAAATCCCTATCCGCACCCGGCAACAACCCTTCAGTCATTTCAACCACTGTGACCTGTGAGCCAAGGCTGGCATAAACGGTCGCCATCTCTAAACCGATATAACCGGCGCCAATGACCAACAAAGTTTTGGGAATATCCTGAATTTCCAAAGCGGAAGTGGAATCCAGCAAGCGGGGGCTATCCGGGGAAAGGTGGGGTAAGGAAGCCGGATAGGAACCGGTGGCCAAAATTGCATTTTGAAACCGTAATTGAGCCTTCCCTTCCTGTTTCTTTATCTCTAGGGTGCGGGCATCCTTAAACCCGGCTTGCCCCTGGATATAGTTGATTTTTCGTTGCCGGGAGAGCTGCCCCAACCCGCCCGTCAGTTTACGCACCACCTGTTCCTTCCAGGATCTAAGTTTATCTAATTCAATTTCCGGCTCGGAAAAGTGGATTCCCCAAGCGCCCGCTTCCTTCGACTCGCTAATCACCTTAGCCACATGCAATAAAGCTTTTGATGGAATACAGCCTCGATAGAGGCAAACACCCCCAGGATTAGGCTCCCCATCAATAAGGGTGACTTCCAGGCCCAAATCGGCGGCTAAAAAGGCGGCCGCATAGCCACCTGGCCCGCCTCCGATAATGGCTAATTGCGTCGATTCCGCTTCATTAGCCATGCCCATTTCCTCTTATTGGTTTCATAAATGATTCCACTTAGCCCAACTACCAAAATAACTCTATCCCTCCAAGGACAACAGGAGAGGATCTTCTAGCGCCTCCACAATCCAGCGTAGAAAGCGTACTGCATCAGCGCCATCAATGACCCGATGATCATAAGACAGAGAGAGGGGCAGAAGCAGCCGGGGCTGAAATTCCCCTTCTATGTAAAGAGGAGCCATTTTAGCTCGGGAGAGACCCAAAATAGCGACCTCCGGCCAATTAATAATGGGGGTAAAATAAGAGCCGCCTAAACCACCCAAGTTGGTAATGGTAAAAGAGCCTCCTGCCATTTCCTCGGGACCGATTTTTCGGCTTCTTGCCTTCTCGGCAAGCTCCGTCAGCTCTACCGCTAATTGGGCGATGTTTTTTTGATCGGCCTCCCTAATGACAGGTACCAACAGGCCATGTTCCGCATCCACCGCCACGCCAATATGACAATACTGTTTATAGACCAACTCTTTAGCGTCCACATCTATGGATGTATTAAAGCGGGGAAAAGCTTGTAGCGCAGCGGCAGCCACCTTCAAGGCAATAGCGGTCAGGGTGAGCTTGCCGCCTGCTTGCTCTACCCGCTTGGCAAAACGCTTCCGGGCTTGTTCAAGCCGGGTGATATCCGCCTGATCATGCTGGGTCACATGGGGAATAGTCCAGGCTTGGCTCATTTGCTCTGCTGTCTTGCGGCGAACCCTGCTCATGGGCTCCCGCTCCACCGAACCCCATTTTTCAAACGAAGGCAAAGGGAGGGAAGGGCTCGCCCGAGAAACCACCGCCGACGCCGAGGGGGCAGGCCGTTGTGATATCAAGGCACGGACATAATGTTTGACATCATCCCCAGAAATCCGCCCACCCGGGCCAGACCCTGCAACCTCATGAATATCAACGCCGAGTTCCCGGGCCAGCCGGCGTACCGACGGGGTTGCCGGGGCAGGCGCCGAGGATGTCGCCTCATAGTCCGGAATTTTTTCTCGCTCCGTTCCTCCCTCCCCACGAGCCTCTATCGGAGAAACATCTGTTGTCGGCTGCTGGTGACCTGTTGCAGCCGCGCTTTTTTCAGGGGGTTTGTGTTCCTGTTCGGGCTTCGGCTCTTCTCTAGCAGCGGGGACATCCTCCTGGGCCTCTTCTCCTCCTTCTTCCAAGGTAAGAATAACCTGGCCGATTGCTACTTGATCTCCCGCTTTAACCTTTAGCTCCTTAATTTTACCGCTGGCCGTTGAAGGGATCTCCACCACGGCCTTGTCGGTTTCAAGCTCTAATACTGGCTGATCTTTTTCCAGGGTATCTCCCGGAGACACCAGCACTTTGGCCACATCGCCAGATTCAATGTTCTCGCCCAATTCCGGAAGCTTGAATTCACGCGCCACAGGACAATATCCTTCTTAAGAAATCATGGGATTGACTTTTTCTGGATCGATCTTCAGATCCTGAATCGCTTGTTGGACCACCCCTGGCTCCAGCTTCTTTTCACGGGCTAGCGCCGCCAGGGTCGCCAGGGTAATAAACCGGGCATCGACTTCAAAAAAATCGCGCAACGCCCGGCGGCCGTCACTACGGCCAAATCCATCCGTCCCCAAGGCAACCACCGGCCTAGGAAACCAACGGTAAATTGAGTCCGGTAATACCTTTAAGTAGTCGGAAGCGGCCACAAAAACCCCCGGGGCTTCTTCTAAGCATTGTTTCACATACGGCACCCGGGGCGATTCCAGCGGATGCAACATATTCCAGCGCTCTACGGAATGACCGTCCAAGTAAAGCTCCTTATAGCTGGTAATGCTCCAAATATCTGCCGCCACCTGATAATCTTCCAGCAACGCCTGGGCCTTAAGGACTTCATTTAAAATAGCGCCACTGCCAAAAAGCTGCGCCCTCAGCTTCGCATCCGGGTTCGCGGTGGTTTTCAGCCGGTACATGCCCTTTAAAATGCCTTCCCGAACCCCGTCAGGCATCTCTGGCATGGGGTAGAGCTCGTTGGTCACCGTTAGATAATAGAAAATATCCTCCTGCTGTTGATACATACGGCGCATGCCATCCTGGATAATGACCGCAATTTCATAAGCATAGGCGGGATCGTAGACCTTCAGGTTAGGAACAGAATAGGCCAGCACTTGGCTTTGACCATCCTGATGCTGAAGCCCTTCGCCGGCAAGCGTGGTGCGGCCCGCTGTTGCCCCCACCAGGAAGCCCCGGCAGCGCATATCCCCGGCCGCCCAAATGAGATCCCCAATGCGCTGAAAGCCAAACATGGAATAGAAAGTGAAAAAAGGAATGGTGCTGATTCCATGGGTGGCATAGGCCGTACCCGCGGCAATAAAGGAGGACATAGAACCCGCCTCGGTAATTCCCTCTTCCAGAATCTGCCCATCAGTGGCTTCTTTATAATAGAGCAAGGTGGAACTATCCACTGGCTCATAAAGCTGGCCCACGTGGGAGTAAATTCCCACCTGGCGGAAAAGGGATTCCATGCCAAAGGTGCGCGCCTCATCGGGGATAATAGGGACAATGAGCTTGCCGATTTCAGGGTCGCGGAGTAATTTGGTCAGCACTCTGACATAAGCCATGGTGGTTGCCATGGTCCGCTCACCGGTGCCGGCATGGAATTCAGCGAAAAACTCCTCGGAAGGCACTTGCAGGGACTCATCGCGCACCTGCCGCGCCGGTAGATAACCGCCTAGAGCCTGGCGGCGCTCATGCAGATATTTAAATTCCGGACTCTCTTCCGGCGGTTTATAAAAAGGTGCCTGAGCTACCTGGTTATCAGAAATAGGAATGCCGAAGCGAGTCCGGAAATCACGAAGTTCCTGCTCATTTAATTTCTTTTGCTGGTGGGTAATATTTTTTCCCTCACCCGCCTCACCCAAGCCATAGCCTTTAATGGTTCGAGCCAAAATGACGGTCGGTGAACCCTGATGCTCTACCGCCGCTTTATAAGCCGCATAGACTTTCTCTGGATCATGCCCTCCCGTGCGCAGGCGGCGTAATTGCTCGTCCGAAAGGTGTTTGACCATCTCCTGAAGGCGAGGATCCGTGCCAAAGAAATGTTTGCGAATATAGCTCCCGGATTCAACAGCGTACTTTTGATAATCTCCATCGACGGCCTGTTCCATCCGCCGGACCAGCACGCCTTCATAGTCTTTGGCCAGCAACGGGTCCCAATCTCGACCCCAAATCACTTTAATAACGTTCCAGCCGGCACCTCGAAAAATAGCTTCCAACTCCTGGATGATCTTTCCGTTGCCCCGCACCGGGCCATCGAGCCGCTGGAGATTGCAGTTGACGACAAAAATAAGATTATCTAAACGTTCCCGGACGGCCAGACTAATCGCCCCCAACGTTTCCGGCTCATCGGTTTCCCCATCCCCAATAAAGGCCCAAACTTTCTGTCCGGAGGGTTTTTTCAGCCCCCGGTCCTCTAAATAACTGTTAAACCGGGCTTGATAAATAGCCATAATGGGACCAAGTCCCATAGAGACCGTGGGGAATTCCCAAAAATCAGGCATGAGCCAAGGATGGGGATAGGATGGCAAGCCTCCTTCCGGTTTCAACTCCCGGCGAAAGTTTTCCAGCTGCTGCTCGGATAAACGGCCTTCAAGAAAAGCGCGAGCGTAGGGACCCGGCGAGGCGTGGCCTTGAAAATAAACAATGTCGGCCTCTTGCTCTTCATTTCTGGCTCGGAAAAAATGGTTAAAACCAATTTCATAGAGGGTAGCCGCTGAAGAGAAGGTGGAAATATGGCCACCAATCCCCTCTTCTTCCCGGTTAGCCCGCACTACCATGGCCATGGCATTCCAGCGCACCAAACTCCGAATACGCCGCTCGATTTCCTGACTGCCAGGAAAAGAAGTCTCTTGCTCCACCGGAATGGTATTAATATAAGGCGTGTTGGCCGGATAAGGCAGGCTTACCCCTGCTTTTTGGGCATGAAGCCGCAAACGATCCAGCAGCCGTACCGTACGTTGGGGGCCGCCTTGCTGCAAGACATAATCCAGAGACTCCAACCATTCCCGGGTTTCTTGAGCCTCGATATCTTCAATGGTCTGCGCCTTATTCTCCGCCATATCGCCTTCGATCCTGTCTATTTCGAATGCTAAACCCAATACTGTAAAAGCTTAAGGCTATTCCCCACTATAGGCAAGGATGCCCTTCCTCAGCTCAAAAATTATATCGCGAGGAGTCTTAACCTTATTTAAAGCATACTCTCTCTGTCTATCACAGCGTAAATACCAAGCATGGTTAACATGCTGGTAGATTTTTCATCAATGAATGTCTTAATTCCCAGATTATTAATTGATTATTAGCCGGCATCGAATAATCATGAAGTAGTTCTAATCCCTGCTCCTGGGCAAGAAAGTTGACGTCTTCAAAATTTCGGATACCACTTGCAGGATTTCGCTCTTTCAACCACCTATCGAAATAGGCGTTGCTCTCGCTAGTGTAGTTCCCACTATAGCGAAATGGCCCGTAAATGCATAGCAAGCCATTTGGATTAAGTACCCGCCCGACACCCTTGAAAAAATGCCGAACATCAGGCCAAGCCATTATGTGTAAAGTATTAGCAGTAAAGATGCTAGCGACAGAGCTTATGGGCCAGGGGTACTGGCAAACATCGAGTACCCTCGGCATCAGAATGTTCTCAAGGGGGGCTGCGCTTAAATTATCCCGCAATGCACTTATCCCAGCCGGTAGCTCGGTCGGCTGCCAGTTCAAGTGGGGGAGATGCTCCCCAAAATACAGCACATGCTGACCCGAGCCGCTTCCGATTTCTAATACCTCACCAGGCCCTTTAAGCACGATTTTTAATATCTCTAAAATCGGCTTTTTATTATTTTCACACGCCTGTGAAAAATTTTTCATCCACATTCAACCTGAAATTTCTAAAGTTTATAGCGTGACTGAAGCCCTCTCACTGAGGGCAAAGGACTCCGCTAAAAAAGAATATACCTGGCCATGAAATGGGGCAAATCACCCTCTGTTTTTTTTATCGGTTGAAATAAACCATATCAATGGTTTAAATAAACCATTTTTTTGATCCTTAGTCTCGAAAATTTGGCATTAGTTCCTTATTTTCTTTTATAGTTCAGCAAATTATTATTATCAAATAAATGATAGGCATAAAATTTGCTTAAAGTATTCTTTGTTAAAGATACTTCCGCAATATCGTTTTAACTCAAAATATATCTTTAAAGGGGCATGCCCTATGTGTAATAGTCCTAACTCTATAAAGTCGAATCTGCATACGCCTGTCTATCCTAGCCACACAAATAAGAATTGAGACAATGGGATTTCTTAGCCTAATTCTAATTACGCCGGTTATCGGCGCACTAATCATCGCATTCATGCCCCCCCATAAATCTCTCTTAATACGCCGTACTACGGTGGGGGTATCAGCGCTCGTGCTTATCCTTAGTTTTTCCCTATTGTTAGTCTTTGATGCCAGTAGTCCCGAGTTTCAACTTGTGGAACTGAAACCCTGGAATCCAGAGCTGGGGAGTCACTATGCTTTAGCCATGGATGGCCTCGCCTTGCCCATGGTACTGCTGGCAACACTGCTCTCGTTCATTGCCATTTTGGCCTCTTATAACATGACTGATCGCCCCAAGGGCTACAATATTGCCATGTTAGTGCTGGAATGCGGCGTGCTGGGCGTGTTCATGGCCGAAGACTGGGCGCTATTTTACGTTTTCTGGGAACTGACCCTAATCCCAATGTTCTTTCTCATCGATCAGTGGGGCGGCAAACGCCGGCAGATGGCTAGCTTGAACTTCGTGCTCTACACCATGGGTGGCTCCGTATTCATGCTGGTCAGCCTACTGATAATTTACACTTCATCCAGCGAGCACTCTACTACCATCGCCGCCATGACCCAGGCCGCCTCCCAAATGCCCCTGGATAAGCAAATACTGGTATTTCTAGGGCTGTTAATTGGCTTTGGAGTTAAGGTCCCTATCTTTCCCCTCCATGGCTGGCTCCCTTTAGCCCATGTGGAGGCACCAAGCCCCGTGAGTATTCTGCTGTCTGGCATATTGCTAAAAATGGGGGCCTATGGCCTTATTCGCGCTATCGGAATGCTGCCGGACGCAGCCCTCGCCCTTCAGCCTTTATTAGCTGGACTAGCACTGTTTAGTATCGTCTATGGAGGGTTACTAGCCTGGCGCCAGAGCGATCTCAAAGCCATGATCGCCTATTCCTCGATTAGCCATATGGGGATTGTTATTCTGGGTATCTCCGCCCTCAATGAAGCGGGTTTTTTGGGCGCAACCATGCAGATGATCGCCCATGGCTTGGTGGCCGGCTCCCTGTTTCTGCTAATCGGCCTACTCTACGATCGAACTCACAGCCGTGAGGTCGCCGATTACAGTTCGCTGGTCCAAGTGATGCCTAAATTTGCCCTGTTTACCACGTTAGCCTTGCTGGCTTCGATAGGCTTACCCGGCCTTGTTGGATTTCCGGCTGAACTTCATGCGCTCATCGGCAGCTTCGAACGCTGGGGTTGGTGGGTACTGCTAGTTAGTCTCGGTGTAGTCATCAGCGCTGCCTATGCCATGCGGACTATCGTTCGTTTATTTACCGGCCCGGTTCGACCTGAAATGCGCGCTTTGAAGGACCTGCATGGCACGGAGCTCGCCTCCGCTGGGGTGTTGGCTTTCGGTATTATCGCCTTAGGCCTGATGCCAGCCTCCGCCCTAGAATTATTTGGGGCTTACGTCATCAGTCTCAGTGCCGGTTTCCCTTAATAGACTTCCATATAGAATTTAGGAGAATCTCATGAGCGCACACCACGCCGAACAGGCGGAATCGCCCTTAGATAACCGAGAAAAACTGACTACCGCGGTAGACAAGTTAGAACTCGTGCTGCCATGCGCAGCCCCCCTGTATGACTTCATGCACTTAAACACCATGCAGGGCTACCACCATATCTCCTTCGCCGAAGCCATGGCGGCTCACTTTGAGCTGACTGGCATCCGAGGTTACTTGCCTGAAGAAGACTTCCGTAAGCATTATGCCCGGGGCCGTATTGACGATGCTGACCTTAACGAATCCCTAGCAAACAATACCCATGGCCGTAATCGCGAAATTGTACTGAAAGTTAGTGGCCGTCCTATCAATAAACAGGACATTTGGCGTATCAGCCTAATCCAGGACATTAACCCTCTTTCTCCCAGCCGTTTTCGTTGGCAAATCAAGGAATATGATGCTCTGGAGCGTTTTCAGAACGGCGTGCCAAAATCTGCCCGCGACACACTGCTTAACGCTACCCAAGAGACAGATCAAAACCGCCGTACGGAAAGCCAGGCCATCCGAGATCTATGGGAAGCATGTTTAAGGGTTTTCCAGTTAGAAAATCCTAATCTGCATTCGGAAGAGTTAGGGGAACTGGTAGACCTAGAAGAATTTTCCCGCAGCCAGGCCGAAGGTAAACAGAGTAAATTCCGCACAAGCCAACCCACGCTTATCCCCCAAGAAGAAATGCTTGCTGAAGCACGAAAAGATCTTCATCATCTAGTCGATAAGGTAGGTGAGGAACTCTCCCTGCGTGGTCTATTACAAGCACTGACTGGTGAGGATCTTTTAGATCAGGTTCGTCCCATCTTGATTCGCTTCTGTGCTTCCCATCTTGATGAAGGCTTCACAGCCTGGAGTCTACCGGAGCGAGGGCAAGGGCTCTATGCCGCATGGCGAAAGTGCCCCTTCGCTGAACTCGGACTAGACTTGGCTAGGCTACCGGATTGGCAGTCGTTCCATGCCGAGTTACCAGAGCACTCAGTAGATGCCGTTATTGCCTGCCTTGAGCGATTGAAAATCCCAGAATCCCGTTGGGAAGGTTACCTGAAACGGATAGCTGTGGAACTTCCAGGCTGGTCCGGTCTTATTAACTGGCGCCACCATCGGCCCAAATATAAGCCGAATCGGAAGGCCCCTACTTCGCTTATGGATTATCTGGCTATCCGCCTCTTCTTGGATGTGATTCATATTGAACAGGTTACCCAAAACACCTGGGGTATCGCCGGTAATCTAGAGGAACTCAAAACTTACTTCGAGAATTACCTTTGGGAGTTCTCTGGGCGGTATGCGCTATTTTCAAACACGCTCCCAGAATATTTGGCCATCAGAGCACAAGAACTGATAGCTCTGCCCAGAACTGCCCAAAAGGATCGGGAAAATTGGCGCACGGTCTCCAATATGATTCATAACTGGAAGCACAATCCTTCGGCGGAAAGGACAAAACGTCAAACCGTGCATTCTCATGTCTGGCGTTTATTCTGCCTAGCACAGCATCTAGGTCTGCCGGGAAATGAGGTGGGCAAACTTTCCTCCAGCGAGGCTGAACAACTGCTCGCCATCCTGGATGAATTGACCACCTCAGAACGGGGGTATATCTGGCTCTGTGCTTATGAGTACCATTACCGGGAGGATTATTTCGCTGCGCTGACTCAGAATCATGGGCGTGGCCGCTGGGCCAACCGGAATGAACGCCCAGAGGCACAACTGATCTTCTGTTTCGACGACCGGGAGGAAGGTATTCGCCGCCATTTAGAGGAAGTCAACCCTAACCTTGAAACCTTGGGGGCGCCAGGCTTTTTCGGTGTACCCATTCAGTGGCGCGGGTTAGATTACCCTGATACCACCCCCCATTGTCCGGTTGTGGTAACCCCTGTTAATGAACTTCATGAAGAACCTCGTCCGGAAGCAAAAAAACGGTACGGCCTCCATAAACGCCTCTATAACTTCAAGCAATTTCTACTTCGCGTACTTCATAATAAAACCCGCCGCGACCTATTGACTTCAAAGGTATTAATCGATGTCCTCTTCCCTGGAATGCTAGCTGTGCTAGCAGGCAAGGTTTTCTTTCCCTTCCAGCAAGCATCGCTAAAACGCAAAGCTACCGCTGCGCTTGTGCCACCCGTACCGACCCAATTGAAACTTACTGTACCGGACGACGGCACGGAAGCCACACCCGATAATCTACGTGTAGGATTCACCGATGCTGAGCAAGCTGAACGATTAGCAGCCTTTCTACGCGCTATCGGGTTTACCTCTGGCTTTGCGCCGCTGGTGGTGCTATCCGGGCATGGCTCCATGAGCGAAAATAACCCCCAGCTAGCTTCTTATGACTGCGGCGCCTCCGGCGGGCGCCATGGCGGACCCAATGCCCGCGCTTTTGCGGCCATGGCTAACCGGCCGGAAATACGGGCACGGCTCGCTGAACAAGGTATCCACATTCCTGACGACACCTGGTTCATCGGCACGGAACATGATACTTGTTCCGAATCGTTCCCCTGGTTCGATCTGGATAAAGTGCCCGCTAATTTCGCGCCCGCCCTGAAGAAATTGAAAGCCGAAGTTGATCAGGCCCTCCTGCTGTCAGCCCATGAACGTTGTCGGCGCATGGCTTCGGCACCCCGTAAACCTAGTCTACAGCAGGCCAGGAGACATGTTGCCGAACGTGGCACGGACTTCAGCCAGGCCCGGCCAGAGCTAGGCCATGCCACGGTTGCCTCGGCGCTTATCGGGCGCCGTTCCGTCACCCGGGGGATATTTCTAGACCGCCGCTGCTTCGTGCTTTCTTATGATCCAACTATTGATGACGCAGAAGGCACTATTCTTGAAGGCGTCCTTAAGAACGCTGGCCCGGTAGGCGTAGGTATTAATCTGGATTATTACTTTTCGGCCGCCAATAACCAGGGATTTGGTAGTGGCTCAAAGGTAGCCCAAAACGTAACCGGTCTATTTGGCGTCATGCAGGGTATTGACGATGATTTACGCACCTGGTGTTCCTATCAAATGGTTGATGTTCATGAGCCCATGCGCGTTCTAACCGTAGTGGAAGCAACCACGGAAACCCTGACCGCTATCTACAAGCGCCAACCCTCTTCCCAAGAGCCCGCCGGAGGTAGCTGGTTGCTGCCACCTTTGCGCCAGCTCATTGATGGCGGTTGGCTGCTGTTAGCAGCTATCCACCCAAAAACCGGCAAAATTTCGGTGTTCGATCCTAAGCAAGGATTTATTCCCTGGAAAAGCTATCGGGAACCCTCACCCTTGCCGGTGGTGGAGCGCTCCATGGACTGGTATGACGGTTATAGCGATCCTAGGCCACCTGCGCTAGTTGAACCCAAACAGACGGAGACCCATCATGCTGCCTGAACTTATCGTCCTGCCTCCTTTTTTGGCCGCCCTTTTTATCGGCATAGGCATATTATCGGGCCGCATTGCCGGTGAGGCCAGCGAGCGCCTCACCGCCCGCATCACCTTGTATGCTAGTGGTATCTCCCTATTAGCGGTGCTGATAGCCATCTTCATGAAGCTGCAGGGCCTCCTTGCCGAGCATATTGTTCTAGGAACCTGGTTTGAAAGCGGAAATTATCGCATCAATATTAGTTTCATTTTTGATAACCTCAGCCTCGCTATGGCTACAACGAGCATCATCCTCTCCGTGATGGTAATACGTTTTTCCATTAACTACATGCATCGTGAAGCCGGATTTCACCGCTTTTTCCTGGTGCTTTCCCTGTTTGCCGGCGCCATGCTATTACTGGCGATCGGTGGTAACGCCGTGCTCAGCTTCGTGGGCTGGGAAGTCGCTGGCGTTACTTCCTATTTGCTAATTGCCTACGCCTATGACCGGACGGTCGCGGCTAACAACGCAACCCGGGCCTTCATTACTACACGTATTGGCGATATCGCTTTTGTAACAGCTATCTTTTTTTCCTTTTTCTGGATTGGCAGTTTCGAATGGAACGATATCGCCAACGATGCAGCCGAGCTGCCCCGCGGGGAAGCCCGGGTGCTGGCCCTTTGTTTTCTTTTAGCTGCCATTGCCAAATCCGCCCAGGTACCCTTGGCGCCATGGTTGGCACGGGCCATAGTAGGGCCCACGCCTTCCAGCGCCATTTTTTATGGGGCAGTTATGGTACATGCGGGCATTTATCTAGTTCTCAGATCGGAGCCGGTATTTGAACATGCTCCACTAGTCATGGTGCTGATGGCGATCATAGGGCTTTTAACGGCGATTTACGGTTTCTTCTGCGGGCTTACCCAAACGGATACTAAAAGCGCCTTGATTTTCTCTACCACGGCCCAGGTGGGCCTGATGTTTCTCGAAGCGGGCCTAGGTTTCTGGGATCTGGCGCTATGGCATCTATGCGCCCACGCGGTATTCCGAGGATATCAGTTCCTCACTTCTTCTTCTATTATGCAGCAGATTAAAGATAATCCGCCGCGCCCGGTTCCCAACTTTCTAGAGAAACGGCGCTGGCTTTATCTGGCTTCATTGCAGCGCCTCTGGTTAGAAAATTTAGGCGATTGGATTGCCGTTAAACCCATCCAGCGACTTGGTAGTGATCTCCATTATTTCGACAGCCGGATTGTGGATTCGGCAGCAGGTCTGCCTATACCCAAAACATCCACAGCACCAACAGAATCAGCTGAGCGAAGGGACTATCAAGCCGATCCAGAAGTTATTCAAGTCAGCGGCCTGGGAGGACGGCTAATTTATGCGCTAGCCGATCTTTTTTACTGGTTTGAAGACCGCCTAATTTTGCGGGGCATTGGCGAAGATATAGTCCGTGTAGGCCGCCACCAGCTAGGTAGCGCCCTCAACCGGTTTGAAGCACTGCTAAGCGAGCCACGGTTTTTAGTCGCTTTAATCATCGCGGCGCTACTTGCAGCATTATAAATAGAGGATTCGAAATGATTGCCGAAATAAGTTGGTCCGCGCAAGCAGGCTTCCCCATCCTGAGCACAATGATCGTGCTGCCGCTCCTGGCCATGACCATCGCCTTAATCGTTAAATCTAATTCAACCGTCCTATTAGGTATTATTGCAGCCGCTTTAGAACTAGGTCTGGCAATCTATTTGCTGACTCATTTCGAAACCGGTACCGCTAACCTCCAATTTGTTGAACGGGTTTCGCTGTTGCCTCCCTTTTTGTTCTATCATCTGGGCGTGGACGGTATCAGTATTTTATTCGTTGCCCTCACCGCCCTGCTGACTCTGCTGCTTATCCTTTACTGTAAAACCGTCTCCACGGAGATTGTCGATGAGCGTCCCATAGGCTTTTATGTGGCCAGTATCTTTGCCTTTCAGGCAGTGCTGATGGGATTATTCATGAGCATCAACTTGTTAGGATTTTGGCTGCTTCTGGCGTTGGAACTAGTCCCAGCAGGGATTATTTTACATCGCTGGGGAACCACCCAAGGTCCAGAGAAAAACTGGGCGCTTTCCCGTTACCTCCAAGACATGGTGGGAGGAATCGGGTTGCTGTTAATCGCCATCTTGCTCCTCGGTTGGTACCACGCTGAGGCGACGGGAAGCTGGTCGTTTGCCCTCACGGATCTTTTGGCCTCGCCGCTTAGCCCAAAGGCGCAAGCGCCTATCTTCGTACTATTTTTATTTGGTATTGCTCCCCGCTTAGGGTTATTCCCCTTTCACGCTTGGATACCCATCGTCGCGCAGCATGGCCCGGTGGCGACTCTAGGCGTTTTCCTGGTCGGCCTTAAAGTGGGCCTTTATGCCTTACTGCGTTTTATCTTGCCCCTCATGCCCGATGCCGTAGAAGAATGGAAAAGTTTCATCGTAACCCTCGCCATCATCGGCACCTTCTATGGCGCGGTCATGGCCTTGCTGCAAGTTAACCTGCGCCGCCTGCTGGCCTTTGCCGTGGTAAGCCACACTGGTTTGCTCATCATCGGCGTTTTCTGTCTAAATAGAGTGGGCCTGGAAGGGAGCCTCCTGCTGACGATTAATTTTGGAGTCGCCGCCAGTGGGTTGCTATTCGTGATGGGGATATTCTACCGCAGCACTCGTACCACACTGCTACCTCGCCTAGGCGGCTTGTTCGATGCTACTCCCTTGCTGGGTTTTACCTTCTTGATCGCGGCCCTTAGCACCATGGCCATGCCCGGTACTCCTGGCTTTGATGCGGCCCATCTCATATTGGAAGGAGCGATAGCCACCTATCATTGGAGCATCGCCGTTGCCGTAGCTTCAGGCACTGTGGCGGCCGCCGCCTTCCTTCTATGGGCTTTCCAACGCGCCTTCCTGGCCCAACGTCGGGAAAGAGCGCTTCAGCCCAAGAAGATCAAGCTGGATGTGCCTGAAATCCTATTAGCCGCCACCGTCTGTAGTGTTTTGGCAGGTATTGGCTTTTATACGGGACCCTGGCTTGAAATGGTCGACGGCTCTCTGACCGCGTTATCGCAGCGCTTTGAAACCGCCCTAGTTATGAATTAACCGTAGGATTATATACCGTGGAAACATCCCCTTTCCCCCTTCTCAGTCTTTTGATCTTTCTTCCCGTGGTGGCAGGCATTAGCCTGCTCCGCATCCGTAATAAGCACCGGATCTTATCTGTGGCGCTAGGGGTAGCGGTTGCCGAGCTGCTGCTATCCCTTATCCTGCTAGGGCTATTCGATCCTAACCAGGATGGCATGCAGTTTGTAGAGCAGCATAGCTGGATACCGACCCTGAATATCGATTATCTGCTAGGCGTCGATGGGCTATCGGTACTCTTCGTGCCACTAACCGCACTGATCACGGTAGCTGTGATATTAGCTTCCAGGCGTAGTATAAAAACACTCTCCAGCTTATATTTTGCCCTACTGCTATTCCTGGAAGGCATTACTATCGGCGTCTATTGCACTCTGGATCTCGCTTTATTTTTTTTATTTTGGGAACTCACGCTGCCTCCCTTATTTTTTCTTATCAGCCTATGGGGAATCGGCGTCCACCGCCGCTATGCCGCGCTCAAATATGTACTGTTCATGCTGACCGGCGGAATTCTCTTGCTCTTTGGGTTTATCCTGCTAGGGCTGAATCACGCCAATGAAACAGGAATAGCCGCACCAGCAGGGCTTTCCTTTAACTACATGGAACTGCTGCAAACCCCCATTCCTCTGGCGACTCAATCAATAGTTTTTTTATTACTATTCTTCGGCTTTGCCATCAAGGCTCCTTTGTTCCCCTTTCATGTCTGGCTGCCGACAATGGCGATGGAAGGTCCGGCAAGCATCACCGCCATCATCGTAGGCCTAAAGCTAGGCTTATTTGGCATTATCCGCTTTGCCATACCTCTGGCCCCCCAGGCCGCAAGCCAGTATTTTGTTCTAATGATGCTGTTAGGCGCGATCGGCGCCATCTATGGGGCATTGATTGCCCTAAAACAAACAAATCTACGCCGTATGCTTGCTTATTCTAGTATCAGCCATGCAGGCTTCGTGCTAATTGGCGCGGCTGCTTTCAATATCCAAGGTATCCAAGGGGCAGTGTTTCAGCTCTTCAATTTTGGCATCGTAGCCAGCGGTATTTTCCTTATAGCAGGATTTCTCCAGTACAGACTAGGCTCGACTGAATTGACTGCGTTAGGCGGCGCGGCACGTCCCATGCCTATTTTAGCATCGTTATTTTTTATTCTTGGCTTGGCAAGTATTGGTGTGCCTGGTACCAATGGTTTTGCCGCTGAACACCTAATCGTGATCGGCGCATTCAAAGCCCATATAGGAATGGGACTAGCCGTGCTGCTAGGCATCATTCTAAGCGCTGCTTACTATCTAGTTTTTTATCAGAAGGCATTCCTTGGTCCCGTTACCCGCGCTACGGTAAAAGAGACCGTAGATTTGCGTTCACGGGAATACTGGATAGCCGGCACCATGGTTTCGTTGGCATTACTCCTTGGTCTATTTCCACAACAAATCCTCACTACCACAGATAAAACCTTACAAGCTTGGGTAGCACGTGTAGAAACTGCCCCGGTTGCGGAGAACGGTAACGCTGCCGAGGAGATTTTAGCTCAAAAAAATCATTACGATAGCGCCTCAAACCCTAATCATCATTCTTACTAGAGCTCTTCTTTTTATGCTTTAGGACCTTTACCCCCGCTTCAGTTTTTTGAAGCGGGGGTAAAATTTTTGGCGGAATCTCCGCTGTCCCTTGCCAGCTGCAATCACTCTCTAATCTATGCTAGCCCTGAATACCGCACGAACTTATATTTACAAAATGTTTTTCCATCAATATTTTGTAGGGGGTAAAGAAGTTAAGCCTGCCTATACCTCTCCCACCACAGGTGTTATATAGGTAGGTAATGATGCGTCCCTATTTTTTATGAGCTTTTATTTCTTCTGCCCTAATACAACCTCAGATTCAGTTAGCATATAAACAACCCCACTCCGTATCTCGTTAACGTTTAATTTCTGATTCCCTCCTTTAGGGGGCATCGCTTTGTAACCATTCATAGCATGGGTAACTAAGGTTTCCAGCCCTTGCGTAGCACGCTTACTCCAAGCTGCTTTATCTCCTTTTTTGGGGGCACCTAAAGCCCCCGTTCCATGACATGCAAAACAAGTCTCCTGATAGACTTTCTTACCTCTCTTTAGATTTACTTTCCTTGACAGCTGAGATTTTAACTGGGCCGCTTGTGGGGAAGCTTCTACCCGCTTTTGTGATGATGGCGGAGGATGATCCGGCTGCTCCTTAGCACTAACACCAGGATAAACATAGACAAGCTTATTGGCGGAAACTGGCTCCAGGCGAGTGATATAATCACTCAGAGTAAAGACGAAAAGGAGGAGAAGCCAAAAAAATCCCGCCGCCGCAAAGATTCTTACCAAATGGTCACGGTATCTCAGATGCATAAAGAAGGTTAGTACCAATAACGTCTGGCCTATGGCAATGAATATATTGATTACAAGATTAAACGGACCCAACGAAATATAGGCGCTGCCAAAAGTTCCCAAAAGCAAGATAATTAAAATCACCCATACCCATAGCTGGGTTTTCCATGAAGCGATATCTCGCCCCTTCACGTCCGCGCTACCAAATAGAAAAGTGGATAAAGAAAAATCCAAACAATATCCACAAAGGCCCAATATAACCCTGTAAGTTCAACCGGCGTATAATAATAACTAGTAAACCGCCTGCGTCCAGCCATGATGGCGATAGCCGCCATTATAAGAATGCCAATCGTAACATGTACGGCATGCATCCCCGTCATCAAAAAATAAAGAAAGAAGAAAAGCTCTACTGGTTTTTCATGGGCGCCTTCATACATAAAATTAAAGGCCGGAATAAGCTGCTCTCCATAGGCTTGGTAATACTCTGTCCCTTCAATAAAAAGAAACGCTATTGCCAGCAGTATGGTCAAAACCAGGAAACCTATGATTGCTTTATCTCTTCCCAACTTTGCGCTGCGGACCGCAAGCGCCATGGTAAAACCGCTCGTTAACAACACACCAGTGCTGATAGTGCCGAGCACGATATCCGTGTGTCTGCTCGCTTCCGCAAACGCTTCAGGATAATTAAACCGGCTGACCGCATAGCTAGCAAACAAAACGCCAAAAAAAAGGACTTCAGTTGCAAGGAACACCCACATGCCGAGGGTGGCTGCATGGTATTCTTGCTCCGGATCATCAAATTGCTCTGCTACAGCAGTGTGCTTGTCGCTCATTTTAATTTTAATCAAACACCATGAGTTAAAAGCCGGACATTACCCTTTAATTAAACCTTATATGGCGAATAAGCATAGGCTTCCTCCGTCACGACGGGGGTTTCCTTAAAATTATGTTTAGCAGGTGGCGAGGAGGTTTGCCACTCTAATCCTTTTGCCTCCCAAGGATTCCCACCGGCAATACGCCCATAGCGCAATGACCATAATAAATACACGAGGGGTAGAAGGTAACCCAATGTTAGAATTACGGCTCCCCCTGAAGAGATTACATTGAGCACTTCTAGTGCCTCCGGATACTCATGATAACGCCTTGGCATACCTAAATAACCCAGCAAAAACTGCGGGAAGAATGTTACATTAAAGCCCACGAAAATTAATACAGCGGCAACCCTACCCCACATTTCAGAATACATTTTCCCGGTCATTTTAGGCCACCAGAAGTGAATACCTCCCAAATACGCCATCACCGATCCCCCCACCATAATATAGTGAAAGTGGGCAATCACGAAGTAAGTATCCGTCAAGTGAACGTCCAGGGCCAGAGCCGCCACAACGATTCCAGTTAGACCGCCAATCATAAACAGGAATACAAATCCTAGCGCATAAAGCATGGGCGCTTCAAAAGAGATAGATCCTTTGTATAGGGTAGCAGTCCAATTAAAAACTTTGATAGCCGAGGGAATAGCAACCACAAAACTAAATAGCGAGAACATCATGCCCGCATAAACAGATTGGCCACTCACAAACATGTGATGACCCCAAACCAAAAAACCAAGGACCGCAATGGCCATTACGGAGTAAGCCATAAAGCGATAACCAAAAATAGGGTTTCTAGAAAAGCAAGCAATAAGCTCGCTCGCTACTCCCATGGCAGGCAAAACCATAATATACACAGCAGGATGGGAATAAAACCAGAACAGGTGCTGAAATAACAAAGGATCTCCCCCCAACGCAGGATCAAAGATGCCTATCTGGAATATCCGTTCAACTGCCACCAAGGTAAGAGTCATTGCCAGCACGGGAGTCGCCAGCACCATGATGGCACTGGTAGCATAATTGGCCCACACGAACATGGGCAAACGAAACCAGGTTAAACCTGGCGCTCGCATTTTATGAATGGTTACAATAAAATTTATGCCAGTGAATATAGTAGAAAAACCAACGATAAACACCCCAATAACAGCCGCGACAACATACGTGTTGGAGAACATGGTGCTAAATGGCGTGTAAAAGGTCCATCCTGTATCTACGCCACCGGCAATCACCATACCAATAGTAAATATCCCCCCTACCGTATATAAATACCAGCTCGCCAAGTTCAAGCGGGGAAAAGCAAGATCCCGAGCGCCAACCATCAGCGGAATAAGGAAATTACCTAGTGTCGCTGGAATGGAAGGAATTAGGAAAAACCAGACCATGACAATACCATGGAGAGAGAAAGTTTTGTTATAGGTTTCGGCCGTAACAAAATCCCCCGCGTAGGTTACTAATTCTAGGCGTATCACGGCAGCAGCTACTCCCCCAATAAGAAAGAACAGCGTAATAGAGATGAGATAGAGTACAGCTATACGCTTATGATCAAGTGTTGTTAACCAGGATTTTAGGGTATCTCCCCCACCAAGATAGCTCGTGTATTCTGCAGCAGCATTAGCACTCATGAGAGTATCTCTTTAGAAAAGTATATTTAGGAAATTTTTCCACTAACCTTCCTTTCTTATTTTTATAACCACTATTTTTGTTGTAACCATTGTGCATAATCTGAGGGCTCCATGACAACTACTTTACCGCGCATACGGGAATGATCCGTCCCACAATACTCAGCACAAAAAAGATGGTATTCGCCAAGCTTGATGGGACGAAACCAAATTGTACTATAACGTCCCGGCAATACATCATGCTTAATGCGGAATGCAGGGATAAAAAAACTATGAATAACATCCTGTGAAACCATGGTTAGCCGGATATTTTTACCCAATGGCACATGTAATTTATTAATCTCTCTTTTCCCATTGGGGTGCTGCAGCTTCCACATCCACTGCTTACCCACCACGGCAATATCTAGATCCACCATCTCATCATCTGGCGGAAATAAAAGTTCCGTATAAAAATAGGCAGCCCATACAAAAATAGCCAAAAAAAGACCAAAAGGGATGAGAGTCCAAACAAACTCAATGGCGGTGGATTTGCGTACTGTAAACCGGTTTACTTTAGCACCACGCCGATACTTAACAGCAAAGAAAATAATCAAGAAAGTAATGATGATGGTAACAAGACTGCAGAGGATAAATAATGCTAGAAAAAGAGTGTCGAAATGGCGCGATAAACTGGATGCTTCTCCCAGAAATGAACCAAAACCTTCCATCATTAAAGTCTCCAAGTCTATAGAAATTAGTTCATCTAGGGATGGGATACTTGCTTTTTACTGTGAGCCATATCTTCTTGAGTTTGCGAATTCTTTTCTACTAATAATTCCATGGCATATTTGATAGGGATATGAAAGATACCCCGTTTTTTATCCACCCAACCGTAACTATGTAATAAATCCTCATTTTTCTCTTGCAACTCAGCCAACCCTGCGCCAGAACTTGCCTCTAAATAAGGTGCTGAAGGAACTCGTTCCATGATATCTTCTTTTTTTGGTGGGGTTGACTCAATCTCTTGCTGGTTGTTCTCATATAGATGAATTAAGCCAAATACGAAGAATCCACCCAAAACGATGGCCAAAAGGATAACCAGTCCTAGCCACACAATGGTATAGTTCTGCACATCCGTGGTTTCATGCCGGTAGCGCTCCTGGCCCGATAGGTTATCTGCCATGCTCCATTGCTTCCTCTACAGGTATCCGAGCAGGTAGGGAATAGACATTTTGCAGCCGCCAAAGTACGACGGCTAGCCAAAACCCGCCCATTCCAATGGGAACCACTAGATCCGTCCAATAAAGTTCAAAGCCTTCAATACGCAGGGAGGGCACAACTAGCCAAAAAGAATTCACTAAACTGGAGAGAAAAATAATAGCGGCGATCCCCACCAGGGTACTTCTTGTTCTTTTTAAAGAACGAAACAGGAGTGCCACAAAGGGTATAATAAAGTAAAATACAATGAGCAACATGCTTACCCACCGCCAACTGCTTTCCACGCGGGGGACATACCAGGAAATTTCACGGGGTAAATTTCCAGACCAGACAATCAAATATTCCATATAAAATAAATAAACCCATAGCAGAATAAACATCAGTAAAATATTACCAAAATCATGAAAAATAGCAGGCGAAAAAGTTTCTGATAATATTTTAATGTTGGACAGATAACCAGCAATAATCACCGCGAAAGTCATAGCAGCCAACATTTGGCTAATTCCAAAAATAAAACCGAAAATCGTTGAAGTCCACTCCGGAACCAAAGACATCACCCAGTCGATAGCGGCAAAAGTTACACTTAAAGATAATAAAATTAATCCGCCTCCACTCAATCGCTGGAGGCCTAACACAATTCCTGTTTTTGGATTCTTATCTTGTTTTCTAGACCAGCTGCTCAGACAGTAGGCAATACCCAGCCAAATAATAAAATAGGTAGTGGACCTAACAAGAAAAAAAGGGATATTTAAATACCAATTTTTTTTCTGCAACAAAGAATTATTAGCTATTTCCTCAGGCCGCGCCCAAGCATAAACTTCAGATAATCCCACAGCCAAAGGAATAAAAAGAACCACCATAAGCGGTAGCGCCCAGGTTGCCGCCTCCAAAGGGCGACGAATAAGCAATCCCCAAGTCCCGCCAGTTAAATAATGAATCATAAGGATCGCCAGGCTGCCCAAGGAGATACCGATCCAAAAAATGTAAGCGAACAAATAAGAAACCAGGAATTGCTGATACTGAAAATAGGCGCCAACCCCGGAAAGCATTAGCCCTATTATTCCAACAAGCAAGGAAAATCTTTGAACTCGGGATATTAACGGTAAGGAAGGTTCATTCTGTCTGGTTATCATTTTTCTTTCCCAATTGGCGCCGGACAGTTTCCTCTGGAATATTGTGTAGAGTTGTATTCTGGCTTAATTGCAGGGCTCGAATGTACGCCACAATAGCCCAGCGATCTTGGGGTTCAACACGTGTAGCATAGGAAAACATCCGGCCAAAACCTTGCGTTATTACGTTATAGAAATGGGAGTCCGGCGCATCACGCAAACGAGTGGAATGATAAGAAGGGGGAGAAGGAAACCCACGGTGGACGATCATACCGTCTCCATAACCTGTTTGACCATGACAAGGGGCGCAATAAATATTGAAACGCTCTTGACCTCGCTTTAAAAGCTTAGCAGTAATAGGAAAAGGGATTTTATCGCTAGGAATTTTTCCTTTTGGTAAATAGAACGCTGCTTTTTTTCCTTCCCGTCCACTAGAAGAACCCGCGAAACTACCCGCAGAAAACATCACGGTCTCCTCCACCAGGGGCCTGGCGGATTGATCATCCGAAAATAAGTTACTTTTTGAGAGTGGTTTATACTTCGGCTGATCGTACATATTTTGCATCACATTCTCACAGCCTGAAGATAAAAAAATAAGCATGGCAGTGGCCATTAAACTTAAAACCTGATTTCTGTTCAGGCGCATAATATATCCACCCTCTCACTGTGCCCCTTATAACCTATTCCAAAAACTTCCCTCTCTGCACATTATCCCTTGACCTTATGGATACCTGCCGGTTCCAGGCTCTCAAGAAAACGCTGCGCCCGGTTTTCATCAAATAGCGGATCATGAGCGCTAATGCACAGAAAAAAGCGATCACGCTCCGCCATATCAAACTGGGATACACCAAAAATAGGATGACGTAATTTAGGCAATCTATTTAATATCAACATGCCAAGCACCACCGCTAAAGCAGCGCCCAGGATAGCCATTTCCACAGCGGGGGGAATAAAAGCAGGCCAGCTATGATAAGGACGGCCACCGCTATTAATAGGGTAGTCAATGGTTGCGGAATAATATTCCACAAAGTAAATACTAACGGCCCCTATACAACCGCCTACCAAGGCAAAAAAAGGCAATGAATCGCGACGAAGTCCCAGGGCTTCATCTAATCCTTCGACAGGGAAAGGCGTATAGGCTTCAACTGCCTGGTAGCCATTTAGGCGGCTTTCTCTCACCGCCTGCACGAGCAGTTCCGGCGTTTCAAATTCAGCCATAAGGCCGTAATTTTTAATAGCTATTTTATTCATGATTCTTCACTTCTGAGCGTAGCTTTCGGATTTCGAACATGGAAGTAACCGGTGCAAAACGAATAAATAACAGGAAAAGCATGGCAAAAAAGCCTATTGGGGCAAAAAGAAAGATCCAATCCCAGACAGTCGGATAAAACATTCCCCAGGCGGAGGGCAAAAAATCACGATACAAACTTGTGACAATCAGCATGAGGCGTTCTAACCACATGCCTATGAATACCACGGTTCCCACCACAAACAAGGCAATAGGATTAAGACGGATTCGCTTAAACCAAAGAATCTGGGGCACCAGAACGTTACAAAATATCGTTGCCCAATAAACAGGGGCATAGGCTCCACTCATTCGATTCTGGGTCATGGCAATCTCATAAGGGTCGGCACTATACCAAGCTATAAAAACCTCCATAATGTAACTATAGGTAACAATAAGGCTGGTAGCCAATAATAATTTGGCCATGTTATTTAGATGCTGCGAGGTAATAAACGCGTGCAGGCCAAAAACGGATCGCAGCGGAACGACAAGCATCAACACCATGGCAAAACCTGAAAACAAGGCGCCGGCGACAAAGAAGGGGGGGAAAATCGTGGAATGCCAGCCAGGAACTATTCCTTCCGCGAAATCAAGCCCCACCATACTGTGAACGGAAAATACTAGGGGAACCGCCATGCCGGCCAGCAGGAGGGTGGCCGTTTCGAGACGCCGCCAATGTCTCGCTTCGCCACGCCAGCCAAGGGCCAAGAGGCCATAAAATATCTGTTGGGAACGCTTGCGCGCCCGATCGCGAATCACAGCGAAATCGGGCACCATCCCGGTATACCAGAACAGCAGCGATACAACCAGATACGCCAGGATAGCGAAGAAATCCCACACCAGGACGCTGCGCCACTGGGGCCATACATTCATAATATCGGGATAAGGCGCTAACCAATAAAAAAACCATGGACGCCCCAAGTGAAGGATGGGAAATAAGCCAGAAATAGAGACTGCGAAAACGGTCATTGTCTCCGCGGAACGATTAATCGAGGCCCGCCACTTTTGGCGTGTTAGCAACAGAGCAGCCGAAATAAAAGTTCCGGCCATGCCAATTCCGATCCACCATACATAATTGGTGATCGCAAACGCCCAGGCCACGGGAATATTAATCCCCCAAATACCAACGCCCGTCACTAACAGGTAACCAATGGCAGAAAAAAACAACAACGACAGCAGCGCGGAAAATCCAAAAGCACCCAGCCACCACCAACGCCTATGAGGAGCCAACACCAGGCCACTGACCTTATCTGTCACAACGGCGCCCGGAGGAGGCTTTTTGTCAAGAGTGCTGCCCACATTACTAGGATATCTGGATGACATTGCTATTCTTCTTTGAGCTTAGGATTCGGATTAGTTAATTTTGCAAGATAGGTAGTCCGGGGGCGGGTGTTAAGTTCGCCCAGGAGCGCATAATTAAGCGGTGATGCCTTTACTTGGCCAACCTGGCTTTCCGGATCGTTTAAATCACCAAAGACAATGGCCTCGGTGGGGCATGCTGCCTGGCAGGCAGTTAATACTTCCCCATCTTGAATACGCCGTTCTTCTAGCTCCGCTTGAATACGAGCATTGCTAATGCGCTGTATGCAATAGCTGCATTTTTCCATCACTCCCCGCATTCGCACGGTGACTTCAGGATTTTTTTGGGCTACTAGAGACGGTGTTTCCTTAGCATATTCCAAAAAATTAAATCGCCTAACCTTATAAGGGCAATTGTTAGAGCAAAAACGGGTACCAATACAACGATTGTAAACCTGAAGATTAAGTCCTTCTGAATCATGCACCGTCGCTGCCGTGGGACAAACCAGCTCACAAGGCGCGTTTTCACAATGCATACAGAGCACTGGCTGAAAATAAGTCCGCGGATCATCCAAGCCTCCACTGTAGTAGCGATCAATGCGCAGCCAATGCATCTCCCGCCCTAAACTGACCTGCTCCTTCCCCACCACGGGGATATTGTTTTCTGCTTGGCACGCCACAACACAGGCGCTGCAGCCGATGCAGGTACTTTGATTAATCGTCATGCCCCAGGCATAACCTGAATAGTTGAACTGAGGATAAAGACTTTTAGAAGGTAATTCCTGCTGGGCGAAATGGGGGTTCTCTCGAAACTCAGAGAGGGTCGCCGTTCGGACGATATCCCGCCCCTCCATGCTATGATGGTGCTGGGTCGTGGCCAAAGAATGGTGCTTGCCAGTTTTGACAATTTCCAATCCCCACCCAAACCAAGGCGCCCTGGAGGAGCGCAGCGCGTAGGCATTAAAACCTGTTCCCGCTCCCACCTGTCCGGTTTTAGCGCGGCCATAGCCTAACGTCACCGTAACCGCACCCTCTGGGTGCCCGGGCATAATCCAGATAGGCGCTTGAACCTGGCGTTCCTGGTAGCGAAGCGCCACGACTTCTTCATTGGCAAGTCCCAAATTCTCAGCCGTCCGGGGGCTAATTAAGGCGGCGTTATCCCAAGTAAGCTTGGTGAGCGGCTTAGGCAATTCTTGCAGCCAACCATTGTTGGTAAATTGCCCATCCCAAATCGTTGGATCAGGCATGAAGATAATTTCCATGCCTGAAGTTTCCTTGCTCTTAGACTGTCCCCTCGATAAATGGGCAACCCAATCATCACGCAGTTTTACGGATTTCGATCTTAATGCTGTCCCTTCGATAAAACCTGCCTGCAATGCCTGGTTCCAGATGCTTTTGAAATCCGACTTCGGCCACTGCTTTTGCCAGTATCCACGCACCCAGTCATAATCGCTCCGGTCGGTTTGGCCAAGCAACACCGCCAACAATTCATAATCTGATTTGCCCTGATAAAGGGGTGCAATCAAGGGCTGCAATAAACTTACCGTGCCCTCGTAGGCACGGGCATCCCCCCACCTCTCCAGGTAATGAGTTTCGGGGATATGCCAGTGACTATGAGCGGCGGTTTCATCCTCATATAGCCCGAGATAAATCGATGATTTCACCTTAGCGAGCTGCTTGGAGAAGGCCAGATCGGCCGGCGCGTTATAGGCGGGGTTGCCTCCTAGCATGATGAGCGTATCCACTTTGCCTGCGTCCATCTGAGCCACCAGATGGTTCAGGGATTCATTTTGGTTTCGTGGATTGAAGGCTCTTGGCGCACTGTAAGTAAGCGTCGTTCCCACATTCCCCAAGGCTTGATTCACGGCATGGACCAACCCATGAACAAAGGGAGGCTGTTTTTCTCCCGTTATCACCAAGGAAGTCCCGCGGTGCTGGCGTAAATCCTCGGCCACGGCCCGCACCCATTGTTCAGGCAAATCGGAAGCCGTCTCTTCCCTCCTGGGCACGCCAATGCCTAGTGCGCGGGCCAACTGCAAGGCTAATACTTCTATTTGGCTAGCGCGCAGGGAAACCCCATGATCCGCCATCGTCCCGGTTATAGTGGGTGAACTCTCAGCTACATACAAGCGGTTCATGGTGCTTTGTGCCGAATCCACCCGCCGCTTCTTGGCAAAATCGCGGGCATAGCGCAAATGTCCTGGCAGCGAGCCAAGGAAGTCCCCATCAAGAGACAAAATTACCTCAGCCCGCTCCAGGTGATAACGGGTCTCAAGGGACTCACCAAAGGCCAAACGAGCCCCTTCATAGCTATTATCTTGGTTAATCGGTTGATATTGATGCCAATGGGCATGGGGAAAGCGTTTGCCTAACGTCCGTAACTGGGAAATTAACGTTGGTGAGCTTACGGTTGGCGTTAATAGGTAGAGCCCCTTGCCTTGGTTGCCCTCAAAGGTCCTCATCTTCTCACCCATTGCAGCTAAAAAAGTCTGCCAAGTGCTAATTTCTCCCCGGTGACTTATCACCTGAGCTCGGTCGGGATCCCATAATTGCAGCACGGAAGCCTGGGCAAAAATATCCGTCCCCCCCAAACTCGCTGGATGCAGGGGATTACCTTCCACCTTGGTGGGGCGACCCATCCGGCTTTCCACCAACACGCCGGTTGCAAAGCCATCCAGAGGCATGGCCGTGGCAAAAAACAGCGACTCACCTGGCACTAAACCTTCCGGCGCCCGTATGTAAGGAAGGATTTCCTCCGGTGGCGGGGTGCTGCATGCACTTAGGCCGGCGAGAGCTAAAGAAGCTCCCATTAGCCGCATAAAGTCCCGCCGGCTGAGCGAAGCCTGACTCAGCTCGCGAAAAAAGGGGAATTCCTGGTATAGAAAACGTTCGAATTCTTCACTGCCCGCCAGCTCCTCCAAGCTTTTCCAGAAAGCACGCCCTTGCGCCTCGGCAAGGCGGGCCCGAATGGGCGCTAAATCCAAAGGTTTTATACTCGATCCTGCCATAACACCCCCCCTTATGCTCAGCGGTGACACGTCGAACAATCAGTTTTGCTTTGAATATTATATTTTTCTACTAACCGCTTCCCTAGCACCAATTGCTCTTCTTTCGGCTTCCAATTCATGTCGAAGACATACTCGCGGGGCCGCACAAAACGTTCTGGCGCCCGATGACAATTTAAACACCACTGCATGGTTAAAGGCTTTGCCCGCCAGGTAAGTGGCATTTCATCCACTGGCCCATGACAGGAAACACAGCCAATCCCCTTATGAATATGAATGCTGTGATTAAAATAAACAAAATCAGGCAAATCATTGACGCGTTTCCACCGCAACGGTTTTTTCGCCCGGAAACTGGCTCTCACCGGAGCCAGCACTTCCGCATCCGTAAAGAGTTGCGAATGACAGGTCATACAGATTTCTGTTGAAGGGATTCCCGCAAAAGAAGATTTTTCCACAGAGGTATGGCAGTAGCGGCAATCAATGCCATCATCGCTAACATGGTGCTTATGGCTGAACGGAACGGGCTGCTCGATGGCCGCACCCACGGAAGCCAGGGGACTAGTCACAATGCGCCAAAGCACTACCGCCCCCAAAAGAAACAAAACCATACCCACAATAGCGAGCTTAAGAAAGAGGACGAAACGAGAAGAAAAAATTTGGGGCATAGCAAAACTTAACCTATAGATCCATTGCTAGCTTCAGTTCTTAGCCAAATCCACAGCGCGTCAACACCTACGCCGCTGGAGTGAAACACAATTTTTATTCGTTACCGGATTGGCTTTATACCACCCATTAGTCTCAGCCTGTCGCTTGGTAACTCCCTTCACTTTTCATGGTTACTAGTGCGCCCATGCCTAGGGCTATCTATCATTAGATAATCACTTGAATTTATTTGATTAATTCTTCTAATTTCCCGATCTCATTATTTATTATTTTTTGTTAATCTTATAATAAACTCCAATATTTATAAGCTATAGACCAGAAAACACAGTTTGTATAGTTATTAGTTAACAGACGATTTTGGATAATAAATACAATTAGTGGGAGAACGGCCTAGAGATAGCGTTCGTGATAACTCGACCTAACAAAAACAGGTAAATTTAGGAGCGAGGGGATGGTTGTGAAGCCAAAGGGGCATAAAACACCCCGGGGGGCGGCCCAGGTAAAGTGCGCCAAACTATTTTTAAGGAGAAAAACAGGTTTGCAAAATACCACCCCCTTATTCCAATACCTCAAGGCTTTTACTGGGAAAATGAATCACCACCCACGATCTATGAGGGTCAGGCAAGCGCCAGTAAACCATCATAAGGGCAGCAAATAGATTTACTCGCTGCATAATAGAACTGCAAATTACTACTTGAAACCGCGGGTTATAAAATTACTTAGTCTCCGTTTTTTGAAAATAAGCGGGAGATACCCGAATACTTCTTTTTTGTTACTTCGGACCTTATTGAGGTACTTTAAAACTACCGGCGGATTTTTCAAGCAAGCGCTGATAGAGATCCACATACCTTACGGCCATATGCGCCGAAGTAAACTGCCGCCAGTAGCGAGCCTCGGCATTTTTACCCATTTCTGCCGCAGCTTTGGGATGATTCCAAAAAAAAATCATGGCTTCTCTAAATGAGCCGGGATTGCTGGGAGGAACGACCAGACCCGTCTCATTGTGAATATTGACATAGCTGGTGCCCGTGCCAATCTCACTGGATATCATCGGTTTTCCAAACATAGCGCCTTCCAGCAAAGAGATACCGAAAGCCTCAGAACGAAGATGGGAAGGAAACACAATGGCCAGACTCAAATCGATCAGCGCTACTTTGTCCTCATCGGATAACGCTCCCAAAAAATGAATATTTTTTAGATCTAGACGTTGCGCATGCCTTCTCAGTTCTTTTTCAACAGGCCCAGAACCTAAAATAACCAAAGGAAAATCAGTACCCTTAACAGCATCCAGAAGAATATGTAAACCTTTATAATAACGAATCATGCCAACAAATAGGAAAAAACGATTACCCACCCGAGTTCGCCAGTATTGTAGTAATTCCGGTCTTATTTTAGGATAAGAAGCTTTATCCAGGCCGATGGGAATCACCTCGGTTTTAGCCCGATACTGATCTAGTACCTGGCTAGTGGCGAAATAATTGGGAGAGGTCGCTACAATGCGATCAACATGATTCAAAAAACAGTGCATGAGTGGCCGGTAAAAATTGAAGAGAAATTTCTGCCGGATAATATCAGAATGATAAGTTACTACAGATGGTTTTTTAACCAACGAGGAGAAATGCACCATATCCATAAATGGCCACGGAAAATGATAATGAATCAGATCTACTTGCTTGGCTAATTGAATAAACCGCAGTAGGGCCGATAACGAAAAACCCGTTGATGCGATTTGAAAATCAAGCCGTGCTCGATGAACAAGATGATTATCAATAAATAAATTTTCCTCAGATTTGGTTTTGCTTAGGGTGAGAATTTCCGTTTCAACGCCATAAGCAGAAGTACCACGAGCAATTTGGTAAATTACTTGTTCAACTCCCCCCATCGTATCGGGGAAATAGGTTCTATAAAAATGTAAAACCCGCATATAAGCTCGCTTAAAATGCGCCTTATAAAAAATACCTGCAAGCCGGTTTCGTTAGCATATTTTTCAAAAAGCACTTACTAAGGGGATAAAGCTAGATAGGCTTAATATGAAAAAACCATTCACCACGGAAGAAAGATGCCATAGGAACGAAATCTTCAAGCTCGCTTAAGGCTATCTATGTAACGCTTTAAACCAGATCGCATAGGGTTGGGCGAGCCACCATTTCAAAGGAACGCGCCCATAATGTTGGCGGACAGTCCTGATAGCTTCCTGGTAGTGTAAACGGCGTTGGTTTTTTGTTTTGGTAGCCATATGATCCCGATTCACCGCAACGAATTTGTCTACAAAATGTAACCGGCCGAATCTTTTAAATAGACGCCACCATAAATCATAGTCCATGGCCATGTGAAGATTTTCATTCAGCCCCCCCATGACTTCCCAGGCAGAGCGCCTAATCAACGTTGCAGGTTGCGAAATAATACAACGTAACGCCAGACGGCGTTCGTTAAAAGGTTCTACCCAGACGGCCCGTCGATTCCCGGTTTTCTCAATAAAATTCCATGAGCGCCCATAAGCTGCAGGTGCTTCTAAAGATTGCTGCAAGGCTTGGTATAAATAGGTGAGTCCTGCCGGCAGTAGCCAATCATCGCTATTTAACCAACACACAAAAGGCGCCTCTCCCCACCCGATTCCCTCATTGATAGCTGCGGCCTGTCCTTGATCAGGATGACTGCGCCAACCAGATAAACGATGCTCCCATTCGTGGATAATCGCAAGCGAGCTGTCCTTGGAGCCGCCATCCATCACAAATACTTCGACAGGCAATTGCTGCCCAAACACGGAAGCCAATGCTTGCTCGAGATAACAGCCTTGGTTGTAGGAAGGGACCACCACCGTAACTAACGGCTTTACCGTGGTCATTTAGGCAGCAACACGATTTAGAAAATCCCGGTAAGCTTTGTTTATTCCCTCACGCAAGTCTATCTGTGGACGCCAGCCTAATTCCTGTATTCTGCTGACATCCAATAATTTGCGTAGGGTACCATCAGGCTTGGACGAATCGAAAACGATGCTTCCCTGAAACCCCACCACACCCATGATCATCTCAGCTAATTCTTTGATCGTCACATCAACACCTGTGCCCACATTAAATAAACCGCCAGGAATATCTTTTTCCATTAAAAGAATACAGGCATTCGCCATATCGTCTACATAAAGAAATTCCCGCCTTGGAGTCCCCGTTCCCCATACAACCCATTTTTCATCACCTCTTAAGTTAGCTTCATGGGCCTTGCGGATCAAAGCAGGTAATACATGGCTGTTATTAAGGTCATAGTTGTCATGGGGTCCATACAAATTAGTGGGCATCACCGAAATATAGCGGGTTCCATATTGCTGATTATAGCTCTCACACATTTTAACGCCCGCAATCTTGGCAATAGCATAAGGCTCATTGGTAGGTTCTAGCGGTCCTGTCAGGAGATAGTCCTCTCGTATTGGCTGAGGACATTTTTTTGGATAAATGCAGCTTGATCCTAGAAAACACAGACGTTTAACGCCGGCTAAATAGGCTCCATGGATAAGATTAGACTGAATAACAAGATTTTCATAGATAAATTGGGCACGGTAGGTATTATTGGCATAAATTCCACCCACTTTTGCCGCAGCGATAAATAGGTAATCAGGCCGTGCTCCCTCAAGGAAGGAAAATACCTTCTTTTGATCGCGCAAATCAAGTTCCTGGCGGGTGCGGGTAATAATATTAATATATCCTCTTTCTTCAAGATTTCTAACAATGGCGGACCCTACCATACCCCGGTGCCCAGCAACGTATATTTTTTTCTCCTTATCCATACATTAATTCACATGAAGATTAGAACTACCATCTATTTCTAGCAAAAAAATAGCATTTTAAGTTCAAATATAAAAAAATATCGGCGACTTTGCCATCCTATAGCAAACTGTAAAGCCGGTATAAATTTCCCAAGAATGGGTTCATTTTTTTACCGAAAAGCTTATCTCAAAATCTACTTAATCTCCCCATAGGATGTTTAAGTTAAAATTCGACCCTGGAGGAAGCCCCGGAAAGCACTCTCCTCTTCGAATAAAAAGGAGGGAACGTAATTGTACCGAAAGAGGGAAAAGCTTACCTAGCAAAGGTGGAAACCGCATCTGATTGGACCGTTGTACACGTTCTATTTCCGCCCAACCGGTAGTCGTCAGCTGGGTTGTGGTTTTAGCATCTTTATGCACTCGAAAGGCCGAAAGAAATCGGTTTACCCGCTTGAAATTACCAACGTCCATATAGCGTACGAACAAATCATAATCCATAGCAAATTGGAAACTGGCATCGATATTCCCTTTTTGTTCAAACAGGCGACGACGCCAGAAACAAGATTCCTGCGGGATAAGATCCCAACGCCGCATTAAAAAACTGCTATGCCGAGGCAGAATCCAGTGTCCTATAACTTGATTTATTTCGTTAACAATGCAACGATGGCCATAAAGAAAATCTACTTCAGGATGACGATGGAAATAATCGGCCACAAAATTAAGCGTACCGGGCAGTAGCACATCATCGCTATTTAAATAGGCCATAATCTCCCCAGTGGCAATGCTAAATCCCTTAGCAATAGCTGCACTCTGCCCTCCATCAGGCCCCGACTCAAAATGTAAAAAACGATTACGGTAGGAGGCAATACGATCTAGCGTCTGATCAGTAGAGCCACCATCCATAAAGATATACTCCAGGTTTGGATAACGTTGCTCAAACACCGATCGCACCGTCCACTCCACATACTCTCCCTGATTGAGGGACGGCGTTACAATACTAATAGTTGGAAGTTTCAAATTAGCCACTTTCCTCATCCCTCATCACAAAGAAGCAATAATCCCCTTTGCCTATACGATTCCAAAAAAACTGCTGCCAAAAATTAATTCTTTGCGCCCGTAAACGCAGGGGATGATCAAAATCGACTGTATGGGATACGCTACCTCCAAGCCCGATAAAATTCTGCATTAGTGACATGGCAGTCCAGTAACAATGGGAGAAGGTTTTGAAACAAACAGGATGCAAACCTGTTTGTCTGGCTAGGGCGAATAAACCCTTCCTCGAAAAAATATAGCGATGATAGGGTGCATGCCAATGAGCCCAAGTTGGGCCAAACCAGGTAATTTGCCGGGAATCCAAATTAGGCGTACTCACGACCAGAACGCCACCAGGGGCAAGTAGCAGACGAAGACGGCGCAGGACCCGCACCGGATCATCTGTATGCTCAATACTTTGCCCCATGAAAATGACATCGAACTGATAGGAATATGGAATAATCTCAACAGCATCTTCAGCACGTCCTTGCCAAACACAATGCCCCTTACCACGAGCAATTTCCACCGCTTGGATATTGGGTTCCAGGCCATAACCTCGCCAGGATTTCCGGGCGGCAATGCCATCGAGTAAATGGCCCTCAAAACAACCAGTATCAAGTACTCGAAGTGGGCTGTGAATATTAATTTGTGAAGATTGAAGCGTATTACTCAACTCATTCAGGGTATTATCTAGCCAGAGATCTTTGGAAAAAAAATACGAAAGCCACCGCTCCACGGGTAGCCTCAGAAGCAATTTCTCCCAGGGGCGTTTACCCTCGAACTGACGATAGGGCGAAGGACTCTCTGGGTTATTGATCGATGAGGGCGGCGCAGAATAATGGCGCTTATACAATCTGTCAAGTTCAGCAGGCTGGATAGGCGGATAAGTAATCGCAATGAGATGACGGGTATCCAGGTAGATATAATTGATCATCTTATCGCCAAAGCGAGTATCTGGAGTACTAAACAAGAACCGCTCTGCCAACTTGCCATCAATGGGGCTTAATGCCTGTCCATACTCCGTTCCAGACAAACTAACAGGCGGTGGCGGCAAATTGCTAAAATCGAGGGGGAAAAATAAGCGGTGGCGCCTCGAAATTTTTTCTATAGATTTACTGAAAAAAAGATATTTCTTTTGAATTTCCCAGCGAAGTATTTGCAAGCGGGAAGCTTGGGATAAAAAATCATGGCGCGCACGTTCCATTTCTTCATTATAAGCTTCCATATTTTCGCTAAATTGCCCCCGGCGAATACGGAAACAACTAACATGCCCTGACCTACGGATAAATTTAAAACGAGCCGATAAACGCAACCAGAGATCATAATCTCCCGCTAATTTTAAATCACGCCGTAAACCACCAATGGTTTGGTAAGCTTCCCGCCTAAAAAAAACACCGTCCTGAAATAAAATATGCTTATTAAGCAGATCAACCGTATTTATCCCCTTTGGCTGCCGAACGTTGGGATATTTCCACCCGTTCACCAAAACAGTGTCCTCATGGTAGATTACGGCTACTTTCGGATGGCGGGAGAAATAACTGCCAACAGCAGCTAAGGCCCCGCCTTCAAGTAAATCATCAGCATTTAGGTATCCCAGTATTTCACCCGTTGCCCGCGAGAAGCCCTTAGCGATAGCATCATACATGCCGCCATCAGGCTCTGATATGACACAACTAATTCTATCCTTAAAATCAGAACTATTTTGAACGCTATCTATAATAGACAAGGTATCATCAGTGGAACCACCATCAACGATGATAAATTCCAGTGCGGGATATTCTTGTACCAGCACCGAGCGCAGCGTCGCTTCAATAAATTGAGCGCCATTAAGCACCGGCGTAACTATCGTTATTCTTGGTAATGGCGGTGCGGGCGGCCCTTGTACTACGTGCCAAAGGCCATCTTTGATTTTCTGTTTTAAGCGTTTTTTAATATATCCAAGATCCCCATGTAAACGCGCTTTCAAACCCATATTTTGCAACGAATGGAATTGCTTCTTAAATTCTTCCTTTTCTGTTCTCGATAGAATTAACTGCTTATTAAGCGTGCTATTTTGCCTCTGAGCGGATTTTAATTCATTACTAATATCCTGATTGCGCTTCTGGGCAATTTCATTTTGTTGCTTCAAGCATTCAATTTGTTGACTTAAATATTCTATTTTTTGCTCGAAAATACCTCGTGACTGGAGGTCAGAACAACGCCTCTGGCGTCGTTGCACGTATCCTTCCGCTGTTTTTAGCAGCCGTGAAGAGATCTCGTGACAAGGCATTATTTCGAATTCTGCACAGGCATCAGCATATTGTTGGGCATAACCTAATTTAAAAAAAGATTTTTCTCCCAAGGAATTCAAAAGAGTTTGAATTTCCCCTTTTTTGAAAACACCCTTATAAGCATCAATAGATCGCGTATGAATAGAGGGCGTCGCAAGAATTCTCTTATCGCCGAGAGAACTCCTGGCATAGGAGGTTTTTTGAATGTCCAAATCCTTATTAATTGCTTGCGGTGGGAGTTTTAGATACTTAAAGATACGCACCATTTGTTCATCAGGATCAACAACCAAGTCCTCATAACGAACTCTAAGCACGGGATAATTTTCTTCAAAATCCAGCAGTCTATTAAAACCTAGAATATAGTCAAAAATAAAAGGAGTATCTTCCTGATTAGAGATAATTTTTGGAAGTTCCACCGACCAAGAAGTTTTAAAAGAAGCCGCCACATCAAGGGGATTGCGTACGAGAAAAATAATTTTTCCTTCCGGCAGAAACTCCTGCACAAAATCAAGGGCATGATAGTTACGAGGGGTTTTATCAATAAAAACAGATTTTCCCGCTTCCTCCAAGGCGTGCTGATAAATAGATAAGGCTGCCCGCTTGAGACTCTGTAATCGTCTAGCTCCTAAAAACTCAGCAACCGCGCTAGACAAAAGAGGCGGATCGGCAACGTGATCAGCAGGAACCTGTCCAAGCGATTCTAGTCCCAGCAGCAGCCACGGCTCCGGCGGGCAGTAAATACTCCGGTGCTGATTAAGCAACCAAGAAAGTAAAGTTGTACCTGAACGGGGCACTCCTAGCAAAAATACGACCGATGAGCTGTCCGTCATAGTCATCCCTTTGCCTTTAAAAGTTTGTGTTTTTGTATAAGAAAACGTTTAACTCCTTGATTATATAAATCGTAATCCAATTCATTGCGGCGCATAAACTCGGATGCCAGACAGGAATCAATGCTATAACTCGCTCCAATAGAATTTTTTGGATTACCGTTTTCTGTTTTTATTGGCAAGCCGCTTAGCAGTGGAGAAACGCGTCCCAGCATTTCTACGCTATCATGGAAATATTCTGTTAAACCGATAAAGTCAAACTGATTCAACGGAAATCGCCAAAGGAATTTGGCCTGGAAATTAGTATGTTCCCTAGATAGCAGGAATCTTTCTAAGCTCCAATTCTCTTGAGTAAAACGCTCCCAAACCCGATGTCCTTGAACAGCCGTTCTTTTCCAGAAAAAAAAATGCGATATTGCTCTTTGTAAAGGTTCTCTGAGAAAAGTCACGTAAAATATTTTTTTACGGCGCCTAAAATAACAGCCGTTAAATCTAGCATATTTTCCCACTAGGAAATGACCGAAAATAATTGATTCTTCTCTCGGCTTAACGGTAATACTTGAGGCCAAGCAACGAGCATTCCTTGATAAATCACCCCTGGCGAGGGGGCGATCATAATCAAAATGAATATTATCGATACCTACTTTAGCGGAAATAGCTTCCTTGAGTGAAGTACCCGCCGCCTTAGGAATATGCACGATGACGATCTTCATTCTTAATAGCGCTTAGGGGAATCGAATTCATAGCCAAAATTCTCAATATCTTCCCGGAAACGCTCCGCTACTATTTGGATAAGATCGGAATCGTAATATTCAAAATAGGACTTCCGATTCCCCTTATTGAGAACAGGAAGACTTCTCCTTGAAATCCCTAGGATATCGCATAACTTAGAAAAACCTTTGTGTAAATCTTCGTAGCGGATAATAAGATCAATGTTTTGATCAGGTTTTGTACTCGCCACATGGGCAGGTAGGCGCAAAAAAGTAGTCATTGGATAAATTTTATCCAACATGCGGATAAATTTATTTCTATTCCAGGAATAATTTTTATTATGTGGTGAAAAATAAAAAGAGATAGCACGATCCCAAGGATTACGGACACAGGTAAATTTTCGTTTTGGCCAAAATGATTCTGGCCCTAGTGCAAAAAAATAATCAGTCAAAGTCGAGTGCTTAGTGGTGCCGTAGAGACTATATAATCCAAATCGATGAACACCATCCTTATTGCCGCTGACAACGATAGTATCTTCCGAGTAGGTGCTTAGAATATTCTGCATGGCATTGCCAGCGGTCTTTGGAATATGCACAAAAATGAATTGGTGACGTATTCCTATCATGCGATTAATTTTACTTTCTGAAAATGATAACCATGCAAATCAATCTCCACCGCAAAGATCTCTTGAATTTTACGTGCCTGGGAAGCCGTCAAAACTTCTTGATAAGGCCGTCGATCAGTCCGATATTCTGATTTAGCATAAACCCCAAGCGAACCATCAAAAGGTAATCCTAACCTTCCGAAAACTTCTCCTAAGCCTTCAATAAGGTTATTAAAGTCAATAATTTTATCTACAATAATTTTTGAACTATTTCCTGGTTCTGTATAGCGGGGAAAATTGATGGGAAATTCACAGCCATCGAGAAATTTGTCAAGAGAGAGATTCCCACCAGTTCTGCATTTAGCCATATAATAATAGGAGATAGCTTTATCCCAAGGGTTACGCTCTACACAAAATTTAAAATAATTTTTCCAGGTTTTCTTACCTATTTTCTCCCGAATCTCCGCGCTCGTCATGCGGTTATAAAAACCCGCGTAATTACGAGGAAAATGGGATTCCACCGCGGGATAAATGGGGGTAACGATATCAAAAGAACCGCAAAACTTGGAAAGGAATACTTCAATACTTGTTCCTGCTGTTTTTCCGTTCTTTATAAAAATAAATTGATATTTGTGAGAAATAATCATTTCTTACTGCTCACAGGTAAGTTTTATATCATTAAACCCTAATAAATCGTTATTAGTACGCGGCAAAATATCAAATGTTAATGCGCCTGGAATTTTATGTAAAATAAAATATTGTTTCTGATCTTTACGATCTTCCAATCTTAGGGTAATAAAATATTTTCCATCATTAAATTTTGCGGGAAACTTTATTTTTAAAGTAATAGCAGCAGCATCGAATTCCGAAGAAAGCGGGTTAATACGGAACCAGCGCCCACCTATACCCACTAGATTAGTTGCCTGGAGTACTACCGATAGGCATGGAAACTCTATGTGAGACGCAAACTGGCAGGTAACCTTTAATTCAATAGTATCACCATAATTAAAAAGAGCGGCACTTCCTCTTGTTGCTACAAAAACAGCGGACTCAATTTCTCCTTCACTAGTGCCATAACCATGGGACTTTTCACAGACGATGGTATCCCTGCCTTTTTTTTCTTGTTGTACGCGACTCATCTGCCGGGCACGCACATCCATAAAATAACGCTCAGAGATGTGTTCCGGTTCACCCTCCGCCTTTTTTTGGCCATCTTCAATATAGACTGCACGATGACAAAACGATTTAACAGCGCTCATATCATGGGAAACCAGTAATAATGTAGTTCCTTGAGTAATCAGACCCTGAAGCCGATCCCTGCATTTAAATTGGAATGCTGCGTCCCCTACCGCTAAAGCCTCATCGATGATCAGCACTTCCGGTTCAAGACAAGTAGAAACAGCGAAAGCAAGCCGCATGATCATCCCGGAAGAATAGGTTTTAACCGGTTGATCAATAAAATTACCGATCTCCGCAAAGGCTGTTATTGCTTCAAAGCGGCAGCTAATTTCAGCGCGGCTAAACCCAAGGATAGCGCCGTTTAGAAACACATTTTCCCGCCCCGTGAATTCAGGGTTAAAACCGCTTCCCAATTGGAGCAAGGCCGCAACTCTGCCTTGAACAGCGATTTTTCCTGAGGTAGGCGCTAAAGTGCCGGCAATGATCTGTAGCAAGGTGCTTTTTCCCGCGCCATTGCGCCCGATGATAGCTACAGCCTCATGCCGCCGGACCTGCAAGGAAATATTGAGTAATGCCCAAAATTCACGGTGAAATTTTTTACGCCCTCGAAAAAAAGACTGCCACAGTCGATCCTGAGGGCGGTGGTATAAATGATAGCACTTGCTAACATTATCCACATTAATCAAAATTTCCGGATCGGTTTCTCCCATGGAAGTTAACATTATATTACATCGGCAAAACCGGCGCGTGTTTTCTGGAACCAGGCATAACCCGCCCAGGCAACGATAGCAGAAACTAAAAAATAGACTACATAACCCTTTAGCTCTGGAATTTCTCCACTAATAAGCGTGGCACGTACCTGTTCAATGATATAAGTAAGCGGATTAAGTTCTAAAAAGATCCGAAAAGATTCTGGAACTGAGCTTACAGGGTAAAAAATTGGCGAGAAAAAGAGCAGCCCACTGCTGATAAAAGTCACCAGTTGACCCAGATCCCGAAAATACACAGTAGCCGCTGCCATAAACCAACTCACTCCAACAGTAATTAAACTCAAGGGCAATATTAGCAAGGGAATAAAAGCAACGGCTAATGCTATGCTCCCATGGGCGATGCTCCAAATAACAATTAACAATAAAAAACTAATCGCGGCATGAAATAAACTCGACCCCAAAGCGACGACCGGCAATACCTCCAGGGGAAACACAACTTGCTTAACATAACTGGGATTACTAAGAATTAAATAGGGCGCTCGATTGATAGTTTCAGACACTAACCCATGAACAATTAAACCCGTAAATAACACCATGGAAAAATCAAAAGTATTTTCTGCCGACAATCCCCAGCGTGCCTTAAAAACCACCCCAAAGACAAAAGTATACATTGCCAGGGAGAATAAAGGATTAAGAAAAGACCACAAGAATCCCGCAAAGGAACCCCGGTAACGCCCTACCACTTCGCTCCAAACAAGCTGGGCAATCAATTCACGGGTTTTGATGAATTCCTTGAGTGCCGCGATGGGAGAAATGGAGAATCCAGACGATGACTTCACCGCACTAAAATATCCGTGCCTAACCAATTGACTAAAATATTTCTATAGTGTTTTGCTTTACGTACCTGCAAATGCTCAAGTGGATTAAAATTATCCGTTAACAGGATTCCTTGGGTTTTATCCACTATCATAAGGCGTTGTTTTAACCAAGAAATTTTCTCAAGCGTGAGTGTATTGACATCCAAATCAATAGGGCGATTAGCGGCAAGGAAAATGAAATCGTTAAAATCCTTGCCGGGCTCGGAAGCAAAAACCATTTGATGGGGAAAAGCGTGCGCCAGGGTCTTGGCGATAGAGGCCAATGCAGTATTTTTCCCGTTCTCCGAGAAAGATACGAAATTAAGGGCGAGTATGCCCTGCTCGGAAAGCAGGGAGCGTAGCCGTGTCAAAGTTTCAATAGTCAGTAAATGGACAGGCTCCGCACCCCCGGTAAAACAATCATGGATAATTAAATCATAAGGACCTTTTAAACGCCGAATTTCATAACGGGCATCTCCAATTATGGCCTTACCAGTGGGACTAAAGCCAAAATAACGGATTGCCGCCTCCGCAACGGCCGGGTCTATCTCCAGCGTATCCATGACAATCCCATAGCGATCTTCCAAAGCCATAGCCATATGGCCGGCACCCTGGCCAATCAGCAAAGCGCGCTTCATAGGAGGTGCTAAAGCCGGAATGAGCGGTACGATATTTTGGTAGGCAAGCCGGTTTTGACCATGGGTAATGCTGGCCGCTCCAATGGTAGAAGCATCAGCGGTGAGCAGGCGGAGATCCCGCGCCGGTTGATCAATAACCCGTACCCAACCATATAAGCTTTCCCGCTCGAATTGGACTTGAAAAGACTCCTTATTGGAGTCCGTGCGATTTGCACCGGCAATTTGTGGTAATAGCCCAATTCCTATCGCTGCCAAGAAGTCAATGGGCAGTAGGGCCGAGGTAAACCTCAGGCGTTTTCTCTCATAAAAGGCTACGGCTATGGCCAATAGGAACAGGACAAGGCCAAGCACAATAAAAATCTCGCGGGAACCTACAATAGGAAATAAATAGAATCCCAGGAGTAACGTTCCCACGACACTGCCAAGGGTGCTTATCCCATAAATCGAACCGGCGCTGGCGCCAACCCCCGCCAGATTTGCAGTGGATAACTTAACAGCGAAAGGCCCCACCATTCCCAGAAAGGTCAAGCTTGGCGAAAACAGCACCAGCGCACTCACCAAAGCCCCTGCCCGCAGGCCCAACGGATCGGTCGCCAGCAACACTGGACGAGTTAACCAGGGAATAAGAAGAGTGAGTAAGGCTGCGAGTGCAATGATCAATGACAGGCCGGTCCGTTCGGCCCGATCAGCCCAGCGGCCCCCGATAAAATAACCCAAGGCCAGCGCTATCATAGTGACCGAGATCAGGGATGACCAAACGTAAAGGCTCGCCCCATAGAAAGGGGCAATCATCCGAGTTCCCAAAATTTCTATGATCATGACTGCGGCGCCAGTCAAAAAGACGATAAAGTAGAGTCCCGCTCGTCCCGGGAAATTTAGGGAGAGGTCATTCATATTTTCTTTATCCTTGCATGTACAGGATAGATTTGAGTGGACAAGCAGCGGCATTCGGTTTTCATGAAAATCACAGCAAGGCGTGGCGCCTTTGTTAATATTCGTTGAGTACCGTGATTGCCGCCTGGCGCTCGCTGTTTTGAACCATAGCAACAGCTTCAATGGAGCCTTCCTCTAGGGAACCACCGGTTTCACCTTCCATGTTCACCCAGAAATGAGGTAATCCCAAATTCTGCAACCAGGCTGAACCATTAGCCTCTTTTAGCATGGCAATAGTAGAAGCGCTTCCTGCTACCACACATAAATCACTGATTACGGTCACCGATGCCAAGTGCCGTACCGGCCAACCCGTCTGAGGATTGAGGACATGGCCGTAACGAACGCCATCTAATACAATGCAGCGCTCATAGTCACCACTACTAGCAATCGCGCCTTTATGTAGCAGCAGCATTCCCATCGCGGCTTCTTTATGTCCAGGATGGCGGATACCAATCCGCCAAGGCTCACCGTCCGGGCGAGGACCAATCACTTTGATATCACCGCCTAAGTTTACTAGGCCTCGCCGAACTCCTGCCTGTAAGCTCAGCGAAGCCGCCCGGTCGGCGGCATATTCCTTGACGATACCTCCAAAGTCAATCTCCATTCCAGCTATGGGAAATTCTAATACCGGCGGCGCCCAGCGCAGTTTTTCCCAGCCAATTTTGTCCAGCAGTTCCTGTACTTGCACCCTGCTCGGCAGCTCGCCTGATTTAAAATCCCAAGCGCGCCGTAAAATACCGGAAGTAATATCAAATAATCCTTTACTTTGCCCATAACAGGTAGCTGCATAATTGAGCAATCCTTCTGTTTCTTTGTCTACCGAAATACGCCCACCCGCCATGGCCACCCGGTTGATATCGGAGAGAAAACTATCAGTGCGGTAGCGGGAATAGCGAGCTTCCAACCGGCGCACATCGGCGATAATAAGTCCCGCGGCCCGTTGAGCTTGAACCTTAGTCTTGGCATAGAGCTGAATTTCACAGGGCGTACCCATCGCCTTGAAGGCTTCCCGGTAAAGCTTCATGCTACTCTCTTAACCCTAAAAAAAGCTTATCCACCGGAAAACCCAAACCCTAGGCTAGAGAAATACCCTATACTCGATTAAAATCCTAAACCCCAAGTGACAAAAAGCGACCCTTCCCGCTCCAGCTGAAAGCCATTGACATCGTTCCTGACCGGCTGCACCCATTCGATACTTAGCCGATTGCCTTTCAGACCGCCACCTAAGGTAGAAGCATTGAGGCCAAAACCCACATCCCAGAAATGCCCACCATAGTTCTCTGGAAAGTCCACCGGCGCCGACTGGGGGTCCGGCCCGTTGAATTGGTTCCTAATCGTTCCCTGGGTAGTATAAATGCCCCGAACCGAGGCGGACAGCCATTTGAATAGGCTATAGCCTCCCCAAGCAGTGGCCTGAAAAATATCACCAAAGGCAAAACCGGAAGAGTTTTCGCTTTCCAGGCGAACGGTACCACTCAGTTGGCCACCCCAAGACCAGCGATCCATCGAACCCGTATAAGTCAGGTTAGGCAAGAAATCCCAGGTACCGCTTCCCAACTGCATCCCATAGTGAATGAATAAGGGTTTGCCAAAATCCGGGCTGCTCTCATTAACCTCTTGACCTTCAACCTCAATACCCACATCCCCTGTCGGCGCGCTGACGCCTAAACCCAAATGGAGATGATGTTGAGGCGACGCAAACAATTTGACCAGCGCGAATAGCTGGGTATCGCCCACACCGCCGGTCTCGTGTCCTCCGCTATCCGCCGCATGGAAGTGTCCGCCCACGGCCTCGGGATCAATAGGCGGCGCCCCTTCAAGCTTCCGCAAATCCATATTCATATCCATAAACATGGGCATTAGCATCAGATTCAGCCAATCGGTGGGCGCATACATAAGATTAAGCATATGCATATGCATATTCATGACCGCCGAGGTTAGCTGACAGGGTCGATCGCGGCAGGCGTTATTGACAATAGTAAGATCATCAATGGCCTGGGTGCCATGGAGCATATCGCCGCCTTCGCGGCTATACTGATAGCGGTATCCCACCATGAATTCGCCGGCTGTCCCCAGCATATGGCTAAACATTACCCCGGCAGGGGCAAAATCGCTGTGCCCGTTATGTCCACCGGCATGATCATGCCCCCCCCCAGAATAAGTGAGAGCGGATAAATCCACCTTCAGCAGTGCGTTAGCCAGAAAATAATTGAAATCGGCAAAATCACCGGTCCCTCCTCCTCCCAGCTTCAGAGAACCAGCGTGGGTATAATATTCAAATCCTGCCTCCAAAGTGACCCCTTTGGCAAACTGTTTGCTCACTGTCACCCCACCGCTCAGGGCCCCAAAAGCAGATAGTCTATGATCACTGGAGAAATGCTCCGGGGTAGGCAGTTGGCTCTGATTAGGTAAAATCTCCGCTAATGAAAGGGGCTCCTGGCTGGCAATAAAGAAGGGACTATAGAAGTCTGCGGCACCTTGACTGTAATATCTGACCCGGGGGGTAATGATCCACCCTCCTCCCACAGGCTGCCCCCAGGAAGCGTCAAAGGTATGGGCGTTGATCCCCCAGTCATCATGAAAAAAATTGTAATTGAAATGCAAACCAGCATCCAGCCTCGCAAGATAACGAGTATAGCCCGCGCTCCAGGTGAACTGATTCCGCTCTTCAGGGCGTTTGTCGTAACGGGTGAATAGCCATGCTTTCCCTGGGGTATCCAGGGGGGTTAAAAAAGTGACTTCCTTATACGGGTTGGAGAGAAAACCTGAATTGTGGTTATAACCAAAACTAGCTCGGAAGGTCGAGTTTTTATCCAGCACTTGAGTCAGGCCCAGACTCGCTCCGATATCCGTCCGCCCATCATGGAGCCGCACCGACCAGTCGGGAAAATCCGGGTTTATCCCACCTTCCGCATCAACCGGAACCGAAGTGGCCCTGAAGCGGAAACGGCGGACATCGATAGTGCTATCCGTATAGCTCACGCCTCCTGTCAGGGTGGTGAGTTTCTGGTTGAAATCCCAGCGGCCTCCTAGGCTAACATAGCGGGAATCATAATCATCCTCCAAGGAAATACCGCCCCCCAGATTCAGCGCCGCTTCATCCCATTCATAGCCCATCCGGAAATCTCCCTGCTTGCGGGTTTCCGGTGAGGCTTCAGCCATTACATGCACCGTTTCATTGGTGGTTACCGTGTCAAAGGTATTCGGAATAGTTGCCTGCCCTTCCCCGGTACGGGTGTCATAATCCACAATACCCCCTTTGAGATCAGTAAAAGCTGAGGCCCCGGTTTGGGCATTGGGGTTAAATCTGATAGCTGCTGCGGGAGCCGTGGTAATGGGGGTCGCCCCCACCCAGGTGTCCTGAATAAAATTAGCGCGGAAAGTCAAACGATCAGAAAGGTCGATTTCTCCAGAAGCCTGCAGACTATCCACCTGAATGTCATTATCCTTATCTCGGAATTGACTCTTAGTGCCGCCACCTTCTTGATAACGGCCATATTGGAAATCGAATTCCCCCCCCTCGAAGGCGGCGTGGGACGGTAAGGGCATCAAGCCGGGCAGGGCCAGCGCGGCAGAAGTTAATGCCAATAATGAAGAGCTGGCCCGGCACTTGGGAGAAGATGCGTTAGGCTTTGGCTTAATAGCAGCCACATCCTCCCCCTTCCGCAGAATCGCCGCCGATAGCTGCTTCTCGGCCCCGGTAACTATGGGAACGCAAGCCACTCTGCATGGGATAGGGGTCCGGCACCATCTGGGGTTTAGCCAGGTTACCCCGTTCCCATGGCGCTACCGGCGCGCAACCTGCTAGGTTTAGCAGCACAAAGAATAGTAGCAATAACAAGGTGTTTATTGTTTTTCTTCGTCTTCTTATTATAGGTTGGCGATCTTTTATCATATCTCTATCCTCCTTAAATCTAACACACGCCGAAGCGCGTTGTAGCGCTTCGCAAAGCGTATTGATTAAGCAATCATATGCTAAAAAAGGGAGGGGAAACTAAACGGTAAACAACGCGTAAAATTAAGGATTAGCCGTTTTTTCTTGTAAAAGTTTTTGCGTCCACGCCTCTAGCTCTTGCGTATCCCCCGAGCGAAATCCTAAGTGGGTATGGCGAATCACGCCCTTTTGGTCAATCAAGAAAGAAGAAGGCATTGCTTGAATATCAAATGACCGGGCACACTGCTGATCTGGATCAACCACAACATCAAAGTGAGCGGGCACTCTCGCTAAAAAGTCTTGGGCGTCACTTAACTTCTCGTCCACATTGATGCCCACAATATGTAGCCCTTGATCGCTAAAACGCTGATGCAGATCATTTAAAAAGGGAAAAGATTTAAGGCAAGGCGGGCACCAAGAAGCCCAAAAATCCACATAAACCACCTTTCCTTGCCATTGCTGAAGAAACACCTGATCTTCTTTCTCAAAGGGCTTCAATAAGCAGTTAGGCGCCTGTTGGCCAATCTCGGCAGCCATAGCCGTTGGTACGGCGGGAATAGCTACCAATAGTAAATAAAACAACACTAATCTCGGTTTATTCATGGCCTTGTGTACTTTAAATAAGCGGGCGTTATCCTACCAGAATTAAATACCCATGATGCCCCCCAGGACTTTCCTCGGAAGAAACCCTGGGAGACTTTTAGGGAGACTATCGAAAAAATAAAACGGGCGCGATTACTGATCTTGCAAAAGGAGAATGGACGTGCCCGTATGAAGACCAACGCTGCTTTTGCAATGATACGACAGAAGATAATTTTTGGGACCATTTTTGAGTTTATGTACCATAACCTTATAAACTCCATCGCCTCCTCCAACAAAAGCCGGGGGGCCAGGATTTTTATCGTGGTTAAAAAACTCATCCGCCCTAACGGGATCAGAGGCCGTACTGGCAACCGGTTCTCTTAGTATTACCGCGCTCATTTTACCACCACCCTGCTCCACGGTGGCATCATATATTTGGACCTCAAGAAAATCAGATACCCCGCCCGCATCCGTAGAGCAGATAATCTGATAATAATCGGTAGCATTGCCTTCAACACCCAAGGTGCCGATTTGATCATGGGCCGTCGCTTTAACGCTGAGTCCCAACCCAGCGATCATCAATACCATAATCCATTGATTTTTTAAGGCTGCAATTTTCATAGACTTTCCTCTCCTCGTGCTATTCTATTTTCCCGAGCTTCATGCGAGCTAAATCGCGCACGACCCTGTCCTCATCATGAAGCGCCATCTCAAGTAAAGCCCTATCTTCTCCAGCATTGCTCACCGCCATCAATCGCACCTCCACCTCGCTGTCATGCAAGGCTTCTCGTAGCACCGATTCCCTCTCTGGATCATCCCGCCGGGTTAGCCCGAAAATGGCCTGCGCCCTAACAGCTGGACTCGGGTCTTGCAATGCCTCCGTTAAAACTTTTCTGACACCGCCATCGTCCTCGTCCTCTGCTACCAAGGCAAGGCGGGACAAGGCTTCTTTCCGCCACTTTGGATCAGATGACTGGGAAAGGTCCATAAGCCTTTCCATCTCCTCCGGCTCCAAATGGAAAAACGCCTGTTGTTCCTCTCCCACTAGGGGCTGTTGTCCATGTTGTCCATCCGGAAAATTTTCCGTGGCTTCGCAGACAGCTTGATCAGGGTTATGCCTCAACGAGCGCGGTTCGCCTGAAGCCGAATTGAGCACCCATACTTCCCTAAGCAAAGGCTTTGAATTCTTGTCAGAAGGTTTATCTTCGTACCGATAAACAAGATTAGCTTCTTTGCCCAGGATGCATTTTAACACTTCTAGGGCGGTGCCCGCGCAAGTGGCTGTTACCCTTCTTTGAGAGAGAGAAGAAATATGGAGCTGAACGCCAGATTGATCTTCAATGATCTTAAAAATTTGCGCCAGCGGCGCTTGCTTTACCTCCAGATGGAGAGCGCCATTATTCGCGGGATTCTCTTCAATTTTTTTGCGGTCAGAGCCAGAAAAAGACTCTTCCCCATAGGCCCATGCATGGCCAGAAAGGAGCGCTGCTAAAAGAAGAAATCCACGGAAAATCACCGCCATCCTCATGGTGTTTCCAGATTGTCCGACAAGCTCATCTGAAGTTGCTCACGAGGCGCTTAACAGCGCCTCGTGCTAGCTTGCATTTTATCACAAACCGTTTCCTCGCCTAGACGCCAGGAATAAAGTCGGGCACCGGTAAATATTGGTCAATACTCTCATCCGAAGGTTCCACGGCTACCTCATAACCTTCGCCACAGTCTGCTGGCAAGGGGTTGCTAGCGAGGTCCCTATTAAAGGTCAGAACAGGCCAAAAGCCGATAGAAACCACTCGCTCGTCATTAAACACCGGAGTCAGCCGCCCTATCCACACGTCAGCCCGACGAGCACCGGGCCGGTGATGGCACCAGTTAGCTATCCCAATACGCGCTCTTACCTTGGTGGCGCAGGACTCTTCCACAAAGGTGACCCCCGAAACACGGAAAGGCAGCACGGCATCGAGCTCAGGGGGCAATCCACCCTCGGTATAATGAACACCCCTCACCACACCCGTTTCATCCGATATAGATTCATTTATATCAAAAACATCGCGGTTTTGAATGATGGCCGGGTTAATCAAGGTAGCCGCGTGGGCGCCGCCAACGAGTACATCTCCTAAATCAATGGCTTCCTCGGTATCCAGACGGGTGACAATAGCATTAGGCCCATTGGGAAAAACTACCGACTGGGCAATGACCGGAAGAGAAGGTTTGTCCTCAAAGCCACAGCCATGGGTAATATTAAAACCCGTATACAGGCTGGTTCCTTCGGTCGCCTGATCCGTAATGACGGTATGGGCTAGCACTAGGGAACTCGCGCCCCATAAAGCAAACAGCAGGGAAAAAAGAGGCGTTTTTTGGGTCACAAATAATCTCCTTATGTCATATTCGACGCTATAAATAATATCTATATTTTCTAAAAAATTAGACACTTATAGGCATCTCTTCGTTCATGGGAATGACGATAGCTTAATTTACCTTTCCTATAAAGAAATAAGAGGAAATAAAATTTAAATAGCGCATAACTGGTGCTATCCTTGGTCACGCTTAATTAAAGTAAGGCAAAAACTATTCCACAAAAATTTTTAATTTAAATACAATCGCTTATAAAAATGACTCACAGGAGATAAGGATAATTACGGTAAATGCCATAACTCTTATCCTAAAATACGGCATTTGCCGTATTTTTATAAATAAAAAATTGATTTTTCTAGCTATTGTTTATAAGAATGAAAACTGCCTTCGCCGGCTTCTCTCACCATCCCGCTAGAGATGATATGAAGTAGTTGCGCAGCGGCTCCAGAATGAGGCATAGATGGCAAAAGGACGGATCGTAGCCACCACTTCTGGCGTTGGGGTGGAAAGGGAGCATCACCAAAGTCTATTATCATGAGATAGTAACGTCGCCATCTTGAACTATAATTTAGCCTTATGGGATCATGATAAGTTTTTTGCCTTCAGGCGAAGGCTATCCTGGTCCTTTAAAATGTAGTTATAGGGCCATCTTACCAATCCCCATTAAAATTTAAGGAAAACACATATGCCTAAAGGAGCCATGTTTCTAATTGCTAGCTTCACCCTAGCCCTCCTTGGAGGAACCACCACTGCGGAGGAGCTCGAAACAGATGCCCAGAAACTGAGTTACCTTATCGGGTATCAATTTGGCCAAAATATGCAGCAGCAACGAATAGAACTGGATAAGCAGGCATTTATGCTTGCCCTTGAAGATGCGTTGCAACAAGCCCCCTCGCGCCTTTCCCCGGAACAAGCCAAGGCGGCAATGAACGCCATACAACAACAAGAGCAGCAAAAGAGAGCCGAAAGTGGAGAGAAAAATAAAGCTACAGGAAAAGATTTTCTAAAAACCAACAAAGAAAAGGAAGGAGTGGTCGAGCTTCCCAACGGGCTGCAATATCGCATTCTTGAGCAAGGCGAAGGCGAAAAACCCGCTGCCGAGGATACCGTCGTAGTCAACTACCGGGGCACCCTGGTGGATGGCACGGTATTCGACAGTTCCTATGAACGAGGGGAACCGGTTACCTTTAAGGTCAATGGCGTTATTGAAGGTTGGCAACAGGCGCTGCAGTTAATGCCCGTGGGTTCTAAGTGGAAAGTCTTCATCCCTTCCGACCTTGCCTATGGCGAGCGGGGCGCTGGCCGTCTCATCGGTCCCAATGAAACGCTCATTTTTGATATTGAACTGCTCGAAATTAAATAATGTTCCAGCAAGAGGCCAGAGGCAGGAGATGCCCATGGCCTCTTTTTATGACTTTTTGATTTTAGCATTTCTGTAATTAAAGCTACCTGCGCGCCAATCAAATTGAGTATTCCCGTAAAAAAATAAACGGCACTTCCTTGTGCCGCAGTCATAAATTAAAATTGTTATCCCTAACAAATTAAGGGAGAGGAGGGTCAATCAAAGAGTAAAATTTTGCTATATAGCCTGTAATTTAATAGAGTTGGTAATGGGTTTCGTTTCTTTGCACTCTGGTTTTTGCTCTCTCTTATAGGTCATGGCTTTTTCAGATGCATAGCGCAGATACACCCGTTCTGCTTCTCGCCGTGTATCAAAAAATCCCACCTCACCTTCCCCCGTGACAAAATACCATCCCCTTTGTGCCGCACAGCGAAAACGAGTTTGTTTCCTCATTACTAATGTGCCTCCTTTAGCCTATTTCCCACCATTGGCTGCTATAAAGCCTTTCACAATCCATGCCAGATTAATTTTTATAGAAATAACAAAGGGTTGTAAAAAACCTGTCCTGGTAGGTAATTTAAAATGCGGGATTTCACATCATTTAATACGGCAAAAGACTAAAAATTTATTCAAGTGAGAATACGAATGAAATTTTGCTGCGAGCGCGAGGATGGATTAAGTGTGTGGTTTAAGGTAGGCAAAATCACGGCAGAATAGGTTTGCAGGCTGAGCGAAATATCCACGGTTTAAAAAAGCAGCTTGAGTCCGCTTGGATGACGCACCAGGATAGAATAATTTTCTTTGCGGCGGGAAACCCATCCTCGAACCTCCAGTTGTTTTTCCAGGTAGCGCTCAAGCTTCCCGAAAAGATCTAATTGCGCTTGGGGAATACGCACCTCCACCTGCTTACTAAAAACCAAGCGTGCATACTTGCGGCTTGAACGGATCGCCACCGGGGTTCCTTGATAACGCCGCCAACCTCGCTGGTATCCCTCCCGGGGGATCGCTAGAATCGGCTGGGGCACATAATCTGGCATGCTCCAAAGCCCCCGTCGGTCCGCTTCGGCGCGATCCTGGGCCCGTGCCAATTGAGTACCATACTTGAAATTAGGAGGAAAAATACTGACTACAGCCAAACCTTCCTCTACCAAGAGAAGGTTAAGGTGTTCCCCCCCTACAGTAAAGACGTGGGCTAACAAGCGTTGATAATGATCATGCCGCTCTTGGTCGAATTCAAGCCGTACCTTCTGACCCTCAATACGTTGACGCAACCAATCCCGGGCCGAGCTGCCCCCTGCTTGCTCCAGCCGGTAACGGCCCTCAATCTCTGGTGTATCGATCCCTAATAACCTGACCCGGATATCCCCCTTGAGCAGGAGGGTATCTCCATCATATACCCGCTGAACATAGTAATAGGGCGCCGCAAGTTTATTAAGCTTTAATTCCTGGGCGCCCGGCTGGGGGCGATCGCTATAGTGGGTGTGGCCTGCTGAGTCTATCCAGCGAAATACCCCTGCCTCGGAGGGGGCAAGCGCCAATAAAGCGAGTACTCCCAACAATAAAAGTTTACCGGCAGCCACCATCCTGGCCGGAGCATTCATGTTTTCTCCTGTGTAGAAAGGAGGTACGTACTGGCTACGCAGTCAGATAATGAAGCGCGATTCCTCCGAATATAACGGCTCCAAAAGCATTATTATTAAGAAATGCCCGGAAGTATTGCGCCGGTTCCCGACTCCGAAGCAAATATTGCTGATAGCCCGCAAACCCTGCGGCAATCGCTAAGCCAAGATAATAATAAAACCCTAATCCTTCCCGATATCCTATCCAGAACAGGAGCAACAGCAACGCCCCTTGCAGAAGAGCAGTCACCAGCCGATCACCCTCCCCAAACAGGATAGCAGTGGATTTAACGCCGATGAGTAGATCATCCTCTCGATCCACCATGCCATAGAAAGTGTCATATACCGTCGCCCACAATACCGTGGCAATAAAGAGTAGCCACGCCGCGATGGGCACCGTTCCTGTCTGGGCCGCAAAAGCCATGGGCACCGCCCAGCCAAAAGCAGCTCCCAGATAAGCCTGGGGCCAATGGGTGTAACGCTTCATGAAAGGATAGGTCGCGGCCAGTAAAGCGCCAGCAAAAGAGAGTCCTATAGTCAGCGGATTAAGCAGCAGAACTAGTCCAAAGGCTACCAGGCATAGTCCTGCGAATAGAAGCAAAGCCTCTTGGGAGCTTGCCTTACCTGTGGCCAAAGGGCGGTTAATCGTGCGCTTCACATGGGGATCAAAAGCGCGATCGGCAAAATCGTTGATAACGCATCCCGCAGAACGCATAAGCGCTACGCCGGCCACAAATACCAGCAATACTTTGGGATCGGGTTGGCCTGCGCCGGCAATCCACAAAGCCCACAAGGTGGGCCATAGCAATAAAAAGATACCCACAGGGCGATCCAACCGCATTAATTGAGCATATATTATAAGTCGTTGTTTCATAATAGAAAATGATCGAACACAATAAAATTAAGGATTTCTACACTTCCCCATACCGGCTTTCTTCCCCCAGCCAACGGCGGATTAAGGAAGCTACTTGCGCAGGATAGCGCTGCTGAAATCGGTCTGCTACCTGCCCCACACTTACCAATAGCTCCTGGTCCCGCATAAGATTAGCCACCCGATATTGGGGCAAACCCGTTTGGCGGGTTCCTAGTACCTCGCCAGGACCGCGAAGCTCAAGATCGCGGCGTGCAATCTCAAAGCCATCGTTAGTGGCCCGCAAGCAAGCTAACCGCGCCCGGCTCAGCTCGGATAACGGCCCATGATACAACAGTACACAATAGCTATCCGCCGCACCGCGGCCAACCCGCCCCCGCAGCTGGTGCAGTTGAGAAAGCCCCAGGCGCTCGGCATTCTCGATGATCATCAAACTGGCGTTCGGGACATCCACCCCCACCTCAATTACCGTAGTCGCTACCAAAAGATGAAAATCGCCTGATTTAAAGGCAGCCATGGCGCGCTCTTTCTCCTGCGTCTTCATCCTGCCATGAATAAGTCCAATGCATAATTCAGGCAGTGCCTCAGCAAGCTCCGCCGCCGATTCCTCCGCAGCCTGCGCCTGTAAACTATCGGATTCCTCAATCAGGGTACAAACCCAATAAGCTTGTCTCCCTTCCCTGCAGGCCCGGCGCACCCTGGCCACCACCTCGTCGCGGCGGCGATCTGAGGCTACCGCGGTAGCAACGGGAATACGTCCAGGGGGTAATTGGTCAATCACCGAAGTGTCCAGATCAGCATAGGCCGTCATGGCCAAGGTACGGGGGATAGGCGTGGCAGTCATAATCAATTGATGAGGGCAGCAATTACCATAGCGCCCCTTCTCCCGCAGCGCCAAACGCTGCTCAACGCCAAAACGGTGTTGTTCATCAACCACCACTAAGCCTAACTTATGAAAGTTGACACCCTCCTGGAATAGCGCGTGGGTACCCACCGCAACGGGTGTTTCTCCCCCTTCGAGCCGTTCCAAACTTTCCCGCCGGGCTTTTGTAGTCCTTTTCGCAGTCAGCCATTCCACCCTAATCTCAAAAGGACAAAACCAGCCTTGTAAGACGCGTAGATGCTGCTCCGCCAGTAATTCGGTGGGGGCCATCAGCACCGCTTGGTATCCAGCCTCAACCGCCTGCAAAATAGCCAGGGCGGCTACTACCGTTTTACCGGAACCCACATCGCCCTGAAGTAGGCGCTGCATGGGCGATTCCTGGGCCATATCCGCCAGGATTTCCTGGACGACCTGGCTCTGGGCCGCCGTCAACGGAAAGGGAAGTGTAGCCAAAAAGCGTTGTTGCAACTGCCCTTCGCTGGAGAGAAGGGGCGCCTGGAGGCGGGAGGCCCGTAAATGCAATTGCCGTAGACTCAAATGGTGCGCCAGCAATTCTTCAAAAGCCAGCCGCTGTTGTGCAGGGTGTTTCCCCTCGGCAAGCAAATTTAAGGGAGCATCGGGCGGCGGCTGATGGAGATAAATAAGCGCCTCGTTCAGCGTCGGCAAACCAACCCCTTCTAGAAGCCCTGACGGTAAATAATCAATGATTCCCTCCTCGCCCAGATCTTTAAACACTCCTTGGATAAGATCCCTCAAACTGGATTGGCGTAACCCTTCTGTAGCAGGATAGACAGGGGTCAGATAGGTCTCAGTGACGGTTGGCCTATCCTCCGGGAGGCAGCGATAGTCGGGATGAACCATCTCTAGACCCGCGGCGCCCTGGCGTAGTTCACCAAAGCAGCATACCCGCGCTCCCGGGGTTAATGAGTTTTGCTGCCAGGCCGAGAAATGGAAAAAACGCAGAAAGATCTGTCCTGTTCCATCACTTAAAGAACAGAGCAAGGACCGGCGGCGTCCTGGACGAAGTTCACACAACTGAATTTCCCCCTCGATCAATGCCTCCCTGCCTTTTTGTAAAGTGCCAATGGGGGCTACCCGGGTACGGTCCTGGTAACGCTGAGGGAGATGAAAGAGCAAATCCTGGACTTTACAAAGCCCTAGCCTAGCTAACCGATTAGCTAGGCTAGGGCCCACGCCCTTGAGCGCGGTGACTGGAGTATCTAAAGCTAGGGGGTTGGGGTTACCCCGACTCTCAAGAGAGCAGGGTTTTTCACTCGTCAAGATGGACAATGGCATCCATTTCCACCGCGGCACCCTTGGGAAGAGCAGCCACCCCGACAACCGCACGGGCAGGATAAGGAGGCTGGAAGTAGTCTTCCATAGTAGCGTTCACGAGAGGAAAGTGGACTAAATCGGTGAGGTAAATATTCAACTTCGCTATCTGGGCTAAGCTACCCCCCGCGGCTTCAGCGACTACTTTAAGATTCTCAAAAACTTGCCGGATTTGGGCTTCCATATCCCCTTCCACCAACTCCATCGTCTTAGGTATCAGGGGTATTTGGCCGGAAAGATAAACCACATTACCTGCCTTCACTGCCTGAGAATAGGTGCCAATAGCACGGGGGGCATTAGCTGTTTCGATCACTTCGCGGGACATGGGAGACTCCTTCAAAGGGATAATTATTCAATGCTTGCCGCGAACAATACGCAACACCATATCGAGAGTCCGGAGCCGCCGCATAATATGCGCTAGCTGGTAGCGGCTCCGGACTTCCAGGGTAAACAAAATGCTACAAATAGTACCATCCTGATCATCGAGGCTAACATTATCAATGTTGGTGTTGGTATCAGAGATGGTGGCGGCCACGGTGGCAAGCACACCACGGCGGTTTTCTACATCCACCCGGATTTCCACCGGAAACTCAGCCCGTACCTCCTCGGCCCATTCTACTTCGGTCCAGCACTCAGGCCGGCCCCGGAATTCAGCCAGATTTTTACACCGCTCCGTATGAATCACAATCCCCCGCCCCGCAGTGACGAAACCACGAATAGGATCACCTGGAATAGGGCGGCAACATTTAGCAAAAGTGAGCACCATTCCCTCGGTTCCCTTAATTCTTAAGGGCTGTCGAGCAGAATCACCAGCCTCCAGCTTTTTTTCTTCCTCTTTTGCTTCCCGATCCGGCACCAAACGCCGGGCAACAAGCAAGGCGGGGCGGTTGCCAAGCCCAACAGCTTCTAGGAGCTGATCGAGATTTTCTAGTCCGAATTCCTTAAGGAGAAACTGTAGACGCTCCGGGAAGATATCATCCAGCGTCAGGGAATAGCTCAAAAGCTGCCTATTCAGCAGCCGCAGGCCCAGCTCAATCGACTCTTCCCGTTTTAAGTTTTTAAGATAACCCCGAATATTGGCCCGTGCTTTACCGGTCACCACAAAGTTAAGCCAGTATGGACTGGGCCGGGCCGTGGGAGCCGTGATGATTTCTACATTTTGCCCGTTCTCCAGGGGAGTGGATAAAGGCACCAGCCGCCGGTCAATCTTAGCAGCAACGCAGCGATTACCCACATCCGTGTGTACCGCATAGGCAAAATCTACTGCTGTGGCGCCCCGGACCAAAATCATAATCTTACCGCGGGGAGTAAACACGTAGACTTCATCGGGAAATAGATCGACTTTGACATTCTCGAGAAATTCCAGGGAATCTCCCGCATCCTGCTGCATTTCCAGCAAACCTTTAAGCCACACCCGGGCCCGGTGCTGAGTCCGCTCGCCACCTGACTTATATAACCAATGGGCGGCAATTCCTGCCTCTGCTACCCGCTCCATATCATGGGTCCGGATCTGGGCTTCAATCGGCACACCATGGGGGCCAAACAAAACCGTATGCAAGGACTGGTAGCCATTGGCCTTGGGGATAGCAATATAATCCTTGAATCTACCAGGAACAGGTTTGTAAAGATTATGAATAACTCCTAACGCACGGTAACACTTATCCGCCGAGTCCACGGTAATGCGAAGGGCATAAATATCCATTATTTCGGAAAGGGAGTGGCGTTTATCTCGCATCTTCACATAAAGGCTATAAAGGCTTTTTTCCCGCCCTTCCACTAAGCCTGCCGGCCCCTCCTGGGCTAGCCGCTGGGTAGTCGTAGCCTGAATAGTCTTTACGATTTCCTTGCGATTCCCCCGGACCCGCCTAACCGCCGCCTCCAAAATCCGATAACGGAGCGGGTAGAGCATTTGAAAGCCTAAATCTTGCAACTCCCGGCGAATGCTGTCCATCCCCAAGCGGTTAGCAATAGGTGCATAGATTTCCAAGGTTTCGCGGGCAATACGGCGCTGTTTTTCCCGCGCTACATAACCTAATGTGCGCATGTTATGAAGGCGATCGGCCAATTTCAGCAGAATGACTCGGATATCCCGAGTCATGGCCAATAGCATCTTGCGCAAATTCTCCGCTTGCGCATGCTCGCGGGAGGTGGCATTAATCTGGGCAAGCTTGCTGACCCCATCCACTAACTCAGCAACCTCCTCACTAAAATATTGGGCCAGGTCAGCTTTCGTAGCGCCCGTATCTTCTAAAACATCGTGCAGCAGGGCAGCCATAACACACTGATGATCCATGTGCATTTCCGCCATAATCCCCGCCACTGCCAGAGGATGGGTAATGTAGGGTTCGCCAGAGCGGCGTTTCTGCTCTCCATGAGCGACAACGGCAAAATCATAAGCGCGCCGGATTTCGCTTTGCAGGCCCGGATCAAGATAGTCCGCTACGCTTGCGCAGAGACTATCGATACTCCCTGGCGCCGGCAAAATACTACCCTTGGAGAACCGCGGCTCCTTAAGGGGTGAATCGGCAAAAATTTGGGTTTGAGTACTCAGGATTCCTCCCGAACTTCTTCTTCGCTTACCTGTGACTCTTTAGCATGCTCCCGGGCGCTGGCCGTATCCATAACGCCTACATCAATGTGACCCTCTGCAATTTCGCGCAAGGCGACAACTGTAGGCTTATCCTTATCCCAAGGCACAGTGGGCGTGGCCCCCATAGCCAGTTGCCGCGCCCGCTTAGCCGCCGCCAAAACCAATAAAAAGCGATTATCAATATTATCAATGCAATCTTCAACCGTTAGTCGTGCCATGGTCGGCCGTTCTCCTCTGCTGCTCTAAACTATAAGACTAAGCAAAAAATATTTTGCTCCCAATCTTATTATAATGCTTAAAGACTCCCAAACAGGCACTTTTCCCGAGAAGATTATTCACTCTAATAACTCGCCTAACAGGGATTTTAACCTTTTCTCTTGCCGTAAACGCAGCAAACGCCGGCTTTGAACGATAGCCCTCAGATCCGTGTGTGCTACCTCAAAGTCATCATTGACCACCAGATAATCAAACTCATTATAGTGAGAAATCTCGGCGCACGCGTCCCCCATCCGGCGGGCGACCACGGCTTCCGTATCTTGTCCCCGGAGGCGTAGCCTGTGCTCTAGGGTCTCCCGGGAAGGGGGCAAAATAAAGATACTCACACAGTGAGGGAATTGTGCTTGCACCTGGCGTCTTCCCTGCCAATCAATCTCGAGAATAACATCCATGCCTTGCGCCAAAAGCGGGAGTACGCTTTCTTTGGCTGTGCCGTAGCGGTGGCCAAACACCTGGGCATGCTCTAAGAAGCCACCTCCCCCCTCCATGGTTTCAAAGATGGCCTCGGTAACAAAATGATAATCCATTCCATCTTGTTCTCCCGGCCGTGGAGGGCGGGTCGTGTGAGAAATTGAAAGGCGAATATCGGCCATCGAGGCTGCCAGTGCCTTGACCAAACTGGTTTTCCCAGCGCCAGAGGGAGCTGCAACGATAAATAGGCTGCCAGACATAATTCGCTACTTTTGAAAAACCTTATACCCAAGGAGCGCCTTCATAAAAACCACTAAGCGGCCAAACTGGCCAACCCGGAACATTGGAGATGAACGCTAAGCCCTCTATACATCCAACATACTTACTTTAACGGAAAGCCCCGGAATTCTCCATCTATCGTCTTCATGGGGAACATAACAATAAGGGATGGCGCCAATTATGATGAGCCATGAAAACGACGATGCAATTCATGCACCTGCTCGGCAAGACTTGGAACTGGACCTTCTACCGGCACATTGGGAACAACTTTACGGATTGGCAGAGTTCGTACGGGAGGTGCTGGAACTCCGAGTTCGGTGAGCCACGTTGCCAATTGCTCGGAGGAACTCACATACACGATGCGACCTAAGCCCACCCAGCCGTGTGCTGCGGCGCACATAGGACAATGCTCACCGGAGGTATAGACGGTTGCTGCTACTCTGGCCTCCGGGGTCATGTTTGTGGCAGCCCACCGTGCAATCTCAAACTCCGGATGGCGGGTTCGATCTCCCGAGGCTACCCGGTTGCGGTCTTCAAAAAGCACCTCCCCGTCCGCTGCCACAAGCACGGAGCCGAATGGCTCATCACCCGACTCCAGTGCCTTAGTTGCAAGTTCTACACAGCGTCGAAGGTGCTGCATATCTGAATCGTTCACCATAATAGTTTACTGGGATTCTGGTATCGGCGCTGGGGCGTATCTTCTCATCTAGCTACTTTTTACCCTATTGTCGAATTCTGATTCTGGTTTTCTCAACTACGGTTAAGGTGCTGTTATAAATCCGCGCTACAGCACACTGGAGGCAAAATCGGCGAGGCGGGAGCGCTCCCCCCGTAGCAGAGTAATATGACCACTGTGCTCCCAGGTTTTAAAGTAATCGACCACATAGGTCAAACCGGAAGTGGTTTCCGTTAGGTAGGGCGTATCGATCTGGGCGATGTTACCCAGACAAACGATTTTGGTGCCAGGCCCAGCGCGGGTGATCAAGGTTTTCATTTGCTTGGAAGTGAGATTTTGCGCCTCATCGAGAATAATAAATTTGTTAAGAAAGGTGCGCCCGCGCATAAAATTGAGAGAACGGATCTTGATCCGGTTTTGCAGCAAATCGTTGGTGGCGGCCCGGGCCCATTCCCCGCCCATATCCGGTTTGGCGAGCACTTCCAGGTTATCCATGAGCGCCCCCATCCAGGGGGTCATTTTTTCTTCTTCCGTACCAGGCAGAAAACCAATGTCCTCACCGAGAGGAACGGTTACCCGGGTCATGATAATTTCCCGATAGTGCTTGGTTTCCAAGGTTTGGGCAAGCCCGGCGGCGAGGGTGAGCAAGGTCTTGCCAGTCCCGGCCATTCCCAGGAGAGTCACAAAATCTATTTCCGGATCAAGAAGCAGATTAAGGGCGAAACTCTGCTCCCGGTTCCGGGCGGAAATGCCCCAGACCGTATGGCGGGAAGAACGATAATCCTGGGCCAGCTCAATGACAGCGGTGTCCTTTTCCCGGCTGCGGACCAGGGCTTCGAAACCGTGTTCCCCTCCCGGGTAAAGACATTGATTGGGGTGCCATTCCTCAACCAGGGGACCTTTAATCCGGTAAAAAGTACGTCCCCCCTCACTCCAAGAATCCATAGCCTGCCCGTGGGTTCCCCAAAAATCGTTAGGAAGCTCAAAACTGCCTGTGTAGAGCAGATCCGCATCGTCCAGAACCTTATCGTTATAATAATCCTCGGCGTGGATACCCAGCACCGTGGCTTTGATGCGGAGATTAATATCCTTGGAGACCAAGGTGACCGTATGGTCCGGGTGTACCTCCTGCAGGGCCATAGCAGTACCGAGAATACTGTTATCGGGCTTCTGGCCCGGCATGGCTTCCGGCAGGGGGATATTCAAGGCGTGGGTCTGGAAAAAAAGGCGTCCGCTGGCGCTTGCTGCTTTCCCGTTTCCAGAGCGGAGGGTGGCCGGCAAGGGGAGCCCCTGGCTAATGTCCTCGGGGGATTCAATTTGCTCCAGCAAATCATCTAAAAAACGGGTTGCCTGGCGTACATTGCGGGCGACTTCCGAGAGCCCTTTCTTGGCCGAATCCAGTTCTTCCAGCACAATCATGGGCAGATAAATATCATGCTCCTGAAAGCGGAAGATAGCCGCGGGATCGTGCATGAGCACATTGGTGTCGAGGACAAAGAGCCGTTTGTCAGCGGAAATTTTTTTACTCACTGTTCAAAACCCCCCGCCGGTACGGAAGCCTCCACCGCCGCGACTGCCAAAGCCACCGCCGGTGCGAAATCTTCCGCCTCCAGGGCTGCTAAAGCCGCCCCCCAGCTCATCCCCAATGCCGCCACTCCATACGCTGCCGTGGCCGAAGCCGCCGGAGCCGAAAGCCAGGTCGGAATGTTGGGGTCGGTAACGTTGCTGCTCCTGGAACAACTTCCACAACGCCCGCCGGTCGAGCATGCCATTGAGAAAGTTGCCAAGCATCAGGGTAATGAGGGCGCCGTCACGGAAAGATGAGCCCGCGCGGTCATAGCGGTGGCGCTTGAATTCGGCTTGCACCGATTCAAGCTCCGCCAGGCGTTTGCGGTGCTGCTCCAGCGTATCCTGGAGACTCTGGAGGGATGATTCCAGCTGGCGGCGCTCATTGTCACGCTGGAGCAGGCGATTGACGATAAGATCATCGTCCGGAAAGGGGGTTGCCAGGGCTTCACGGCGCAGTTCCGTAAGATCGTCCCGCTGAAACTCCGCAGCGAGATAGGCTACCGCCTTGCGCGTGTGTTCATCGTTACCCGCAGCAAAGGCCGTCTTCCGCGCCAGCAGCTCCTGATACTCCATCTGCCCAATCTCAAGACGCGCATCGATGTGATCAAGCTTACTTTGTTGCTGGGCCAGGGCTTGTTCCAGCGCCGGGATACCGTCCGCCTTCCGTGCCTTGGTATCGAGTATTTTGAGTGCTTGAACCTCCTCTTCCGCCACTACCTTGAGCCTTTCGGCATGTTCCCTCAGCCGCACGGGGATTTCGTTTAACCGTTCATAGTTGACCCGGGCGTCAGCAAAACCGATCAACTGTGCAACCTTGCCATCGAGCCAGCGGATAAAGGAATTGGCGCTATATTCCGGCAACCCGTATTGACGCTTCCACAGATACATGAACAGGGCATCATGACGGTAGGATTCACTCTTTTGCGTCTTTTCCTGTTCACTTTGAGTGGCCTTCTCATCGGCATGTTTGGCAGTGCGCGCCGCCTCTCGCGTTCGTTCCCGTTGAGCCTGGTAGTCTGGATCAGCGTCCAGCCGCCTCTGGGTATCTCCCTCGGCTTGGTCCACGGCCTCCGCGGCTTGGTCCACCTCATCGGCTTGGGCCGCGCGCTTTGCTTCCAGGGTCACGCGCGCGCCTTCAGCGGCCTGGATGCGTTCGTTGAGTTCCCGCGCCGCGGCCTCCCGGTTTTTCAGCAGAGCCAGAACATGCCGTTCCGTCCGCTCAAGATGCTCCACCAATTGCCCACCAGCCAGCAGATCTATTCGTATCTTTGCCAGTTCACGGTAGTCCCTTGCATCTTCCCGTTGGTATTCCACCTGGGTAGCATTAAGCATTTCGATGCTCTGCCCAGCCTGGTTCATTTTAGCGCGTTCTTCATTAAGGATATGGTCAATAGAGGCCAGTGCCTGACGCCCAGAAATCATGTCTGTTCCTTTACCACTGGGTAATAGCGCCACCCGTGGTGCGTATCTTGTAATCCGGTCTCAAGTAACCGCGCTTTTTGTGGCCAACGCGATCCTCCTCAATGATACCGTTGTTTTGCTTGTCGCGGGCAACCCGCTGGAAGGTCGCTTCGTCCACGCGCAAGCCCCACTGGGTAACGCGCTCGATCTTGCCGGTTTCCTCATTGGTAACGGGGACCGTGAGCACCTTGCCGCTGGGATCGATCGCCTCGACAATGAGGTAGTAATTGCGAGCACGGGTATTGATATCCGGCACGCGCCAAACGCCGCTCTGCTCCCTTGGCCGGTTAACGATGCGGAGCGTGTACTCCTGCTCCAAACGGGTGCGCAAGTCCTCCAGCAACCGCAGCGCCTGCCGGGCGGCATCCTTATTCTCATTGTCCAGCGCGGTTTGCCCGGCATTCAGCAGTTGCTCCGCACGCTCCCGGGCACGATCGGATCTGGCGATCTCGGTTACTTCTGCATGGACGGTCGCAATCTCCTCCGGCAGGGCTTTACTCGGAGCAACAAAAACAAAGTAATTGACGGTCCAAGCAATAATCAGAACGCCAATCCCCCCTAGCAGCCACTTGCCCCAGCGGTTGCGGCTAACGTAGAGACGCGCTAGCTTGACATGGAAGCTTTCCGCCGGCGGCTTATAAACGAAGCGATCCTCCCTGAGCGCGGCCACTCCCTCCGCCAAAATCCGATCCGAGACTTCAATGCCCTGGGCTTGATAAATTTTGCGCAGGCGCTCCTTAAGATCCTGCTCCCGGCCTTCCACCTCGATCTCCCGCTTTACCAAACGCTCGCGCCGGCGCAGGGTATCCACCACGTCCATGGCGAGCATGATCTCGTCGAGGGGCTGCTTGGCGGACGCTCCAGCGGTCGCGGAGGTCGCTTCCGTATTCATTGCGCGGCGACCGCCACGCCCTTGCCCGCTTCCGCCAGACGGGCAAGTTTACGCTTGCTCTCTTCCACCGCATTGCGGATCTCTCTTGCATTGGCGGTGCTCTGTCGGCGCATTTCCTCGATGATCTCGTGGGAGCGGCTCTGCCAGTTCACCACCGAGTCGACCAGCTTTTTGACCGCATCCGCACGCACCGTGGGTCCGTAGCCAGCTTTCACCGCTGCCTCCTGGACCTTGCCGCCGATATCGGCAAGAACCTCAAGGGACTGGCTCACCCCCTCCTTCATGGCCTCCACGGTCCGGGTACTCTCGTGCAGGCCAAACATGCCGGTGAAAGAGGCGGTCAGCGCGGTCAAGACTACTTCATTGGTGCTGAAGAAGCTCACCGCCTGGGCATAGACCCGTTCCTTGGCATTGGTAGTCTGTATCAGGCGCGCCATCACCACCTCGGAAGTGTTATAGCTGATCGTTAAATTATCCGACAGATCCTTGGCAATTTGATAGCGTTTTTCCTCATTTTGCAACAGGCGCACCTTCTCGTCACGCGCTAGCTCCAATTTAGCCCGTTCAGCCACTTCCTCTCCCTGGTAGGTCTCGATCATCTTCATTGCCCCTTTGACGTCGGCCTTAGCGGCATCGAGCTTACCCTCCGCCGTCTTCAGCACCTCAAGTGCTAGCACCTCGGACTGCTTAAGGGCTCCCCGGAAATCCTGATAAGCTTGTAAAATCTTTTGTTCCCGCTGGATCTGATCATGGGTGGAGGCGGTCACCTCAAGATAGGTCTCCTTGATTTTATCAAAACGAGTGGCGATGTCCCCGCGACTGACCTTCATCCAGATGTTGCCCAAGCGCTCGAAGGTATCGATCTTCCCATCCTCGGCTTGCTCAACCATGGATTTAGCGTCGTCGCGAATGCTGTTAAAAGCATGGGTAATTTCCTCGTAACGCTCGCCGATTTCCATGGCCTGCACCTGCTCCCGTACGACTTCATTAAAAAGGGAAGCCTGGTTTAGCGTGCGCGCGATAGCGGTGACCCGTGCTTGATCAAGGTCGGAGATCTGGTTGAGCAAGGCGATAATAGGCGCCTCCTGGCGCTCGCCCTCAGATAATAGCCCGAGGTCATGTAGCTGGTTCATGGCTTTGTCAAGGTACTGCATGGGCGTAGCGATGGTGTTCATGGAATTCTCCTGGCGCGGAAACTTTTCAATGAATTGGGGGAAAGGAACACTCTGTTATAATCAATCTGCCTGGCACAACCACATCTCACGGCGGTATCCACTGACTGAGGCAACAAAAGCAGTCTCGGAGGGGACGCGGGTACAAGCCGAATAACGCTTGGACTATAACAGGGGGCTATCGCTAACCTGACATTATCCAGCCATGGATCTCGCTGAAAAGGGGCGTGAACAACGGCGCTTCTCCTCCGAAACAGGCCGTTCAAAGTATAGCTAAATTTCAACTTAACCATAGTTGATTTATTTAGTCAGGAAAGGGACACTCGATTAAAATTTTTTTAGATTCCAGAATAGGTTCTCACTACTATCATGTCTGTAAAATCTCCGCGTATTACTGCCCTTAAGGAGCAACTGATCAAGCGCATTCTAATACTAGATGGGGCGCTTGGCACCATGATTCAGAGCTACGGTCTGACCGAAGCAGAATTCCGGGGAGATCGTTTTGCCGACTGGTCCTGCGATCTCAAGGGAAATAACGATCTGCTAGCACTCACTCAGCCACAAATTCTCCGGGAAATCCATGGTAATTACTTGGCGGCGGGTGCGGATATCATCGAGACCAATACCTTCAACGCTACCCGGATCGCCATGGCGGATTACCGGATGGAAGAGCTAGCGGTGGAAATTAACCAGACGGCGGCGCAACTAGCCCGGGAAATGGCGGATGACATGACGGCGAAGACGCCGGATCGCCCCCGTTTCGTGGCCGGTGTTTTAGGCCCCACCAACCGCACCGCTTCCATTTCCCCCGATGTCAATGATCCTGGGTTTCGCAATACTTCCTTTGATGAGCTAGTAGCTGCCTATACCGAATCAATCCGGGGACTCATCCAAGGGGGCACGGATATCCTGCTGGTGGAAACGATTTTCGATACCCTCAATGCCAAGGCCGCCGTTTATGCCATTGAGCAATATTTTGAGGACCATCAGATCCGCTTCCCGGTCATGATTTCGGGCACTATTACCGATGCTTCCGGGCGGACTCTGTCGGGCCAGACGACCGAGGCTTTCTGGAATTCCTTGCGCCACGCCGAACCCCTGGCTTTTGGCCTGAATTGCGCCCTGGGTCCCAAGCAGTTGCGGCAGTATGTGGAAGAGCTTGCCGGTCTAGCGGATACCCATGTGGCGGCCCATCCCAATGCCGGCTTACCCAATGAGTTCGGGGGTTATGACGAAACCCCGGAGGAAATGGCCCAGGAAATCGGCGAATGGGCGCAAGCGGGCTTTTTAAATATTGTGGGCGGCTGCTGCGGCACCACCCCCGAGCATATTCGCGCCATCCGGGAAGCGGTGGAGAAGCACCCCCCGAGAAAAATCCCCCAACGACCGGTAGCCTGCCGGCTTTCGGGCCTTGAGCCAAGCAACATCGACGCTGACTCCCTGTTTGTCAATGTGGGGGAACGTACCAATATCACCGGCTCGGCCAAGTTCCGCCGTCTCATTAAGGAAGAGGATTATGAAACGGCCCTGGAGGTAGCGCGGCAACAGGTGGAAAGCGGCGCCCAGATTATTGATATCAACATGGATGAGGGCTTGCTGGACTCCCAAAAAGCCATGGTCCGCTTCCTGAACTTGATTGCGGTCGAACCGGATATCTCCCGGGTGCCGGTGATGATCGATTCTTCCAAATGGGAAATAATTGAAGCCGGACTCAAATGTATTCAAGGAAAAGGAATCGTCAACTCCATTTCCTTGAAAGAAGGCGAGGAACCCTTTCTGCAACAGGCCAAGCAGGTCCGTCGTTATGGCGCGGCGGCGGTCATCATGGCTTTTGATGAGCAAGGACAGGCAGAGACCACCGAGCGCAAGGTTGGGATTTGCGCCCGGGCCTATCAGCTGCTGACCGAGAAAATAGGTTTCCCGGCGGAAGATATCATTTTTGATCCCAATATCTTCGCCGTGGCCACGGGCATTGAGGAACATAACAACTATGGGGTGACCTACATCGAGGCGGCCCGGGAAATCAAACGGACCTTGCCCCCGGCCTTGGTTTCCGGCGGCGTGTCCAATGTCTCCTTCTCCTTCCGGGGCAATGAAAAGGTACGGGAAGCCATTCATGCTGTGTTCCTCTACCATGCCATTCAGGCGGGCATGGATATGGGCATAGTCAATGCCGGGCAATTGGCGGTTTATGATGAAATCGACCAGGATCTGCGGGAACGGGTGGAAGATGTCATTCTCAACCGCCATCCCGAGGCCACGGAAAGACTGCTGGAAATCGCCGAAAAATACCGGGGCGCGGGCGGAGAAGCCGCCGAGCGCAAGGAGGATCTTGCCTGGCGGGAGTTGCCCGTCAACGAACGCCTCGCCCATGCCCTTGTCAAGGGAATTATTGATTTTGTGGAAGCCGACACCGAGGAGGCCCGCTTAGCCGCCAAGCGGCCCCTGGATGTAATTGAAGGTCCTCTCATGGACGGCATGAACGTGGTGGGGGATTTGTTCGGCTCGGGCAAGATGTTTTTACCCCAGGTGGTGAAGTCGGCCCGGGTCATGAAAAAAGCCGTCGCCTACCTGTTGCCCTTTATGGAAAATGAAAAGGAGTCCTATAAGAGCCACGGCAAGGTGGTGCTAGCCACGGTCAAGGGGGATGTCCACGATATCGGTAAAAACATTGTCGCCGTGGTATTGCAATGTAACAGCTTCGAGGTCATTGACCTGGGTGTCATGGTGCCGGCGGAGAAGATTCTGCAGACGGCCAAGGAGGAGTCCTGTGACTTTGTGGGCCTGTCCGGGTTGATCACCCCTTCCCTGGATGAAATGGTGCATGTGGCCAAGGAAATGGAGCGGCAGAATTTTGATTTACCGTTGCTGATTGGAGGAGCTACCACCTCTAAAATGCACACAGCGGTCAGAATTGAACCCCAATATAGCCAGCCGGTGGTCTATGTCCCGGACGCCTCCCGGGTGGTGGGCGTAGCCCAGCGCCTGCTTAATCCTAGCCTTAAAGCAGAATACGCCGCCGAGATCACGGAGGAATATGGCCAAATGCGGCGGCGACGGACGGAACAGCAAACGGAAAGAAGCCATACGCCCCTGCCCCAAGCCCGGGCCAATAAGCTTAAAACCGACTGGACGGCTTATGTGCCTCCGCGGCCAACTTTCCTGGGCCTTAAGTCCTTTGCGGATTATCCCCTGGAAGAGTTGACCGCCCGCATTGACTGGACGCCTTTCTTCCATGCCTGGGAATTGGCGGGCAAGTATCCCAGGATTTTGAAGGATGAAGTGGTGGGGGAAGAAGCGCGGAAACTGCTCAAGGACGCCCAGGCGCTGCTCAAGCAGGTGCTGGAAGAGAAATGGCTGGAGGCGCGGGCTGTTATCGGATTTTTCCCCGCCAATACGGTCAATGAAGATGACATCGAGCTGTATACCGATGAAAGCCGCCAGGAAGTCCTCACGACCTTGCACCATATTCGCCAGCAAATGGTGCGCCGCAGCGGTCAACCCAATTATTGCCTGGCCGATTATGTGGCTCCCAAGGAAACAGGAGTAGCCGATTATATCGGTGCCTTCGCGGTTACCGCGGGCCTGGGCATTGATGAGCGGCTGGAAGAATTTGCCCGGCAGTATGACGATTACAATAGCATCCTGCTCAAAGCCATCGCTGACCGCCTGGCCGAAGCTTTCGCCGAGTGTATGCATGAACGGGTCCGCAAGGAGTTCTGGCATTATGCCCCGGATGAGGCCCTTACCAACGAAGAACTGATTAGCGAAAATTACCGGGGAGTCCGGCCCGCGCCGGGTTATCCAGCGTGCCCCGATCATACGGAAAAAGCCACCCTGTGGCAGCTCATAGAACCCGACAAGAATGCTGGCATTATCCTGACCGAAAGCTACGCCATGGTTCCCACCGCCGCGGTTTCCGGCTGGTATTTTCCCCATCCGGAATCCCGTTATTTCGGCACCGGCAAGATTCAAAAGGACCAGGTGAAGGACTATGCCCGCCGCAAGGGAATCAGCGTGGAGCAGGTGGAGCGCTGGCTGAGATCTATTTTGGGGTATGAAATTTAACGACGGCAATGCTCCCTCCAGAGCAGGGTTCCACCAAGCCACCGCTCTTGGAGGGAGATAAAGAGCGCGCCATCGCCAACAAAGCGGGCGCAAGCGGTCACCAGGAGAACAACGGACATTAACCGTGGCCATCAAAAAAGCGGCCCCGGTTTTACAGGCTGGGGGAAGCGACCTTCCTTAACGCCAGCCCACCAAGTGGATTTACCGACGGGAATCAGGGCGGGATGGGCGGATCGGCTTTGGGATCGCTAATGATTTGCCACAGTCGCAGATAACCGGTTTCGGGGAGAATGTTCATTTTTCAACTCCTTAAAAGGTGTTTTTCTTCGGGCGGCCTCGGCCCCGTTTTAGCCCCAATGCCACACCCGGCGCTTTGCCCTCGACGATTCCTCCAAACACATGGGTGCAGTACTCACAGAGTAAACGGGACTTAAAGGGGTTCTTCGTCTTCGGTGAGGATAATAAAGGCATATTCGATCAGATTGCGAGCCGCATCGCGATCAAAACCATATTGTATAGCCCCTAAGTTACGCTGGCCAGCGGCAAGGGTTTCCGGTAGCCTCCACTCCCCCTTGGTTGAGGCATAATCCGGCGGTGAATTCAAGTTCAGATTGACTTGCAACAGCCGTTATCAAGTTAACCCGTTTTCATCCGAGAACGTTTCAAATAGCATACTACTGTCTGAGTAAAATTTTAACAAACAAATAGTTACCTCCTCTGGACGACAAATATTCACTGGCAAGGAGAAAACATGGGGGACGAGAGTGAACACCTGGCACCCCCTCCCCTTTGACAAGCGCAAAATGACGAGAATTAAGATGCAAAAAGATAAACGCCTGGTGGCGCCGCAAGCACCACGCTTTTCAAAGCACGCTCCCCGGCGCTTGGGGATAGGCTTTCTCGCGCCGCCAGCAAAACTCCCATAAACGCCGCTGATGACTTCTCCCAACCAGCACCCGGAGCAGGTAGCCCGCAACCGGATTGACCTTCAGCTCAAGGCAGCCGGCTGGGTGGTGCAGGATAGTCAGGCCCTTGACTTTAATGCCGGTCCGGGCCTTGCGGTGCGTGAGTATCGGACCGATGCCGGCCCGGCGGACTATGTGTTGTTCGTGAACCGGCAGGCGGTCGGGGTCATTGAGGCCAAGCCCGAGGCCTGGGGACAGCGGATCACCACCGTGGAGGAACAGTCCACGGGGTATGCCAACGCCACCCTGAAATGGGTCAACAACTCAGCGCCGCTGCCCTTTGTTTACGAAAGCACGGGCATCATCACCCGCTTTACCGATGGCCGCGATCCCAAGCCCCGCTCCCGGGAGGTCTTCAACTTTCACCGCCCGGAGAGCCTGGCCGAATGGCTGACTCAGTCTGCCTCCCTCCGCGCCCGGTTGCACGCCCTGCCGCCGCTAGCGCGCGTTGGCCTGCGGGATTGCCAGATCGGGGCCATTGAAAACCTGGAAGCCTCCTTCAAGGCGGACCGGCCCCGCGCCCTGGTGCAGATGGCCACCGGCTCCGGCAAGACCTATACCGCCATTACCGCCGGGTACCGGCTGCTCAAACACGCCGACGCCAAGCGCATTTTATTTCTGGTGGACACCAAAAATCTGGGGGAGCAGGCCGAGCAAGAATTCATGGCCTTTCTGCCCAACGACGATAACCGCAAGTTCACCGAGCTCTACAATGTCCAGCGCCTCAAGTCGTCTTTCGTGGCCCAGGACAGCCAGGTCTGCATCAGCACCATCCAGCGTATGTACGCCCTGCTCAAGGATGAGCCTTTGGATGAAGCCGCCGAGGAGAACCACCCCGCCGAGCGCCGGCTAAAACCCAAGCAATCGCTGCCGGTGGTCTACAATGGCAAACTCCCGCCGGAGTTTTTCGATTTCATCATCATTGATGAGTGCCATCGCTCCATCTACAACCTGTGGCGGCAGGTCATCGAGTATTTCGATGCCTTCCTGATTGGCCTGACCGCCACCCCGGATAATCGCACCTACGGCTTTTTCCGCAAGAACGTGGTCAGTGAGTACGGCCACGAGCAGGCCGTGGCCGACGGCGTCAATGTGGGCAATGAAGTCTATGTGATTGAGACTGAGCGGACCCGGCAGGGCGGCACCCTCAAGGCCCATCAGCAGGTGGAAAAACGCGAGCGCCTCACCCGCAAGCGGCGCTGGGAAACCCAGGACGAAGAGCAGGCTTATTCCGCCAAGCAACTGGACCGGGACATCGTCAACCCGGATCAAATCCGCACCGTGATTCGCGCCTTTAAGGGAAAGCTGCCTGAGATCTTCCCCGGTCGCAACGAGGTGCCCAAGACCCTTATTTTCGCCAAAACCGACAGCCATGCCGATGACATTATCCAGACGGTGCGGGAGGAGTTTGGCGAGGGTAATCCCTTCTGCAAGAAGGTGACCTATCAGGCCAAGGAAGACCCCAAATCGGTCCTGGCCCAGTTCCGCAACGATTATTACCCCCGGATTGCCGTCACCGTAGACATGATTGCCACCGGCACCGATGTAAAGCCCCTGGAATGCCTGCTGTTTATGCGAGATGTCAAAAGCCGCAACTACTTTGAGCAGATGAAAGGGCGCGGCACCCGTACCCTGGACGCCGATAGCCTGAGGAAGGTCACCCCCTCGGCCACCGCCGCCAAGACCCACTATGTCATTGTGGACGCCATCGGCGTCACCCAATCCCTGAAAACCGCCAGCCAGCCCCTTATCACCAAGCCCTCGGTGTCCCTTAAGGATTTGGCCATGGGCGTGATGATGGGCGCGCGGGACGAGGATACGGTCTCTTCCCTTGCTGGCCGCCTGGCCCGCCTCGATAAACAGCTCAACGACAAGGACAAGGCCCGCATCCGGGAAGCCGCTGGCGGCATGACTTTAACCGATATGGTCGGCGCCCTCGTCCAAGCCATCGACCCGGACCGGATTGAGGAGAAAACCCGGGAGTTCTCCGGCGCTGGCGAGCCGGGCCACAGTGAGCGGGAAAAGGCCCGGGACCAGTTGGTAGGCCAAGCAGCCCAGGTTTTCACCGGCCCCTTGATTGCGCTTATCGAGGGTATCCGTCGGGATAAGGAGCAAACCCTCGACCATGACAATCTGGATACCCTGCTCCGTGCCGGGTGGGCGGGGGATAGCACCGAGAACGCCAAGGCGCTGGCCCAGGAATTTGCGCGGTACCTAAGCGAGCACCGCGACGACATTGAGGCCCTCACTCTCTACTTCCAGACACCCGCCCGCCGCGCCGAGGTGACCTACGCCATGATTAAAGCACTCCTAGAGCGACTCAAGCAGGACCGCCCCAAGCTTGCCCCCCTGCGGGTCTGGCAGGCTTATGCGCATCTGGATGACTATCAGGGGGAGCACCCCATCAGCGAGTTGACCGCCCTGGTGGCGCTAATTCGCCGGGTCTGCGGGCTGGACCCGACCCTCTCCACCTACGCGGCCACCGTGCGCCGCAACTTCCAGCACTGGATCATGCAACATCACAGCGGCGCGGGGGAGAAATTCAACGAGGCGCAGATGGCCTGGCTGCGGATGATTCGCGATCACATCATCAGCTCTTTCCACATGGAGCATGACGATCTGGAGATGGCGCCCTTTGATGCCCAGGGCGGGATGGGACGGATGTATCAGTTGTTTGGGGATAGGATGGATGAGGTGATTGGGGAATTGAATCGGGAGTTGGTGGCTTAGCATGCAAACCTCACAGCCAACCGGGTGGGTGTTTTGTCGATTCGGAGATATAGCGCGAATTCGAAATGGGTATGCATTCAGGAGCTCTGCCTTCAAGAAAACCAAGACGCATGATTGCGACGTTCCATTGATCAGGCAATCTCAGCTAATTGGGACTGCAGTCAATATTGGCGAGGCGGTGTATCTTCCAGCCGAATATCTAGAACGATTCGCTCAGTATGTAATCAACAAGGGAGATATTCTTATCGGAATGTCTGGTGCCATTGGGAAAGTGTGCCGTTATAAAAACGGTTTTCCAGCACTCCAAAATCAGCGGACAGGGAAGATTGAAGTATTTGACGAATCTCAAATGGATTCACGTTTTTTTGGCCTTTATCTGTCAAGTATTGAAGGTGAGCTAATTCGCCAGGCAAAAGGCATGGCCGTTCAAAATATCAGTGCAAAAGATATTGAAGCACTGCCGCTAGGATTACCGCCGTACAACGAACAACAGCGCATCGTCGCTAAAATCGAGGAACTCTTCTCCGAGCTGGATAAAGGCATCGAAAGCCTCAAGACCGCCCGCGAGCAGTTGAAGGTCTATCGCCAAGCAGTGCTCAAACATGCCTTCGAGGGCAAGCTCACTGCCCAATGGCGCGAGGAGAACAAGGACAAACTGGAGTCGCCCGAGCAGCTCCTTGCCCGCATCCAGCAGGAGCGTGAAGCCCGCTACCAGCAGCAGCTGGAGGAATGGAAGGCGGCTGTTAAAGCGTGGGAGGCAACGGGGAAAGAGGGGAAGAAGCCGGGGAAGCCTAAGAAATCTTTAGCTATAAAAATTAACAGTTTCAAAATACCTAAAAATTTCCCAAATGGCTGGATCAGTATTCAACTCCGAGAGTTGTTTGAATCAACTCAAAATGGATTAGCGAAGCGACAAGGTACCTCGGGTAAACCGATTCCTGTAATTAGGTTGGCTGATATTAAAAATCAAGAAGTAGACAGTTCAGATTTGAGGTCTATAAAACTCGATGCTACAGAAATCCAGAAGTATGAGCTTAGCAGGAATGATCTTTTATGTATCCGAGTAAATGGCAGCCCGAACCTAGTGGGGCGAATGATACTGTTTAAACACGATAATGTAATGGCCTACTGCGATCATTTCATTCGGTTTCGGTTCCCACAGGGAATAGTGCTACCAAGCTATATTCAAATGCTTTTCGATACCCAGACTGTTCGTCGCTACATTGAGTTAAACAAAGTATCAAGTGCGGGACAGAATACGGTAAGCCAAACGACCATTAGCGCTCTTGCAATTCCTTATTGTTCTCTAATGGAGCAAAAAATAATTGTATCGAGGTTGGAAGAACAGCTTACGTCAATATCAGCAGTCAAGGTAGAAATAGAGGAGAATTTTCAAAGATTAAAATCCCTCCGCCAATCCATCCTCAAAAAAGCTTTTTCCGGCCAGCTTGTTCCCCAGGACCCCAAAGACGAACCCGCCTCCAAGCTGCTGGAACGTATTCGCGCCGAGAAGGAAAAAATACCCCACCCAACGCGGCGTACCCGGAAGCCGACGGCAAGCCGGAATCCCAGCAGGAAAACCGGGATCAAGGAACGTTCAGACGAGGCGCTCATGGGCAGATCGAGCATAAAGGAAAGGCGATGAAATGATGAGGAACCCCCATGTTACTGGATGAGCTGCGCGCTAAAAAAGAGACCATCGCTGCGTTGGGGAGTCAGTATGGCGCCCGCCACATTCGGATTTTTGGATCCGTCGCCAGGGGCGAGGAACGGCCTGATAGCGATGTGGATTTTCTGGTGGAGTTTCCCCGGGGTTATGACCTGTTCGCGCAACGCCTGCCCTTGACGGAGCGATTGGAGGCGTTGCTCCAGCGGCGGGTGGAAGTGATCCCGGAACATGAACTCAACAGGCACCTTCGCGACCAGATATTGAAAGAGGCCGTAGAGCTATGACCCAGTCATGGCAACCGTATGCCAAGCATATCCTCGATGCCATTGCCAAAGTCCGCCGCATCGAGGCGCGCGGCGATCTCACCCAGGATGAGGTACTTTACGATGCGGTCTTACGCAATCTGCAAACCTTGTCCGAGGCGACCCAGCTGCTACCGGAAGAGAAAAAAGCGAGTTGTCCCGAGATCCCTTGGCGGGAGATCAGCGGTTTTCGCAACATCCTGGTACACAACTACCTGGGTGAGATCGACCCGCTTACCGTGAAGACAGTTATTACCCAGCATTTACCACCACTCGAAGCCTGCGTCCGAACCCTGCTCATCAACGCGGGTGAAACCGAGCTATGAACACCGCCTCCATCATCTCCAAGGTCTGGAGCTTCTGCACTACCCTGCGCGACGACGGCGTGGGTTATGGGGATTACCTGGAACAGCTCACCTACCTCATTTTCCTCAAGATGGCGGACGAATACAGCCAACCGCCCTATCGCCGCGAGGTGGGGATTCCGCCGGAATATAACTGGCAGAGCCTCAAGACCAAGCGGGGGGCGGAGCTGGAAGGACACTATATCGCGTTGCTGCGAGCGCTGGGCGCGCGGCCGGGGATGCTCGGGCAAATCTTTACCAAGGCCCAGAACAAAATCCAGGACCCGGCCAAACTCTACCGCCTCATCAAAATGGTGGACGGCGTCCAATGGGTCATGATGGGGGCCGACATCAAGGGCGATATCTACGAAGGTTTGCTGGAGAAAAACGCCGAGGACACCAAATCCGGGGCGGGCCAGTATTTTACCCCCCGCGCCTTGATTAAGGCCATCGTCGAGTGCGTGCGCCCCGAGCCGGACAGGACCATCGCTGATCCAGCCTGTGGCACCGGCGGGTTTTTCCTCGCCGCCTACGATTTCCTGAGCGATCCCAAGCACTATTCCCTGGATAAGGCCCAGAAGCATTTTCTCAAGCACGAGACCTTCCACGGCAACGAGATCGTCGCCAATACCCGGCGCTTGTGCCTGATGAATATGTTCCTGCACCACATTGGGGAAATCGACGGGGAGAGCGCCATCTCCCCTAATGACGCCCTGGTGGCCCCCAGCGGCCAGAGCTATGATTATGTGCTGGCCAATCCGCCCTTCGGCAAAAAGAGCGCCATGAGCTTCACCAACGAGGAGGGAGAGCAGGAGAGCGACGATCTGACCTACAACCGCCAGGACTTCTGGGCCACCACTTCCAATAAGCAGCTCAACTTCGTTCAGCACATTCGCACCCTGCTCAAGACTACCGGCAAGGCGGCCGTGGTGGTGCCGGATAATGTGCTGTTCGAGGGCGGGGCCGGCGAAACGATCCGCCGCAAGCTACTGGAAAATACCGATCTGCATACCATCCTACGGCTCCCCACCGGTATCTTCTATGCCCATGGGGTCAAGGCTAATGTGCTCTTTTTCGATAACCGGGAGGCCAGTCCGCACCCGTGGACGAAGGAAGTGTGGTACTACGACTATCGCACCAATGTCCACCACACCCTGAAAAAGAAGCCCATGCGCTATGAGGACCTGGCCGAGTTCATCGCCTGCTATCATCCAACGAACCGGCATGAACGCCGGGAGAGCTGGCATGGGGAAAAAAACCCGGAAGGCCGCTGGCGCAAATTCAATTATGAGACGCTGGCCGCTCGGGACAAGACTAGCCTGGATCTATTCTGGCTCAAGGATAAAAGCCTGACGGATCTCGACAATCTCCCCGAGCCCGAGGAATTGGCGGAAGAGATCATCGAGAACCTGGAAGCGGGCCTGAATAGCTTCCGGGAAGTGCTGGCGGGGCTGGCGGCAGGGGGAAATCAAGAATAAATGAACACAGAGCCATTATTTTGCCGCCTCTCCTCAAGCCGTATTGCTGAGCTGATCGCCACTGCCCAACATTCCGTCTGTTATGCGGGACCCGGCATTTTCAGCTTGAACCGATGGGGCGTATTGGTCTTGGTAACGGTATAACGCCACTCGGCGGCATCCAAGTCAATGTCAACCCACTCGGCCTTGCGCAGTTCACCGGGCCGCACGAAAACCAGCGGCGCAAGACGCAGGGCGCAGCGCACAGTGAGAGTGCCTTCATACATAGCTGCCAATGGCCCTCAGGATCTCGGCAATCTCTTTCGGTTCGGTGACAGCTGCAAAGTGTTGACTCTTAAACCGGCGGCAAGGCGCCCCGCAGGTCTTGAGAAGGATCGCGCGCAGCGCGGCCAGTGGCAATAGCATAGCCGAAACACCTGCCCGCAATTGCTCAAGGCACGGTGGACGGTTTCCAAAGCCCCCCGCCGCTCAATCCGGCGGATAATCCGGTCGCCATGACTTTCCGACCAGTTGGGGACATGCTTGGCAAACCATTCCCGCGCTACCACCTCAAAACTGTTAGCCACCCGCTCTTCCCTTGCGGCCTTCTTGGCCCTACGGTTCTCGCTGGGATCAATTTCATTGGCCAGCAGTTTACGGGCCTCATCGCGCCGCTCGCGAGCATCCTTCAGTGACACCTCGGGATACACGCCCAGGGACAGCCGTTTCTCCTTGCCCCCAAAGCGGTACTTCAATCGCCACCACTTACCCCCGCTGGGGGCAACTTCCAGATACAACCCACCACTGTCAAACAGCTTTTTGGCCTTATCACCAGGCTTGGCGTTACGAATCGTAGTATCTGTCAGTGGCATGGGGGCAACTCGCTTGCCCCCAAGGTTGCCCCTGGATGTCGATGGATGTTGCTGGCCCTCCGAGAAAACAAAAACCCATAAAAAAACCCGCTGTTACGCGGGTTTTAGGATGTTTCTGGATTTCGCTGGATGTTCAATTGGTGGAGGCGGCGGGAATCGAACCCGCGTCCACAAGTACTCCGCCTTCGGTTCTACATGCATAGCCCAGTCATTAATTTAACCGCATGCTACCCGACGGGCAAGGAAAACATACGGCGATCCCAGTAAAGTTTTAGCGGGTCTGCCCTGGGAGAACTTCACCGCGATCTTGTGAGAATCGACGCCTGAAATCTGAACGCACAAGCACGGCTTCAGTCAGACGGCACCCTACTGGGTTTTAAGCAGCGAGTGCGTAGTTGTCGTCGTTGGCAACTATAATGTTGCAGCGTGATTAACGAGGTCACTGCACCTCGGCATGCCCCTTAGGTTTTGCTACCCGCGTCGAAGCCAGGTCGCCCCCTCAGGAATTGTTTTAAGAAAAACCTTGTTGCTATGGCTGACACCATTTGGTAGAAAACTGTATCGCTGCCTTTCAGCAGAAACCCATCAGCCCTTCCAACTTACTCTAAGTGAGACAGTGTAACCAAAATAGAAGTTCCCTGCCAAGAGAAGTTAGTCATGTACCGTCACAGCTAAAGCAGACGGCTTGCCCGCGCCCTCCCCAGGTTTCGAGCCTGGATCAACGAGCCGTGCTTCAGGGCCGCATGACAGCGACCCATCCTCGCAAAGAACTTGCCTTGCCAGGATACCTCTCAGGCGAATATTGCGAGAGGCATTTAAATCAGCGTGTAGTTCATAACCACACGCTTTGCAGAGGAACCGATGTTGATGTCGATTATCTTTTTCAGTATGACCACAGCGGGAACAGCCCTGACTGGTGTACTTCGGGTCAACCCCGATCACCTCCATACCAAAGGTGTCCGCCTTGTAACGGATAAATTGCTCCAACTCATAAAAGGCCCAGCGGTTGAGATCCGTGCGCTGTTGCTTTCTAAGTTTGCGCCCGTTGCGGATACCGCCTAGGTCTTCTACGGCAATCGTTGGATTGCCCGTGTCCCTGGAAAAATCAACGATACGACGACTCATCACGTGGTTATCGTTTCTCATAAAGCGTCGCTCTCGGCCAGACAACCGTTTCAGGGTGCGCCGCGTGGAGCGGCTACCCGTTCGTGCCTTTTTCTTTTGGAGAGAAGCGCGGGTTTTGGCGTAACGGTTGCGCACATGGTGGGTGTGTCCGCCACCGAAGAAAAGCTGGCGTTGGCCGTCGGTGACGGTCGCCAATACGCGGATACCTCGGTCTACGCCGACCACGGCATCGTTGGGCTTGAAGACAGTCTCGACTTCGCGCTTAAAAGAAATCGACAAGTACACTTTGCCCTTGCCGATGAACAAACGCCCATCACCCATCTTCCACTCAGAAAGGTATTCACAAAGGCGAGGTTCGCCGTGGAAGGGAAGGCCTTTGATACGCCCGTCCACGGTCCAGAGGCTGACGCCCTTGTGCCTAAAACCAAAGTCACGGCCACGCTCACCGCCTTGAAGGGCGACCGCACACTGTTTGGAAAAGGTGACAGGACGCTTGAGTTGAATCTTTTTTATTCGCGCACCGGCATACTTGCTCGCCACGTGACGAATCGCATTCTGCGCCACCTGGGCGGAAAGCCCAAAACGGGTGCGAATATCCCTATAAACCAGCCGATGCAAACGCACGGTATTGGAAAGACAGCCCTGAGCGAAAGCCTGCTGGCTGATGTCATTGCATGCTGCCGACCACGCCTCAACAGTGCGCTTCGCCGCTGCTACGTCCCAATCCAGCCGGGTTTTAGTCGTGCGTACAATTTCCATAAAGAAATTATACTACATTGATTTTTGTCGGAAAACAACAAACTTACGGAGGATGCCAATTCCCCTGCCAGCTAAAGCAGGCAGTCCCCTTCGTGTGAATTTATGGACTTTTAATAAACGCTCTTTCTGCCGGGTCCATTCCTTTTCTTTTTCAGTAGCACGCTTGTCATATTTCTGCTTACCCTTGGCTAAGGCAATTTCCAATTTTACGCGCCCTCTTTTCCAATATAAAGTCAAGGGAATCAATGCGTAGCCCTTGCGTTCCACCGCCCCGATAAGCTTACGCAGTTCCTTGGCATGAAGTAGCAGTTTTCGAGTTCGCAAAGGGTCCGGATGAATATGGGTCGAAACGGTGTTCAAAGGACTGAGGTGGACACCGAACAGCCACACCTCCCCTCCTTTAAGAAGGCAGTAGCCTTCGTTCAACTGTACTCGTCCTGCCCGCAGACTCTTGACCTCCCAGCCTTCAAGCACAAGGCCCGCTTCGTAGCGCTCTTCAATGAAATAATCATGGCGCGCCTTGCGGTTCAAAGCAATGACATTACTTGAAGTACCGGACGATTTCTTTTTACTTTTAGCCATAATCAATTAGGTAACTTACAATTTTTCGGAGTTGGCGGCTAACGTTCGCGACCGGGACTGATCGCCCCATAAGCCTATCCCTGCGCTTTCGCTAGGGAGTCGGCGTACATCCCTGTACTCCTTCATTGTAACTGATTAAAATTTTATCCATTCAAAATTTCAATCAGTCCGATAAATTCGCATTTCTCAGCAATGGCTTTATTTGCCACAATTCCAGAAATAGCGCTGTTTTCCTACCTGTATACAGAAGCGCTTTAACTTCACCCCCCTAGGCTCTCCACATTATAACCCGCCTTGGAGTTTCGCCATGGCTAGCTGCGGTTCGGTCTGTCCTCACCTAGCTAGTCATGGCGAAACTCCAAGGCGGGGAATATGTTATTCTTAAGAGATCATTGCCGTATTTATCGGCTAGATTCCGTAATCCAACTCCGGTGCCGAAAAATTTAAATATGGGCGGTGGGTAAGCGTACCCATCATGGCTTATCCCGCTCGTTTTATTACCCTGGTAACGGTTATTATTATATTTCTTAATGCGAGTGGTGCTCTAAATCGATTAAACTATATGTTCTATGACTACATTAAACCGCAGCGCTTTAGTTCCCTATTCTCCGGCTGAAATGTTCGCCCTCGTGGATGATATTGAGGCTTATCCAAAATTCCTTCCGTGGTGTCGCGCCACTGAAATCCACAGCCGTAATATAGACGAAGTTTACGCCACTATTGAAATTGCCCGTGGGGCCATCCATAAATCGTTTACCACCCACAATCGGATGCAAAAGAACAAGATTATTGAGATGCGTTTAATCAAGGGGCCTTTCCATCATCTAGAAGGTTTTTGGCGTTTTGATCCCATCGGCGAAGATGAGGGCTGCCGGGTCTCCCTTGCCATGGAGTTTGAATTCTCAAACCGGCTCATTAGCCTGGCTTTTGGTCCCATATTTAGCGAAATCACCGCATCGCTCGTTGATTCTTTCTGCAACCGAGCCAAGGATTGCTATGGCCAGCGTTAAAATGATGACCGTTGAGGTGGCCTATGCTCGTCCTGATAAGCAAGTTATCCTTAAAGCATCAGTGCCTGAAAATACTACTTTGGAAGCCGCCATCCAGGCATCGGGTATTCTGGAACAGTTTCCCGAAATCGATTTGGACAAAAATAAGGTAGGTATTTTTGGTAAGCTCTCGAAACGAGATGCTCCCCTTTGCTTTGGTAACCGGATAGAAATCTACCGGCCCCTCATTGCCGATCCCAAGCAAGCTCGCCGGGAGCGAGCCACTAAAGCACGGCAAGCAAAGTAAAAATGGTTTTCTTCACTCCAATTAGGGGGAAGAACGGAAGAAAACAGGGTTTTTGTTGATTTCACTCTCTAGGGAAGGCGGCAAAGCAGTATCTTCACTGCTCCCCCGCAGATTTTCTTTCGTATCCTCATCCTCAGAAGAAGAGTCACTAAAATCTAACATATCCATCAAGCTGCCTAGCAAGCCCTCATCCTCCTGGCGCGGCGGCACGGAGATTGACACGGGACCCTCTCTCCGTTCCTGTTGTAATCCCCTCTGGATGCCTATTTCAACATCTCCACCTACATAGGAAAGCTTACCTTCCTCAAACCACATAGTAATAGTGCGCTGCTTCCGGCGCTCATTACCCGGCTTGAAGCTATAAATATAATACCAGCGGTCAGGATGGAAGCTATCAATTAGGAGAGGGCTACCTAAAACGAAGCTCACTTGCTGCTTGCTCATCCCTGGGCTTAACTTCTCCAGCATCTCTTGAGTAATGACGTTACCTTGCTGGACATCAATTCTATAAACACCTGGCAAACGCTCAATACTACATCCGGTCAGCGCAATACTTGCACATCCAACGATAAAAATGAGAAGCTTAAACATTGAAGGAGTGCATGGACGCATGACGAGCCCCTGCTGAGAGCGCGAAGTGAAGCTTTGCTGCGAAGGCGAGGGCCATGTGAAGTGCTGTTGACTGTGGCGTTTTTTTCATATACAACCTATTGAGGCTAGGATGTGGTCGCAATAAGGCGGCCTGGGGTTGTTATCGGAAGAGCGGCGCATCCACGTTGGCTACCGCGAGGAGCGCGGGAAGTGATACCTGTGGAGGGGCACAGCCTCCCAACGACAGCCCGGCAGAAGCGGGCGAGAATAGGGGCTCCGATGAAGCAGGAAAAACGTAGTGAGCAACCGGGCAGGAGCTCGGTCGGTGAATGCCCATAAGCTGATAATTGCAACACGTAAGCAGTTAACTCCGATAATAGATAGTTAAGGATTCGTTAACGGTTACTGTCATCCCAGTAACGGAGAGCGATGATACCTGACAGTAACCCCCTAAAGAACATTCTATGATGAGGACCCGTATCTTGGAAAGCCAAGACCTGCGCAAAGCTGGCCTTAAGGTAACTTTACCACGCCTTAAAGTGCTAGAAATCCTGGAAACCAGTTCTCAGCGCCATATGAGCGCGGAGGATGTTTATAAAGCCTTGCTTGATCAAGGTGAAGAAATTGGGCTTGCTACCGTCTACCGGGTACTTACCCAATTTGAAGCCGCTGGCCTCGTTTCCCGTCACTACTTTGAAGGAGGCCAGAGTGGCGGTGTCCATTCTGTATTCGAAATGGATAGTGGCGAGCACCATGATCATCTATTATGTGTCCGCTGCGGTAAAATCGAAGAGTTTGTAAATGAAATCATTGAAAAGCAGCAAGAAGAACTTGCTCGTAAGGCCGGATTCAATATGACGGATCATTGCCTCTACATTTACGGTATCTGCGCTGATTGCCAACAGGCTGAGTTCAGTAAGGATCAAAAGGTAAAAAAAACTTAACCTACCTTTTGAAAAACCCAGCCTCCCTGAATCATCGCTAAGATATTGGCCTCTCCTCCCCACCCTCTTCTCAATCGGGTAAATTTTCTTACCCTAACGATTGTGTTTGAAGGTGGGTTAGCGCTCGCGGGCTGGATCTTGGGGTGGCTTGCCGGCGTCGATCCACTTGCCCACCTTATCTTTAGCTGGCCCGCATTTGGCTTAGCCGTAGTGGGAACCCTGCCCTTGATGGTGCTCTTTTGGCTCTCCTACCGCTTTCCAGTGGGGCCATTAGAGCCCATCAAGCGGTTTCTAATCGAAACCCTGGGTCCTTATCTGGATACTTGCCGCTGGTACGATTTACTGCTCATTGCGCTGCTTGCCGGTATTTGCGAAGAATTATTTTTTCGCGGCTTTCTGCAGCCTTGGATAGAGTCCGTAGGAGGAACCACGCTAGGTTTAATAGGCAGCAATCTGATATTTGCCCTAGCCCACTTCATTACCCAAGCCTACGCATTACTAGCAGGATTGATGGGCACTTATCTTGGCCTCTTGCTTGATGCCAGCGGGCAGCGAAATTTACTCATACCCATGGTGGTGCATACTCTTTATGACTTCTTTGCTCTCCTGATCGTGGCCCGCACCTTTCGGTTAAAACGGACAAGCCGAACCTTATAATCCTTCCTTGATAATATTGCCCCGCAATGCCATGGGTTTCCTTTGAGCTCAACACTTACGCCAAGGAGAAATACTACAGAGCGACTCCCGATATAACGGGTTCCAGTCCCTCAAGGATAAGCTGAGCAGCAATTCCCGCTAGCAGCAACGCAAAAATTCGCATCAAAGCCGAAAGCAAAGGCTTTCCTACTCGTCTCTCAAGCCAAGGACCTACGCTAAGCAAACCTAGGACAAAGAAAAGGCTCAATAACAACACTCCCGAAAGCTGCAAAAATTCACCCCTACCCTCTGCCCTGAGACCGAAAAGAATGGCTATGGTCAAGGTCCCTGGCCCTGCCAGCAAGGGAACCGCCATCGGCACTATGGTGTGGGGAAGCAAGCGCTGGACCTCAAGCTCAGAGGACGATCTTGACTTCTCTTTCTCTGCAGGTACCCGATGCCCGCGAAAAAAAGAAGTAATCCAAGCGAGCCCGCTCTGAACGGGAGATTGAGGCATGGATGGAGGATTCGGCCCGGATTTTCCTTCCTGCGGGAGATGAAAGTTCTCCTTTACTTTTCCTTCAAAGAGGGAAACCGCCGTAATGAATAGAAGGGCGCCTCCCCCTACTTTAAAAGCGGGGAGCTGAATCCCAAAAAAGCTCAAAATGGACTGGCCCTGCCATAAGAATAAGAGCAGCAATCCAGCGGCAATCAGGCAGTTCCACAAAGCTAATCGAAAGCGAACCGGTGGAGGCAAATCACCAGCCAGCTCGGACCAGACCGCAATCTTTCCAACGGGGTTGAGTATCCCCACTAGCGCGGCAAAAAAGTTCCCCAATAATTCCCAGTTAAAATCTCCCAGTAATTCCCAGTTCATGCGTTCATCTCCTTATCAACGGATATTTAAGAACTAATGTGGCATGGGCTGGTAGTATTTTACAAATCCGTTTTCTTCCCTGAAAAAAGAGCTTCGGGAGACTTCTCTGCCCCCTGATTTTACCCCCCTGGCGTACTCCAGGAATATTTCATAACTTTCACCGAAATCCTTACTCTATTCGCCGGACCATTTCTAGCATTTCATGGGCGTGGGCACGGGAACGTTCAGTAATTTCCCGCCCTCCTAACATACGGGCAATCTCCTCTACCCGCTCTTTCTCATCGAGGCAGGTAAGCTCAACAATGGCTGTTTTCTTTTGGTAAGATTTACTTATGCGGATTTGAGCGTGCGCTTGGGCGGCAACCTGAGGAAGATGAGTCACACAGAGTACCTGCCGATATTTAGCAAGCTCCCGCAGCCGGGCGCCCACGGTCTCTGCCACGGCCCCTCCAATTCCCACATCTACCTCATCAAAGATTAAGGCCGAGACCCCACCCCATTGGGAAGTCAGAACCTGGATAGCCAGCCCAATACGTGATAACTCCCCACCTGAAGCGACTTTGCTCAAAGGCCCCGGAGGCTGGCCAGGATTAGCACTCACCTGAAACTGGACCTGTTCCGCGCCATGGGCTGAAAATTCCTGCTCCTTCAAGGAAGCCAGAATGACCTTAAAACAACCTCCTGGCATGGCTAAAGACTGCATCACCTCGGTGACCCCTTGCGCTAACTTTACCGCTGCGCTGGCGCGGGCCTTGCTAAGATCGGCAGCCAGCGCCCGGCATGTTTGCAAAGCAGTAGCAAATTCCCCTTGCAGATTGCCAAGGCGATTATCAACGCTCTCCATCTGCCTCAGTTCTGATGCCAGGTGTTCCGCTAACGTTGGGAGCTCTGCTGGCGCAATTCGATGCTTGCGCGCCAAATCATAGAAACCGGATAGACGCTCTTCAACCCACCGCAGACGCTCCGGGTCAATGTCCATGGAATCCAAATAATGGCGTAACCCGCCAACGGCCTCATCTATTTGAATAGCAGCGTTTTCCAGCAACTCCACCAGGGGGGTCAATTTAGGATCGATAGCTCCCAATTGCGCCAGTTGGCGGCTTACTTTGCCAAGTAACGCATAAATTGCGCCCTGCTCATTTTGGTACAGCAAATCCAGCGCCAGCTCAACCCCTTGCACCAATTCAGCCCCATGGGCTAGCTGCTGTTGTTCCTGTTCCAGCCGCGCCAGCTCTCCTGGCTCAGCCCGGAAAGCCTCCAGCTCCTCAACCTGATAGCGGAGCAATTCCAGACGAGCGGCCTGTTCACCAGCCGTTTGGGTCAGAGTCTCCAAGGCTTGGCTGAGCTGCCGCCAATGCCGGTAAGCTCGATCCCACTCATCAAAAAGCAAGGTGTGAGCGCCATAGGCATCCAGAAGAGAGCGTTGAACGCCGGGCCGCAACAGAGACTGGTGAGCATGCTGGCCATAAATATCCACCAGCTGTCTCCCCACTTCCCGCAATGTTTGGATAGGCACGGGACGCCCATTAATATAGGCCCGCGATCGGCCCTCGCGGCTTAATATACGCCGCAGTACGCATTCCTCATCCTGTTCCAAGTCCCGCGCTTGGAGCCAAGTCAATAGGGCTCGATTAGCACCAAGCTCAAAAATAGCGCTCACTTCGGCCCGTTCTTGGCCATGGCGTATTAAATTCACATCCCCCCGGTCGCCCAGCACTAGCCCCAGCGCATCTACCAAAATAGATTTTCCTGCCCCGGTTTCTCCTGTCAAGGCTGTCATCCCCGTTTCCAGGGGCAACACTAACTCAGTGATAATAGCGAGATCCCGAACAAGCAGCTCTCTAATCACCCGAGCTTTCGCCCCCAGTGCAGCTTGGCACGTAAAATGGAATAGTGGTCATGAGCTGTTGGATGGATCAACCGAACCCTGCCTGGCCGCTTATATATCTTGACCTTATCACCCACCTTTAAGGCTATTCCTGGCTGGCCGTCACAGCTCACTTGACCCGGCGTGGTGTTATATTCACTAATTACGATCTCAACCAAGCTATCGGCATCGATAACAAGGGGCCGGTTGCTGAGAGCATGAGGACAAATAGAGACCAGCACCATCGCATTGAGATTGACATCCAGGATAGGTCCGCCTGCGGAAAGCGCATAGGCGGTGGAACCGGTGGGTGTCGCTACTACTAAACCATCGGAACGCTGACTATTGAGAAAACGACCGTTGATGTAAGTCTCAAACTCAATCAAGCGGACCACTTCTCGAATATGTGTAGTGATATCATTCAAAGCCGTACCAATAAGATAAGATTGACTCTCCTGTTCCAGTTCCGCCTGAAGCAAAAATCTCTCCTCTTCCCGGTAGTGTCCCGCTAACATCGCAGCCAGATCCGTGCCCAAAGCTTCCGGCAGCACATCAGCAAGGAATCCAAGCCGGCCCAGTTTGATACCAAGCAGGGGAATCCCTGAGTCCGCTAGACTCCGCGCAACATGGAGTAAAGTTCCATCACCGCCAACGACAATCGCCAAGTCACAACGCTGGCCTAATTCATGGCGCGTTACGGCCTCCCAATGGTGGCTAGGAAAAAGGGCGGCGGTCTCCTGATCAATCATGAGCGTCAACCCTTTTGCCACCAAAAAATCGGCGACCTGCTGTAATGACTCGGCTATCCGGGGATCTTTTTGCTTGCCGATGAGTCCAATAATTTTAAAAGGCTTTGCCATATCTGCCTAAATTAAATCAACTCTAAGTGCTCCACCATCAATTGCGCTGTCCGCGAACCTCGATATATATTGACATCCAACCGATAAGCAAGCCTTATTTTTATGCCAAGCGCAAACCCGTCGGGTGGGAGGCAGCGAAAGGCAATTCCTTCCAGTTGCTGTCGACCATCCAGGGTCGTCAGCGTCAGCTTAAGGTGCGCTTCGCCCACAATACGAAACCCTGCTACCCGAAATACCCCATCAAACAAGGGCTCCGGAAATCCCTGCCCCCAAGGACCACCGTTCCGCAAGGTTTCCGCCATTTCTAGATCCCACTGTTCTAAGCTGCCATCGCTGAGAATAACATCCTCCAAGGCTTCCTTATCAAGCAGAGTTTCTAGTACCTCCAAAAAAGCAACGCGGAAGGGCTCTAGATGGCCCCGCCGCAAACTTAAACCGGCAGCCATCGCATGACCACCAAATTTAGTCAGCAAATCGGGATAGCAAGTTGCTACTCTATCCAAAGCATCACGAATGTGAAGCCCTGGAATGGAACGGGCCGATCCCTTCAACTCCTCACTATCATGGGGAGCAAAAGCAATTACTGGACGATAGACCCGCTCCCGAATGCGAGCAGCGAGCAGGCCGATTACGCCTTGATGCCACGATTCATCAAATAAACAATAGCCTAGTGGCGCCCTCTCTTCTCCTTGAAAAACCAAATTTTCCAGATGAGTTACTGCTTGCTCTTGCATAGTCGACTCAATCTCTCGCCGCTCACGATTGAGCCCATCAAGCTGATTAGCCTGTTGTTGCGCCAGCTCCAGGGAATCGGTTAATAAACAAGCAATACCAAGGCTCATATCCTCCAAGCGCCCTGCGGCATTTAGCCGTGGCCCTACCGCAAAACCCAGATCACTGGTGGTCAAGGTTTCAAGAGGGCGTCGAGCGCAAGCCACGAGTGCCTGAATACCAGCGCAGCAGCGGCTCTGCCGAATGCGGGCCAGTCCTTGGGCAACCAAGATCCGATTAATCTGATCCAGCGGCACCACATCAGCGACCGTGCCAAGCGCAACCAAGTCCAGCAGGGGAGCAAGCGCTGGTTCCTGCTCATCTCTGCGAATAAACCAGCCTTGCTCCCTTAGGTGGGCCCGTAAAGCTAGCATGACATAAAAAATAACACCCACCCCTGCGAGGCAAGTGCTGGGAAAAGGATCATTGGGAAGGTTAGGGTTGACAATAGCATTCGCGGCTGGCAAGGATATTCCTGGCAAGTGGTGATCCGTGATAAGCACACGAATATTGGCCGCTCGCGCCGCTTGTACGCCGGCCAGACTGGATATCCCATTGTCCACGGTAATAATGAGATCCGGCTGGCCCCGGGCCATCGCCTCCGCCACAATGGCGGGGGTAAGGCCGTAGCCGTGGATAAAACGGTTGGGGACCAAATAATCTACTTTATGGGCACCCATTAAGCGAAGCGCCCGCACAGCCACCGCGCAGCTAGTGGCGCCATCCGCATCAAAATCAGCGACCACCAGAATCCGCCAATCCCGTACGAGGGCTTCCATTAATAAGGTCACTGCCATTTTGATATTGCTCAGCAACCATGGAGAAGGTAAACGCTCCAGGGTATAGTCGAGCTCATCTGGAGCCTTGATCCCTCGCGCGCCATACACCCGGCGTAATATCGGATGGATTGCCTCTGGCCATTCAAGCTCGTTAACAGGCCGCTGTTTGAGAACTTTCTCCGCCATTAATAATCGTTTAGTACTTGAATTTTTATTTGTAGGGACTTAACCCCCCACGCTTTTTATAAGAGAGCGCGGACGCCGCCATAAACGCCAGCTTCGCTGCCAAGTTAAATGATAGCGATACCCATTCATCGGATAGAAGGTTAAGCTGGCTAACTGTCTGTTGCGTAAGGCCGCGTATAAAATGCTAAACCAGTTCTCTTCCAATGCTTGCAAAGCTCCAGCACAAGGGAAAGAGTCTGGTGTGTGCAATAAAGAATCCAATCCCACCAAATAGTCACCCGGTATGGTTGAATTTTGTGCCAACCAGACTGTAGCCCCTTCCGGCACAGGTCTGCCTGGAATCTCGCAATAAGCAGCCAAGGCTTGAAGAAGGGGATTGTGGTCCCAACCAATCTGCCGCCACAGAGGCGGAATGGGGTATGATGGCGCTTCCCCCGCCCCCCAAAACCATACACTATTCGCCAACGGAAGCCCCTGCTTCTCTCGCTCGAGATTGATAGGGCAATCATGGAGGAGCATCTGGATTTCATTGAGCAGAGTCCGCCAACGGGAACTATTGGGGCCCGAGGGAAGTCCTGGCTCAATATACTTTCCCTCGAGCGCAGTCAAAGCGGTAAAAGTAACCTGCTCCGGCTGGGGCAACCGAAGATACCAGCGATCTGGCTCTAGGGCCTGAAATTGCCAACCATATTCAGTAAATAAGGGCGCCACCCTCTTTGCTAAGGACTGGGACTCAGTTCTGCTCAACTGTAGGTGAGAGGGTCCAAAAAGCACGAGCCGATCCCGATCAGGGTGCAAACAGACGGGATCTGCCCGTAACCACCACCCCGGCTCAGGGGAGCCACCCCCCTTATCCCAGGAATACATTAGTGGCGCCAAGGGAACATCCATCGTTCCTGATTGAGAAATGCCAAATAAAGCAAAGAGCAAAGTTTCATACAGTGGTGTGGTAAGCGCCTCTACGTCTGCCTGTCCTATGATGCATTCCAGAAAAGGTAGCCGCGCCCCCTCCCCCTCTATGGCTCTTGCTTCTAGCGCCTGAGCAAGTCCTGGCACAAGAAGCGTTAAACGCAGAGGTGGGGTTCGAAACAACAAAATGAAAAGCCCTATTGTGGTTAACGGGGTTATATGTCTAAAACTTGCCGTACAAAAGGAACAGTCAGCCGCCTCTGAGCCGCCATGGAGGCACGCTCTAACTGTGCCAGTATACTGCTCAAAGAGTGCATATCCCGCTCGCTATGGCGTAATAAAAAACCTGCTACCTCATCTGGCAACTCCAAGCCTCTTTTCGCGGCCTGGAATTGTAACGCGGCATGCTTTTGATGATCGTCCAAGGGCTGGAGCTGATAACCCAGCCCCCATCCTAAGCGGGAGCGGAGATCGGGCAAAAGCCAATGGAGCGTACTAGGTTTATCGGTGGAAGCCAGCAGGAGCCGGCCTCGCCCCTCCTGCAGGAGATTATAAAGGTGAAGCAAGGACTCTTCCCAATGACGGTAACCGGCAATATGATCGATATCATCAATGGCAACGAAGGCGGCAACCTCCAATCCCCCCAGAATTTCGGGCGCCATGATAACGGCCCGTTTCAAGGGAACATAAGCAACCCGCTCACCCTTTTGGGCCGCGATCTGACAAGCAGCAAGCAATAAGTGAGTTTTTCCTACCCCCGAAGGTCCTCGGAGGCAAAGAAAACGATCTCCTTTTCCTTGCCCGCAGCGTTCTACCGCTGCAACAGACTCGCGGTTGGCCGCAGCGAGATAATAATTCTCAAAACTGGGAGCACCGGAATCCCCAATGGGCAGAGGAAGTTGCTGAGTAACCAAGCGCGAAATCCCTCACCCGTGATTTGTGCTTTGCGGCCGTCGCCGGCGAGATTCAGCGTTTGTTTTTTGGGTTCTGTTCAACCGCCAAGCCCGCCCTCCCCAATGCCAAATATATTGCATACCGCTTAAAATAGTAGTAAGCGCCACTAAATAGATAAGCCAATCCGTTAATTGGAGAATGTCCAATCCTGGTAACTGGGCGATTATAACAGCCATAACCAATAATACTTGACATAATGTGTTCAGCTTGCTGAGTGGAACGGGCTCCATTTCAAAAGGGCCAATAAAAAAATGATAGCTAATGCCGCCTAACACAATGGCCAAATCCCTGCCAAGAGCTAACAACATCAGCCAATAGGGCAGATGGCCCAGCCAAGCTAGCATGATAAAGCTCGATATTAACAACAACTTATCGGCTAGAGGGTCAAGGATTGAGCCAAGTCTACTCTGCCAATGATAATGCTTGGCAAGAAATCCATCTAAACCGTCGGAAATGCCCGCCACAAAAATAACCCATAAAGCAAGCAAATAGTTTTCTTCCAGCAGCGCATAGATGAGCGGCACCACTAATAAGATGCGTATTCCAGTAAGAAGGTTAGGGATATCTCTTACTTGCATAATACCGCTATAGTCTTCGCCTCAAGTCAGGAGGGCGCTCTCCCCTCCACCATCAGCCATGAGGACCAGGTTGACATTGCTTTCTGTTTTCTTTCCTTCTAGCCAGATTCAAAATAACTATTCAAGATTAAGGTAATAGCCGATAATTCAATTCCATGTGATTCGGCTCTATGTTTGTGCCCATACCTTCCGTTGCTCGCACCAAAACCCTCCCAAAGCGGATGGAAGTGGCTAACCCCTCGGCCTTTCCCCGCAATTCAAGCCTAAATTTTGCTTCTGCCCGGGATAATTGTACTGGCTCCATGGTGATCACTTGACTAAGGCTGCTGAGATAAGAGAAGAGACGAGCATAATCCATAAACGAGGTTACTCCGGTCACCCTAACCTGCACCGAGGATAGTGAATTATTCCCGGTAGCCGGCACTATCTGGGCAGCAATCGTGTCTACTGATTTATCGATACCAGCACGCAACACCTGTTCAAACTCGCCATTAACCCGCCAGTCTCGCGCTTTATCAACGCCGTAAAGAGTCCAACGGGCCTGCCAATCATCCTCACTCTGGCGCGACAAACGCCCCACTAACTGTACCGAAGCGGGATAGCGCTTGGAAGCAGCCAGTATAGGCTCAGGGAAATTACCCCAAATATCGCTGAAAGACAGCTGGGATCGATCCTCTAAATCCCAAAGAGGTAAAATCACGGGCATCCCCCGTACTCCTGCTTGCTCTTCCAGGATTTCGGCAGCAGGCAAATTGCCGTCTGCATCTACCAAATAGCGGTGCCTGCCTTCTTCAATCGCAACCCATAACAATAAAATAGGACGGACCTGGCCCCATACGGGCAGCGCTTTCTGCCGTAACAATTGCTCTACACCCAGTGGGTCAAAACGAACCCAAAAGGTCGCCGCACCGTTTTCCTCATCAGAAGCATTATAGCGAAATTTCTGAACCAAACTGGAGGACTTCTCAAGCAACAAGGCAAGGGGTGCGCGAGCCAAGGTACGCCGGTTTCCCATCACTTTCAATAACACCTTTTGAAAAGCCTCTTTCACCGCCCTCGCCTGCTCCTCGGGGGTTTGATTACTTACAGGCACCTGGGCTTCATAAAGATCCACCGCTCCTATCGCTTGAACCTCTAATGGCAGCACATAAAATATCACTATCGCCAAAGCAACTTGCTTCATATTGTTAGTTTATCATGTATAAGGACTCAGCTTGGAGTTTCGCCATGACTGACTGCGGTTCGGTCCCACCTCACCTTGTTAGTCTGGAGAATTCGCGTTTCTCAGCAGTCCTCGGGCGGTGGCTAGGCCATGGCCCTTGGGGGTTTTACCGCTCCACGCGCTTTAGAGGTTCCGGCGCTCCCCGCCGTACCAAAAAACAAAACATTCTTGGCCGCATTGATATCCCTATCATGAACAGTCCCACACGCCGATCAGGTTTTACTGGTGGGTGCCCAGCGGTCCGCGATCAACACATCACGGCCATACCAGGCGGCCTTGTACTCCATTTGCCGTCTGAGCTCATACAGCCCGCAATCGGCAACGGCTTTGCTCAGGCGGCGGTTTCGCAGCATCCCTTGGATATTCAAATCCTCCAGGCAGATCACTGGGTTCTCGTGGATGAGCGTGGAGGAAATTTGGTGCAAAAAATCCCGGCGGCTGTCCTTAATCCGGGCATGGATTCGGGCAACGCGCACTTGTTGCCTGCGCCTCCGGTGAGAGCCCTTACACTTCTTGCTCAAACGACGCTGGGCCATTTTCAATTGCCGGGCATAGTGATAGGTGTATTTGGGCGCACCCGACTTCCAGCCTTCGGAAGTAATGACCACATCCTTAACCCCCACATCCACGCCGATAGCGTTCCTTCGCACAGGCAAGGGGAGAATCTCCACCTCGCAGGTCAGGCTAACGAAGTAACGGCCCGCCGGGGCTTGGCTGACCGTGACCATCTTGGGGATGCCCTCGATACCACGGGACCATCTCAACTTAACTCTGCCAAGCTTGGGCAGCTTCAACAGCTTGCTTTCAGCGTTGAAGTTCTTCGCCACATGGCGTTGGTCCAACTGATAGCGTACCGATTGCGTGTGGTGGCGCTTCTTAAAGCGGGGATACTTCGCTCGACCTGCGAAAAAGTTCCTGAAGGCCGTATCTTGGTCCCTGAGCTTTTGGGTATGGCAACTAGCGGTGGCTTCGCTCAACCAGGGGCATTGCGTCTTTTTCAGTGCCGTCAATTGGCGACTAAGACTTATAGTATTCGACGACTCCCCCTGCGCTTGATACGCCTTCGTTCGGGTTTCCAAGGCCCAATTCCACACATAACGGGCATGGCCAAACTCAAGGGCCAATTGCCGCTTTTGCGTGGGCGTTGGGTAAAACCTGAACTTATAGGCGCATTGTATTATCATACGTCAACTGTACAACCATTGTATGGTGCTATCAAATGGCTAGGGAGTTACTCAATGTTCGTATCGATTCTGAGCTCAAAAATCAACTTCAAGCGTTGGCTAAGGGGGAAAACAGAACGCTATCGAATTTGGTCGAGACGGTGCTGGCCAATGACGCAAAACGCGAATCCATGGCGAAACGAAAGTAATGCGGCCCTCGCGTTCCGTGCGCCGTTTCACTTCGCATCGTCGCTAGGGGGGCGTCGTACATCCCTGTACTCCTTCAATGGTTTTACGACGAACTGAAGACGATAGCACAGGTGGAAACCAAGCAGGGTTACGAGACCAAGGAGCTCCGGGATGGGATTGGGCTTAAAAAGACGAAGCGAAAGATGGCGGAAGTTTTTGAAGCTCATTGCGTGGATAGTTGGGTGCTGGCGAATGGGTGGACAGGTGGACATACGTATCCTGACAACAAACAACTGCTATGCATCACGCCGCTGCGCTTTCATCGCCGCCAATTGCATCGGCTGCAATTTTCAAAAGGCGGTATTCGTAAGCCCTACGGCGGCACGCTCAGCCATGGATTTAAGCGTGGCAGTTTAGTGAAACATCCAAAATGGGGGCTGGCTTATGTAGGGGGATGTTTGAAAGACCGCATCAGTTTACACGCGGTGGCAAGCGGAAGAAGGCTCTGCCAGAACGCTAAGCCTGCCGATTGTCGTTTTTTAACTTTTAATACTTGGAGGACAAGGGCGCTTCCTCTGACACCTAAAGTCGGCAGTCCCGCGCCTAAGAATTTATGAGTAAAAAGAAACTGCCTCCCTCTTCTCATTCACCTTTAAGCTACCGCGACGCTGGGGTTGATATCGATGCCGGTAATCAACTTATCCAGCGGATAAAACCTGCTGCGAATAGAACCACCCGCCCTGGCGTATTAACTAGCCTAGGAGGATTCGGCAGCTTATTCGAGCTACCCATCCATCGTTACCAGCATCCCGTACTGGTGGCGGGCACCGATGGCGTGGGTACAAAACTCAAACTTGCTATTCAGCTCAATCGTCACGATAGCATTGGGATCGATCTGGTTGCCATGTGCGCCAACGACATCATTGTCCAGGGAGCCGAACCGTTATTTTTTCTGGATTATTACGCTACAGGCCGATTAGAAGTTGATATTGCCGCCGAAATCATCGAAGGCATTGCCCATGGCTGCGAATTGGCCGGGGTAGCACTAGTGGGTGGAGAGACGGCGGAGATGCCAGGAATTTACCAAGCAGGTGATTATGACCTTGCCGGTTTTTGTGTCGGGGTAGTAGAAAAGGAACGTCTTATTGATGGGAGTCAGGTACAGGCTGGCGATCATCTTATTGGAATCGCCTCTTCCGGGCCTCACGCCAACGGCTATTCTCTGATCCGCAAAATTCTGGAACGCAGCCGCTACTCACTAAATAGCCCCTTGGCGGACCAGACCCTAGGCGATGCCTTGTTGACCCCTACCCGCATCTACGTCAAACCCCTGCTACAGCTGCTGGAAGTTATTGAAATACATGCCTTAGCCCATATCACTGGGGGCGGGTTGCCAGAAAATTTACCCCGGGTGCTCCCCCCAATGCTTAGCGCTGAAATCGATACGTCCCGCTGGCCACGCCTGCCTATTTTCGATTGGCTGCAAAGAGAAGGTAATCTCTCTGAGCAGGAGCTCTATCGTACTTTTAATTGCGGAATTGGCATGGTGGTCTGCGTAGATCAAGCAGATACTGAACAAGCCCTAGAATTTTTAAAAGACAGGGGCGAATCCGCCTGGTTGATAGGACGAATTGTTCCTCAAACAAGTGATGGGCAGAGAGTAGCCTTTAACACGGGGAACCCCTTGTGACCTCTACCCAACGCTTACCCATCGTGGTTCTCATTTCTGGACGGGGCAGCAATCTCCAAGCTATTCTCGATCAATCTCAAACTGGGCAATTACCAGTAGAAATCCGCGCCGTTATCAGTAACAACGCCCAAGCGCAGGGTCTCGAACGGGCCCACCGCGCAGGGATCGAAACCCAAGTTCTTGATCATCGCCATTATCCTAACCGGGAAACTTTTGACAGGGCCTTGATGAAGATAATTGACAGCTACACGCCTAAATTAGTGGTACTCGCCGGCTTTATGCGCATCTTAACCAGTGAGTTTGTCCGTCACTATCAGGGACATCTGATCAACATTCACCCGTCTCTTTTGCCGAATTTTCCTGGCTTAGATACCCACCGTCGCGTACTCCTAGCAGGAATGAGGGAACACGGCGCCAGCGTCCATTTCGTCACCGATAAAGTCGATGGAGGCCCAATTATCTTGCAAGCCCGAATTCCAGTCTACCCTGAAGATACCGCTGAAACCTTAGCCGCACGAATCTTGCGAGAGGAACATCGAATTTATCCTAAGGCAATACGGGCTTTTGCGGAGAAAAAAATACGCCTTGAAGGCGAACAAATTGTTTGGATTAAGCCTTTGGAAGCGTAACGCCAGTTTGGCCCTGGTATTTGCCGCTACGATCCCGATATGAGGTCTCGCAAAGCTCATCCGACTCGAAAAATACCACCTGAGCGACTCCTTCGTTAGCGTAAACTTTAGCTGGTAGAGGAGTTGTATTGGAAAATTCCAAGGTCACGTGCCCTTCCCACTCTGGTTCCAAAGGGGTAATGTTAACAATGATCCCGCAACGGGCATAAGTCGATTTCCCCAAGCAAATGGTAAGCACGCTACGGGGAATGCGAAAATATTCAACTGTTCGCGCTAATGCAAAAGAATTAGGGGGAATAATGCAAACATCGGACTGCACATCCACAAAACTGCTAGCGTCAAAATTCTTAGGATCTACAACAGCCGAGTTGATATTGGTAAAAATCTTAAACTCATTAGAACACCGAATATCATAGCCATAACTTGAAGTGCCATAAGAAATAATGCGGGCATTATTGGCTTCCCGGATCTGACGCGGCTCGAAGGGCTCTATTATGCCGTGTGCTTGCGCCATGTAACGAATCCACTTATCGGATTTAATACTCATTTTATGGAGTGCAACAATGTAGGCCCACCATTTACTTGGCGGGCCTTTTTCTGGATGGGCTATAAACTCTTTGCCGTCCCCTTGGGGACCACTCTAGATACCGCGCTTTTTTCAACTTTAACTTCCATTCCTTCCGATAATTCTAACAGTAGAAAATTATCACCTACTTGGAGAATCCGTCCTAATAAGCCTCCGTTAGTGATGATCTCATCGCCTTTATTCACGGATGCCAGCATACGAAGGCGCTCTTTATGACGCTTTAACCGTGGCCGTATTGCAAGTAAATAATAAACGAGGAAAATGGTGGAAAATATGAGCAAGGGTACCCAGAAATCTCCAGGCGCTCCTGGCGGTGGGCCACCCTGGGCCCAGGCATCAGCAATAAAAAAATTCACCCTTAATTAACCTCTAATTCTTCTCGAAAAAATAGTACCCGTAAGGCCCTTTGAGAATCATATCACTATTGCCTTTTTCGACTACCCGGTATTTATTCGTTCCTAAATTATCTTTGATATGAATCACGGAGTCCTCAACAATTTCATACGATTTAGTAAACTCGGTATCTTTTTTAAGAAATTTATTGTAGCCCGAAATCACCACTGTTCCATCAGCATGAAAATCCCAGGTTGATACTTCTTTATTGCTATTTTTCCCATCTTTCTTTGGCGCAGTCATTTCTAATGCCCAGGTTCCGGCAATATCCGAGCGGTCTTTAACGACAGGCTCCGCATACGCCGCAGCACTTATAAAAACGCAGCCGAGCAAGAGAAAAACAAGGCCAAAAACATTTCTATACTTCATATATTCTCCCTTGAAACATTCGTCATCTTGAAACCGGACCGGGAAAGATCCTCTCCAGCAATCGCACATATTGCCACAAATTAAAGGAGAAAGGGTATAAAGAACTGCGTTAATATCAACTCGCCGCCTTTACGTCTTCAGAAAAATCTTGCAGGGATATTACTCCACACCTTATATAACTAGGAGACCAGAGTATACCTGTTTTATCCTTTCCAGATCGCCAGGACGATCCCCATCCCATCGCGGCGCTAATTCCTTCCCCTGCCAATTGAGCATTTGCAAGCGGGTTTGCGTCTACTGTAGCATCTGATCGCTTCCCCAGCATATCCCAGAGAATAACTGCCAGCTACAGCAGCGTACTCCGATAAGGACATAACCACCATCCTCAGCGGGTCCTAAAACCACATCAGCACCTGCGGCCAAGGCAGCGAATGCCCCACGCAGATCTTGGCTGCTTAATCCGGGACAGTCCTTACCGACAATCTCCAGGGAAAATACCGCCACCTGACGGACCGCGAGAAAAGCATTTGGCCTCTTAAACCTCCCTTCACTAAGCGGCTCATCACTACTTGGGAGAAGCCTGAGAACGTTCTGCAATTCTTTTTAACTGTTTCTTAATCCTCTCAGGCAACTCCCTGACCGGCGGTTCGGATATTTCTGGCTGCATTGATATCGCGGTCAATGACCTGGCCGCAGCTCGCGCAGTGCCAGCAGCGCTGCGAGAGCGCCAGCCTCTCGACCTTGTGCTCACAGCCGTGGCATATCTTGCTGCTCGGCAGCCACCGGCTCACTTTCACCAGTTGCCGTCCCGCCCACTCGGCCTTGTAGCCAAGCTGGCGCACGAACTCACCCCAGCCCGCATCGCTGATGGCCTTGGCCAGAGGCCGGTTCTTGAGCAGGCCGGTGATATTGAGCGACTCGAGACACAGCACTTGGTTTTCGTTGACCAGCGTGCGGGTCGCTTTATGGATGGCATCGCTAAGAGCTCAGCCTGCTCAGGGGTGGGGTAGAACCGCTCTTTAATAGGCCCGCTTTGTCACACTGGAAATGTATCAGGGGTTGATGGCCCTAGCAACCTAGCACCGCTGACCGGTCCGCGCTTACCTGCCTGCTGCAGGCAGGTATCACCCCCCCGAGTGGGCAATGCTTTACGCCCTGTTTGGTAAAATAATGGGCTGTTAGTATAATCCGAGCCCGGATTTAGCCGGACTACTGAGTAGTCCTAGTAATTTAGTATTCATTAAATTTTAAGAACTCCCTATGACTGAACCAGTAACCGTCCTTTGCCCCTACTGTGGGACCAGATTTGAAACCGTGGCAGACTGTTCAGCTGGAAATCAAACTTACTATGAGGATTGTACCCTTTGTTGTCATCCTATTCTCTTTCACCTCAAGGTGGACGAGAATGGAAAATTACTACATCTAGAAACTTTACGGGATGATGAATAAAACACTAGAAAAATGCCTACCTGGCACTATTTAAACAGCCAACGTACCCCCTACCTCTGGCGGTTTTAAATCAATGAGTCCTGAAGCGTGGCTGACCCTAGGCGTTATCGTCCTTATCCTGGGACTATTAATATTCACCCGCAAACCTCCTGACGTTATTGTGGTCGGTGGAGTAACCTTGCTGTTATTCAGTGGCGTGCTTACCCCTGAAGAAGCATTAGCCGGTCTATCCAATCCCGCAATGGCGACGGTAGGGGTATTATTTATCGTCGCCGTGGGCCTGCGTGAAACCGGCAGTATCGATTGGCTGGCTCACCACCTATTGGGCAATGGACGTTCGTTAGTTCGGCTGCAAGCCCGGATTATGGGGCCCACCGTTGCCATAAGCGCTTTTATGAACAATACCCCCGTGGTGGCCATGCTCATCCCAGCCATCACCGATTTTGCCCGCCGGCATCGTCTCTCCACCTCAAAACTAATGATTCCCCTAAGTTATGCGGCTATTTTAGGAGGAACTTGCACCCTCATCGGCACCAGTACTAATTTAGTCGTTAATAGCCTGTTAATCGAGCAAACCGGGCAGGCAGAACTAGGCTTATTTGCCATTGCTTGGGTGGGACTGCCCGTTGCAATAATAGGAATTATTTATGTACTCCTATTCGGACGTTGGCTACTCCCTGATCGGAAGCCCGTCTTCAGCCACTGGAACGATCCGCGGGAATATACCCTAGAAATGCTGCTCCAGCCCAACAGCCCCCTCGTGGGGCGGACGATTGAGGACGCGGGCCTACGTAATTTGCCGGGCATGTACCTCGTCGAAATCAACCGTCAAAATCAGATAATCCCAGCAGTACGGCCCAACGAGAAGCTCCAGCCCCATGATCGATTAGTCTTTGTGGGAATTATTGATACGGTCAAAGATCTACAAAAGATTCGCGGGTTAATGCCCGCAACTGAGCAGGTGTTCAAACTCGATTCACCCCGTGCCGAACGCTGCCTGATTGAGGCGGTAGTGTCCAATACCTGCCGCTTGATTGGAACCACTATCCGCGCAGGCCAATTCCGCAGTGTCTATAATGCAGTCGTCATTGCCGCGGCTCGTAATGGGGAAAGAATAAGAGGCAAGATTGGCGATATCATCCTGCAGCCTGGGGATACGCTGCTTCTAGAAACTCGCCCTTCCTTTTTAGAGCAGCAACGCAACTCACGGGATTTTTTCCTAGTCAGTGAAGTTGCCGACTCCAACCCGCCCCGTCATGACCGGGCCTGGATAGCCCTTATCGTCCTGGCACTTATGGTAATAGTCGTTACTTTACAATGGCTTAGCTTGCTAGAGGCCGCTCTTACCGCCGCCGGCCTCATGCTTGCAACGGGCTGCCTTCAAATCGCAACCGCACGCCGCAGCGTAGATTGGCAGGTGCTTATCGTCATCGCAGCCTCCCTTGCCCTTGGCCAAGCATTGCAAAATACCGGCGCCGCTGCACATATTGCTCATATCGTACTAAAACTTATTGGCGATAACCCGTGGGGAGTGCTTGCCGCAGTGCATTTTCTCACCGCCCTCATGACGGAACTCATCACCAACAATGCCGCCGCCGTACTCATGTTCCCTATTGCCTTGGCGGCCGCCGATAGCCTTGGGGTTAATTTCACGCCCTTTGCCATTTCCATCATGGTCGCTGCCTCGGCCAGCTTTGCAACCCCGATAGGCTATCAAACTAATTTAATGGTGTATGGCCCTGGCGGCTATCATTTTACCGATTACCTTCGTATCGGCCTTCCTCTTAATTTCTTAGTATGGAGTATGACCGTTTTTATCGCTCCCCAAATATGGTCATTTTAAATTTTAAGCAAAAATACTTTCCGCTCACTGCTGCCCCAATACTCTCAGGAAAACCGTAAGGATACTTGAACCGGATACTCTTCTGGTGCCCCCTAACCATACTAAACGCTCGAGGCGGGCTTGATGCTACGACAGAAAACGCTTAAATTGGTAATCTAACCAGTAAGCTAGCGGGGGAGCATTATACGCTCTTGTTTAGCGTACATACGTATCCTCACCCCCACTGCTTATGCGAACATCTTGACCTGTTATCAATACTACCGTATTCAGATTTTATACCGTACTGAAAGGATAATCCCATGCTGGTTGCAATTTTGGCGCTGTCCGCCTTAGCGGCATTGTTTGGCCTTCTGTTGGGATACGCCAACTTGCGTTTTAAGGTGGATGGCGATCCGGTAGTAGAACAAATCGATGCGCTCTTGCCCCAAACCCAGTGCGGTCAGTGTGGTTACCCTGGCTGCCGTCCCTACGCCCAAGCCATTGCCGCCGATGAAGCGGATATCAACCGCTGCCCACCAGGAGGAGAGGCAACCATCCTTGCCCTAGCGGATCTACTAGGACAAGAGCCCAAGCCTCTAGACCCGGAGCGGCAGGAAAAACTCAAAGCCCTAGCAGTCATTGATGAGAACCGCTGTATTGGCTGCACCCTCTGTATTCAGGCCTGCCCGGTAGACGCCATTCTGGGCGCGCCCAAACAACTTCATACCGTCATTACGGCGGAATGCACCGGCTGTGAACTGTGCGTCGCTCCCTGCCCCGTGGATTGCATTGAGATGGTTCCCGTTGCTCCTGAACCGGGGACCTGGAAGTGGCCCTTCCCTGAAACTACCCACCCTCCATTGCCTATTGCTGCCCACAAACAAATAGAAGGGATCGATAAACCGCGCCTGCCAGAAGCCATTTGCTTTCAGGAAGAACGATCTTTATGAAAACTCGCCGGCTATGGTCATTCTCCGGTGGCCTGAAACTTCCTGGCCATAAAAACCCCTCCACGCCAATGCCCATCGTTCAGGCCGCCCTGCCAAAACGACTGGTACTGCCTCTGCAACAGCACATTGGTGAAGCGGCGGAACCTATGGTTAGCATTGGTGATCAGGTACTGAAGGGTCAAGTGATCGCCACGGCTCAAGGCTATCTCAGCGCCCCGGTACATGCTTCCAGCTCCGGCCAAGTAGTAGCGTTAGAGAACCGGCCAATTCCCCATCCTTCCGGTCTCAGCGCTCCTTGCATTGTCATCGAAACCGATGGCAAGGACGCCTGGGGCGAACGCCATCCGGTGGAAAACTATCGACAGATTGATCCTAGCCATCTACGTAACCTGATTCGCCAGGCGGGGATCGTGGGACTGGGGGGGGCTGGTTTTCCCACCTTTATCAAGCTCAATCCCGGTCCCCAACCCAAGGTCAAGACATTAATTCTCAACGGCGCCGAGTGTGAGCCTTATATCACCTGCGATGAAGCGCTTATGCGGGAGCGGGCCGAGGAGATTATCCAGGGGGCCGCCATCATGGCTCATGCCCTCAATGCCTACCATTGCCTGATTGGCATTGAGGACGATAAACCTGAAGCCTGTACAGTTCTTGCTGCCGCTGCGGCCGAGGGGATCGAGGTGGTGCCGATTCCAACCCGCTACCCCGCCGGAGGCGAGAAACAGCTCATTAAGGTTTTGACTGGGCAGGAAGTCCCCAGCAATGGCCTGCCTATTGATATCGGCGTCGTTTGCCACAACGTAGGCACCGCGGCGGCTGTTTACCGGGCTATTCACCGGGGTGAACCCCTTCTCTCCCGGATCATGACCGTGGCCGGCAAGGCTGTGGCCCACCCCGGTAATTTAGAAGTTTTGCTGGGCACGCCCATTCGCCATCTATTAGCGCAACAAGGTGCGAATATTCAAAGCATTGACCGCCTCATCATGGGCGGCCCCATGATGGGTTTTACTCTCCACGATGACGGGGCGCCAGTTATCAAAACTACCAACTGCCTATTAGCGGGGCTCCATGAAGACACCCGGCAACCCCCGGCCATGCCTTGTATTCGCTGCGGTGCTTGCGTGGAAGCCTGTCCTGTAGGACTGCTTCCCCAACAACTCTATTGGCATGCCCGAGCCAAAGAGTTAGATAAAACCCAAGACTATCACCTTTTTGATTGCATTGAATGCGGTTGCTGCGCCTACGTCTGTCCTAGCCACATTCCCTTGGTCCAGTATTACCGTTATGCTAAAAGCGAGATCTGGACCCAGGAACAAGAGCGAGAAAAGGCCGACCTGGCCCGCCAGCGCCATGAATTCCGGCAGCAACGGCTAGCACGGGAGCAGCAACAAAAAGCGGCCCGGCAACGAGCCAGAAAGGCCCCTGTCACTCCCTCGGCCAGCAAGGCGGAGAAGCAGGCTGCCATTCAAGCGGCGGTAGAGCGATCCCAGGCTAAACGCGCCGCCCAAAAAACGGCGGAAGACGAACCCTTTTCTTCACCATAGCACCTCCGGTAACCTCACGTATCCATCTTTATCCATGCAATTTTCGCTCTTTAGCTCGCCCCATCTCCACCAGAAAAACGGCGTCTCTCAGCTTATGTTCCAGGTCATTCTGGCCTTGCTGCCAGGCATCGCCGCCTATAGCTGGTATTTTGGTTACGGCGTACTCATCAACATTGCCCTTGCCGTCACTACCGCTTTGGCTAGCGAGGCCCTCATGTTGAGAGCCCGAGGGCAACCTCTCGGCCTTTTTTTGACCGATGGCAGCGCGGTAGTGACCGCTGTACTGCTAGCCCTCTGCCTCCCCCCCCTTGCGCCCTGGTGGGTACCTGTTATTGGCGCTGCTTTCGCTCTTATTTTCGCCAAGCATCTTTATGGAGGATTAGGCTATAATCCCTTCAATCCCGCCATGGTGGGCTACGTGCTGCTGCTGATCTCCTTTCCCAAGGAAATGACTGCCTGGTTACCAGCGCGGGAGTTAGCAACTCACACGGTGGGATTACAGGAAAGCCTGGAATTAGTCTTTACTGGCGCCACCGCCGTCCAAGGAATGACAATTGACGCCCTCTCCGGGGCCACGCCCCTAGATTATGCCAAAACTCAGCTGGGGCTCGGCCAACCCATGGCGGAAATCCGTGTCCAGCCCTTGTTTGGCATCGTAGGAGGCCAGGGCTGGGAGTGGATCAACGCCGGCTTTCTCCTCGGGGGGCTTTGGCTTCTCTATAAGCGGGTGATCAGCTGGCATATTCCCCTTGCCATGCTAGGCAGCCTGCTAATCTTGGCCCTCTGCTTCCAATGGCTGAATCCTGCCGGCTATCCCTCTGCTCTCTTTCACCTGGTTAGCGGCGGCGTTTTGCTAGGCGCCTTTTTTATCGCTACGGATCCAGTCACCGCCGCCGCTACTCCCAGGGGCCGTTTGTTTTACGGAGCGGGAGTCGGCTGTCTGACCTATATCATTCGCACCTGGGGCGGTTACCCGGATGGCGTCGCCTTTGCGGTGCTGCTCATGAATATGACCGTTCCCCTTATTGATTATTACACCCCGCCCCGGGTCTTTGGCCATAACCGTCATTAAAGTGAAGGGAAATAGCGCTATGCTCCGCGCCGGCCTGCTGCTCGGCCTATTCGCGGTAGCCGGAACTGGCATCGTGGCAATGACGGAAACATTTACCCAAGAGCAAATCGCCGCCAATGAACGGGCAGCTTTACAGCAGGCTATTGCGGCGGTCCTGCCCCCGGCGGCCTACAATAATCCCATTCTAGAAGATACACTCCCTATAACAGCCCCGGCTCTGCTGGGAACGGAAGAACCTTTGCTGGCTTACCGGGCCCGCCAAGACGGCCGACCAGTGGCTGTAATTCTCACGGCCGTGGCGCCGGAAGGTTATAATGGAGCAATTAAGCTGCTGGTGGGAATCCGCTACGATGGGAGTCTGACAGGAGTACGGGTCGTTTCCCATAAAGAAACCCCTGGGCTGGGAGATGAAATCGAGGAAGAAAAATCCTCGTGGATTTTAGGCTTTACTGGCCTCTCTCTCGGCGCTCCCCCGGAATCGAAGTGGCAAGTCAAGCGGGATGGCGGCATCTTCGATCAGTTTACCGGAGCTACTATCACACCCCGGACCATCGTCAAAACTGTCCGTAACACCCTGAGATATTTTAAGAACCATCGGGATAGGCTCTTTGCAGAGAAGGAGAAAAACTTAAATGGCACCCCCCCCCGTTAGCTACAGCCAAATCAGCCGCGCCGGTTTATGGAATAACAATGTCGCCTTAGTGCAGTTGCTGGGCCTCTGTCCCCTGCTGGCAGTCACCGGAACCGTGATCAACGGTCTGGGTCTGGGTCTGGCTACCTTGCTGACCCTAGTAGCCTCCAACAGCCTGGTGGCTCTCATCCGCCACTGGGTTCCCAAGGAAGTGCGCCTGCCTGTATTCGTGCTGATCATCGCCTCCATCGTTACCACTATCGAGCTGTTGATGAATGCCTATTTTTACGATTTATATAAAGTTTTAGGCATTTTTATTCCGCTTATCGTAACCAATTGCGCTATTATCGGCCGCGCTGAAGCCTTCGCTTCCCGGCAAAAGGTGGGACGGGCCTTTACCGATGGTCTCATGATGGGCCTGGGCTTTACCCTGGTGTTGATGCTCCTGGGCGGGCTGCGGGAAGCGCTGGGCCAGGGCACCTTGCTGGATCAAGCCCATCTCATGTTCGGCGAAGCCGCCCGGGATCTGAAACTGACCCTCGTAGAAGACTATCGGGGTTTTTTGCTAGCCATCCTGCCACCAGGGGCTTTTATTGGCCTCGGACTGTTGATCGCCCTGAAAAATATGATTGACCGCCGCCTAGCCCAACGGACCGCTGTCCAAAAAAGCTATGCCACCAAACCAATAGATGTCTTGCCCGAGCGCATTTAAAAATGCCCGCCCCAGCATGAAAAAAAACGCAGAAATCCAGGAAATATTCTCCCGCTTTCAGGCGGCCAATCCCAAACCTACTACGGAGTTGAAGCACCAAACTCCCTTTGAACTCCTTATTGCGGTCATCTTGTCCGCCCAAGCCACCGATAAAGGGGTCAATAAGGCCACCGCTCAGCTTTTTCCAGTAGCTAATACTCCCCAAGCGATTCTGGATCTGGGAGAAGAAGGCTTAAAGCATTACATTAAAACTATTGGCCTGTTTAACAGCAAAGCCAAAAATATTCTCCAAACGTGTCGTCTTTTACTCGAACAGCATGGTGGCCAAGTGCCTAGTGATCGGGTTGCCTTAGAAGCCCTAGCCGGAGTGGGACGAAAAACCGCGAATGTCATGCTTAACACCGCTTTTGGCCAACCCACCATTGCCGTGGACACCCACATTTTCCGGGTGGCTAACCGCATCGGCCTGGCCTCCGGTAAAACACCGCGCCAAGTGGAGGATACCCTAACCCGCGTGGTCCCCGATGAATTTCTGCACGACGCCCATCACTGGCTCATTCTCCATGGCCGCTACGTATGCACCGCCCGCAATCCCCGCTGCCAGGAATGTTTGATCAACGATTTGTGTGACTATTATTCAAAGATAGCAAAGGAAAAATCCCGTGGATTAAAAAAAACAGCGAGCTAAGCAGCCATGTATAGTCAAGATCGGCAACAGATGCGGCAAGTCTTCCTGGAAGTACGGAAAAAACAGCGGGCGAAAGAACCCCTCTCTCCCCTGGAGGCGCTGATGGAAAAAGTCATTGATCAGCACCCAGAATATCATCCTTTCCTCGACCACGAGGAGTCCTTACAACAAGAGTTTTCTAGTCAAAATGGACAAGAAAATCCTTTTTTACACATGGCCTTACATATCTCGCTTCAGGAGCAAATTCAGGTGGATCGTCCTCCCGGCATTCGGAAAACCTACCAAATGCTTGTCGCCCGCTCCCCCGATCTCCACCAAGCCGAGCATCGGATGATGGAATGCTTGGCCCAAATGCTCTGGCAAGCCCAAAGTAGTGGGAGCCCCCCCTCGGAAGAAACCTATTTGGACTGCTTGCGACGTTTACTGTAAGACACTTCCTTTTTATAGGATAATCCTGGTTTTAAAATTTTCCTCCAAAAATAGAAAAAGCTATCGGCGTGAATGGATACATTATTTCCGCGCCTTTACAACCATGGGCTTTTAAATGGACCACATTCTTTCAGAGTTAAGCCGCTACTTGAATAGCGAGCAAAAAACGATCTTCAAGCGATGGATGGAAGCCTGCAAGGAGGATGCGGCGCTGGGCGCGGCGGCCAAACTTACCTATACTGAATTCCGCAATAATATCCCCGCCGCCATGGATGAATTATGCCGAATATTGAAGTGCGAAAATAAACCAGCCTCCTCAGGGAGGGTAAAATGCGAGGTTGCCAAACATGGGCATCACCGCTGGAAGCAGGGCTTCAGTCTCAAGGAACTGATTAGGGACTGGGGTCACTTGAATCAGGTGCTGATCACTACCATCGAAACCTTCTTTCAAGTCCACTACCCCCATGCCACCGCCGATAGGATCAAAGCCTTGGAGCGGATGGCGGATTTCATGATCGAAGCAACCAGTCACAGCGTACGGCGTTTTGACGGCCTTCGCCAGGCCGAAGCGGCAGCCCTGACCCAAGATCTAGAACTAGCAAGAGCTCAATTTGAGCGATTGACCGAGGCTCGGGGCAAATTGTTACGGGAAGCAACACACGATATACGGGGAGGATTGTCGGCTATTGAAGGCGCCTCGGCTATCCTCAATATTACTAAAAAACCCCATGAGTCCTTTACTCACATACTAGACATTCTCAATGCGGGTATAAATTCAGTAAAAGAGATGCTGGACTCGCTGCTTGAACTATCCCGGTTGGAATCAGGCGCGGACGAAGTTAAGCTACTTTCGGTTAACATTACCGATGTGCTTCAGCAACTAGCGGCAGAATACCGGGCAGTAGCCCTACAAAAAGACTTACGGTTAAGCACCGAGGGTCCCGCGGAAATGTGGGTGCGAACCGATCCAGAAAAAGTCCGGCGTATCGCTCAAAATCTGTTGATTAATGCTTTGAAACATACCTCTAGCGGTGAGGTTCATATGTCCTGGAGGCTAGAATCTGAACGATGGCTAATGGATGTTAGCGATACGGGGCCGGGAATACAGGCAGTGCTTGGCTCGCCAGTGGCCCAGGAGCTGAATCACCCTGACTCCGCGCTTGGCGTTAGCGTGGATCACTCATCTTCTAGTATTAATCCGGATCATGCATACGCTGGCGAAGGAATCGGTTTGACTATTGTAAAGCGGCTATGCGATCTATTGGATGCAGGCATTTCCCTCGACTCTGAGGTAGGCCAGGGGACAAGATTTGTTGTGGAATTTCCCCGCAATTACTATAAAACAAATCAGGTAGATGAATGACGGGGCCTCCATCGCTAAGCCGGTAATTTAACGCTGTCCATAGAATCCACGCTAGGTGGACTGTTTTTTAATGGCGGCATAATCACGAAAGACCTCCATCGCTTCCTCACGTAATAACTCCCGTTCCGTCACCGGACGTCGTTCTGCTGGCTTAGTCAAAGCCTGATAGATGAAGGTGGCATCGAGATTTGGATCGAGGGCGGCAATGTCTCGGTCGTTGTTACCAAAGAATATCCGATCCGCGCCCGCCCAGTAGATGGCGGCAATACACATGGGGCACGGCTGGGCGCTGGCGTAGACATCGCAACCCTCTAGGCTTAGTGTATCCAGTCGCTTGCAGGCATCACGGATCGCTTCGATTTCTGCATGGGCGGACGGGTCCCTGTTGACCCAGGATCGATTCCACCCTTCACCAACGATTTCCCCCTCCTTGGCGATCACCGAGCCAAAGGGAAAACCATCGCCCAGTTCCATGGCTTTTCTGCTCAGTTCAATCGCGCGCCGCATCCATTGGGTCGCCCTTTCCCTATTGAAAGGCTTCTCTATTTCCGTTGCCCGGCCCTCCCCCGCCAAGCTAATGACTCCCAGACCCACCAGGCCAAAACTGGCGACACTCACGGTCATAAACCGGCGCCGGGAAAGGGTTTGACAACTACCGTGGTCTCCGGAGATTTGAGCTGGATGTTCGGGTGGGGCGTTCATAATATCTTCATATCTTCCTCTCTTATATTCCCACCCGACTGGGCAAGCATTTACGCGAATTTTAAATACCCGAATCAACGGATATTTGTTCTGGAATTGGCGTTTCCTACTCCAAAAAAGGCTTTTATTATGATCCCATTACCGCTGCTAGGAAAAGTTTTTTTCTCTTTCCCAAAACCGCACTTCCCTGCACCGCTTAATGAAGTTATTCGCAGACTTTTTATCCTCGATGAGGACACAGCCTTCATCCACTTTTTCGGCAATGCCAGCCGCTTCCAAAAGCATTTTTGCGTCTTTGACAAAACCTATGAATTTACAATGAGCGAAGGCATCGCTGACAAAATCCTTAGCCGGAGGGAACCCGGCAAGATTTTCCGCACCCTCCTTAGAGGTTAAAATAACTACTGCATCATAGAGTACGGAAGGGCCACCATCAATTTTTTGTCCCGCGCTGATTTTTTTACCTTTGCTATTCTTTACGCCACCAATTTGAGGGGCAACGACTTCAATAAGGGCACCCTCTGATTTAGCTACTTTTTCCATTTCAGAAAAAATATCCGCAGCCGCGCCATCGGTCATTAATATACCGATTTTACGTCCCTTAAAGTTTTTCGGGCCATTTTTAATAATGCTGAGTTTATCGGAAGCTGGTAGATTTTTTTGCGTAGGCTTAGCCGCATCGGCGGGTTTAGGAAGTTTATCAAGCCCTAGCCCCCGGGCCACTCTCTTGGCTAGTTCATCGTCAATATTGAGCAAGTGGGAGACTACCCGCTCCCGAATTTCCTCCCGCTCCACTTTACTTAGCTCAAACATGAGCGCATCACCAATATGCTTCTGCTCGATGGGGGTTTGGCTGATATAAAATTGCCGGGCCTGGCTATAATGATCCGCAAATGTTTCTGAACGAACCCTGGTTTTTGGCCCATTCACGGAAGCGCCATAGCTGACAAACCCCTTGGCCGGGTTTTCCCGGGGTCCGCCTTCTTTGCCCCAGCTATTCGGCTCATAATTCGCTCGCCCTTTAGGATTATGTATCGCCATATGGCCATCCTGTTGAAAATGATGCATGGGGCATTTAGGCGCATTAACGGGAATATGGGTAAAATTCGGGCTTCCCAAACGTTTGAGCTGGGTATCCAGGTAGGAAAAATTACGCCCCTGAAGTAAAGGATCGTCCGAGTGATCGATGCCAGGAACAATATTTTGAGTACAAAATGCAACTTGCTCCGTTTCCGCAAAAAAGTTATCCACCACCCGATCCAACACCAAGCGGCCTACCACCTTCACGGGTATTTCTTCCTCCGGGATAATTTTGGTAGCGTCCAGCACATCAAAGTCAAATTTTTCAGCGAAAGTTTCGTCAAAAATTTGAAGGCCCAGTTCCCACTCCGGATAATCACCCATGGTGATGGCATCCCATAAATCGCGGCGATGGAAATCGGGATCGGCACCATTGATTTTTAACGCCTCATTCCACACAACGGACTGCAAGCCTTGCTTGGGTTTCCAATGAAACTTTACGAAGGTCGATTTTCCTCCTCCATTGACAAAGCGAAAGGTGTGAACGCCAAAACCTTCCATAAAACGGAATGAGCGGGGTATGGCCCGATCCGACATGGTCCACATAATCATGTTCATGCTTTCGGGCGTAAGGGATATAAAATCCCAGAAGTTATCATGGGCAGTCTGCGCCTGAGGAAAACCCCGGTCGGGTTCTTGTTTGGCGGCGTGAACTAAATCGGGAAATTTAATAGCGTCCTGGATAAAAAAAACGGGAATATTGTTGCCTACCAAATCCCAGTTGCCTTCCTTGGTGTAGAATTTAACAGCAAAACCGCGTACATCTCGGGGGAGATCGGCGGAACCTTTGTTACCGGCGACCGTGGAAAAACGCACAAAAACAGGCGTTTTCTCTCCTTTTCTCTGGAAAATATCCGCGCAAGTTAAATCGGTAAGACTCTCATACGTTTCAAAATAACCATGGGCGCCGTAACCCCGGGCATGCACCACTCGCTCTGGAATGCGTTCGTGATCGAAATGAAAGATTTTTTCACGCATTACCTGATCTTCCAGGAGCGTTGGCCCCCGTGGACCCGCCCGCAAGGAATTTTGATCATCGGCAACGGGAACCCCTTGTTGGGTAGTCAGGGTTTCCTCGGTATTAACCGTTTGCTGGTGAAGCTCTCCACCTTGACCAAGGGTGGCACCTTTTTTGGAAGATTTACTCATAACTATTCCTTTGCGTAGCCAGGCTACTGAAATTCTGTATAATAAATTGAAATGTAAGGTTGATTGCTTTTTAGCTATTTAAAAAAGCAGTAGGGGGCATACTGCAAAGTAAGCCGTAACCTAGCCTGTTATAAGAGAGACTTATCAAGATTAACCTTATAGACGGTGACCTAATCAGCTACCCCTTATCCATTGCCTAAAATCCAATACCATCATTTGATGAGATCAAGTTCACATCATTCTAAGTGAGTACAATTTAAGTATAGTAAAGGAATGGAAAAGGTAAATATCCAATAAATTATCAATTTTGCCCCCATCTATGCAGGCGCAATATGAAGCTGCTTACGCAATCAATAAAAAAATTTTTAAGCAATGGGTGGTAAGAAAAATAAGATTTTGTAATCGACTGTTTTGCCTCGCTGCGGCTTTCATTTTAACTCTCTAGCTGACGTAGCGATTTCTTGCAGAAATTTTTAAACGACAATTTTCAGAATACTGGACCGTAGCCATCAAGCCAAAGCCATTTCCAGTTTATGCTTTCTTTTCATCCAATCGGGTAGTGAGCGATCAAGGAGTTGATAGAATTCTGGACCATGATGGTGGTGCTGCAAATGGCAAAGCTCATGCATCACGACATATTCAATGCATGCCTTCGGCGTCTTGATGAGTGCGGGATTCAAGGTCAACGTTCCATTGGGGCTCAAGCTTCCCCAACGTTTTTTCATTGTCATGATTTTAATCACGGGCTTGGAAAACCCGTTTTTTTTAAATTTTTCCCAGCATTCCGCAAACACCTTGGCGAAATAGTGGGCCGCTCTTTCCCGATACCATTCATCCATGAGCTTGGCGATATGCCCTGAAGCAAAATCAGTCGTATTAACATAAAAGTAACCGTTTTTCAGCAGTACCCGGCCAGCGGGCGCGCTTCCTGACACGCGCCTCAATAATATCTAGATCGGTCCCCTCCGGCGCCTTGACCGTCACGGTCCGATCCGGATGCACGGCAATCTCAAGGGATTTTCTCTTTGCGTAGCGCAGTTCATAGGGTATTTTTTCTCCGCCATAACTGAGCACACGAGCCCGCCTCGACATGATTAATGCCTCCGGCGCCGGGCGATTTGCACCGTTTTCTCGATGATGTCATCCATCTGCGCCAAACTGAGGGAGAGGCCATATTGGTCTTTTACCTGATCATACAAAAAATCGTCGATGTCGTTCATGGCAGCCTTCTGGGCATCGGCATCATTCCAGAAATCCACTTTCCAATGGCGATGGATGATTTCCTGTATCGCCAGGGAGGTTTCCGCGACAATGGCCTCTCGCTGATCTGGCTTAAGGTCATAAGCCATGAAGAAAGGGCTAACTACCCCATAGTAGGCACAGGCTTCCTCGTTACCGCGAATCTGCTCCGGCACCTCATCATGTTGCTTGGTGGCGACTTTGTTCCGAATACCGGTGACTTGGTTGAGATATTCCAGATCGTTTATTCTGCGGGCTTTAAAATCGTCAATGGCTTGCTGAATCAACTTGGAAAATTTCTCATAGAAGGCCGGATCTTCCTCCATCTTCTCCGAGATCACCCGCTTGGTGGCGTGGGCATAATGGTGTCCGCCTTGGCGGCGGTCGTTTTGCCTTGATAGACGCCCCGCTCCTCCTTGATTAAATTGAACGTCTTGCCATCGAAGATATTCACCGGCCCATTGAGCCGCGTGACCTCGTTGGCCTGAATATGAATATCCAGCAATTTTTTGATCCGGGGCTCATAGTCCCGATAGTCGATAGCTTCAGCGTAGCGGAGTTTCACCGCCCCTTTGAGATTTTGGAAACGCTTCAAATCCTCCTTGTAACGCTTCAGTTTCCCCTCCTCGACTCCCATGATGAACTGCTCGCTAGAAAGGGCGATGGCCAGGGTTTTGCCGTAGGCGGAAAGCCGCTCGTAGAACTCCTCCCGGATCGCTTCGTCGGCCAGCAAGATCTCGAATGCTTCTTCATCGTGCTGGGTTTTCACTGCCTTGAAGAGATCCCATAGATCGGAATGGCGCTGGGGCAACCTGAAAACCTCCTCATTAATGGAAATCAATGCCCCCGCCAGATCCGCCTCATCATAGCCCTCAAGAGCGTCATAGAGGGTCAACGCCTTATCCAACTCCCCCAGGACATTGGCGTAATCCACGATGTAACCAAATGCTTTCCCTTCATGGAGCCGGTTTACCCGGGCGATGGCCTGGAGCAGGGTATGTTCTCTCAGGGTCCGGCACAAATAAAGCACCGTGTTGCGCGGAGCGTCAAAGCCGGTCAGAAGCTTATCCACCACGATGAGAATTTCAGGCTCCTCCCCGTATTTGAACTGGTTAATGATTTGCTGGGTATACGCCTCCTCCGAGCCAAAACGCTTCATCATCTTGCCCCAGAACCGGCCCACCTCATCGGCAGGCCCCTCGTCCACCTCATCGTGTCCCTCGCGGCTATCCGGGGGGGAGATCACCACTTCCGAGGACGCGATGCCAATGTCCTTCAGAAATCCGTGGTATTTCAGGGCGGCGGCTTTGCCGGGGGCCACCAACTGGACCTTAAAGCCGGTGCCTTGCCAGTTGGCCCGGAAATGCTCGCTGATATCAAAGGCCCGCATATAGATCACCTGATCGGCTTTGTTCAACATTTCCGCCCGGGCGTATTTCTTTTTCAGGTCCGCCCGCTGCTCCTTGCTGAGATCCGCCGTATGGCGCTCAAACCAAAGATCAATCGCCGCTTTGTTTTGCTCCATTTCCACATGCCGCCCTTCATAGAGCAGGGGCACCACGGCCCGATCCGCCACGGCCTGCCGGATGGAATAATGGGGCTCAATCAGCCCGCCAAACTTGGCGAAGTTATTTTTTTCTTTTTTCAACAGGGGGGTGCCGGTGAAACCCAGGTAACAGGCATGGGGCAACATCTGCCGCATCCGCGCCGCCAAGAAACCAAAATTAGTCCGGTGGCTTTCGTCAACGAGCACGAAAATATCCCCTGATTTATCCACGAACTTCTCGGCGATCCAGCCCTTGTCGAATTTGTGTATCAGGGTGGTGATAATGCCGACCTGATTTTTGAGGTGCTTTAACAGATTTTGGCCGGAGGTGGCCCGCTCCCTGCTCAGCCCGCAGGCGGTAAAGGTATTGCCTAGCTGCTTATCCAGATCATCCCGGTCGGTGACCAGAATAATCCGAGGCTGGGCAATCTCCGCGTCCAAGGCCAGGGCGCGGGCCAGCCATACCATGGTCAAGGACTTGCCCGAACCCTGGGTATGCCAAATGAATGCCCCCTTGGCGCCGGCCCTCCCCGTCTTTCTGCTGCACCCGCTTTATCGTGGCTCGAACGACGAAAAACTGCTGATAACGGGCGATTTTCTTGATGCCACCATCAAAAAGGGTGAACCGGTAGGCGAGATCCAGCAGCCGCTCCGGGCGACACAGGCTGTAAATCGCTTTGTCTTGGGCGGTTATGCTTCGCGTTCCATTAACCATCGGCCATTGATCATTGATCAATGTTTTTGCCACGGCCCGCTGGTCCCGCTCTGATAGGGGGGTATTAATCGAGCCCCTGAGCAATGATAACTGGTCCCGGGTAAAGGATTCCTTCCACCCGCACCAGAACTTCTTGGCGGTGCCGGCGGTGGCATATTGGGCCGCATTTTTGTTAACTCCCATCACCAACTGAACATAGGTGAACAGCTTGGGAATATAGTCGTCGCCCTCTCTACCTCGATCCGGGGTGATTTGCATTCGATGACGGCCAAGGGAATACCGTTCACAAACAACACGATATCCGGACGGACCGTCTCGGTACTCCGGGCGCGCTCGACGGGAAATTCCGCCGTCACGTGAAAAACATTGTTCTCCGTTCTTTTCCAGTCAATGTAGTTCAAGGTAAAACTCTTGGAATCCCCCTCGATGGTCTGCTTCAGCGCCGTGCCCAGGGTCAGCAGGTCATAAATCGCCTCGTTGGTTTTTTGCAAGCCATCGTATGGGACATGCTTAATTCTCTGGAGGGCCGTCTGGATGTTTTCCTCGCTGAATAGATACTCACCGCCTTTGTAGCGGATGCGGTTCATCTTTTTTAGTTGCCCGCGTAGAATCCCTTCCAGGAGGACGTTGTTGGTGCGCCCACCCCGCTCCGCCAGGGCTTGCTCCGGCATTAGATACTGATAGCCCAGGTTGATAAGTTGCTGGAGGGCCGAGATCTGGGAGAGGTGTTTTTCGTTAAAGCGAAAACCAGGCGTTTCATTGGTCAGTGAATATTGATCATTGATCGTACTGGCAGGATAATTTTCCGAAGACATCAGAGATCCTCCTCGCAGTAGGCGGCTAGGGAGGCCACCTGAATCTGATTGGTATCCAAATAAGTCAATAGTATTGACTTATTTTCTGTTGAAGTTAAAATACTCGGTGAATTCACTGCCCAACGGCTTTGAATCAATCGAGGCTTCGGTCTGCTGAGCCAGCGTAGCAAATCAGCGACCATTTCTACCCTTCAGCATTGCCGTGCAGATATTCCTATTCCAAATGGGTGATGTTCTTATCTTATTGATACTGTTCTCGGCTTGGTAGCAAGTAATGAAATTCCCCTTCAAGTTGCTACCGCTCTTTAGCCCCAACTCCACTACAACAACAAAATCCTCATACACCACACTAACCCGTCTGTGTGAAACATAGACCTTATTTTTCTTGTCCCACCCCTGATAAAGATCAGCAGCCGGATGTTCCAGCGTTGCCTTGATCCAATCGATACGTTGAGCGCGGATGGGTGAGAAGCGGTTTTTTCCCTGACCTTCATAGAAGGCGTGCTCAAATCGCCGTGACTGAAAATATATCCGGATACCATCAAATGCATGAATAGTTCCACGGCTGTAGATGCGCTTGTAGTGATCCCGATATTCTGATTCAGTTACATAGTGAACCAGCCAGGGTAACGCCATTACCACCCCCCCTGGAGTCGAATCTGAAATACATTGAATTTCCTTGCACTACGATAGGTGGGGCAAATCTGTTCAGCATCCAAATCCAAGTGACTTTCCAGACGTTTCACGACAGCTTCTTTAGCGCTGGACGGCTTCAATGTCTTGTTCATGCGACTGCTTGCGGCACCTAACAACAAATCGCACATCTGCATGAGAACAAGATGCCGCGATGGCAATGCCTGAATCGAAGAGATCCGCGAAGAGATGTTTGCAGCATCCAAACAACGTTTAAGCATTGCAAGGCGAGCCGGGTCACGATTAGTTTTAGTATCACAAAATATCCGGTATTCATTGAAGTCTAGAATCCAATGATGCAGCATTTGGTAATAGAACTTGTAAAAACCAAGCTCCTCATCATTATCATGCCAGTGCATATCAACCTGCTCGCTATCAACGGCAATGCAGCGAAAACGCAGGTCCATGCCATAACTTTCGAACAGGTCAATTACATCAAAATAAAATGGTAACCGCGCAGATGAGACCTTTGTCCATTTAATCTCTCCCCAGGTGTTATGAGTCTTCCGCAATACCCAGATTTTTTCTTTCACTTCATTTCGCAATTTAGCAGGAATCCAGATACTACCGATCATGAGGTAGCGACCACGACGTTTCGAGGAAGTGAACAGATCAGGCATGGTTTCATCGCAATAGACTTCGAATTGCATCAAGCTACTTCCTTGGCAGCATTGACCTGCCATTTGCCTGTTAATAATTTCTGCATTAGGCCGCGTTTTTGGGTGCGGTATTTTTTGGCTAGCTGTTTAAATTTTTTAATCTCTTCAGTAGCCGTATTTAGTATTTCAGCTATATATCGCTGTTCTTGGACTGGAGGATACGGAATCTTGACTGATTCAAAGTCGCTAGAACTAATTTGTTTCCCATCACGTATACCAACGACTGCAATTACCAAATATTTTTCTATGAAAATATATGATTTAAAAAAGTGTCGATAAAAATCATCATGTATTTCCTTTTTAGGAAAAAGAATGGTATATGCTGGACTCACGATGCCTTTATATTTAGAGTACTCAAGCCCCCCTTGGAACGAGCGCAGACTGATAACAAAATTCCCGGGCACTACTAATTTGTAGTTATCTGTGCTTCCCTCGGGCGACATGACACGTCCTTCCAACATCGTCCGCGGCAATACACCGCAATCTTGTGTGACAGAAAGTAATTTTTCATTACCATATCCCTTAATAGAAATATTTCTAAATAAGTCGCGTGCTTTGAAATGCGGCCATAACTCACAATTCTTATTAATGAGCTGCTGAATTAAGCTTTTAAACCGCTTCTGCTTAGCAGCAATCAGGCGTTCTATTTTTTCAATCACCCTATCATTCGTCTTCAAAACGGAGACCGCCTCACGCTGTTCCCCAATAGAAGGTAAAGGTATATAGCAATGCTTTTTAAACTCAGTAGGGTTAACGTTCGCTTGGCTAATGGCTTTTGTAGCAATACGTTTGATTGTTGTTTGTGCAACATGCCCATTTAGCCAATAATTCAAATATTCAGGCATTACCTGCGAAAGATCCGCTTTTAGACGGACCAAATAAGATGCAAACGCTGCCTCAATATCAGAATCATAAATCCCAACTTTGCCAACAAGGTCAAAGCTATTGGTTCTATTGATTAAAATATCACCTTTTTCTAGCAGGTACTTAGCTCTTTCTTTATCAGAAAGATTGGCTCGAACTAGATTAGATGTAAGCACTTTTCCTGCTTGAATGTCTTTCATTCCCACCACTGGAGTGTTACCTGCATCTACAGAAGCGGCATTAGTACCGTACTGAGAATCAATGAGAGCCTTGCCAACAGGCAAAAGTTTCCATCCTCTCGGCAATATCTCCCTATGAAGGGGATGTAATGAAATTTGCCTACTTCTCATACCACCATATCCTTCAACAGGCGATCCATCTTACCCCGCACTTCCGCCAATTCCGCTTCTAACTGCTCAATCTCCCGCTGTACCGCCTGAATATCAATTTCCTCCTCTTCCTCGAAGGTATCCACATAACGGGGGATATTCAGATTAAAATCGTTTTCCTTGATTTCCTCAAAGCCGGCCACATGGGCGAACTTCTCATTAATTATTGACCACTGATCATTGATCAATGAATCGCGGAATTCGTTATAAACTTGAATAATACGATGGATATGCGCATCCCCCAGGGTATTCTGATTTTTGCCCGACTGGTATTCATTGCTGGCGTCGATAAAGAACACCTCCTTGCGTGCTTCATTAACGCCGCCTTTCTCCCGCGAACAGTCAAAAATCAGAATGGCTACTGGGATATTGGTGGTAGGGAACAGGTTGCCGGGCAAGCCAATGACCGCATCCAGCAAATTGTCCTCGATTAGCTTCCGGCGAATGCGGCCTTCGGCAGCGCCCCGGAACAGCACCCCATGGGGCGCCACCACCGCCACCCGGCCTTTTTTTGCCACCGCCGCTTCAATCATATGGCTGATAAAAGCATAGTCCCCCTTGGATTTGGGCGGCAGACCACGCCAGAAGCGGTTGTAGATATCCCCTTCGGCCTCATCCGCGCCCCATTTATCCAGGGAAAAGGGCGGGTTGGCGACCACATTGTCGAATTTCATCAGCCGGTCGTTTTCCACTAGCGCCGGTGAGGTGAGGGTATTGCACCACTCGATACGGGCGGAGTCGGCGCCATGCGGCGCTCGTAAAGGGAGTAAAAATCCGCCATAAAAGAATCCACAACGATTGTTGCCTCCTTGCCCGTCTTTTCATTTTGGCGGTTTTCAGTGATTTCTACGGAGGGCAATACAAACCGTTCACGGGCCAGCTTACGACGGATGCGGGCATCGTCGTCGCCATAGTGCCGATGGTATTCCTGGTAGTGATCCCGCCAGACATCGGAGATGTATTTCACGAACAGCATCACCAGGATGTAATCTTTATATTGGGCCGGGTCCACCACGCCCCGGAAAGTATCACAGGCGGCCCAGGCGGCATTATTGATATCTTTTTGTTGGATTTTGCTCATGGTTGGTCTCTTTAGTCACGCACTAACGCTTGCTATCCTGCATTAGCAGTTCTACTGCTTTCGCAATAAAACCCGAGCGGCTGAGGTGTTGGCCTTTCGTGTATTCATCAATGCGGCGAACAAGATAATCCGGTAATGAAATATTGATGCGTACGAACTTAGAGCGGATGCGCCCAAGGTCAATATCAGCCATCATCCATGCCCCTTCCTGGTATTCAGGATTTGCGATGAGTTTTTCCAAGGGCGTAGGCTCGGGTATCTCCATATCCTTGCCCTCAAAATGGACTTCCACGGCTTCTTGAATATTGACCGGCAAGTCTTCCCATGTGCCAGCCCCGGAAAAACATCCGGGAAAATCAGGGAAAGTAACGCCATGATAATGATTCTCGTCTCCTGCGTGAATGTAAACTGGGTACAACATTTTACTTCCTCCACTTCCATCCTGCTTGCTTGTAGATATTTCTTAAGTGCCTATCGGAATATCCTTGACGGGATAAACGAGGGTTGACCACTATAATTGATCCATGATCATGGATAACTGGTAATTGACAAGCTGTTTCCCCTTCCCTAAAAGCAGACTCAGCAAACGCTGCTCTTCCGTCGCAAGTTGATTCAGCGCGATAATACGATGCTGTCTTTCCATGCTAGGGATCGGTATTTCCAGCTCTTCTAGGGTCTGTTTGCCGATCATTCTCATGGGCCGACCCGGTCGCCCGGCTTTGCAGAAAATTCTGGGAAACGGGCCGGTTGATAAACCAGCACAGCTACTCGGGCACTACTTGTGGAACCACCATAGGACGAAGGCGCTCAATAAATCAAACCATCGGCTTAATGGCAAATAGGGAATGGAGATAGGGCTAGCCACAGACAGGCTAGCCTGTTTTTACTGGCGGGCGAGAAGTATCCCTTTACCCATCATCTCTCATAGGGCAAGGTTTTACTAGACTGGAATTGATTAAAGATTTTCAATCGCTACCGGTTCAATCCGTTCCGCCAAGTCAAAGCCAAAAATCTGGGCGTAAAAATAAAGCTCGGCCCCCAGCGCCCGTTTGATATTTTCCGCTCGCCGGAAGCCATGTTGCTCGCCTTCAAAGGGAACATAGGCCACGGGCACCCCTTTCTCGCGTAGTGCTTCCACCATTTGCTCGGCTTGCTCAGGCGGCACAATCTTATCTTCCAGGCCCTGAAAAAAGATAACGGGACAGGAGAGTTTATCAACGGCGTGAATTGGCGAGCGGGCCGCGTACAGATCAGCCCGTTCCGGGTAGGGTCCAATCAAGTGATCGAGGTAACGGGACTCGAACTTATGGGTTTCTTTTGCCAGCGCCGCCAGATCGCTGACGCCATAATAGCTCGCCCCGGCCTTAAATACCTCATGAAAAGTCAAGGCCGCCAAGGTGGTAAAACCACCCGCGCTGCTTCCCCGAATGGCAAGACGCTCCCGATCTACCTCTCCCCGCTGCGCTAAATACAAGGCCCCGTTGACGCAATCCTCCACATCGGCGCATCCCCACTGCCCCTTCAATTGCTGGCGGTATTCCCGTCCATAGTGGCTACTGCCCCGATAATTCACATCAAGCACGGCAATGCCCCGGCTAGTCCAGTATTGAATCTTTAAACTCAGGACGTTATTCGTAGCCGCGGTAGGACCCCCATGGCTGATTACCAATAAGGGAGGCCGCTCCCCTGGCAAGCCGGTAAAATCCTTATTTTTCGGAGGATAGAAGAAAGCATGGGACAGAGCGCCCGCCGTGGTTGGGAACTGAATAGCTTCGGGAATGGAAAGATACCCGGAATCAATGCTCATCTCGCTGGCCCGACGCAGCACTTCCACTTCTCTGGTCGCTAAGTCAAGCTGGACAACAGCAGGAAATTCCGTAGGCGAGGCGGCAATAAATACGGCATATCCGGCCTGCGCCCGCAAAGATCCTATTTCCGTATAAGGAGTCTCTAATTCCTCCAAAACGCCACTGGCGGCATCAATAATTGCTAAATGGCTTACGCCGTCCCTGCTATAGGCGCAGACGATACGCTCCGCCGATTCAAAGGCATAAGTGGATAGGCCAAAAACCCATTGGGGTACGCCAAATTCAACCTCCATCCGAGTAACCGATTCTATTTGCTGTTCCCGCCAGCGATAAAGATTCCACCATCCAGTACGGTCAGAAATAAAATACAAAGTGCCTGTAGGGGACCACTCGGGCTGAAAAATAGACTCATCCGCTGCGCCCGCAATGTGTTTGCTCTCTCCCAAGGAGCCCGCTGTCTCTACCGGGGCCAGCCAGAGATCCGTACCATCCCAAGGCATATTGGGATGGTTCCAAGTCAGCCAGGCGAGCTGGCTTCCATCGGGGCTGAGGCGGGGTGAAGCATAAAAATCCGCCCCCGAGGCCAACACGGAAATCCGCTTATTACCGTCGAGGGGGATACTGACCAGCGTATTGACGGGCTCCCGAGTCTTATCCGTATGGTCTTCACGAACGCAGACAAGACGATTGCGGAATCGATCAAAAATCGCATCGGCGTAACGATAATCTCCTTCCAGAGTAAGCGGCTCAATTGAATCATCTATCCGACACCGATACAGCCTTTGATCTTCAAAATGGGAAAAAAACACCGAATCCCCAGCCACTAGATAAGCCCCGCCGCCATACTCATGGACTCGGGTTCTAGCATTATAAGGAGCGGGATTAATTTCTTTGACTTCTCCGTCCCTGGTGCGGCCTAGGATTACATTCCGCCCCCCTTCCGTGGGGCGCATTTCCACCCAGTAAACGGCGTCCCCGGATAGTGCTATCTGGCCTAGGCCAATTGTTTCCGAGACAATGAGATCAGCGGTAATGGGGGATAGCCAAGCGCCATAGGGCTTTTCTACAGGGGCAAGCATCTTTTCTCCTTTTGATTTGCAAATCCTGAAAGTCCTAGCCAGCCAGGGGAGATGGAAACACGTCACAACCCACCATGCAGCACCTCTCCTGCTCTCTCAACGCTGCCTGATTAAGGTAATCAGATTCTGTTGGTCGTCAATGGTCACGAGGTAACGGCCCAGGACATTCATGCCTAAAAGGCCATTAGAACCAAGGAGGCTATCTTCTATAAAAGCCGCGTTAACAGCATGCATCCGTTCTGAACCTATTTGGAAAGAGTCCAGTTGGCCAATTTTTGCATGAATCCGGCCATTAGCGGTCGCTATTTCCTGACTTTCAAGCTCGTCAGGGGAAAATCCCAATTCAGAGAGCATGGAGGTAGGAAGCACCACCAAGGAGGCGCCGGTGTCAACTAACAAAGACACTTCTATGGTAGCCCGGCTCGGCCCTTGGAGAAGGACCTGGACAACATGATGATCGCCGTTTCGTAGGGTATTCAAGACGATACGTTCTGGATATTCTGGTGGTTCTGGAGCTGCCTTTTTCTGATTCAGAATAAATATTTTTTCAATGCCCCCCCCAGGAGATTGCACTAAAACATAATTAAAATCAAAAAGCAGCTGCCGCAACTGCTCCCGTAGTGAGCCGTGGGCGAAACGAGCTGGAGCGGTGCTTGTTTTCTCCAGACCTTCGATAAGGATACCGTGCTCTGCAGATAGGCCCTCAAGTTCTTCTAACAGCGTCCTGCCCGGCAGCAACTCCGGATCATCGCCCGCCGCCCCCTGGAGCGGGCCTAGAACCCCCAATACCAGATAGCCTGCCAGTATGAAACCGGTAAACCATCGGAGATTGAGCGACTTCACCATGAATTAAAGGGCGCCCGAGCTGCGCAGCAAACGGAAAACCGCTTCCGCTAACAGGCGGTAACCTTCGCGGTTAAGATGAATTTGATCAGACTTAACAGCAGGATTTTTCTCCAAATTTAAAAGCGTTTCACTATCGATGGGAATTTGATATTCCCCTGCAATCTCAGCGTAAAAACCGGCGGGTTCCATAAAAAGTAGCGCAGGCCGGGGCACCGCCAATAGGACAATTTCAATGCCTCGTTCCTGAACAAGTTCCACCATCTCCCGGAGATTAACCGCGATTTGGCTATCAGTCCGTTGACGCAGGAGATCATTTCCTCCATGGCATAATATGACAAGGTGGGGTTGGTATTGATCCAACATCTGGGATAGGCGAGCCACGCCTTCCCCGCTTAACTCTCCAGGCACACCCTCATTGATGACTTGCCTATCTATCTTTTCTGCAAGAATGCTCGGGTAGCTATATTGGGAACCCCCTGCCCCCGTACCATAGGTAAGGCTGTCCCCAAAAGCTAGGATAATTCCATTAGGAGGTAACTTCGATAGCTCGGGAGAGCCGCCAGAAGAACAGGCAACACCTACAATTAATATTGTCCCTAGGAGACTATATCTAGTCAATGCCCAGATACAGTTTATAGCATTCATGGTATCAGCCGATCCCCCTGCCTTAGATCCTTTGCGTGAGAATTACTTCGTCTGTTATCCAAGGAACTATAGGGCTCGGCGGAGAAGTGTAACAAAAAGCAAGGAAAAAAATGCGCTTGGATTTCCCGTAAGCCTTTAACTTCTGGAGCGGGTGATGGGAATCGAACCCACGTCATCAGCTTGGGAAGCTGAGGTTCTACCATTGAACTACACCCGCAATTAAGGTTAATTCTACGTACCGGGAAGCCATCTGACAAGTCTCTGTCCACTCAGACGTTACAAGCGGTAGAATATTTCGAATCAAAAACTTACATTAAGAACAGTAATAGTTAATAATGACTCATCTCAGCAATCAACACGTGATACTCAAGGACGGCCGCCGTCTCGGCTATGCCGAATACGGTGATCTTCAAGGCGAGCCTCTCTTTTATTGCCATGGTTTTCCGGCCTCCCGGCTGGAAGCCAAAATCATTGATGCGCCGGCAAGAAAAAATCGCTGGCGTATTATTGCTATCGATCGCCCAGGCTATGGATTATCGGATTTCAAGCCCAAACGGCGCATTCTTGATTGGCCTGATGATGTGGCTGAACTCGCTTATATCCTAGGTATTTCTTCTTTTTCCCTTTTGGGAATGTCAGGAGGTGGCCCCTATGCTCTTGCCTGCGCCTGGAGAATCCCTTCTTGCCTTCGGGGAGTTAGCATCGTTAATGGCCTCGGGCCAGTATATGAACCTTGGGCAGCCCGTGAGATGAAATGGCCCGCTCGCTTGGGATTCGGCTTAGCTAAACGTGCATCCTGGCTCTTACCCTTTATCTATGGAGGAATCATTGCCCGAGCGTTGTGCTGGTTCCCCCGGCTAACCCAATCTTTATTAACCATTTCCGCCCCAGAGGCAGACAGCCAAGCGCTAAAACGCCACGATATGAAAAGATTTCACTTGGTGTCCATACAAGAAGCCTTTCGCAATGGTCCCAAAGGCGCGCTTTTAGATTTTAAGCTCTATGCTCACCCTTGGGGATTCCTGCTAAAAGAAATTAATTTAAACATTCAGCTATGGCAGGGGGAAGCCGATGCAACGGTACCCCTCTCCCATGCCCGGTACCTGGCAAAAATACTACCCACCGTCCAGGCCCATTATCTCCCTAATGAAGGTCATTTTTCTCTGCTCATCAACCACATAAACGATATTTTGGAGGATTTGAGAGAAACCCAGAAAAAGCCTATTCTCCGATAATCTTGACCAAAACCCGTTTACGCCGGCGACCATCAAACTCACCATAAAAAATCTGCTCCCAAGGTCCGAAGTCCAAGCGCCCCTCGGTCACGGCAACCACGACTTCCCGGCCCATGATTTGGCGTTTCATGTGGCCATCGGCATTATCTTCTCCGGTATCATTGTGCCGGTACTGCCGGATAGGCTCATGGGGTGCAAGCTTCTCTAGCCACTCCTCATAATCATGGTGTAATCCAGGCTCGTCATCGTTAATAAAAACGCTGGCGGTGATATGCATTGCATTAACAAGCACTAAACCTTCCCTTACGCCGCTTTCGCCCAGACACTCCTCCACCTGGGGGGTCATATTGACGAACCCCCGGCGGTTAGGCACATTGAACCAAAGTTCCTTACGATAACTTTTCATGTTTAGGCTCCTTTCAAAATCGCCGCGACATTCAACAAGGATATTTTCAACCTTGGGCCATCCTATCCAAACCCCGCTGTAAATCTTTTTTAATATCCTCAAGGGACTCTAAACCCACGGAGATTCGTACCAAACCATCGCTGATACCTGCTGCCAATCGCTCCTCCTCCGTTAAACGACCATGGGTCGTGGTAGCCGGGTGAGTAATGGTGGTTTTCACATCCCCAAGATTAGCAGTAATAGAGATAAACTTGAGAGAATCGATAAGTTTCCAGGCGGCCGCCTTCCCTCCTTTTAGCTCGAATGCGACCAGGCCACCAAAGCCCGACTGTTGCTTCGAGGCCAGCGTGTGTTGAGGATGGGAAGGCAAACCTGCATAATATACCCTTGAAACTTTTGGCTCCGCTTCCAACCATTCGGCCAAAGCCTGAGCCTGTCGACTCAGCGCTTCCATCCGCAATTGCAAGGTTTCTAAACCTTTAAGAAAAACCCAGGCATTGAAGGGACTCATTGTTGGACCCGCAGTACGCAAAAAGCCAAAGATTTCCTCTCCTACCCGTTGCCCATCACCCACTACGGCGCCCCCCACGCACCGCCCTTGGCCATCGAGGTACTTGGTGGCAGAGTGAATAACAAGATCCGCCCCTAGCTCGAAAGGGCGCTGCAAAGCAGGAGTACAAAAACAATTATCCACCACTAATAAGCAACCATGGGCCTGCGCCAGACTGGATAGTTGAACGATATCTGCTATTTCATTCAGAGGGTTGGAAGGCGTTTCCAGAAATAGTAAGCGAGTATTGGGACGCAAGGCGTTTTCCCAGGCTTCCAACTGAATGAGAGGAACAAAGGTGGTCTCTACGCCAAAGCGGGCCAGATATTTATTGAAGAGAACCCGCGTCGTTCCAAAAATATTCTCCGAGGAAACGATATGATCTCCTGCCTTCAACAGCGCCATACAAGTCGCAAGGATAGCCGCCATCCCCGATGAAGTCGCCACGCAACGCTCACCCCCTTCTAAAGCTGCAAGGCGTTGCTCAAAAGTCCGGACCGTAGGGTTAGTAAATCGGGAATAAATATTTCCTGCTATTTCTCCTGCGAAACAAGCAGCAGCTTCTGTAGCACTTTCAAACACAAAGCTGGAAGTAGGAAATATAGGCTCGGCATGTTCACCCTCACCAGTACGTTGCTGCCCCGCTCGCACTGCCAGCGTAGCAAAATCGTACTTGCTTTGATCATTGGTTAGCATCTTTATACTCTCCATAATTTATTTTTAACGCTTATTAGGGCACTAAATAACAATTATGAAGCATATTACTCTCTTAGCTAACCACACACCCATTGCAGGGTTTTATTTTATGGCTGGCGTTAGTAGAAAAAAGGGACGGTACAGCTACGCTGCCGAGTTTAGCTCTCATGGAGTGAACCGATTTAGATCCAATACAATTGGCATTTTGCCCATCAAAATAGTGTAAATATTCCAATACTGAATCAAAAACTTAATAAAATAACCAATGAGTCAGTAAAGGATGGAAAAGAAGACAGTGAGGAGCGGAAGCTAAAAATTGGCAGCACATCCCTATGCTGCCTAAACCGTCGGATAGCTACCTTATATAAGGTACACCTACGGAGAATCTATTTACCTGCTGTAAATATGGAGAGAATATTCGCCAGCGCTATATCGCACCAAATGAATATCACTCATACACAGATTAGACTTAAGAGCGAAGGCAGTAAATAAGTGTTTATACGTATAGAGGGGTAAAATTAAGCGGAAAAAATCTCTAGAAACGAAATGAAACCAGAAGGGAGAACATATTCCAGTCCTCGTGGAGATCATTAATATTTGGATTATCTTCAGTGGTTATCCAAGCAGTACCCCTAATATGGTGGAACTCTGTTCTCACCATGATGGAAGAGGTCACATCCCAACGTAGGCCTACCATCCAATCATCTGCAAACCGGCGATGTGCAGGTTGTCCGGTTTTAGCAGCAAAATCTTCTCCGTTACAATCACCAAGCTCGGTACAAAGACTATCAAAACGGGCGACAGCTGACCAGCGGGGTGTAAAACGATAGGTGGCTTGAAAATACCAGCTCAGGCCAGTGAAATCGGTATCTGGAATACGAGGTCCAAAATCAGAATAGCTAAAATGTCTTAGAGCAACCTCGCTTGTCAGACTCAACCGCTCCCCATTATATTGGCCTGAAAATATCAAAGGAGAAAACTCGATTGATCCCGAAGAAATCGAGTCTGTGGACAACGCAGAGTCAAAATCAAAATTAGCCCAGAAGGAGGAAAAACCCAACCGAATACCTCCCCCATCCTTCTCATACAAGAGACGCCCAAATACAGATGTATCTCCTTTAAGTTGACCAGGGAAGTCATGGCTGAGTAAAGCCCGCTCTTCCCGTGTACCAACCCTTGGTTTTGCGATATTGAACTGGAGGATAAAATCTCCTATGCTGGTACGCTGTTCACCATAAACTTGGCCGCCATCCGCCGACAGTGCTACATCTCTGGTACGATCAAAGTAAATGGATTGGGGTAGAAAAATACTTGGCCGAGTAAAAGCCACGTCGCGGGTATCATTATAAAAACCAATAGGATTAATTACACGGCCAAGCCGCAGGCCCCAAGTGTTCTTAGCATTACTCACGAAAGCATAGTCAACCAAGCCGTAGTCTAACCTTGGGCTGCCTTCGTCATTCTCGCCAGCCCAGCGTGCAACCCCCTGAGCCGCAACCTGAAGCCTGGGCAAAATCCTCCAAGAAGCATTAATCCCCAATTCTCTGAAATCAAATGTCCCGTTATCCTTACTGCCGCCAAAAAAATTATTGTCTGTACTCAATATGAATGCTTGCGAGGCAAAACCATGAATCTGAAAAGAGTCGGGAAGTTTCCATTCAGCCTGTAACGGATTTACCAGCAATAGCAGCATGGCACTAAATGCTCTCTTCTTATACCATGGTTTTCTAGCTCCTTTAATCACGTTGCTATTTCACCCGTACTATATTTACCGTACGCACCTGGGAATTCGAATTTTCAGTGGGTAAATAACCAATAGCGCCCGACGTAGAAGCTACCCTGCTGCCCATTTCTTTAATGGAGTTAACTTCAATAGGAGCTTGCCCGGTACCTGAATAAACTAGCCGGTCCCATGTTCTACGAAGCTGGTAAGGGAAAATATTGAGAATTTTTTTCGAAAATTGTATATGTAACGGAGAGTTATCGCTCAGCACAAACACTTTGATCAGCGATCCGTCAGGCCAAGTTCGCAGGCGCATGCTAAAAATTGCGCGAAGGGCGCCCCGAGTCAAGTTCGTTTCTGGAACATCTGAATTGACGACAACTTGCTGGGCGTTGACTTCTTGTATTACAGAAAAAAAAATGAATGCTATAAATATAGAGCGAATAACAACCTGGCACTTCCAAGGATGCACAGTAGACAAGCGCATAATTATTCGTGTTGTAAGATCGCAGTCCCTTTGTGCGTAAGGCAAACTTCCACCTTAGTCTAATTGGAAGCTGTGCTTCGGGTATTACTTAACCGCCTCCTCTTACGGATTCGGCTATTCCTTCTTTTCTCCCTGATTCAGTGACTAACTCCCAAATATCTCGGTTTTTTTGGAACACTCGCGCTAATACGCTGTCTATATTTTGTAAGCACGGTTGCCGGATACCATAATAATCAACCTCTGGACCTATCGGCTCTAGGTCGAAACCAAACCGTCCTAGAAGGCGATTAAGCGCTGGTTCCATAATCGCGTACCAGTGGGTGATACCATACTCTGAGGAGGTTTGCACCAATGCTACTAAAAGACCTAGTATCGGATGAGGAAATTGCCGCCGAGTATGTGATCTATCCTCGAAGCTGGAATCATCCATTCCATGAGCATAAAGCACTTCTTTTCCACGACAGCGGAAATTTTTTGCTATCATCAAACGAGAAACTTCAGCAATATTACGGCGCGGCAATTTGCTAGGCTCAATCAATTGAGCATCAAAGTAGTGCCCAGCATGCTCCTCGATAGGAAAGGGTTGAAGTGGATCAACGGAATCGCATAATACGAGGCGCAGTCCCCCCACTATTTGTTTAGTCCGCCGGTGACGTAAAAGGGAATATACTGACCGCTTGTCGTATTTATCAGTCTCGTGGCCGTCTGGGTAACGCCAAGACTCAAAATCTGATAATTGAAGTTCTTGGGAATAAACTTGATAACGCAAATGGAAAAATTGGTTCTTAAGATCAGCTGTTTTTGCAGGGACAACCTCGAAGTATTTATTGAACACCGCGATTAAATTGCTCATATTTCTTAAAATACCTTTTAAGAAGTTTATCTATCCAGCTTAATTTAACCGCTTATTAACTAACCGGCAAAGGGCTTTGGTACCAATTAAATTAGGCAAGTAGCCCCAATTCTTAGAAAGGCGCAAGGTGAATGTTCTAATTATATCGGTACACTATTGGTCGGGGCGAGAGGATTTGAACCTCCGACCACTTGAACCCCATTCAAGTGCGCTACCAGGCTGCGCTACGCCCCGTTATGTATGTATGATAACTTAAAACCCTCCATAACTGAAGAAGTCTTAAGTTTTAAGCAAACTCATAATCTCTTCAAGCTCTAAGCGGAGCTGGCGTATAATTTGTTTGCTTTGGGTGCTATCCTCCCTGGCTTCGGCACTGGAGAGTTTTTGCCGGGCCCCCCCTATAGTAAATCCTTGCTCGTAAAGAAGATTGCGAATCTGACGAATCATAATGACATCCTGACGCTGATAGTAGCGTCGGTTGCCGCGTCGTTTCACTGGTTTAAGCTGTGGAAACTCTTGTTCCCAATAACGCAAAACATGTTGCTTTACATGACACAGCTCACTGACCTCGCCGATAGTAAAATAACGCTTTCCAGGTATCGGCGGTAATTCGTTATTATTGCTTGCCTCCAGCATAGGCTTCTACCCGCGCCTTAAGTTTTTGTCCAGGCCGAAAAGTTACCACACGTCGTGCAGTGATAGGAATTTCTTCACCCGTCTTAGGGTTGCGCCCTGGCCGTTCTCCTTTATCACGAAGCTCAAAATTACCAAAGCCGGAAAGCTTAACCGCTTCTCCTTGTTCTAGAGCGCAACGAATATCTTCAAAAAACATTTCTACAATCTCCTTGGCCTCCCGCTTGTTAAGACCAAGCTCCTGGTAAAGGGTTTCAGTCATATCGGCCTTGGTTAGAGCCATAAGTCACTCCCTAATAATGGCGCCAAGTTCGGTTACTAGCAGCGCCATCACTCGTTCTATAAAGATATTAACCCTATCGTCTGTCAGCGTGTAGGAAGGGTGCTGCAGAATCAATTTTAAAGCAAGGCTTTTTTTATCAGGATCAATACCCTTCCCCGTATAAACGTCAAATAGTTGGAATTCTTTAAGAATATCCGATTCGCACCCCTTAAGGCAATCAAAAACTACCTGCACGGGAATATTAGCATTCACTAAAAAGGCAATATCCCGGCGAATCGCTGGAAACTTAGATAAAGACTGAAAAACAGGTAAGCTACCCCGCTCGACTGCCTCAAGCTGAAGGGAAAACAAGTAGGCACGGCTGCTCAAGTCCAATTTACTCTCCAACCACGGATGCAAAGCGCCTAGCCACCCCACCGCTTGGCCTTCCCGAAGAATTTGAGCACTCTGCCCTGGATGCAGAGCAGGGTGAGAGGCCGCCATGAACTCAAAGCAATTTCGTTGCTCCCCCACCAATGATAATATCGCCTCCACATCTCCCTTGAGATCAAAGAAATCGGCCGGTCGGCCCACTAATCCCCATTGTTCCGGATAGCTAGCCCCTGAAATAAGACCAGCGATCGTTCTTTCCTGTTTAAGATCAGCCAACTGGCCATTAAATGTAAGACCATATTCAAAAAAACGAATCCGCTCTTGCTGGCGATATGAATTATACTGCAGCGCCTGAACTAACCCCGTCCACAGAGTAGTACGCATAACTGCCATGTCTGTGGAAATCGGATTATTCAAAACCAGCGGGCTCCCCTCAGGGTCCAATAATTGCTGTAGCTCTTGGTCCACAAAACTATAGGTAATCGCCTCCTGATAGTCCCGATCTACCAGCACCTGGCGAATACGATCAATAAAAGCTCCCGCTTCTGTTTTCAGCACAGGCTGGATTTGCCCCACGGGCCGGGTGCTAGGAAGGCGATCATAACCATATAAGCGTCCTAATTCCTCAATAAGGTCCACCTCTAAGGCAAGATCAAAGCGAAAACTCGGCACCTTCACTTCCCAGCCCTCTTCAATTCTTTCCACTTTCAGACCAAGCCGAGTCAATTGTTCAGTAATACGGCTCTCAGCAATCTCAACTCCAAGAACCCGGTGAATGCGGGCCTTCCGCAAAATTATCGTTGCCTGAGGAGGAAGCTGGGATGAGTCTGCCACCTCGATCACCGGTCCCGCCTGCCCCCCTGCAATCTCTAGCAGCAAAGCTGTAGCCCGTTCCATGGCCCGCCGCGGTAATTCGGGATCAACTCCACGCTCGAAGCGGTGGGAAGAATCCGTATGCAAACCATAAAAGCGGGCGCGACCTGCAATAACGCTCGGGTTGAAAAAAGCGCTCTCCAAAAATAGATGCCGAGTCTGGTTATTAATGCCTGATTCTTCGCCTCCCATAATCCCTGCCAAGGCAAGCGCTCGCTGCTGATCCGCAATGATCAAAGTTTCTTCATCCAACCGTAAATGGGTGCCATCCAACAGAGTAAGCGCCTCGTCGGCTTGCCCATAACGCACTTGAATGCCACCTTTCAGCCGTTCCAGGTCAAAGGCATGCATTGGCTGTCCCAACTCCAGCATGACATAATTAGTCACATCGACTACCAGTCCTAAACTCCGAATACCGCTGCGCCGAAGCCGCTCCCGGAGCCACCAAGGCGTCTGCGTTTGGGGGTTGACGCCCCTTAAAACCCGCCCTAAATAGCGGGGACAAGCCGCTGGCGCCGTTACAGTGACCGGGAAGATATCTCCAATTTGGGCCGTCACAGGCTCGATGGCAGGTTCCGTTACGGGAGACTGGGTGAGCACGCCCACTTCCCGGGCAATCCCGGCAACGCTTAGGCAATCGCTGCGGTTGGGGGTCAAATCAACCTCAATACTGATATCATCGAATTGCAAAAATTCATGGAGATCGACGCCAGGAAAATCTCCTTCAGGTAACTCCAATAATCCTGCTGATTGCTCAGCAAGACCCAGTTCCGCCGCAGAACAAAGCATTCCAAAGGATTCTACCCCTTGCAATTTCGCCAGCTCAATCCTTATACCAGCCGGTAATTGGGCGCCAATGATGGCAAGCGGCGCCCATAGCCCAGCCCGAGCATTAGGCGCGCCGCATACCACCGTCAAGAGGGAACCACTCCCGATATCTACTTGGCAAACCTGTAGACGAGGGGCGCTGGGATGAGGCTCCACAGCCACTATCCTAGCAGCCTTAACGCCCTTAAAAGGGGCTGCTACTGGTTCGGTACTTTCTACTTCTAACCCGGCCAACGTGAGCCGTTCAACCAGGGTTTCTCTACTGATATCTGGATCAACCCATGTTCGTAACCAGGCTTCACTGAATTTCATGGTTTACTGGCAATCATTTAAATTTCAATTAAACTGACGTAAGAAACGTAAATCATTTTCAAAAAACAAACGTAAATCATTCACTCCATAACGAAGCATTGCCAGTCGCTCAACGCCCAGGCCAAATGCAAACCCCAGATACCGCTCGCTATCAATACCCACATGCTCAAAAACTTTAGGATGCACCATACCGCAACCCAACACCTCTAGCCAGCCTGTATGGCCGCACACCCGGCAACCCTCGCCACTGCAGTTAACACATTGAATATCGGTCTCCGCCGATGGCTCCGTAAAAGGGAAATAGGAGGGACGAAAACGAACTTCTAGATCTTCTCGCTCAAAATAGGCCCGCAGGAAATCCGAAAGAATACCCTTGAGATCGGTAAAACTCACCTGCTCATCCACCAGCAATCCTTCCACCTGGTGGAACATGGGAGTATGAGTCAAATCGGAATCACAACGATAAACTCGCCCAGGAGCAATAATCCGCAGTGGCGGCCCCTGGTGCTCCATCACCCGGATTTGTACCGGCGAGGTGTGGGTTCGCAAAAGGGTATGAGCATCAAAATAAAAAGTGTCGTGCATTGCTCTAGCAGGATGGGAAGGCGGGATATTAAGCGCTTCAAAGTTATGATAATCATCTTCTACTTCCGGTCCTTCATGGATCTCGAACCCCGCGTAACGGAAAAATGCCTCAATACGCGCCAAGGTACGCGTCACCGGATGTAACCCACCCACATCCAGACCCCGACCTGGCAAAGTCACATCAATCGCCTCTGAAGCAAGACGCGCCTCTAGTGCCGCTTGTTCCAAGTCCTTGCGCCGGGCCTCGATTTCGCTCTGCAGCGCTTGTTTAGCCTCATTGACCGCTTTGCCAAAAATGGGGCGTTCCTCGGCGCTAACCTGGTCTAACGCTTTAAAATGGCCTGTAAGCTCCCCCTTCTTACCTAAATAACGAACCCGCAATTCATCTAAGGTTGGCAAATCAGGGGCGGCTGACACCGCCTGGCGAGCCTTTGCGACTATTTCTGCTAATGCTTGCATGGGTTCTTTAGTTCTCACAATACAAGGGCTAAACTCCATCACCTAAATTGAAAAGGGGGAGGCAGCTTGCCTCCCCCTTTTCAAATCTAACCCTATAAACTAGCTCCCTATCTCACTAGAGACGCTAATCCGATAGCGCAACTTTAGCTTGCTCGGCGATGGTGGTAAAAGCTGCCTTATCTCTGACAGCAAGATCGGCAAGCACCTTACGATCAATCTCAATTGCAGCCCGTTTCAATCCACTGATAAGGCGGCTATAGGAAAGACCGCACTCGCGGGCAGCAGCATTAATACGCACGATCCAAAGAGCGCGGAACTGCCGTTTGCGTTGGCGCCGGTCACGGTAGGCATACTGGCTGGCACGAGTGATCGCCTGGTTCGCAACACGGTAGACGTTTTTGCGCCGGCCGCGATAGCCCTTGGCCTGAGCAATCACCTTCTTATGCCGGGCGTGGGCCGTTACTCCTCGTTTTACTCTAGGCATAACCCGTCTCCTTTAAGCGTAGGGCAACATACGATCTAACCTAGGACCATCCGCTGCACTCACTACTGCTAAAGGGCGCAAATTACGCTTACGTTTGCTGCTCTTTTTAGTAAGAATGTGGTTATGGTGGCTCTGGGCGTGTTTGAATTTACCGCTAGCCGTGCGCTTAAAACGCTTGGCGGCACCGCGGTTGGTTTTCAGCTTGGGCATTCTTGAATACTCCGCATTTAATTTAAAGGAAAGGCGTCTAACCTCTGAGCGCAGACACCCTAGTTACTTTTTAGGGGCCAAAACCATGACCATTTGCCGGCCCTCCCGTTTTGGGTGTTGCTCAACGACTCCATATTCCTCTAAATCGTTACGGACCCGTTCTAGCAATTTAAGCCCCAATTCTTGGTGGGCCAATTCCCGTCCACGAAAACGCAGACTCACTTTGGTTTTATCCCCTTCTGTCAGGAAACGTACCAGGTTGCGCAGTTTGACCTGATAATCCCCTTCTTCAGTCCCTGGCCGGAACTTAACTTCTTTGATCTGTATCTGCTTTTGTTTCTTTTTTGCAGCCTGACGTTTTTTATTCTCCTCAAACAGATACTTGCCATAATCCATAATTCGGCACACGGGGGGCTCGGCCTGCGGAGCAATCTCCACTAAGTCCTCACCTGCTTCATCCGCTACATGCAGCGCCTCCTCAATGGAAACGACCCCAATTTGTTCGCCATCAACGCCAATCAAGCGAACTTCTGGAGAAGTAATTTCTTCGTTCAGGCGCGTGCTCTTTTTTACAGCGATATTCTAATCCTCCTCAGAAATGTTATGACCAAGACGAGCAACGTCAACGCTAAGATGCTCCATAAAGGCATCAAGACTCATCGCCCCCAGATCCTGACTGTATCGGGTACGCACGGCCACGGTCTGGTTTGCCACCTCCCGATCTCCAATGACTAACAAATAAGGAATCCGGCGCAAAATGTGCTCACGGATTTTAAAACCGATTTTCTCATTTCTCAAGTCCAAAAGAGAACGAAAACCTTTATTTCTCATCGCTTCTTCCACTTGGCGGGCATATCCCTCCTGCCGATCAGTGATGCTCATCACGACAACCTGTACAGGCGCGAGCCAAGGCGGAAATTTACCTTCGTAGTGCTCAATAAGTACACCAAAAAAACGTTCTAAAGAACCTAACACCGCTCGATGGATCATAATAGGACGATGGCGAGCGCCATCCTCGGCCACATACTCCATCGCAAAACGCTCCGGCAGATTAAAGTCTAGCTGGACCGTAGAGCACTGCCATTTACGGCCAATGGCATCCTCGATTTTAATATCGATCTTGGGGCCGTAGAAAGCACCACCGCCTTCGTCCACAGCGTAATCCAAGCCCTTCTTATCCAATGCTGAACGCAACGCTTGGGTTGCCTGCTCCCAAATTGCTTCCGGCCCCACCGATTTTTCCGGCCGCGTAGAAAGGTCAATTTCATAACGGTCAAAACCAAACGCCGCTAGCATTTCTAGAGTCAGATCAAGGATACCCAGAATTTCATTCTCAATCTGCTCTTCGCGACAGAAAATATGCGCGTCATCCTGAGTAAACCCCCGCACCCGCATCAACCCATGCAGAGCACCAGACATTTCATGGCGGTAAACGGTACCCAGTTCCGCCCAGCGGATGGGCAATTCCCGATAGGAGCGCAGCCGACCTTGATATATCAGCACATGAAAAGGGCAATTCATGGGCTTAAGCTGGTAAAGTTGGTGGTCGTCCTCCATGGGCTGGTACATGGACTCTCGGTAAAAATCCGTATGCCCGGAAGTTTGCCATAATTCCTCGTGAGCAATATGGGGCGTATAGAGCATTTCATAGCCTGCCGCCGTATGACGCTCCTGCCAAAAATCCTCTATCACCCGCCGGATACGCGCCCCCATGGGATGCCAGAATACCAAGCCGCCACCCGCTTCTTCCTGAATGGAAAACAGATCCAAATCAGCGCCAATCCGGCGGTGATCCCGTTTTTCAGCTTCTTCAAGACGATGGAGATAAGCCTTAAGGGCTTTTTTATCAGGCCAGGCGGTGCCATAAATACGCTGCAGCATCTCGTTATTGGCATCACCCCGCCAATAAGCGCCGGCCACCTTGGTAAGCTTAAAGGCTTTGAGCCTAGCGGTCGAAGGCACATGGGGCCCGCGGCAAAGATCCACAAAATCCCCTTGTCGGTAAAGAGAAATTTCCTCCTCCGAGGGGATAGAAGCGATAATCTCAGCCTTATATTCTTCCCCCATCCGGCGGAATAAAGAGACAGCTTCCTCGCGGGACTTCAACTCTCGATGAACCGAAAGATCTTGCTCCACCAATTCTCGCATTTTGGCTTCAATGGCTTCAAGATCCTCTGGGGTGAACCCCTTAGGGTAGGCAAAATCATAATAGAAGCCATCCTCAATCACCGGTCCGATAGTCACTTGGGCTTCCGGATAAAGCGCCTTGACCGCTTGGGCCAGCAAATGCGCGCAGGAATGGCGGATAATTTCCAAGCCATCCATGTCCCGTTCGGTAATAATGGTAAGTTTCGTATCCTTCTCAAGGGGATAAGAACTATCGACCAAACGGCCTTCGATCTTGCCCCCAAGGGCTGCCTTCGCTAGACCCGGGCCGATATCGGCCGCTACGTCATAAACGGTAACAGGATGGTCAAAACTGCGTTGGCTACCATCTGGAAGGGTAATAACAGGCATGTGATAAAATCCTGTTCATGGCCCATACAAGAGGCCGGTTGAACAAAAGGCACCACCGTCGCAGTGCCTTGCAAGTGTAATGGTAGGCGCGATTGGACTCGAACCAACGACCCCCACCATGTCAAGGTGGTGCTCTAACCAGCTGAGCTACGCGCCTGTAAAAACAGACGATCAATTTACCATGGCATACTCAGTTTCGCAACGGGCGGCGTTTACCTTCCCCCTAGCAAATTGCCCTCGCTTGAGAATTCTCCTGCCTCGGAGCAGAGGCGGAATCGGCTCCGTTAAAGACCCAGCCCTTAATTCTTTTGATTTCATCGCGCAACCGGGCGGCTTGTTCAAACTCTAAATTCTGGGCATGCTTATGCATCTGCCGCTCTAGTTGTTGTAGGCGTTTAGCCAATTGTTGAGGTGGCAGGCGAGTGTACTCGGCGGCTTTCTCCTCCACCCGGTCAGGGGAGCGGTGGCCTTTACCAGAGCCTGGCGTATAGACACCATCAATGATTTCCCGCACCGCTTTTTGTATACCACGAGGGATAATACGATGGGTTTCGTTAAAAGCAAGCTGTTTTTTCCGCCGTCTTTCTGTCTCGGCAATGGCCCGGCCCATCGAGCCTGTGACCTTATCCCCATAAAGAATGGCTCTTCCATGTAAATTGCGTGCGGCCCGTCCTATCGTTTGAATGAGGGATCGCTCTGAGCGGAGAAAACCTTCCTTGTCCGCATCCAAAATAGCTACTAAAGACACTTCCGGAATATCCAATCCCTCCCGTAGCAAGTTGATTCCCACCAACACATCAAACTTACCTAACCGCAGATCGCGGATAATTTCTACCCGCTCTACCGTGTCAATGTCCGAATGGAGGTAGCGCACACGAACCTCATGCTGCTCCAGATACTGAGTCAGATCCTCCGCCATACGCTTGGTAAGGACCGTCACCAACACCCGCTCATCCGCCGCTGTCCGCTGACGGATCTCCGAGAGCAGATCATCTACCTGACTACCGGCGGGCCTCACCTCCACCGCCGGATCAACCAGACCCGTGGGACGTACTACCTGTTCAATCACAGCCCCAGAATGCTGCTGTTCATAGGGTCCAGGCGTAGCTGAAACAAAAATAGTCTGGGGTGCTAGCTGTTCCCATTCCTCAAATTTTAAGGGCCGGTTATCCAAGGCCGAAGGTAGGCGGAAACCATACTCAACCAAGGTCTCTTTACGGGCCCGATCGCCCCGGTACATAGCGCCCAATTGGGGCACCGTCACATGGCTTTCATCAATAACCAGCAAAGCATTCTTGGGGAGATAATCAAACAGGGTTGGCGGCGCCTCCCCAGGCTGCCTTCGGGATAGAAAACGGGAATAATTTTCAATGCCCGTACAGTAACCTAGCTCTAATATCATCTCGATATCGAAACGGGTCCGTTGCTCTAGGCGCTGAGCTTCAACAAGCTTATTAGCGCCATAAAGCTGTTCCAATCGTTCAGCAAGCTCAATCTTAATTTCATCGACTGCTTGCAACAGAACCTCTCGGGGCGTCACATAGTGGGTCTTTGGATAAATAGTCAAGCGGGAAACTCGGTGCAGTATTTCACCTGTTAAGGGATCAAAATAAGAGAGACTCTCTATCTCATCGTCAAAAAGTTCTACCCGGATAGCCTCTTGCTCCGATTCGGCAGGGTAGATATCAATAATCTCTCCCCGCACCCGGTAGGTGCCCCGGTACAGTTCCCTATCGTTACGCTGATACTGCAACTCCGCCAAGCGGCGTAATATTCCCCGATGATCTACCGTATCACCCACCATAAGGTGCAGTACCATATTCAGATAACTATCCTTATCGCCAAGACCGTAGATAGCGGAGACACTTGCCACCACAATGGCATCGGGCCGCTCCAGAAATGCCTTAGTCGCGGAAAGCCGCATTTGCTCTATATGATCGTTAACCGAAGCGTCTTTCCCAATATAAGTATCAGAAGCTGGCACATAGGCCTCTGGCTGATAATAATCGTAATAAGACACGAAGTAACCCACTGCATTGCGGGGGAAGAATTCCCGCATCTCGCTATAGAGTTGGGCTGCTAGAGTCTTATTAGGCGCCAAGACAATAGTCGGCCGCTGAACCTGCTGGATCATATTGGCTATGGTGAAGGTTTTGCCCGAGCCGGTAACCCCCAGCAGGGTCTGATACATTTCCCCCGCCGCTAGACCTTCCGTCAACCGTTCTATCGCCTCCGGCTGGTCCCCTGCCGGCTGATAATCACTCACCAGTTGAAATATATCCTTCACTGCTCAATTAAAGCCTTTCTGAAAAAACACAAATTCGCTATATTAGACTTCAAAGTTATCGTAACATTTTCTTAAAATTAGGACGGCCCCAATTGGACATCACCCTCTCTAACCGCGTTCAAAAAATTAAGCCCTCTCCTACCCTTGCCATCACCGCCCGCGCCAAAGCCCTTCGGGCTGAAGGAAAAGATATTATCGGTCTGGGAGCCGGCGAGCCCGATTTTGATACACCAGAGCACATCAAGGAAGCGGCTATTCAAGCCATTCGAGACGGCTTTACCAAATACACTGCCGTTGACGGCATCCCCAGCCTGAAAGAGGCCATTATCACCAAGTTTTCCCGGGAAAATGGCTTCCAGTACGAACTCAATCAGATTCTGGTCTCTGTGGGCGGTAAGCAAAGTTTCTATAATTTAGCCCAGGCCCTGCTGAATCCAGGGGATGAAGTTATCATTCCAGCGCCCTATTGGGTCTCTTATCCCGATATGGTCCTCCTGGCAGGAGGCATACCCGTTATCATCGCCGCACCCCAGGAGCAAGAATTCAAAATTACCCCAGAGCAGCTAGAAGCCGCCATCACCCCTCTTACCCGGCTGCTGGTTATCAATAGCCCCTCCAATCCGACGGGCACCGCTTACAGGAGCGATGAACTCGCCGCGCTAGGGGAAGTCCTGCGCCGCCACCCCCAAATACTTATCGCCACCGATGACATGTACGAGCATATTTATTGGGGCGAAACGCCTTTTTGCAACATTTTAAATGCCTGCCCCGACCTTTATGAGCGTACCCTGGTGCTTAATGGTGTTTCCAAAGCCTACTCCATGACGGGCTGGCGTATTGGTTATGTGGCGGGCACGCCAACACTCATCAAAGCAATGAAAGCCATTCAATCCCAGAGTACCTCGAATCCTACCTCTATTTCTCAAGTAGCCGCGCAAGCAGCGATCACGGGAGAGCAGGCTTGCGTTAAGGCCATGTGCCAAGAATTTAAAAACCGCCATGATTTTGTGCTCGAACAACTTAACGGCATCCCTGGAGTGCAAACTTTAGCTGGAAGCGGAACTTTTTATACCTTCCCCAACCTCCAAGCAGCTATCGCCTCACGAGCGGATATTAAAGATGACGTAGAACTTGCCGAGAGTATGCTTAATACGGCGGGTGTTGCCGTGGTACCGGGATCAGCCTTTGGCGCGCCGGGGCATCTGCGCCTTTCTTTCGCTACCAGTATGGAGAACCTGGAACAGGCTCTTGAACGTATTGCCACTTTTCTTAAGAGATAAGCGGCGATTGGAATAAATTGATAAGTTGACGAAAGCGGCCAGGATTATTAGGATATAGCTATTCTTCCCCGGTAGCTCAGTTGGTAGAGCGGGTGACTGTTAATCACTAGGTCGGCGGTTCGAGCCCGTCCCGGGGAGCCAATAATTCAAAGGCTTACCATTATGCCCGCGGGCGGCCCCTTTGCCGACATGCTCAAGTTCAGGGGCAATAAGGAAATCAGCGACCAGATCAACACCACCATCAGCCGCCTGGCGGAGAAAAGGGGCAAGAAAACCAAGGAGACTCTGGATCTGGTCATCTATAAAAAGAAATACAAGACCGACCTTATCCCCCCAATACTTATCATCGCCCACTACTTTGTCCGGGAACGGACCGCCATCGGGGCGCAAATCATCGCTGAGATGAAGCGGGTCACCCAAGGCGCTCGCTGGTCGGGTCAAGGAGCTGGAAAAGCGCTACGCCGAGTCGCTGCCGCAACTCACCCAGGAAGCCACTACCCTCTCGGCACGGGTGGATGAACATCTAAAGCGGATGGGACTAGTGTGGGTTGGAAAAATTTGCGGTGCTTGGGTTTCCCTGCGTAGATCTGAAAAGCAAAATCCGAAGGGGGGGTGGTTTTCTGAAAGGCTGGGGGGAGGGACCCAAGGTGGTGGGGGACTAAAATTTTTTGCGGCGTTCTGTGTTCAAAATACAGTAATAAGACTCGGTATTTGATTTATCAGACGCCGTTCAGAACTATTTTCATGGTCTTGCACCCCTTGCAACCTGTTAAGCGCCTAGAAAGTCCTTGATGCGTAGCAGGACTTGATTGAGCTTATAGGACTAGCACTTTCGCTATCCCGCCCTGAATACGATTTTATCTGCTAGTGCCTGCAAGTGGGTTTTTAGTATTATCAACATGTATGTTATTTATTGCGAAAAGAAGAGAAAAAAAGAGCGCGAATAGTATCGGGATAATGATAGGGGCTATCTTCCGGAAATGGTTCTCCTGCTTTAGGATCTATATCATCAGTAAGCTGATTTCATTATGCTTATTGCTTCTTCAAGTTTCATAATTCTCCGACGCCATATTGGCACGGTTAACCTGGTAGCCAGCTAACCAAAAATCAACATCTTCCCCCACCCTATTCACTGTGGGAAAATAATAATTTTCCCACGCGGAGCAGTCCTCTACCTGAGAAATTCCAAGCCGCTTTGATAGCCAACCAAATTCAGTGTTTATTGTGCCAGATGGTCCTGCTGAGAAAATTAGCATGAGAGTGTTTTTAGCATGAGAAGGGCGAAGTTTATCGTTGATGTCTCGAATAATTCCTGGAATTTCCACCTCACCCGTAGAACTCATCCACCGCTTCATTTCTATAACTGCAAACCACTTAGATGCATCGTCTGGATAGTTAAGTACAAGATCGTGTGATTGAATTTCAATTCTAGCGGTAAATGGAAAAGACGATACAAGGGCACGCCAGATAATAAACTGGTAGTAGCGTTCATTGTTGTTTCTTAAAATTCCGCATTTTTCGCTGGGGTAGGCAGTTCGGTTTTTCGCAATAGCTTCACGTAGAAACCTGTCTTCAGCTTCGAGAGCAGTGCCAGCTATTTTGATCAGGCGTTTTAATTCACTGTTCATTTTAATACCTCGCAGGCTTTAAAGCGGCCCTTTGATAAGAATCCGGAAATGAGCTCAAATTGGTTATCAGTAACTTATTGTTATTTTTACGGGAGCTAGAACTCCTTCATTCATTGAGTAACGGGCTTATGGTGGTGTAATCTCGCACGCCCGGTAATCTTCATCTGTCATAACGGATTTAAACTCACAATTGCGTCTTCCTGGAGCACTTGTAATGGGCGGAGTATAAAAAGGCACTTGCATTTTCTCTGCGTGCAGAGAATTGGCTTTGAGATATCTTTTTTCATAGTCTCCAAGCGATTTATCATAGGAAGACGGTGTGGAGGTGAACGTCTTCTGGCTAGGCCCAACCACATACCGTACTCCAACTAGGGTTGCACATACGAGAACAGTGCTAATGAATACCACAGTTGAATACCTCGGCCCGCGTGTACCAATGAAGAAGCGCCCCATTCCAAACAGCAAAAGACCTAGTGTCATTCCAAAAACTAGTATGGGAGTAGTTGCACCGATGAACTGTCCAACTAGGAAGCCAAAGGACGCTCCCGGCCGAGGATCGATTTGCAGCATCAGATAACCGTATATAGCAAGGGTGATTAGCGTCGCTCCCACATTGTTAAAACTTTTTCCTGTTGCCCTTCTCTCGTACCCACGTGCTACCGCTTGCTGCCTTTCACACTCTTGCCGTGCTCTTTCCCTTTCTATTTCTTCTTGTGTTCGTTCGTGCTCTTGGTTTTCCCCTTTATTTCCTTCCTTTTTACTTTGCGCGTCCTCTTGCTTTTTCCGTTGCTTGTAAATCCACTCATCATGCACTCGGCGCTTTTCAGGATCTGATAAGACCTCGTATGCCGCATTTATAATGCGCAAGATTTGTTCGGCTTTCTCACGACACCCTGGGTTTTTATCAGGATGCCACTTCTGAGAAAGGTACTTATACGCACCCTTGATTACCGCATCGCTAGCATTTTCAATAACCTGGAGATTAGTGTAATGGGTTCGTAGCTTATTTTTCATGATAATAGCCGTATTATTATGCGTTTATATATGCAAGCGCATGTGCCCTGCGTGCAGGGCGCGGCAAAAATAACGGCACCAACACTGAGAACTTAAGAGTGCAGGTCTTTCGTATAGGGGGATGTTTTTGAGAGGGATTTATAGCAAATGCAGAGTAAAATGGGGATTTTAGCGTGGTAGGATCTGACAATGTGGTTTGAGGAGCTATTATTTGGTTGAAGGGATCGGCATAAACTAGGGAGGCGGACACAAAGTCTTTATATGGTCAGTACTGGAAACATAGATCAGTGGTGCTTGCGAGAAAAATAATAATATTAACCCTAAACTTACAACTCACATAATAAATCGATCTGCCAGTAGCCAATAAGCAGGAAAATATATCCTTGCTCTCAGCGGCGCTGCGTCCCGGCCCCGAGTGGTAAAATCCCCGCCCGCCCCCTTTTTTGGGCTTCATATTGGTAAGAAATATTCAAACTCTGGGCCTAACTTCTCTTTAAAGCAGCGCTGAGCAACATTTTACCGATGAATGCGCCATTGTATGGATGCAAGCCTTTGGCCTGCCAGTTTTTAGCACTAAAGCCTTGAACGCCTCGCCATGGGGCGCAGCATATCCTGGGAAAACTCGCTTTCATCAATATATCTGCCTCTGTCCGCCTCGACGGAGACTGCAGGTCAGACAGTATTGCCGCACTCTCAGGTTGCCTCGAAAACCGCCCGCTCACCTGGTGGTGGCGCAATGCGAATAATTTTGGATACTTCCACAATAGGGCGCCAATAAATCAAATGTTACGTAACTCCCTTTGCAGAATCCCAGCAGGTTTTCCCTAAGAAAGTAGAACGAGAAGTGGCAAAAGAAACGTTAATCCGGAGATCTCAAAGACATCTCTCTACTTCTTTCTATCATCTCTCCAGTTTTTTCTTCAATAGAGTGACTTAGCGTTTTTTCTAACTTTGCTGCGTAATTAGCCAGATAAAATATAAAAAAAATATTCATTGTTTGCTCAGGAATATTCATTCTAAAGGCTTCTTCCCGCGCTTCGCGGACTAATTCAAAAGATCTTTCATTGACGGTAATCATTATGCTTCACCTCAACAGAGCTTGATATTATGAGTATAGATCGGAATATTTATATATTCTGTTCCTAGTATTTAACCCTTGCTTGGCTTTTTCCGATAACTATTTCTCATAATTACCAAGATCTTAGCCTCCGTCTCAAGGCCGTAGCCACTCCACGGTTTACCGAGTTATCGTCACCTAATTCAGTAAGTGAAGGATTTAAAGAATTTTTTGTGGAAAAATGGGGAATGCTATTCACTGCTCTTGCGCTTTTTTACCAATAAAGCTGGTGAACCGCTCTAACACTCAATATGATTAGTTCGAATTTGTGCAAGATCGGTGGACATAACGCACTAGTATTAAGGCGCTAAATGACTTAGGAATAATAGCTCTAGGATGACAAGCAACCGATAGCCTTATTCAGATACTGATGCTGTACCTCTATGTCTATTAGGCACAACACTCCTTAAAAATCACCTCGATGAACATTGGGCGATCTACTATAGGGGATAAGTTTGTTGAGCCGAAAATCCGCTAAAAAATGTATAAATCGAGCTTAGAGACTATTTCAAAAATTTCCTTTAGCAATGGCGAATTAGGTATTGCGGTGCATTTTTTACGATGTCCCTGTATAAGCCAGCCGTCTGCACCAGCTATGAACGGGTATATTCTTTAGCATAATCCTCCATGGATGCGGCCACCACTTGGAAAGCATGTTCGCGGCCATAAATTTCGCCTAGGGAAACGAGCGAAGTCTCGCCTGGTATCATCTTATAGGTAGAAAAATAGTGGCGCAGCCGTTCAATTAAGATAACCGGAAGATCGGAAATATCCTTAGCAGTATTCAAAGAATCGTCTTTCTCTAGTACGGCGATAATCTTGTCATCGATCTGTCCTTGATCAATGGTTTGTAGCCCCCCTACTACTCTAGCACTCAAAATTACTTCTGAACGATTAATGGGCCTTTCACTGAGCACACAAATATCCAAGGGATCTTCATCCCCCTCCTCCGCTCCCTCACAAAGGCTTGCCACCAGATCTCCGCAATAGGTCCTTGGAATAAAACCATACAGGGAGGGGGGAAGGGAAGAACTACGCTGAGGGCGATCAACCCGGAGATAGCCCGTATTTTTATCGATCTCATATTTCATCAAATCAAAGGGAGTGATTTCAATATAAGCATAGACACGTTCTGGTGGATACAAGCCCGTTTCCAACCCATGCCAAGGATGAGGACGCCAGCGGGAAAAATTTTTGGGGGCACTCATATAATGAACTCCTTCTTTATTCAATGTTTTGAACAGTTTTTGTAACCGATTGAGGTGAGGGGACCTTGGTATTAGGTAAGGGCACCTACCGCAACACCACCATCCAATGATCGATAAAGATCCCCCTGCCAACAATAGAAGCCGTTTTGCAGTAAATGCCCAGTGTCTTAGGTGGCGCAACACGAATTGCCATGCTCATAACTATTGAGCCTATAACTTTCTCGGAAAGTTTCGAGGTATTTAGGCAAGATGGCGTTTTTCACAAATCTGTTTTTTCTCCTTAGAGAAAAGTTTATAGGCCCTCTCCACCCCTTGGCTTCATACTTATACTACTCCCTATTCCTAAAAGCTCTATTATGAGCGGCTTTTTTGAACGCTTAAATTTAGTATCGTTCTTTTTGAAGATACTTTTCCTTGCTTTGGGTCGATACGATAAAGCATCCATGCTACCGCAGCTTACCCTCTTATCAGCACCACAGAGTTGCGTTTACACATTAAACTCAATGTGATAAATAGACAATAATCCTATAAAATGACTATGCTTTACTTTGATCCCATACTAATAATGAGGTAGTTCTGGTATGAAAGCTTATTACATAATCCCTGTCATCATACTTGCCATAGGGCCTGCTTATGGCGCCGAACCACAGATAAATATGGAACGTATGCAGCAACGTCTTCAAAAGATGGAAGCCGTAATGGATCAGGCACACGCGGCAAAGGGGAATGAACGCAATAGACTCATGAGAGAACACATGCAATTGATGCTTGAGCAAATGCAGGAGATGCATCACATGCTGAGTCACGAAAATAGACCTCAAGATACCCAGCAATGGAGGCAAAACGTAGAGCAGAGGATGGATGTAATGCAGCAAATGATAGAACAAATCCTGGAGCAAGAGAAAATGCACTCTGAATCCATTATGGGATTACCTGTGCCAGGATGAAGAATTATTCATAATTATCGCTAGCACTTTTGTAAAAAACAGGAAAACATACCCTATATGTAGGCAGGCAAGGACGCCGCCATCTCCTGGCAAAATTTATTTAGCCTAATACAGTTGAAATCCCCCCACATAGGTGGTGCAAATCCACTAATTTCCCTCATCCTGTCATGTCAGAAAATCACCTTTATCTCTTTTTTTAATTGGAATTAGATGATTATCTATAATCTCAATTAAAATGGCATGAAATTCGCTTCCACCAGAAAATGCTGCTCATAACAGCGCTATGTCTAGCAGCTTATTTTTAAAATTCAGCATATCTAACTATATAGAAATAACGATCGGTAGCATTTAAGGTAATTTATGCTGACTAAATATTCCAGGATAAAGAAAGAAGGAGGTAATAATTGTGAAAAAAAAACACAATTAATATCATTAATAATACTTTTAGCATTAGGTATTAGTCCCGCTAACGCAGATCGAAACCAGACCTCTCAGAATCTACTTATCAATGCTAGTGTTGAATTAGTGCAAGAATCCGAGAATACGCATCAAAACAAGAAAAACAAGAGTTCTGAAGGTGATTTCGGTTACGAAAATCCAATTAATGGGCCGGATAAATGGGGCGAATTAGATCCTGATTTTCAGCTTTGTTCCAATGGTATGGAGCAGTCCCCCATCGATATTAAGCCGATGGAAGTTATCCCCGCAGATTTGCCCGACGTCCGATACTTTTATCAACCAACCTCCGTTCATATTGTTAATAATGGCCACAACACACTTCAAGGGACATACGATTCAGGCAGTTTTATCACAATCGATGGTGATGAGAGGGAATATGATCTCCAGCAATTTCATTTTCATAGCGTTAGCGAACATACCTTAGCTTTCGGCGCTCATTTCAATATAGAAATGCATTTAGTGCATACTAGCATAGACGGAGAAGTCGTCGTCGTTACCTTGTTAATCCGCCAGGGGGAGGAAAATCAAGCCTTAAAAGAAATATGGGATAATATGCCAAAAAATATAGGGCAAGAAGTTTTCCTCCCAGCTGAAAGTTCTTTCAATGCTATGGACGCGCTTCCTTCAGATCGGCGCTCCTATCGCTATCGAGGTTCATTTACCACCCCCCCTTGCACAGAAGGAGTCCGCTGGATAATACTCAGAGAACCAATCGAGATGTCAGCAGAGCAAATAGAAAAATATAGAAATATCACGCAGCATGTCTGCTGCTCTAATAACAACCGCCCTACCCAGCCATTAAACGGACGTCAGGTTTACTTTGATACCGTTGACAACAGCGATTTTTAGCACTTGCCAAAAAAATTAAAGAGCTTTTACCCGCGTAGTTAATGGCATTGCTAGAGGGGGATTGTCATCCCCCTCTTTGAATTAGCGTGCATCAAATAACCTCTTCTCTTATTCCCTGATTGGATGAGGGTTTAATTGAATTAAGGCGCTTCTCAAATCTATTTTTCATTCCCAATATTGGTTGCGGCCATAGTGGCTATAAAGGTTAATTTCATAGTCGCGGCCAATAAGCTGCCCCTCTTCGTATTCTGGCGCTGAGCGAATAACTTCGCGCAAAAGATCTACCCGCACCTTGCGGTCCTCCCAATCAACTTGTTCAATCCAGGTGGGCGCCAGGAGGATTTTCTTTCCAAACCACCCGCGATGGGTGCTAATTTCCAAATACCGAATGACCCAATCCTTCTCGTCGATGACAAAATCCTCGACATATCCAACCTCACCATCGCGGGCCTCAACCTGGTACCCTGAGACTTCGTCACTGCTACGCAAATGGGGATCTTCGGTTTCTTCCCCCTTGTCTTTGTTTTCATAGCTCCGACCCAGATAACCCAACAAACCACTTCTCCAGTAAGGCAACCAATTATAGTGCCGGTGATATTCCTCTTCCTGTTGCCGTGATAATAGTGGCTGTTTCGTATCCATGAGCGGGCTAGTCTCTATTTGCTCTCGGGTTAATTCAATTTGCAGAGTCCATTTTTCTTCATGGATAGAGCCTAACGCCTCGGGAGTAATCAGCACCTGACGTCCTACGAGCCAGTGACCCGTTTCCACAACTAAATAGCGCACTCTCCATGAGGAATCATCGAAAAAAACTTCTCGGAGTCTACCCAGCTCTCCATCTTTAGCATGTAGCGTGAAACTTTTCAGATCTTGGATTCTCCTCATAATATGCAGCATAGTCACCTCGATAAACACAGCAGATAAAGAATACTAAAAAGAAATTTGCTACCCTTTCCCTGTAGACTTTCTCTCCTCAATAAAGCCTTAAAGCAACGATAGCCATCTACTCACCATCAGAACAAAAAAGTGATTTGTCAAACCGATCTAATCTGAACCGATCTCTATGAATTCCAGTTTAGTCTAAAATTCGTAAATTTTATTTTGAAGAGATCTAAAGAGGTGCAATGACTTCCTAGGGGGAGGAGGAATATAGCTTTACTGTAAAACGGCAGGGGCGATTAAACGCCGTACCGTAGAGCTTCGGGCTACCTTTTAACCCTGCTCATCATCGGATTGCTCCGTCTCTTTTGGCACTAGTTTTGCTGGTCTCAGGGTAGGCCTCTGCCAGACACGGGGGACGGATAGACGTATGTCCTGATACAACACATGGAGCACCGGGATAAAGAAAATCCCGATCACCGTGGCGGCAAGCATACCGCCAAACACTACGAAGCCCACTGAAGTTCGACTGGCGGCACCAGCGCCACTAGCGAACAACAACGGACTGACACCGAGAATAAACGACAAGGCCGTCATTAATACTGCTCGAAATCGCAGGCGTGCCGCCGTCAGCGCCGCCTCATGGGTACTCAGCCCCTGCTCGCGCCGCTCCTTGGCAAATTCGACGATCAGAATCGCACTCTTGCTAGCCAAGCCGATCAGCATCACGATACCGATTTGCGCATACAGATTATTGTCCAGAAACGGCAACATTACCACCGGCAAGAGAGCACCGAACAGAGCGAAAACCACCGAACTTATCACCCCCAAGGGCAAAGTCCAGGATTCATACTGCGCCACCAAAAATAAATAAGCGAAAACGATAGCAAGTGCAAAAATGTAAATGACCAGCGCACCAGCGGCCAGCTCTTCCTTGGAGGTACCGGTCCACTCGATGCGGTAACCTTCGGGCAGAGCCTCGGCGGCGACCTGCTCCAGCGCGGCGATGGCCTCGCCGGAGCTGTAACCAGGAGCCGGATTACCAGTGATGGCGGCCGACTTAAATTGATTGTAACGGGTAATCGACAACGGCCCCAAAACGGGTTCAACGTCGATCAGTGCTCGCAGCGGCACCATTTCACCAGGGCCACTGCGCACATACAGATTGCCAATGTCCTTAATAGCATTGCGGTATTCGGCCTCGGCTTGCACCATAACCCGGTAGCTTTTGCCAAACAGATTGAAATCATTGACATAGAGCGAACTCAAATTAGCACTCAGGGTGGTAAATACATCAGCAATGGAAACCCCGAGCACTTTTGCCCGCTCACGGTCGATATCCAAATAGAGCTGTGGCGCACTAGCCGAGTAGGTGCTAAACACCCCCATCAAAGCCGGATGCTGGTTAGCCGCGAATACTAGGCTACCCATGGCGGCGGCCAACTCTTGCGGGCTGCCGCCACCGAGATCCTGCAGCTGCGCCTCGATACCACCACCGGTACCTAGCCCCGTGATCGGCGGCGGCGGAAAGGCGAAGGCTTCAGCGGCAGCGATGCTAGCCAAAGAGGCATTAAGATGGCCGAGAATAGGCTCCCATTGCAATTGAGGACTGCTACGCTCATCCCAAGGAGCAAGAATCGGAATAACCAGGCCCGCATTAGAGGCCGCGCCGCCAAGAATACTGAAACCAGTCACCGAGATCACATCAGTGATACCGGCAGTATCGCGCGTCATCTGGGTTATCTCATCTATTACGGCTTCTGTGCGCGCCAGGGAAGCACCGTCTGGTAGCTGCACATTGACCATTAGTACGCCCTTGTCCTCGGTCGGCAAAAAACCGCTAGGCGCACGCTGAAACAAAAATACGGTGACTATCACGAAGGTCAGCACCAACAGCAGCGAGATCCGTAAATGGCGCAGCATCAGAGAACAAACCCGAACATAACCGTTGCGTAATCTGTTCACCAACCACGCGAAAGCGCGCAATAGCCCATGCGTCTGGCCAGAATCAGGCTTAAGCAATAACCGGCACAGGGCGGGTGACAGGGTTAAAGCATTGAGGGAGGAGATCGCAACCGCCACCGAAATAGTTACCGCGAACTGCTGGTAAAGCTGGCCGGTGATACCAGGCATAAACGATACCGGCACGAAGACAGCAAGCAGCACCAGAGTGGTAGCAATGACCGGCCCGGTGATCTCGGCCATGGCGCGACGGGTGGCCTCACGCGCCTCTAGGGCATTCTCCCGCATAATACGCTGGACATTTTCCACCACGACAATGGAATCATCAACCACGATACCAATAGCCAGAATCATGGCGAACAAGGTAATGATATTGGCAGAAAATCCCAACACGTACATGGCAGCGAAAGCGCCCACCAGGGAAACCGGAATCGCGCAAACCGGTATCAGGGTCGAACGCCAGTCGGCCAGAAACAGGAAGGTTACCGCCACAACCAAAACAAAAGTAATCAACAAGGTCTTGATGACTTCCTGTACCGATGCCCGCACCGCCTGAGTGGTATCGTACAGAATGTGATATTCCATATCTGGGGGGAAGCTTTGCGCCAGGCGTTCCAACTCAGCGTAGATCTGATTGGCAACCTGTAGTGCATTGGCGCCTGGGGATTGATAGACCACTATGGAGGCTGCCGGTTGGCTATTAAGTTTGGAAATAGCGTTATAGCTTTGCGAACCCAACTCAAGGCGAGCAATATCCTTAAGCTGCACAAGGGAACCATCGGCACTGGCCCGGACAATAATATCCTCAAATTCCTCGACCGTTGCTAGCCGCCCCTTGGCCTGCAAGGTATATTGGAATTGCGGCGCCTTGGTGAATGGTGGCGCCCCTAGGCTGCCAGCGGACGCTTGAATATTCTGCTCCTCAATAGCCTTGACAACATCGCTTGCGGTTAAACCCAACGCAGTCAGCCGATCAGGGTCGAGCCACACCCGCATACCGTAATCCTGGACCCCAAATTGGGAAACATCGCCCACGCCAGAAATCCGCGCCAGGGGGTTCTGTAGATAAATCGAGGCATAGTTACTGAGAAACAGGCTATCCCGTGAACCCTTGGGTGAAATTAGATTGACGATCAACAACATATTAGGGGACTGCTTGCGGGTGGTCAGGCCCTGGCGGATGACCTCCTGGGGCAACTGGGTATTGGCTACGGCAACCCGATTTTGCACATTGACCGCGGCGATATCTGCATCGGTACCGACTTCGAAAGTGATGTTCAACTGGTAGCTGCCATCACTGGAACTGGTTGAGGACATATAGCTCATGCCCTCGACGCCGTTGACTTGCTCCTCGATGGGGACAGCAACCGACTGCTCCACACCCTCGGCGTTGGCGCCGGGATAGCTGGCCGATACTGTTACCTGGGGCGGGGTAATTTCAGGAAATTCAGCCACGGGAATCAGGCTGAGGGCAATACCGCCGACCAGCAGCATGACCAGCGATATAACTAGGGCAAACTTAGGCCGGTCAATAAAAAACGCTGAAAACATGGCTCAGGGTTCGTCTGCAGTGACCGGATTGACGGACATATTAGGCCGTACTTTCTGCACCCCCTGGACGATGACCCGGTCACCGGCGGCCAAACCGGACTCGACAACCCAGTCGTTGCCCACCTGGCGGTCAGTGACAATACGGCGCACCTCGACCTGATTGGCGCGATTGACCACAAGGACAAAAAATCCCTGCTTATCTTGTTGCACCGCCGTCTGGGGCACTATCAATGCGGTGATCGGCTGTTTCCGGCGAATCAGCACGTTGACGAACTGGCCCGGTAGCAAAATTTCTTTGGAATTGGGGAACAGCGCCCACACCTGGACGGTATCGGTACTGCGATCAACTTCCGGGGCAAGATAGTCAAATCGCCCCCGCTTAGGATACAAACTGCCGTCGGAGAGCACCAGGGACGGTGCGACGGGGGGATCGCCGGAGGCAATAATCCCTTGCTGACGGGCATTGAGCAGCACTTTATCGCTGACCGCTAGGCTGACGTGGATAGGATCAAAGCTAAATACAGTCGCCAATGGTTCACTACCTGGGCCGACCAGGTTACCCACGCTGTAAGTCGCTCCACTGATGCGCCCACGAATCGGACTGCGAATTTCGGTATAACTTAAGCTTAGCTCAGCGCCCTCCAGCGCCGCTTGAGCCTTGAATACATTGGCTTCAGCGATACTGGCTTCGGCCTGAGCGGTATCCAGATCCGCAGCCGATACCAGTTTGCGGTCATGCAACTCCTGCAATCGCCTCAAGTTAGCCTGGGCATTTTTCAAACTAGCTTGGGCGGAGGCGAGTTCGGCCTTTGCCTGTTGCACCTGAACCTCAAAGGGCCGTTTCTCGATGACAAACAACAGCTGATCCTGCTCCACCAAACCGCCTTCTTCAAAGTTACGCTGCTCCAGTACACCCTCGATACGCGCCCGCAAGGCTACTTCATCCCGTGCCTCAACCCGACCTAGTAACTCAAGGGTGGGAGTAATATCGCGTTTATGCACTTCGCTGACCATAACGCTGGGCGGCGGTGTTTGGGGTTGTGCGAGCACGGCAGACATATTGACCAGACCGCCCAGCAGGCAAGTCATCAGCAAGATAAGTCTAGCCATGGAGTTTCCTTAAGAAAGCAAAGGTGTGGAGAGTTATTTCAAGTCATCTGAAGTCCGATATCGAATGTTCCAACATAGCCTGCTGTCTCCCTGGCTAACGGGAGTATCAGCTCGCTGCCACCCCGCTGGAAAATGCGATCGTCTTCGTTGCTCGAATTACGCCGCCCTTTCGTGGCGTAGGGCGCCTGCGCATGTACTCGATCAGTGATGGAGTCATGGAAGTAAAGCTGCGAGGTAAACTCATGGCCCTGTGGCGAAGCGGAATCGGTGCGAATCTTGAAATGGATATGGACCGTCCTGCCCGGATACCACCCCGGATAAATAGTAACAAACTCGGCTTTCCCAATAGCATCCGTTATTTGATATCCCCGCAAAAACTTCTTCCCCCGGGTATCGAATAACCCGTTGATATCCTGAAAACCCGAGTAAACCCCTAGCGCGTCACATTGCCAAACATCCACTATTGCACCTTTTAAGGGCGTGCATACATTCCCCTCTAGCTGGGAGACACGAAATACTAAGCGCAGCGGAACCCCTTTTTTCATCGAATGGTCCGATGGCTCGAACCGGATGTCGGAACGGTTGAGCTTCTCATCTACGAAATAGGGCCCTTCCGTTTGCTGGGGTCTCACCACGCAGGAAGGCATTACCACCATTGCCCGCTTGAGCGGTGTTTGCGTTGGGGTTCTAGGCATGGATTGTCCACTCACACGTTTTCCCATCACCAGTGATGCGGCCGTTACCCCGGTTAGAAGGAGCATCCGTCGCCGGCTAAGATTACATCCTGTTATCTTCATGGTACCTTACCTCCCATTAATTAGGTATCTTTGCTACCCAGTGCTGGAATTAAGCGGTAGCTGCTTTGTCATGATCCGTGAGCTGACGACCTTCCCTATCTTCTATATAGCACCCACGGCTTTCAGATCGCTTTCGATTACCATAGCCACTAGTTGCACGTGGCTAGTTAAATAATAGCTGCTCAATCGGTAGCCGCGACGGAAACCAGATTCCGGCACACCATATAAAACCGGTTACCAGACTCTTCGGCAAAGACGCTGAAAAGAGTCACAGGGTAAGGGTTAAATAAAACAGAATGGGGCAACCCTGATGAAAAAACTGGGGCGAAATTCACCGTCCTCGGCGGCACGATTATCGGCGCAAACCCAGACGACAAAGCAACTCAAGTCTGCCTGGCGCCGGCGCCTACCCCGCTGGAAGCACCGGTTACGGCCATCTATCAAATATTACAAGGACACGGAAATGCTCATAGACAATATCCATTGTAATTTCTATATTCCCATAAAATAACTTTAACTCGCACTCCAAGGAAAAATGCAGCCACTTAACTCCGAAAAGGGGAGAATCAATTTACTCCTGCAACGTGACGGATTAGAAGCGACTCGAAATTGGGTGGAGAGAACGCTCAATAGCTATCGTAAAGCAGTCGCTAGCCCGGCCCATCATGCTTCCCAAAAAAACTATAAACCCCTCTTTGAACAATCCATCAAAGAATTTGAACAATGGCTATCCACTCACCCGAAGGGGATCCCCGCAGAGAAAAAAACCTAATTCTAGGTTTAAAAATACCCTTTGGTTTCCTTGGATATTTATCTATAAGCATGGCAACCGTTCTGTCTCCAGTCTTGCACTCAACGCTTTCTTCACCTACGTTTTAATGAAAGCCTTTTAAAAATTTATACCCACAATGCAATTTACTGAATTTTGGCCTTTTATTCTCTACGCGGGTATGGTCCTTGTATTAGTCGCGCTGATAGTGGGGTTCTCCTACATTTTAGGCCAGCGTCCTAGGGAAAGGGCGACGGATGAACCTTTCGAATCCGGCGTGGTGACGGTAGGTTTTGCCCGCCTGCGTTTTCCTGCTAAATTTTATTTAGTGGCTGTTTTATTCGTCATTTTCGATATGGAAGCGGCTTTTATTTTCGCCTGGGCAGTGGCATTCCGGGAAACAGGCTGGATAGGGTATGGGGGGGCGCTGGCTTTTATTACCATCCTGGGGGTAGCCCTCATCTATGAGTGGCGGGTGGGCGCCCTGGATTGGCAACCCAAGGGAAGAAAACATAAAAAACACAGGTAATTTAACCTAATGAGATGGAGATTAAGTAAACCGCAAGCAGCAACTTCCATTGAACAAAGCAAAGGTTCCTTCGAAGATGCGATCCGACGTAATTTATTATTTGCCCAGTTACAGGATCTGGTTGCCTGGGGCCGAAAAAATTCTCTCTGGCCTTATAACTTTGGACTTTCCTGCTGCTATGTGGAAATGGTCACCAGTTTTACCAGTAAATATGATATTGCCCGCTTTGGCGCGGAGGTCATCCGCGCCACCCCCCGAGAAGCGGATCTCATGGTGATTTCAGGGACGGTATTTATCAAAATGGCACCCGTGATTAAACGCCTCTATGAACAGATGATGGAACCTCGCTGGGTCATTTCCATGGGTTCCTGCGCCAATTCCGGCGGGATGTACGATATTTACAGCGTGGTTCAAGGAGTCGATAAATTCCTCCCCGTGGATGTTTATGTACCTGGCTGCCCCCCCCGCCCTGATGCCTTTCTGGAAGGGTTGCTATTGCTTCAGGAAGCCATCGGCAAGGAACAACGCCCCCTAAGTTGGGCTATTGGTCCCCAGGGAGTCGAAAGAGCGCCTAAACCTAGCCTGCGGGATCAAAGGCGGGCTGAACGCCAGAAGGCAACGGTATTTCGGAGCCCGGATGAGGTCTAGCCTCCAGCAACCTACTCCGCCGATGGCCGGATTCACTCCCATTGCGGAGATTCTCTATCACCAATTTGGCGAAGCAAATTTCATCCGGCAGGAAACCCACGATGGGGTTCCCACCTTCTGGATAACCAAGGCACAAGTTTCTAAAATTTTACGGTACCTCAAAGCAGAACTGGCCCCCCCCTATCCCATGCTCTATGACCTAACGGCGATTGATGAGCGGGTTCGAACCCATCGGCCTGGCCAGCCAGCAAGCGATTTCACCCTGGTCTATCATCTTCTATCCTTTATCCGGAATGAGGATCTTCGCCTCAAAGTGCCCTTACAGGGAGAATCTCCCTCCTTGCCAACCATCACCCCCATTTGGCCCGCCGCCAACTGGTATGAGCGAGAAGTATGGGATCTTTTTGGAATCAACTTTGAAGGCCATCCCCATCTTAGCCGTATTCTCCTGCCACCGACCTGGCAAGGCCACCCATTGCGCAAGGATCACCCCGCCCGGGCAACCGAGGTAGACCCTTTTACCCTATCCGAGGAAAAACAGGCGCGGGAACAGGAAGCTCTGCGTTTTAGACCAGAAGACTGGGGGATGCGGCGGGCCTCCGGCAGCACCGACTTTATGTTCCTCAACCTTGGCCCCAACCATCCTAGCGTCCATGGAGTTTTCCGAATTGTCCTGCAACTGGATGGAGAAGAAATTGTCGATGCCGTGCCCGATATCGGCTATCACCACCGGGGCGCTGAAAAAATGGGGGAGCGCCAATCCTGGCATACCTATATTCCCTACACGGATCGGATCGACTACCTAGGGGGAGTGATGAATAACCTCCCCTATGTCCTGGCCGTCGAGCAGCTGGCCGGCATCCAGGTCCCAGAGCGGGTCAAGGTCATTCGGGTCATGCTGGCGGAACTCTTTCGCATCGCTAGTCATCTGGTGTTTTACGGCACTTTTGCCCAGGACGTGGGGCAGCTCTCCCCTGTTTTTTACATGTTCACGGATAGGGAACGGGTGTTTGATATTATCGAAGCCATCTGTGGGGGCCGAATGCACCCCGAATGGTTCCGTATCGGCGGTGTGGCCCAAGATCTACCCCGGGGTTGGGATGATTTGATCCGGGATTTTCTGCGTTATTTGCCACCACGCCTGGCTAAATACGACAAGATTGCCATGAATAACCGAATTCTTAAAAAACGCACCCAGGGTGTGGGAAGCTATACGATTGCCGAGGCCATGGAATGGGGAGTCACCGGGCCGGGCCTGCGCGCCTGTGGCCTGGAATGGGATTTTCGCAAACAACGCCCTTACTCCGGCTATGAACAATTCCAATTCGACATCCCCGTTGCCCAGCACGGAGACTGTTACGACCGATGCTGGGTACGAATCGAGGAAATGCGCCAGAGTCTGCGGATCATCGAGCAATGCCTCAACCATATGCCGGCAGGTTCCTACAAGGCCGATCACCCTCTGACCACCCCGCCACGGAAAGAACGCACCATGCACGACATTGAAACCCTGATCTCCCATTTCCTGAGCGTGAGTTGGGGGCCCGTGATTCCAGCGGGGGAAGCTTGCGTGGGCATTGAAGCCACCAAGGGTAACAATAGCTACTACCTGATTAGCGATGGCCACACGCAACCCTATCGGGTCCGCATCCGCACCCCTTCTTTTCCCCATCTCCAAATGATTCCCCTCATTAGCCGGGGATCGATGGTACCTGATCTGATTGCCACCCTGGGCAGCATCGATTTTGTGATGGCGGATGTAGACCGGTGAAAAGGCGAATTCAATGGAGACAGCACCATGCTCAGCACTGAGGAAATAAAAGCAATCGATGCCGAACGGGCCCACTATCCCACCGCTCAGGCCGTCGGGATCGAAGCCATGAAAATCGTGCAGCACCACCGAGGCTGGGTCTCCGATGAAAGCCTCCGGGAGATTGCCGAATATCTCGGCTTGAGCGTGGAATCCCTGGATGGAGCGGCCACATTCTACAATCTTATTTTTCGCCGGCCAGTAGGCAAGCATGTCATTTTAATCTGCGATAGTGTGAGCTGTTGGATCATGGGCTACGAGCAACTCCGGGAACAATTGCAAACAGAGCTTAAGATTGGGCTGGGGGAAACCACCCAGGATGGCCGTTTTACCCTGTTGCCCAGTTGCTGCTTGGGGGCCTGCGAGCGCGCCCCAGTGATGGTAGTGGATCAGGATCTCCATGGCGATCTGGACTCGGAGAAGATAGGTGAAATTCTGGCGGGCTATGAATGAACAGAAAACCCATGGCCACGCCCCTTACTCAAAATATTACGCCCCATCGGGAACCGCCGGATCTCAAGCAATACGCGCAAGCCGGAGGATATCAAGGTCTCCAACGGGCGATCAAAACCCTAACGCCCCAAGAAGTGCTGCAAGAAGTTAAAGAGTCTAACCTGCGAGGCCGGGGCGGGGCTGGCTTTCCCACCGGCCTCAAGTGGAGTTTTGTGCCTAGGGGAGACGATGCGCCCCGCCCCAAATACCTGATCGCCAATGCCGATGAAATGGAACCGGGCACCTTCAAGGATCGCCTGCTTATGGAAGGCGATCCCCACCAATTACTGGAGGGGATGATCCTAGCCAGCTATGCCATCCAGGCAGAGGTAGCCTACATTTTTTTACGAGCGGAATACTGGCTAGCCGCGCAACGTCTTAAAAAGGCCATCGCCGAGGCTTATCAGGTGAACTACCTGGGTAAAAATCTCCTCGGATCGACGTTTAGTTTGGAACTTCATCTTCATACCAGCGCTGGCCGTTACATCTGCGGGGAGGAAACCGCCCTGCTCAATGCTCTGGAAGGCAAGCGGGCGATTCCCCGCGCCAAACCCCCCTATCCCCAAGTTAGCGGTTTGTGGGGCCAGCCTACCGTTGTGAACAATGTGGAAACCCTCTGCAATGTTCCCCATATTATCGCTCGGGGCGCGGCCTGGTACCAAAATCTCAGCCGGAGCGAGGATGGCGGTACCAAAATTTATGGGGCCAGCGGCCGGGTTAAACATCCTGGGGCATGGGAATTGCCCATGGGCACACCTATCCGTGAAATTCTGGAGGAACATGCCGGCGGCATGAAGGACGGTTTTCAACTCCGGGGCTTCTTGCCTGGCGGTGCTTCCACGGATTTTCTCACCGAAGAACACCTGGAGGTCCCCATGGACTACGACTCAGTACAGGCCGCCGGTAGCCGGCTTGGCACCGGCAGCCTCATTATTCTCGATGACCGGACCTGTCCGGTGGATATGGTGCGCAACCTGGAGCACTTCTTTGCCCAAGAATCCTGCGGCTGGTGCACCCCCTGCCGGGACGGCCTGCCTTGGGTGGAGAAGATTTTACTGGGAATCGAACAGGGCCAAGGCCAACCCGAGGATTTAGAATACCTGATGATGCACACCCGCCTGCTGGGGCCTGGCCATACCTTCTGTGCCCATGCCCCCGGCGCCATGGAACCTCTCCAAAGCGCCTTGAAATATTTCAAAACTGACTTCGAGCAGCATATCCATCAGCAACGCTGTCCGTTCAAATAGGCAGGACTCAGGGACAATGGCGAAAATCTATATCGACAACCAGGAGTTTGAAGTGGAGGAGCAAAACAGCCTCCTCCAGACCTGTCTGTCTTTGGGTTTCAATCTCCCCTATTTTTGCTGGCATCCGGCCCTGGGCTCCGTGGGCGCTTGCCGGCAATGCGCCGTCAAGCAATTTAAGGACGACCAAGACACCCAGGGACGCCTGGTCATGTCCTGCATGACACCGGCTAGCGATGGCGCCCGTATCTCCATCGAGGACCCTGAAGCCACCGCCTTCCGGGCCAGCGTGATTGAATGGCTCATGACTAATCATCCCCACGATTGTCCTGTTTGCGAGGAAGGGGGGGAATGTCATTTGCAGGATATGACCGTGCTGACGGGCCACACCTACCGCCGCTTTCGTTTCAAGAAACGAACCTTTACCAATCAATATCTGGGACCCTTTCTCAACCATGAGATGAATCGCTGCATTGCCTGCTATCGCTGCGTCCGCTTTTATCAGGACTATGCTGGCGGAACGGATCTCCAAGTGTTCAATACCCACCACCATGTCTATTTTGGCCGCCATGAAGACGGCATATTAGACAACGAGTTTAGTGGTAATTTGGCCGAAGTATGCCCTACCGGTGTTTTCACCGACAAACCTTTCAGCCGTCATTACAGCCGCAAGTGGGACCTGCGGGGCGCTCCCTCGGTGTGCGTCCATTGTAGCCTGGGCTGTAATACCAACCCCAATGAACGTTATGGCCGGCTAAAACGAACCCTCAATCGTTATAATCATCAGGTCAACGGCTATTTTCTCTGTGATCGGGGCCGTTTTGGCGGTGATTTCGTAAACAGCGAGCAGCGGCTCCGGCAACCACGCCTGCATAAAACGAACGGCTTCCAGCCGGAACCGGTTGCCCAGGAACAGGCGCTGCAATATTTGGCCCGCCTCCTTTCGGAGACAAAGAGCATTATCGGCATTGGCTCCCCCCGGGCTTCCCTAGAGGCCAATTTTGCCCTTCGTACCCTCGTGGGAGAGGAACACTTCTATTCTGGCCTGTCCGGGCCAGAAGCGACGCTCATCGCCACCGCCGCTCACATTTTACAAAATGGTCCCGCCCGGATACCTTCCTTACAGGAAGTAGAACAGGCCGATGCTATTTTGGTCTTGGGCGAGGATCTTCTCAATACCGCGCCGCGGCTGGCCTTGAGCCTGCGCCAGGCGGTTCGGCAAAAAGCATGGGGAATTGCGGAGGAACTTCATATTCCTCCCTGGCAGGATATGTCGGTTCGGGAAGCGTCCCAACAGCAAAAGAGCCCTTTATTCATGGCTACCTCCACCGCTACGAACCTAGATGAGCTTGCCACTCACACCTATAGGGGAGCCCCTGCGGATCTCGCCCGGCTCGGTTTTGCCGTCGCCCATTGCCTAGACCCGGAAGCACCTGCGGTGCCCGATCTCACCCCGCCCCAGCAGGCGCTGGCGGAGTCCATTGCTGAGAGTCTCAAAAAAGCCCGCCGGCCCCTGATTATCTCGGGCGTCAGCAGCCAAAATCAGGCGCTGCTCGAGGCAGCCGGGAATGTGGCCTGGGCTTTGGACCATCATCGGCAGCATCCCGCCTATCTCTACTTGACGCTGCCCGAATGTAATAGCCTTGGCGCTCATTTGCTAGGCGGCGCTAGCCTGGATAAAGCCTTCAAGGCAGCGGCGGAAGGCAAGGTAGAGACGGCTATTATCCTGGAGAACGATCTCTACCATCAAGCCGATCAAGTCGCTGTGGAAACTTTCTTGAAACAGGTAAAGCATGTGGTGGTCATCGACCATCTTCATCATAACACTATGGCCCAAGCGGAAATCGCGCTTCCCGCTAGCACTTTTGCCGAATCGGATGGCACCTTGGTGAGCAGCGAGGGCCGCGCCCAGCGATTCTTCCAGGTGTTCGTTCCAGAAAACGATATCCAGGAAAGCTGGCGCTGGCTAAGCAAAGCCATGGCTGCCGCTGGACGCAAGGAGGGCGGTTGGCAACGTCTAGATGAGCTCACCTACGCCTGCGCTGGCGCCCTCAACTCTCTGAACTCCCTGGGGAGCATCACCCGCGCGGCGCCAGGGGCGGAATTTCGTATCCAGGGAATGCGAATCCCCCGCGAACCCCACCGCTACAGCGGCCGCACCGCCATGACCGCTGACTTGAATGTCCATGAACCTAGGCCGCCAAGCGATCCCGACTCGCCCTTTTCCTTCTCCATGGAGGGATACCCTAGGCAACCCCCGTCCGCAACCATTCCCTATTTTTGGGCCCCCGCCTGGAATTCCATCCAGTCAGTCAACAAATTTCAGGAAGAAGTGGGCGGGCCCTTGCGGGGAGGTTCTCCGGGCGCCCGCTTGATTGAACCCAGGCCAAAAGCAAAGATTGCCTACTTTACCCAGATTCCTTCCGCCTTTGAGCGCCGCAAGGAACAATGGCTAGTCCTACCCCTTCATCATATTTTTGGCAGTGAGGCGCTAAGCGCACTGGCACCAGCCATCGCCGAGCGCGTCCCGGCCCCTTATCTAGCCCTTACCCCAGAAGATGGGGCTCAACTTAAACTGGACTCCGGCGACGAAGTCAACCTCACCCTAGGGGGAAAAATCTACCGCCTGCCGGTTCGCTACCAAAACGCTCTACCCCCGGGAACGGCAGGGATTCCCTGGGGTCTTCCCACCTTGAGGGGCATCATCTCTTTGCCTGCCTGGGGCCAACTTTCCAAGGGGACGCCATGAACGCTACCCTGACCTCGCTGTTTAATATTTTCGGGATCCTGGGAACATTGCTTACGCTAGCGGCCTTGCTGATTTGGATCGAACGCCGCTTGCTGGGATTCTGGCAGGAGCGCTACGGCCCCAACCGGGTGGGCCCTTTCGGCATCCTGCAAGTGGTAGCCGATGCCATCAAGCTTCTTACCAAAGAAGACTGGGTGCCGCCTTTCGCCGACAAACTGGTTTTTATCCTCGCGCCCACAGTGGTCGTCATTGCCACTTTGTTGGCCTTTGCGGTGATTCCCTTTACACCCTATATTGGCATTATCGATCTGAATATCGGGCTGCTGTTTTTCCTCGCCATGTCCTCCCTTTCCGTCTACAGCGTGGTATTAGGGGGTTGGGCCTCCAATAACAAGTATTCCTTAATGGGGGCTCTGCGGGCGGCGGCCCAGATGTTGAGCTATGAAGTTTTTATGGGTTTGTCTCTGATGGGGGTAGTCATGCTGGCCGGCACCTTTAATCTCCGTGAAATCGTAGCAGCTCAACAAGACATGTGGTTTTGCATTCCCCAGTTTCTTGGCTTAGTGGTATTTCTGATTGCCGGGATCGCGGAAGCTCATCGCCTGCCCTTTGATCTCCCCGAAGCCGAAACTGAATTGATAGCAGGCTTTCACACCGAGTACTCGGGAATGAAGTTCGGCCTATTTTTTGTCGGTGAGTACCTCGCTATTCTTTTGATTTCGGCTCTGATCGTGACGCTGTTCTTTGGTGGTTGGCAGGGTCCTTGGCTACCACCCCTAGTGTGGTTTTTTATCAAATTCTCTTTCTTTGTGCTTTTCTTTATTTTGCTGCGGGCCGCGCTCCCCCGGCCCCGCTACGATCAGCTCATGGCCTATGGCTGGAAGCTGATGTTGCCCCTAGCGCTGCTCAATCTAGTGATTACCGGGGCGGTGGTGCTTGCCCTTGACGGCACCTAATCCCCAAAGGAGGAATTCCATGTTGAGTCCATTGAAAAATATTTCCCTAGGCAGTGAACTAAAAAGCCTCTGGACCGTGTTTCTCCATCTCTTCCAGCCCAAAGCCACGATCCAATATCCCGAGGAGAGACCCTATATCCCACCCCGTTGGCGAGGGCGCATTATCCTCTCCCGGGACCCGGATGGGGAGGAACGCTGCGTTGCCTGTAATTTATGCGCCGTCGCCTGCCCGGTGGATTGCATCGCCCTCCAGAAAACAGAAGACGAGCAGGGCCGCTGGTATCCCGAATTTTTCCGCATTAATTTTTCCCGCTGTATTTTTTGCGGTTTTTGCGAAGAAGCCTGTCCCACCTATGCCATTCAGCTCACCCCGGATTTTGAAATGGGAGAATACGAGCGGCCAAATTTAGTATACGAAAAAGAAGATTTGCTCATCAATGGTACGGGGAAATACCCCGATTATAACTTTTACCGGGTAGCGGGGATGGCTATTGGCGGCAAAACTAAAGGAGAAGCGGAAAATGAAGAATCTCCAGTGGATGTCCGCAGTTTAATGCCTTAGTGGTTAAAACAATTTTAATGGGTACGAAAAAAACTGCTAAAAAACGGCTCAAGTCCGTCTATCCTTAACCATACCGGCATAGAAAAACTCATAATACTAATGGAAATTACCTTCTATATCGCCGCTATTATCGCCGTTGTTTCCACCGCCATGGTGATCACCCGCTTAAACGCCATCCATGCCCTGCTGTATTTAATTGTTTCCCTCCTTGCGGTAGCCTTAATCTTTTTTCTCCTGGGCGCCCCCTTCGCTGCCGCTCTAGAAGTCATCATCTACGCCGGCGCCATTATGGTGCTGTTTGTGTTTGTAATGATGATGCTCAACCTCGGGGAGGAGGCAGTAGCCCAGGAGAATCGTTGGCTTACCCCCAGCATGTGGATAGGCCCTGGAATTTTATCCTTCGTTTTGCTCATAGAACTGGTTTATCTTCTGGTAGCAGAGAGCAGCGCCCTTTCCAGTACTAAAATGATCCCCCCCCAGCAAGTAGGTATTACCCTGTTTGGTCCTTATCTATTGGCAGTTGAGCTTGCAGCCATGCTACTACTGGCGGGCCTGGTGGGAGCCTATCATCTGGGGCGCGAGGAGCCGGAGGAGGAGTCATAAATGCTAGCCTCGATCCCCACGGAACATGGCCTGTATCTGGCTGCCGCCCTCTTCATCCTAGGGCTAATAGGCGTCTTGGTGCGCCGCAATCTTATTTTCATGCTCCTGTCCCTGGAAATTATGCTCAATGCCACGGGACTGGCTTTTATCGTGGCGGGCGCCCGTTGGGGAGAGGCGGAAGGACAAATTATGTTCATGCTTATCTTGACTCTGGCGGCGGCAGAGGCAGCCGTTGCCTTGGCGTTGATTTTGCTGGTTTACCGTCGTTTTGGCACCCTGGATGCCGATCGCCTTAGCAGGATGCGAGGTTGATACAATGCTAAAGCTATTATGGTTAATCCCCACCCTGCCCCTAGCCAGCTCCGTGCTATTAATGCTCGCCTCCGGGCGGTTACCCAAAAAGCTTAGTGCCTTGATCGGAGTCGGCTCGGTGGGATTATCCGCCCTTCTGACCTCGGGGCTTGGCATTGCGTTCCTGCAATCCCCCCCTGAAGGTAATGCCTATACGCAAATTTTATGGACCTGGATGGCCATCGGAAATTTTACGCCCAGCATCGGCCTTTATTTGGACTCCCTCTCCTTAGTGATGACTCTAGTAGTCACCTGGGTAAGCTTTCTAATCCATCTTTATTCCGCTGAATTCATGGCCAATGAGGCCGGTTATCAGCGCTTTTTTGCCTATATGAATCTATTCGTTGCCACCATGTTGATACTGGTGTTGGCCGACGATCTGTTATTCCTCTATCTAGGCTGGGAAGGGGTGGGCTTGTGCAGCTACTTGCTCATTGGTTTTTGGTACCAAGACTCGGCTAACGGCTACGCGGCCCGCAAGGCGTTTGTGGTGACCCGAATAGGGGATACCGCTATGGCCCTAGGGCTGCTGTTATTGGTCACTCATCTGGGAACGCTCAATATCCAACTACTCATGGAACGGGCTTCCCAGGCATGGCCGGTGGGATCGAATTTAGCTATAGCTGCCGCCGCTTTGATGCTAGGCGGCGCGCTTGGCAAATCAGCGCAGCTGCCGCTACAAACCTGGCTGCCCGACGCCATGGCCGGTCCTACCCCGGTCAGCGCCCTTATTCATGCCGCTACCATGGTCACCGCCGGAGTCTATCTTATCGCCCGGACCCATGTACTGTTCGAGCTGGCCCCCCCCGTCCACGGAGCGGTGGCGGTAATCGGGGCCTTAACCCTGCTGCTAGCGGCCTGTAGCGCCTTAGTACAAACCGACATTAAACGTATCCTGGCCTATTCCACCATGAGTCAAATCGGTTATATGTTTTTAGCCTTAGGGGTCGGCGCCTGGTCGGCGGCTATCTTTCATTTGATGACCCATGCCTTCTTCAAAGCTCTACTGTTCCTAACCGCGGGTGTGGTGATTGCCAGCCTGGATCATGAACATAATATTTTCAAGATGGGCGGCCTGCGAAAACAGCTCCCCATTGCCTTCTGGAGCTTTCTCATTGGCGGCGCCTCCTTGGCCTCCTTACCCCTTATTACCGCTGGTTTCTATAGCAAGGATTTAATTCTTTCCCAGGTATGGTCTTCCCCCTTGGGCGGCCCCTGGCTCTGGACGGCGGGCCTCCTGGGGGCCTTATTAACAGCGGTTTACATCTTTAGGGCCTGGTTTATGGTCTTTTTCGGCCTCCCCAAGGCAGCCGTTGGCAAAAAACCAGGCATGCTTATAGCTATTCCCTTGCTGATACTCTCGCTGCTCTCCCTTGCGGGCGGCTGGATAGAACTGCCGCCAAGTCTCGGAGGCCAGCCCCTATTTTCTAACCTGATGCATTCAGCCCTCCCCGCCCTAGAAGCCGGGCATGGAGATCCGGGAATAGAGATCAGTTTGCAACTGATGGCCTCGGATATTTCTGTGTTAGGCGTTTTCTTAGCTTATGTCTTTTTCTTGCGCCACCCCCACTGGCGACAGACCCTGTTAGCAAAAGCGCCGGTCTTGGCAGTAGGGCGTTTCTGGTATGTCGGCTGGGGCTTTGACAGGCTATATCGCACACTGCTGGTGCGGCCTTTGCTGAGATTCGCCCACTTCAATCGCGATGACTTTATCGATGATCTCTCTCGAGGGGCAGTTTGGCCAGTGGCGGGGCCTTTCCTATGGCTCGCCCGCGTGAATAAAGGTGATTTTATCAATACTTTTTATCATGGAATAGCACGTCTGGCACAAATGGGCCACCAAGGACTTAGTCGAACCCAGACGGGGCAAATACGCTGGTATACCGGGAGCGTTGCCGCTGGGGCAGCCCTTCTTATCGCCATAGTGGTGCTCTTATGATATTAATTGCCCTGCTTGCAATCTTAATAGTCGGAGGCCTAGTGGCGTGGGTCGCCGAGCGCTGGCACCCCCTCTGGCCCCGGTTCATTTCCCTGCTTGCACTAGGATGCAATTTTCTCGTGCTGTTAGCTTTATGGCTATGGCAGCCCGATCCTTTTATGATAAACGGGCAAGGCGCTTGGCTAATAACCCTGGATCGGCCCTGGATACCCCATTTTGGGGTTCGCTTTCATCTGGCCCTGGATGGACTGAGTCTGCTCTTGGCGCTCCTTACCTGCTTTCTTGGCCTTATGGCGGTGGTCGCTTCCTGGACCGAGATCAAATACCGGATCGGATTTTTTCATTTCAACTTGCTATGGGTTCTGGCAGGAGTCCTCGGAGTCTTTATGGCCCTGGACTTATTCCTGTTCTTTGTCTTCTGGGAAGTCATGCTGGTCCCCATGTATTTTCTCATCGCCATTTGGGGCCACGAACACCGCCATCCAGCCTCCTTTAAATTTTTTATCTTTACTCACAGCGGCGGTTTACTGCTGTTAATTGCTATTCTGGAGTTGGCCTGGACCCATCATCAAAACACAGGCGAGCTGACCTTTAGCTACCTTGACTTGCTAGGCGCCTCCCCAGACCCAGAGACGGCCTTTTGGATCATGCTGGGCTTTTTCATCGCCTTCACCATCAAGCTGCCCGCGGTGCCGCTGCATTCCTGGCTGCCCGATGCCCATACCCAGGCACCTACTGGCGGCAGCGTAATTTTGGCGGGAGTATTATTGAAAACAGGCGCTTATGGGCTGTTGCGTTTCGTGGTCCCCTTATTTCCTGTCGCTGCCGCTGAGTTTGCCCCAGTGGCTATGCTTATGGGCGTGATGGGCATCCTCTATGGAGCGGTGCTGGCCTTTGCCCAGCAGGACGTTAAACGCTTGATCGCCTACAGTAGTATTAGCCATATGGGCTTTGTACTTCTGGGCGTATTCGCCTGGAACGCAGTAGCCCTGCAAGGCGCGGTCATACAAATGCTAGCCCACGGCATCTCTGCGGGCGCCTTGTTCATGATCGCTGGCGCATTGCAAGAACGCCTCCACACCCGGAATATGCGCCGTATGGGTGGACTCTGGGCCCAAGCGCCTCGAATAGCCGCCATTAGCTTATTTTTTGCCGTGGCAGCCCTGGGTCTTCCTGGACTAGGCAATTTTATGGGAGAGTTTTTAGTGCTGCTAGGCACCTATCGGGCGAGCGTTCCTTTCGCTGCGGCTGGCGCCTTGGGGCTAATTCTAGCGGTGGTCTATGCCTTGATTATCGTGCAAAAAACTCTCCATGGCGAGCCCGAGGAACAGCGGCATTTTACGGATTTTTCCACAAAGGATATGGTCGCCATGGGCACCATGATCCTCATCCTTTTTTGGTTAGGACTTTACCCCCAACCAGTCTTCGATATGGCCCATCCCGCACTCGAGGGTCTCCAACAACTCACCATGGAATAAGCGGTTAAAGACTGGTTTATGAGCTCCCTGGATTTCACCGCATTGCTGCCTCTTATCCTTATCACCCTAGCGTCCCTAACGCTTACTTTAATTGTGGCCGGTTACCGTCAGCATCGTCTAACGATGGTGGCGACTTTGATAGCATTGGTGCTCTGCCTAGCGGTCATCCCCCTCGCCGCTGCGGTGTCCCCTCAACACGTGCCGCCTTTATTCATTATTGATCGCTATGCCCTCTTCTACATGGGCCTGATCTTCACTGCGGCTTTAGCCATAACCCTCCTCGCTTACGGCTATATGAAAGGACTTGTGGATCAACCAGAAGAATTTTATGTGCTCTTGCTCCTGGCGAGCCTAGGCGCGGCCATTCTGGCCGCCAGCAATCATTTTGCCTCTCTATTTTTGGGCCTTGAGATCTTAAGCGTGTCCCTATTTGCTTTGCTGGCCTACCCTCGCCGCTTCCAGCTTTCCCTTGAGGCGGGTGTGAAATATTTGATTCTCTCCAGCGCCTCTTCCGCGCTTTTACTGTTTGGCATGGCCCTTATTTATGCTGAGACGGGAGCCCTGGGGTTTGGACAACTCAGTACGTTGCTCAGCACAGGGGCACTTTCTTCCGAAATTTTCTTTCTTGCTGGCCTCGCCTTGATAATGACGGGCCTTGGCTTCAAGTTATCCTGGGTGCCTTTTCACCTCTGGGCCGCCGATGTATACCAAGGGGCGCCGGCGCCAGTCACCGCCTTTCTCGCCACGGTTTCCAAAGGAGCGGTATTTGCTTTGTTATTACGCCTCTTCGTCCAGGTAGACGGACCTCAGCATCACACTCTTATCGTGCTACTCAGCTTTATCGCCGTGGCCACCATCTTGGCCGGTAATTTACTGGCACTGCTGCAAAATAATATCAAGCGGATTTTGGCTTATTCTTCCATCGCTCATCTAGGCTACTTACTAGTGGCCCTGTTGGCCAGCGGAAACCTAGGCGTGGAAGCAGTCACCTTCTATTGGGTGGCTTATTTTATAATGAACTTAGGCGCCTTTGGCGTGGTCACCGTTCTCTCCTCACCAACCCAGGAAAAAGAGAACCTGGAAGATTACCGAGGATTGTTTTGGCACCGACCAGGACTGGCTGGCATCTTTACTTTTATGCTCCTATCCTTGGCGGGTATCCCCTTAACAGTGGGTTTTATCGGTAAATTTTATATCTTCGCCGCCGGCGTCGAAGCTACCCTGTGGCTTCTTCTGTTCACGTTTGTCATGGGCAGCATCCTGGGCCTATTCTATTACCTGCGCATCATCATTGCCTTGTATCAAACGCCTACCATAGAGAAGGAAGCCCTTGCCTCTCCTTCCTCCCTGCCTTTAATGGGCAGTTTAACCCTTGCCCTTCTTACCCTGCTGCTCATCTGGTGGGGAGTCTATCCCGATCCTCTGATGCGTATAATTCAGGCTGTGGCCATGGCGCTGATTTAAATGAGAATTGTTTTTACCGGCCAGCTTCCAAGCAAATAAGTTAAAAATATGCTGCCAAATGGAAGCAGGTAGACTGAACCCTAAGATGATATTCTACCCATCTTGGGATCGCCCGGCCTTGTAGCAACCACCGTTCATCCTAAGAATCTGCGCGCCCCGTCTCCTCGGACTGGCCGGTTAAACCCATACAATTGGCATAGTAGGTCACCGTAGCGGGCCAGTCAGAGAAAATGCCAAGGATACCCACGTCCTTTGCCAAGATATCAAGAACTTCCAGCATATCGCCATCATTATCAATAACATTGGCGAGAGTCTGATAGTACCAACCACCACCGTCTTTTAGCGGCCCCGAACGCTCAAGTGTCCAGGTGATAATGTTCAGACCCGCGGCTCTAGCATTCAGAGCATACTCCGAAGGCACAATTTCATTATCCTTATTAAGCTCCAGCAGTGCCCATAGGGGGGGAGCTATGATTTCTACGCCTTGGGCGGCAAGATTTTCCATGGCTGTCAAGGAAGGGTCAAGATCGCCGGCAAAGCTGGCATCGTCGAGAAATATGGCCTGTTTGCCAAACTCAGGCGCCTTGTTAATCCAGTAAAGCACATCATCGAGGCGGAAGGATTGGGCATATACGTTTTTTGCCGCGACACCTGCCCTACGGTATTCATCAATTAACTGCTGGGCATAGTCCTCCTGGGTATAATGCCCTTCAAAGGGCATCGCCACAGCGGGAGCTTTAAGCTCAGGAGTGAATTTCACACCCAGTATTTTGAAAAGTTCAATACTCTCTGCGTGGCTGAGCAGGGTGCCATTGTTGGAATACAGCTCCGTACGCCAGCTTGGGGTAGCATTTAGGTACCCCTTAAGGGTAGTCGCGGCGGGATTGAAGGCATCCATTTTACCCTTGAGGGTCTTAAACTCATCAAAGGTAATATCGCTGGTACAACACTTAGCCGATGCCGGCGTGATAATGTTGCCGGTCATGGCACCGAGAACAGCGGGAATAAAGGCTTCAGAACACTTGGCAGCCAGGTCAGTAGCCAGAATATTTGTCGTGGTATGCAGGTCACATTGGGAATGGCGGCACACCAATTCCCTGTCTTGGGTGAACGTGACATCGCACTCCAGGATACCGGCGCCCATGCGGGCAGCCGCTTGATATGATTCCTTGGTGTGCTCGGGAAATTGAAGAGGCGCGCCCCGATGGCCAATGGAAAAATCAGTCTTATAGAAGGGACCTTTTGCGCACCCCTGAAGAACTTTTTTGAGCTCGCTTTCTTCCATAACCTCGACGAGATAAAATGGCCGAGGACCCAGTTGCACAGGTTGTTTTCTTTCTTTGTTGGCAGATAGAGCTCGCCAATAATCATCCTGGCCATCCTCGGATTCATCGACCAAAACAAGAGCGAGTAGTGCTGCAAAAATAATTACAATTAAAAGGTTAACTGTAGTTAAGCGCATCAAATCCCCTCATCCCTGGGCCAGGGACAACTTTATCGGGTAAAATTATACTTTGGAGCAGCAAGCTCCCACCGGCATTCACAAACGTGAATTCTCCGAATACAATTCTTTAATATAGGAGGTACGAAGCGCAAATTAGTCCAACAAATATTCATCTCCCATAGAATATAAAGGGATAAATGTTTATTTTATAGGTAATTTTACTCATGTGGCTTTACAGAATTATAGGTTTTTTCTTTATAGGAATTGCTATTATAGGCGCTATTCTCCCTCTGCTTCCTACCACCCCTTTCCTCCTCTTGGCGGCAGGATGTTTTGCAAAGTCCTCTCCAAAATTCCACCAGATGCTCCTGGAAAATGCCATTTTTGGGCCTATTATCAAAAATTGGCATGAGCACAAAACTATTTCCTTAAGGACTAAAATCATCGCCATTTCTTCATTGCTCTTTTTTGGCGGCTATTCGGTAATCTTTGCTATCGAAAATACCACGCTCAAAGTAGTAGGGATATTAGCCATTACCATCGGCTTATTTTCTGTCATCAGGATTAAAACTCATCCCATTCACCCGCCCTCTGTTGAATAATATGGGCAGCACCCACCCTCATGCTTTACAACAGAAATAAACGCTATATCTGCAAAGCTATATTTTCCCCGTTCAGCATGATTTTTCCGATGGAACACCCTCCTTATCCTGAAAGGTCATTATGAATACTAAATTGATGGGCTATTCACTGGTCATATTACAATTCTTAGCAATTATTCTATGCTGCTTACCTTTTGGCTTAGGAGATAAAAACCTGATGGCAAGCCTATCTCTCGTGGCTATCGGAGCAGCAGGCGGAGTAATGACTCTGTATTTTAATCAATTAGGCAACTTCAATATTCATCCTGAAGTCAAGCCAAATGCTTTGCTCATTATCCATGGTCCTTACAAATACATTCGTCATCCTATGTATACCAGCCTATTTATAATGATGCTGGGCATCATTATCTATAATTCTCATCCCTTAAATTTCCTTGGTCTAGCTGTTTTGATTTTAGTTTTAATGGCTAAATCTCGCATTGAGGAAAATCTTCTTAGGGAACGGTTTCCCACCTACACAGATTATATGGCAACAACAAAAAAATTTATTCCTTTCATCTTTTAAATGTTTGGGGTCCTAAATGATTCCCATCAACCAACCAACAGAAAAATCTATATTAGTTTTAGTCCTAGGGATAGGGATGTTACTAATCCCTGCTTGTGGGGCTAAAAATATTTATGAGGGAACTCGCCAAAGCAATCTTAATGAATGTAATCTATTACCGGAATCTGCCCGTCAAGAATGTATGCAAAGGATTGAAGATAACTATGAAATATATAAAAATAAGCGGGAAGAGGCGATCCGTAGGAAGAAATAAGGCAGCCTTGAGAAAAGTGCATGAAGTTTGAAATATCAATCCCCTCCAAGGGTTTACGTAGGGTTGCCTCCCGATCTTCCCAAAATTTAACGTAAGTTGCGACTGCTTCGGGCGCGTAGATCCCTGCTCCTTTTCTTTCTTTTCCTTCATCTACGTAGTCTTTGAGTATGACAGGAAGGACCCGGTCTTGGTAATTTCCATCTTTTAGGAATTCATGAATTTCAAACATCCAGTTTGTACTATGCAAAAGGGATCGCTCACAATAACTAATGCATAATCAGTCGTCCTTATCTTCTTTATGTAGGACTCGATATCTTCCGTATATCCTAAAGCACATTCATCTCGAATAAGTTCTATACTGGTCTACCCTAAATTTTCCTTGATTTTACACACCTTACTTGTATCAGAAAGAAAACCCTGGGGCCACGTTTGACACAGTCAATTCTCCGATTCGCGCCGCGCAGGGGCGTGAACGCCCGGCACCAACGGTCAAAAGGATAGCGCAGCGAACATTTTGATCCGGCTGCATACCCTTGTTATAAGCATTTTCATTCATTTACAGACTCTTCCAAAACCTCGACCACCCATTGATTGATACTCTTGTTCGATGCGGCCGCCTTAGCCGAAATTTCACTGTGTAATCTGGGTGGAATTCTTAAGTTAAACTTACCTGAAAATTCTTTTGTGGGCTCTATACCTTTTTCCTCACAAACTTCCAGAAATACTTTTAGCGAGTTTTTAAACTCTTTTCGTAAACTTGCCGGGCTTTTCCCATAGAAATCAGCACTGCCATTCAATCCAAGTATCTCGCCCCGAAAAAGATCAAGATCAGGGTCGAACTCAATTTTTGCTTTAAAGCCGTCAACTTCTAAAACATTCATGGTTTCACCTCGTGTAAATCTAGCCATTCTCGTATGCTATTAACTGCGCCTTTATCCGTGTCTGGTGAAGGATGAGGACGATGAAAAACTTTGACTTCGCCAAATAAAACCACTGCTACTCGGGATCCTGCCCGCTCGGACACATCAGCGCCGAGTGACACAAAAAGTGACTCAATATCGGACCAGGGAATAGTTCCACTAGTAGGGCGAGCAAATATCCTTTCCAACGTTCGTTAGTGCTTCCGTTTCATGCGAAAATAGTACCATACAATGGTACTATATCAGTTAATGCTTATAATCGGAATGTTGACTAGCGAATTCTCCTAGGTAATAGACGTACGGCATCTGATGATGCAGGAGGTTCTGCCAATCGAACGGTTGTTCGCCACGCGCTGCGGCGCGGATAGATCACCAAGGAAAGCAGCTCACTGTTAACCGCGTCCGTTCGAGCGCCTTATTAAGGGGAATTACCCGCCGATTTTCGGGATAGAGAGGCCCTGGCATATCTTCTCCGCGAGCCGATTCTATCGTCAGGTAGTCCACGAAGCATATCCTCTCGGCGGTCCGCAAGAATAAGAGAAATCGCCTCGGCAAGGCTCTCTCGAGCCTCGTCCTTTGTACGACCCTGGGCATTTGCACCCGGTATTTCAGGGCAATACGCGATATACCAGTCGCCATCACACTCGAAAATAGCTGTAAATTCGTTGGTCATTCGCAAAATATACCTCGAAAATCTACCCCCTAGCTTGCAGCCGCCTAACGCCGTAAATCAGCCGAGCCCGAAGGGGCGTAGCGGAAAATTGGCCGGCTACATCTACCTGTTATGTTTCTAACGTATCAATTGACACCAGGCGTAATAATTGAAAATACGCACTTAGATATGAAGGCGCGAAGAGCGATTGCGCCGCTGATGCCGTCATTCTTGCCCACGGACTTGGTGCAGAGCGTTCGCTACAAGCCTTGCTGAAAACAAGTAAAGAAGCACTCCCCATAGACTGGGTTAACAGTCGTGCTCAATGTTTGTGGGTGACTACCACCCAATACGCGCTCGTTTAGCTCAACGGCCTTGCGAAGCAGCGGCTCGGCTTCGGCGATGCGGCCCATGTTTCGATACACAGAGCCAAGATTGTTTTTTAGGACGATAGTCGCAGGGAAGCGTAGCGACTAAAGTTATTGAACCACAAACACATGTCATGTGATCTTTACGATTCGAAAGTAAACCAGAAAAACCCCTTTCTATATCGAGCGACTATTGAAGCATTCAATCAGTATGTAGTAAAATTTTTTTATTTAGACCGAAATATCGGGTGGATCACAGTGGTCCGGGAAACCGGCCCCGAATATGATGCAAGAGGTAGATGGGCAGTCATGAGCAAGCGATTCCTGAGGTGGGCTGAGACCTGGATTGAGGAAAACATCCCTCCCGGCGCCAATACTGATATCGAGAGCCACGAAGCGCGGGCAAAGCGGCTGATAGAAGAAATGTTTGCCGAGGCGGCCGCAGCCAACTTCTCAGACTTCGAGACCGAGGAGGAGCGGGAGCGCATAGCGCCCCAGGTTCTGGCCGCGGTCTCGGACGACACCGATTTCGACTACGATGCCTTTACGCTCAAGTATCTACTGGCTCAGGAAACTGAAGACGGTGACTGAGCCCCGCCGTCCGACTCACTCGCGCCGGCTCACCAGCGCATTTAGCATGGTCCATAGAAAGCTTGAATCAATTGGGGTCTGGCCCTGTTTTTTCAACTGGCAAGGTAGATCGTCCTATTTTTGTGGATAACGTCTGCCATGCACCGGTGGCAAAATCTCCGCTTCGCGCCGGTTTTGCCACCGGTGCATGGCCTGGTTATGCAACATGTAGCGGCTTAATCCGAGCCACTTCTTCCTTGACCGACTGAGCCGCCCTCCAAAGATCAACAGATCGCTGAGAATTCAGCCAGAATTCCGGAGAGTTACCAAACAAACGAACAGGCGAGCCGAAGTGCCATTTCAGGACTGACGGCACGGCGCTCACGCAATAATTCATTAACTGACTGTCGAGAGACACCCAGAGATTCAGCTAGCCCTGCAACGGTCAGGCCATAGTCAGGCAGGAAATCCTCTCTCAGCATTTCACCAGGATGAGTCGGCTTACGCTGCATACCGGTATTATTAAGAATGGCCATAGTCATTACCTCACTCAGTGTGGTAGTCACACACTTCGACCTCATACGCATCGCCATCCTCAAAACGAAAACAGATACGCCACTGTTTATGTATTGAAATTGCGTGCTGCCCCTGCCTATTTCCAGAAAGTGGGTGAAGGCGATTGCCGGGCGGCACCTTCAAGTCCTCTATCTGCTCTGCCAGATTCACGTATTCTAGTTTTCTGGCGGCTCTCGGAGCTACATCCGCAGGAAACTTCTTTGACTTGCCCATGGAGTACAGCCCTTGAGTTCGCTTATCGGCGAAGGATTTAATCATAAGCCAAACTGTACCGCGTCACGTGACGCTTATCAATAGAGCTTGGTATTTACTGCATAACGCCTGAGCTCAGGTGCTTGGCAGGGCAAACGCAGCTGCAGCGAAATATTAGACGCCAACACGCTGATCTTACGCTGCTTAACCACTATAGATGTGGGGCATCTGATGATGCAGGAGGTTCTGCCAGTTGAGCGGCACCCCCGACTTAGGCAAATGAAAGTTTATTCCTTCTTCAGAGTTAGTAGGTTTGCTGCGTAGTATACGCTTAAAAGAAGCGTATACTATGGGAGATAGCGGCGCGGGTTTACGAGTGTCCGCTGGAGCCCTTTGTTAGGTTTCTTTGAATTTCCTTGCCTCCCAAGTCCATAAGTAAACGAAGTGCTCGATTAACAGACTCGGAATTTTTGAAGACTTCAGCAACGTCTGGATCAAGCAGGACAACGTTCGTACCTTTTCGATACGCCTTATAGTGCTTCCCCCGAACACCGCCCGAGAAATCATACTCAGGGCGCATATCATCTGATTCAGTGTTGTGACTCATATTGCTTCTGCTCTGGCTTCGTAGCACGTCTTGCGCTGATGATTCGGATACTATTCTCTTCCCTTTCAGTATAGGAGACAATGAGAACACGGCCCACCGACGATCTGCCAATACTAAGAAGAAAACGGTACTCGTCCTCTGAGTGGTCAGGATCAGATATGGTAAGTTCCAAAGGATCCCCAAACACAGTCGTGGCTTCTGAGAAGCTTACCCCATGTTTCTTTTCATTATTCTCTGCCTTACTCAAATCCCATTCAAATCTCACAGCTCAAGGTTCCTATTGGAAACCTAACGACGCGCTTTATATTCTGGGCAAATTACCTCTATAGACGCTTTGTACATAGCATCAGACGCAGGAACCCCCCAAAAATGGTAATAACTTTTTTCTAAAATATCCTTTTTATGCTGTCCTTCTTTCAGTGCTTCACAGATACCTGCTCCAAAAGGGTAAATACCTTCAACTGGGGCTTTTTTAAAATATTCTCTCATTTCAACCGATTCCTTTGAGCTATCTTCCGGGAGATATTTTAAAAATATAGTCTTCCATTTCTCTTCTTGTAACTCTGCGTAAACACAACAAGAAAATACCAATAGAGCAATTAAACAACTGGCGGATTTTTTCACATCACTTCCCCTTTAAATAAGTAAACCTAACGCAGAGCTTTGCGGCAATTTTTGAGCCGCGAAGCGGTGGAAAAATTGTCCGCCAACGGCGTCTTGTTAGGCATTGCTGGGCTCACATAAATCGTATTCTTTGAATAAAATGGCCAGCTTTTCGAAAGATTTCTGATAGCTGGTATCACCGTTATCCAGTAGCTCTCGGACATCATCTATGAAGTCCCATAACACTCGCCTCCAACTAAAAGAGCTGTGATTCAATGAATCCTGAAGAATAAGTGTAGAGGTCAAAATAGTGTTTGAGATTACCGTGATCTGAGAGGGAAACCTAGGCGATGGCTGAAGCTTTGTAATAGTGTAAAAGTCTTGCTCACCATCATTGGCCATAGGGTGGACGTGGGTCGAGGCATAGTCATAGCCGTATTTATAAAGAAATTCCATTCCCATATCTTTAGCGACATCCTCCGCCCTCGGGCGCCGCCACGTTGGCTTATTTTGTTCCAGAGCTTTAATCCGTGCCTTTTTCTCATCACTTACTTTATATACCCAGCCTACAGCCTGATCCTTGAAAAGAGCATCGCTTTTTAGTCGGTTTTGGCTTTTGTATTGCTCGAAAAAAGACCACTCCTCGAAGGCGTGAAACTCGTCATTCACTCCGAGGCTGTGCAAATGAAACATTCTATCGACCAAGGCTCTATGTATAATCCAGGCATTCTGAGTGTCGCCGTTATCCCAAAGCGAAAAAACGCTTTTAAGCGTCATGGCTGAGCGGGCAACGAAGTTCCTGATAATTAGGTTCTTAGTGTCATAGTCGTGTTTGGCGAATGAGAAAAGCACCATTTCACTGGCCGCATAGAGTGCATCTGCGGCAGCTCGGTACACCTCAATGGTTTGATACTGCTTCTCAGCCATACTTTTGCCTAATCGGGGAGTTGACGGGCGGCGGGCTCTCCTGCATACATAGGCGCACGGCGTCTGATGATGCAGGAGGTTCCGTCAGTCGAATGGTTGTTCGCGACGCGTAGCGGCGCGGGCAGCCGTTTGGCGTAGTCAGCTCCCCGATTCGCGCCGCGCAGCGGCGCGAACGATGGTCGTAACCGGGCGGCCGCCACAAACTCTGATTTCAATATCCGCATTGTCGGCCGCTCCGGTTCACACGGCATGGTTATTCATCTTTGTTTTGGTTTCCAGGGCTCGAATCCTCCGACAAGGGCGCAGCTGCCTGTATACACAAGCCGTAAACATCATCCCCGCCCAGATATGATCCAGGCAGCGGAATGTCGCTTGGCAATCCGAAACCAGGAATCCATTGCATCATCGTGGGATTCGGCGGTTCATCCAACGGTCCGGCCGCGACCTTGTTTCGGATAGCCTCGACATCAAGTATCAATTGTTGCAACGTCTTGGTTGTGACCGGCAGTATCGCGCCGAAGTTTCCACGTTTGATCAACTGCAAACATTTCCTGAGTTCGTATGCTCGCTTCAAAACCTCTGGACCGGGATCGACGTATAGCGTTTCTAGCAGGAGCGCCAGACAGCCGTAGGAGACCAACGGGAGCGCATCGGAATTGCTGGACAATTCTGATACCACGAGAGCATTTCCGGTCAATTCGGTGAAGAGGGCTCCCAGTTTGCGAAGGTTTTGTCTCTGCGCATCCCGTGAAAGCACGACGTTTTCACGTTCCATGTAGTCGGAAACAGGGCTGTCGCTCTTTTCTGGGTCGCTATCAATCTGTTCGGTTATTCGTCTCAATTCAGATTTGAACGTTGCGATTTTTTTCGGGGAAATTCCATAGATGAGCAACCAATAGCCCCGAATATCCGACGGGATGTGCTTTGCTCCTTGTGCCAGCAGGATAGTTCTTTTGCTGAGAGAATGCCGTAACGCCAAGTTCGTAGAAAACGTTTGGATTCGCGTCTGTAATGTCCGCCAAAACGATGTATGCGTTACGCAGTCGTTCAATGATACTTTTGATTAGACTTCCCGTTCCAACTTCGGCGCGACCGCACTGGAGACCGCAATTTTCTATCGCAGGCTGGAACACGTCTTCGTAGATTTCAGTCCACTCATTCTCCGAGCACGACTTGGTAGTCGAGAACGGCATGATGACGAAGACATCACGCTTGTGGAGGAGTGGCGGTAAGTCGAACATCGCGGATTCCAAATCTAAGGTTTTGTCTGTGATGAATAACGTTGCAAATAACCGGCAGGTTGAGGAGCGCAGCGACGAAACCCGTCCGAGTTGATTTGCCTTGTTAGGGCTTTTTGTCTATATTGTACGGGATCATCGTACAACTGAGAACATCGACCAATGGATAGCGTAAGTGTAAATAAGTTTAGAGATAATTTAAAAACTCTGGTAGAACAAGTGGTTAGCAGGCATGCGCCGCTGAAGGTCACACGCCGCGGTGGTGACGATTTCGTGGTGTTGAGCGCCGAGGATTGGGAACGTGAGCAAGAAACACTATTTGTATTGCAGAGCAATGACTTAATCCGGCAAATAGCGGATTCATTGCGTACCCACGAGAAGGGAACAGGATACAGGCCTTCAGCCGAGGAAATGGATGAGATCACTGGTTTTTGAAGGCAATACCTGGACCACATACGAGAACCTTCGTGAACGCGACAAAAAACTACATAAAGCGCTGCGTAGCGTATTAAAAGAAATGCTGCGCGGTGACCCCACTACAGGAATGGGAAAACCTGAACAGTTGAAACATAGCCTTTCCGGCCTTTGGTCCCGGCGCCTTAGTCGAAAAGACCGCATCGTATATAAGTTCGATGATAAATACATCTATATTTTCGCCATCGGAGGTCACTACGATCAGTTTTGACAGCCCTAACTCGGGGAGTTGACGGGCGGGTTCTCCTGGATAATAGATGTGGGGCATCTGATTATGCAGGAGGTTCTGCCAGTCGAACGGTTGTTCGCGACGCGTAGCGGCGCGAACGCCTGAGTTCAGGTGCGTTTGACCCGCCGCCTACAGCGATTTGTTAGCTGCCACCGCGGTTAACCTAACAGAAACGATGCGTTGAGCCATATTCCTGTCACTGCGTGCACCACTTTCCTTAATCGACCGCCTGCTGAGAATCACTAGCTTCAATAAGTACCTGATCGACAAGCGCTGGATCAACACCGCGAGCTTTTAGAGCTTCAGCCATACGTTTTGCTGGTGTGAAATAGAGCTTTTTCTCGTCTCGGCGCATCCCTTCACTGATATAGGCTCGGATAAGCGGCTGGTAGCCGGCGAACCCTAGCTCCGGAGCCATTTCCTTGAGCCCTTCAACCACATCCTTCGGTACACGAAGGGTAATGGAAGTCATAGGGCGGTCCTTTTTCAGGCGCTTTTTAATCCGTTCATTGATCATATCTTTGCCGCTCCTCGCGAGTGGCCTTTCGGGCTGAAATAATACGAATGCCGCTCTCTTCGATTTGAATGTTCACGACATAAAGTAGCCGATGATACCCATCAAACCCGATTAAGGCATCTCGTACTTCATCATTGTCGCTGGCGTCTTCCAACCGGAAAAAGGGATCGAAGAACGCCGTAGCTGCTGCTTCAAACGAGACCTCATGCTTGGCAAAATTTGAATGGGCTTTCTTACTGTCCCATACAAAAGTGGTTCCATTGAGCTCAAAGGTCATGTCCATAGAAGCACTCTATCTAGATGTATGGACATCGTCAATACGTATTGGTTCCGACCTTTCTCTGGCAGCTAATCGGGGAGTTGATGGGCGGGTTCTCCTGGATAATGGATGTGCGGCATCTGATTATGCAGGAGGTTCTGCCAGTCGAACGGTTGTTCGCGACGCGTAGCGGCGCGGGCAGCCGTTTGGCGCAGTCAACTCCCCGATTCGCGCCGCGCAGCGGCGCGAACAGATTGCGGCTCACCCGCGCAGGGCGGCGCAACGATTGGACGAGGCAAGTAAGCGCTGCTGCCCGAACGAGGCAAGGCGGTGAAGCCCTGCGTCGGCGTGCAGCCGCGGGTTATGCGCACTGGAAGGATCTCGCTCAGTTTAACTTTCCAATCATGTACCCGACTCTCTATCCTGTATCTGACCAAGAATAGGGAGGTATACTTTCAATATCGCTATATAAAGCTTGAAGAAATATTTCTCTCTCAACTAAAAAGTATTTCAAATCATATAGAAAGCTTCTAATATTTTTAGCCTCTTCTTCTAGCTTTTTGCGCCTAAAATATCTCAAGGTCCATCGAGTGTACATGATTGGCTGACCAACGAGAGAAAAACCGAGTAGCAAGTCTATTCCTCTTGTCCCCCCACTACTCTCAAACTGTTTCAACAGTCTATTATAATATTCAATAGCCTTTAAGAATGCTTCCTCGTATCGAAGGAAGGCGGTCTCTTTCTCGTCCAATAAATCATAGCATACAGCAACTATTCTAGTGGCTTGTGCAGATTGAAGTGGAGTATCGACAGTTATGGCTTCAGAAAATGAACGCCTTGCATCGTGAAGCAATTTCTTTCGTAGTTCTGTATTACTAACCGAATGCATTTCCTCTAAGTATCTCAATCCTACATTATAATGTTTCTGAATGAGCCTTTTTACATTTTCGTCAATATTCTTTAGAGTATCCTCGGAAACTTCATCTCGGGCAATGGCAATGATTATGCTAATAATATTGTTAGACATCTTCTTCGTTGCCGTGTCACGAAATATTCTGCTTAGATCTTGCCATAGTCGTGTCATTTTGCACCTATTGTTTTTCGTGAATAAGCGCCAAAACTATCATGTAATAATCCAAATATTTCTGTCGCACAAGACATTAGGCTAGAGGGCGTGTGGGCGCATAATCGGGGAGTTGACGGGCGGGTTCTCCTGCATACATAGGCGCACAGCGTCTGATTATGCAGGGGGTTCTGCCAGTCGAACGGTTGTTCGCGACGCGTAGCGGCGCGGGCAGCCGTTTGGCGCAGTCAACTCCCCGATTCGCGCCGCGCAGCGGCGCGAACGCCTGAGTTAAGCCGCGCCGCGAAGCGGCGTCGGCTTGAACGAATTGTTAGGCTTGCTAGCCAGGTAGCTTTGCCGCAAGTACATCAACCTTTTCGATGGACGGGGGCTCGGAGAACAACTCACCTGCCTTAGCCATCAACTCGGCTGCGACCTTGCCGGAGAGATGGGCCTGCCGACCCGCTTCATCCGGGAAAGCATCAAAGATTCCGAAAGTGCTTGGTCCAAGGCGAATGCCAAACCACGCAGTGGTGTCAGGCTCCTCATTGACGATGGGAAGGCCGCTCACAAGGAAGTTCTCAACCTCTTTCTCTTTTCCGGGTTTCGCTTCAAGGCGAACGAACAAGGCTACTTTGACCATGGCATGTCTCCTGTTGTTAAAACGACATCACGATGCGCGATGTTCTCTTGCAAGTCTAACTATTGATTATCAAGCCAATCTGCCTGATAAATTGATATTGCCGGCTTTTTCAGGCACTTTTGCCCTGATAATACCCAAATCATGTACATTTGCCTTGATAACCTGATATTAGCCATCAATTCAGGCAAATTTGCCTATATAATAATAGGTCGCCTCACTATAGCCATTAATTGTTTATAGCCACTAATGATTTGATGTCAAGCACCAAATCGCCAACCTTGCTGGAAGATGTTCGCCGCATCATGCGGCTCAAGCATTATTCACTGCACACCGAGCGCTCTTATTGCGAGTGGATTAAGCAGTTTGTCAAATTTCACCAGCTCAACGAAAGAGCTGCGCTGTTTGAAAACAGTGAAGTCAAGATAGAAGCGTTTTTATGCTATCTGGCAACAGAACGTAAAGTAGCGTCTGCCACCCAAAATCAGGCGATGAATGCGTTGGTGTTTTTATACAAGCAGGTTCTGGATATACCGCTGACCAAGCGTATCGAGGCCATTCGCTCCAAAACCAGTCGGCGTGTGCCAGTAGTGTTGTCGTTGGACGAGATCAGGCAAGTATTGCCACGGGTTGAAGGCGTGGCGCAGTTAGTGGTGAAACTGTTATACGGCAGCGGCTTACGGATTAGCGAGGCCGTTCGGTTGCGGGTGCAGGATCTCGATTACGATTATAAACAGACTACCGTGCGCTCTGGTAAGGGCGATAAAGACAGGGTAACCCCGCTTTCTGCGGCCATGATACCGTTACTGCAAAATCATTTTAGAAAAGGTCAAGGCGATTCACGAGCAGGATTTGGCCGACGGCTTCGGTGCAGTGTATTTGCCGTATGCGCTGGCAAAAAAATATCCTCATGCCGAACGGGAATGGGGCTGGCAATATGTGTTTCCGGCCCGTTCGCTATCGGTAGATCCTCTGTCGGGTTTGACTCGACGCCATCCTATAGATCAATCGCTGATCAATAAGGCGATCAAGGCTGCGGTTCGACAAGCGGGTATTACCAAGCGAGTTTCTGCACATACCTTTCGGCACAGTTTTGCCACACATTTGCTGCAACGCGGCAAAGCAAGGGGGAAATAGCGATAAACCTATTTCTCCCTCTCCGCTTTATTTGAATCGATATTACCGAAATCAAGGCGTACCTAAGGCTGACTGCAATAAATTAGCTACTGCTTGCCCGCCAGTATTCCTCACGTAATTCGTCACTACGGGTACAAATTGGCTGACCATATCAGGAGAAAGATTCAATTGTTGAAATGAGGAGGCTAAGGAAGCCATGCTTCCTAATGCATTGTTCGCATCACCCATCATTGAGGAAAGGCCGCCAGCCATACCTGGCGCCGAACCAGACACTTTAGGTGCCGCTTTTAGCATATCGCTCATTCCTGGCACGGATTGAGATAGGGTTGTAAAATCCTGGGGCTTCATGTTAGTCCTGGCCTCTTGGAAAATTGCGCCAGCACCTCCCATGGCTTGCTGGTTAGAAACACCTAATTGGTTAACTAAAATATCCGCTAAATCAGCTTGGCCAGTCTCCATATTTTTAGCGGCGGTTGTTCCTGATTCAATCGCTTGTCTTCCCCCCTGTGCTGCTTGTTCAACTGCTGCTAAGCCACTATCCACGGAGCTAGCAACATTTTCTTCTCCCCCACTAGTGGCACATCCCATGCTCGATAAAATCAGCATTAAAATACCAATTTTTATACAAACTATTATTCTCATTACAATTCCTTTCTTTGGAGTTTCGCCATGACTCATTTCAATTTTGTTCCTACAAAATCTTATCAGCCTAGCAAATTCGCGTTTCAACGGGCGCCTCGGGCTGGCCACGACTTAGCGCGCAAGGCCCTCGGTTGGGTACCACCCTCCACGCCCATCACTTCTCCTCCTCCCGAGGATAGGTCGCGCTTGTGGCAACGAGAAACTCATAGCGCCAATTCATGGCAAAACGCAAGCAACTTGGCCCTCGCGCTCGATGCGCCACTTCGTTTCGCACTCTCGCTGGAGGGCCATTAAATATCCAGGTTTAATTCCAATGCGGCCCCTTTTTACTCCGCTTCAGTTTAATTTAACTTACTTGGGAGTGTCTATCCCTTTAATTCGGTGGTTGTGACGCACCATTAAGTGACTGCTCTCCGCCCTATCGGACGGAGCTTCCCACTTCAACGGCAGCCACCGGCGGCATGCCGGATTTACGCAAGCCTCGATGGGCAGAGACGGACAGCCCTTCCGCCTTCAACTTCAAAATGCCTTGATGTTGGATGTTCAGCGCCGCGTTGATGTCGCGGTCATGGCGCGTGTGGCAGGTAGGGCACGCCCACGACCGGATATTTAGTGGCATGGCATCCATCTTGTGCTGGCATACATGGCAAGTTTTTGAGCTGGCAAACCAGGGGTCGATCTTGACCAGATGTTTGCCCTGCTCCTTGGCCTTGTATGCCAGCTTGGCGATCAAGGCGTGCCAAGAGGCATCGCCGATATGCTTGGCGAGCTTGGCGTTCTTCATCATGTTGTTGACTTTCAGCGTCTCGACGATCACCGCTTGGTTGTCGTCAACGATCTGCCGGGACAGTTTATGCTGGAAGTCACTGCGGGCATCAGCGACCCGCTCGTGAGCCTTAGCGACCAGTAGGCGTGCTTTTGCTCGTTTGGAACTGCCTTTTTGCTTTCGTGACAGCGACTGTTGCTTGCGCTTGAGATTTTTCTGAACCTGCTTGATAAAGCGTGGATTGGCTACTTTTCGTCCAGTGGAGTCAATCGCCAGGTGCGAGAGACCCATGTCCAAGCCGAGCACCTTGGTGGCGTCGATAGCCGTCATCGGCTCAGGGACAGGTTGCTCGGTTTCATACAGGAGAGACGCGTAGTGTTTGCCGGTAACGGTGCGCGACAGGGTGATGCTTTTCAATTTGCCCTCAACGGACCGATGAACTCTAGCCTTGATGGGGCCGAGCTTCGGCACCTTGACCCAGCTTTCACCGCAGCTCACGCTCATGCAATGGTAGCTCGACTGCTTGCCACGCTTGCGCTTGAACCGGGGATAGCCTTTCTTTTCCTTGAAAAAACGCTGAAACGCCTTGTCGAGATTGATACACGCTTGAGCGAGCGCAACCGAATCCGCCTCCTTCAACCATCCATACTTACGGGACTTCTTGGCCACAGGCAACAATTTCTTGGTGTCATACTTGGCGCTCAAGGATTGGCCGTGTCGCTTATAGCGGTGAGACATAATGCGAAGGCCGGTGTTATAGCAAAACCGCACGCTACCGAACTGGCGGTTCAGAAACTCCGCCTGCTCCCTCGTAGGGTAGAGACGTATCTTCGTGGCTTTTAGCATGTCGGTATACCTTACCACAACGCCCCTATATTAGAGAGTGTAATAGGAAAATCAAGTGAGGGTGCAGCGTAATTATCGACGCGGCCGATATAGCGTTACCCGGCTTGTCGTCCATCTCGTGTTCACGACAAAATACGATCTTGAGCACAGCGCCGCGCTGTGCTCAAGATCGTATTTTGCGTGCAGCGCGGGAGGCGCCACCCTTGAAACGCTCAAGGCATACGTCAATGGACAGAAAACACCCGACTAGGCTCGCTTGCGCGACCCCCGCTTATATCCCCGCCCCAGTGGGCGGGGGTTTACGCAGATTTTGCTAAGAATAAAAATGGTAATTTATTGTTACCATGGGAGTATCCTGTGACGCGGCCTTCCGGAGCGATTTGGAGATAAAAAACGTTTACCGCTGCTACTATCATAATGCTCAATCAAGTGTACGGCCTAGTATGATAAGGTCAATATCGCTTCCATAGATATATACCCATCAGGGCCTTACGCTAATTCTTTCAGTGTTACTCAACATATACTGGAATATGTCTAATAAAATAGAAATCCAATACTGTACCAAGTGCCGTTGGTTGCTTAGAGCAGCCTGGATAGCGCAAGAACTATTAACAACCTTTGAGCAGGAAATTTCAGAATTAACGCTGCGCCCTGGAACCGGTGGCGTTTTCAATATATTTGCTAACGGTAAGCTTGTCTGGTCGCGAAAAGAAGCCGGTCGATTCCCCGAGATTACCGAGCTAAAGCAGCTTGTCAGAAACCAAATAGCCCCCACCAAGGATCTGGGTCATGCGGATAAAAAACATAAATGAAATGTATAATACTTAAACCACGGGCAGAATTTCTGTCCTTTCCGTTTCTCTAATAAATAAACAACGATTCGCCGACCCCCATGGATAAAAACTATAACCCGCAAGCGATAGAACAATACTGGTACCAGATCTGGGAGCAGAAAGGTTATTTTACTCCCCAGGGGAAAGACTCCTCCTACTGCATTATGATCCCGCCCCCCAATGTCACCGGGCACCTCCATATGGGACATGCCTTCCAGAGCACCATTATGGATGCTCTAATCCGCTATCACCGGATGCGAGGGGACGATACCCTATGGCAAGTAGGTGCCGACCATGCCGGAATCGCAACCCAAATGGTGGTAGAGAATCAACTAAATGCCGAAGGGAAAACCCGTCACGATTTAGGACGAGAGGCTTTTATCCAGAGAGTGTGGGAGTGGAAGGAACATTCAGGTGGCACCATTACCCGTCAGCTCCGCCGCATGGGAACCTCCGTGGATTGGAGTCGGGAACGCTTTACCATGGACGAGGGCTTGTCCCAAGCAGTAGGTGAAGTCTTTGTGCGCCTCTATGATGAAGGACTCCTCTATCGCGGCAAGCGCTTGGTAAATTGGGACTCGGTACTCCATACGGCCATCTCGGATTTGGAGGTTATCTCGGAAGAGGAAAATAGCCACCTTTGGCATATGCGCTATCCTCTGTCGGATGGCAGCGGGCACTTGGTAGTGGCCACCACCCGCCCCGAGACCATGCTAGGAGACACGGCAGTGGCGGTCCATCCGGAAGACCCCCGCTATCAGCATCTCATCGGCAAAACGGTTGCTTTGCCTCTGACAGATCGCACCATTCCCGTGATTGCCGATGATTACGTGGAGCCAGAATTTGGCAGCGGCTGTGTAAAAATCACTCCAGCCCATGATTTTAACGACTACGAAGTGGGACAACGGCATGGGCTGCCCTTCATCAACATTTTTACGGTGGATGCCTCTCTCAACGAAAACGTCCCTGAGAGATATCGGAACTTGGACCGCTTCGAGGCCCGCAAGCTTGTCGTAGCCGATCTGGAAGCCGCCGGTTTATTAGAGAAAATTGAAGATCATAAGTTAATGGTACCCCGGGGCGATCGCTCCCGCACCGTCATCGAGCCTTATTTGACCGATCAGTGGTTCGTCAAAACCGCCCCCCTGGCCGAGCCTGCGATTCAAGCAGTAGAAAATGGCCAAATCCGCTTTATTCCCGAAAACTGGAACAAAATTTATTTTGAGTGGATGCGAAACATTCAAGATTGGTGTATCTCCCGCCAAATTTGGTGGGGACACCGGATTCCGGCGTGGTACGATCCAGAAGGCAAAATCTATGTCGCACCCACGGAAACCCAAGCCCGCCAAAAATACAACCTTCCTCCCGATCTCCCTTTAGAACAAGACCCGGATGTACTAGATACCTGGTTTTCATCGGCTCTGTGGCCTTTTTCTACCTTGGGATGGCCGGAGGACACATCCCTGCTGCGAGCGTTCTACCCTACCAGTGTCCTGGTCACCGGATTTGATATTATCTTTTTCTGGGTGGCCCGGATGATCATGATGGGCCTGAAATTCACAGGAGAGGTTCCCTTCCACGAAGTCTATATTCATGGTCTGGTTCGCGATGCCGAGGGCCAGAAGATGTCTAAATCCAAGGGCAATGTCCTTGATCCTCTGGACCTCATTGATGGCATCGATCTGGAAACTTTGGTCACCAAGCGAACCGGCGGTTTAATGCAACCAGCCATGGCCAAGCGCATAGAAAAAGCGACGCGTAAGGAATTTCCCCAGGGAATTCCCTCTTTTGGCTGCGATGCCCTGCGTTTTACCTTCGCTATTCTGGCTACCCGAGGCCGGGATATCCGCTTCGATTTGGGCCGAATTGAGGGCTACCGCAATTTCTGCAATAAACTTTGGAATGCGGCACGCTATGTCCTGATCAATGTATCTTCGGAAATATCGGTTGAGAGACAAGGCAAGCCGGAGCAGGCCGAAGAAAATCTCATGCTAGGCGCCCCAGAACGCTGGATTATTTCCCGCTTCCACTCAACCACCCAGGAAGTCATCGAAGGTATCGAAAACTACCGCTTTGATAGAGTTGCCCAGGCGATCTATAATTTTACCTGGAACGAGTATTGCGATTGGTATCTGGAACTCTCTAAACCGGTGCTCAATAACCCGGCCAGTCCAGAAGCCGCCAAGCGGAGAACCCGTCACACACTGGTACATGTGCTAGAAGCCCTGCTACGTCTTGCCCATCCTATCATTCCTTTTATTACCGAGGAAATTTGGCAGCAAGTGGGACCCTTGGCTGGCCGCCAAGGAAAAACCATTATGTTGCAACCCTATCCCCAACCAGAAATCGATAAAATCGATGAAGACGCCGTTGCGGAAATAGAGTGGGTCATCGCCTTTGTTACCGGGGTACGCTCCATCCGTTCCCAAATGAATATCGCCCCTGGCAAACCCATTCCCTTATTGTTACAAGCCGGAAAGGCCCATGACCGGACCCGGTTGGAATCTAATCAAAAATTTCTCGCGGCCTTAGCTAAACTGGACTCTATTCAATGGTTAAAAGATGAAACCCCACCGCCTGCGGCGACTGCCCTGGTAGACGAACTCAAGCTTCTAATTCCTCTGGCTGGGCTTATCGACAAGGAAGCAGAACTTAAACGACTGGATCGGGAAATGCAGAGAATGCGTAAAGATCTAGCGCGAGTCCAAGGAAAGCTCGCCAACTCTAATTATGTGGAGCGGGCTCCAGCCGAGATCGTCGCAAAAGAACGCCAGCGGGCACAGGAAGTAACTGCTGCCTTAAGCACACTAGAACAACAACATGCCGAGATAACAGATTTAAATCCTTAAAAGGCATAAAAAAATTGGGCCGGATGGAAGGATACCCACCCGGCCCAACGATAAGCTGCAAATAAATTAAGATATTGAATATTCTATCTACGGCTTATTTTCATAGATTTTCTGTAAGTTCCTTATTTTTCGACGACATTCAAGGAACCAGGCAGATGGATATTCATGGGATGGAGCTGGCACCAAATAGTGAAAGCGCCGGCCTTGTCAGCCTTGAATTTAATGGTTTTGGTCTCTCCTGCTTTAATGACTTCCGAGATGCCATAAGCGTCGATGGAGAACCCCTCACTAATGGGGGACTTATTTTCTACGGTAATCTCTACTGGAGTTCCTTTCCGAACAACCAGCGCCTCGGGCTCATTAAGCACATTAAAGGCGCGAATATCCTTAACGGTTACTCCTTCCACCTCAAGCTTCGGAATATTCGTATCATAAGCATTGATAACAACTGTAAAACTTTGTGCTTTCACATCCTTTGCTTGCGCTGTGCCCATCAGTAACAGCCCAAGAGCAAAACTTATAAATATAGCTTTAGTTATTTTCATCAATTACCTTCCTCTGTCCATTTTTAGTACACATGAAACAGCCCTCTTTAAAAATCTTAAGGGCGCTTACAACTCCCTAACAAACAAAACAGCATTCTTCTGCACCTTTAGATTAAAAGACAGAAACGCTAATTGTTGTCAGGATTGTATTCGGTTTATATTTATTTTAGGATCTTGACCCTTTATTTCGTCTCAATACCTTAAAGGAGAGGAAATACCCCCGCCGTCAATATTACCCTAAATATCTAAATTACTTGCTGCCGATCAGCAAATAATTCAACCATCAGTAGTCCTCCTGACGCAGGTAAGGATTAGTCCATAAAGTCACCTGGAGCAGCAACGATTTAAACCAAGCCTGGTGCATTTTTTCAACTTCCTCCGCACTATGGCCTTTTTTCTCCAAAAACGGTTTAATGGTAGCCGTAATGGGATAAATAAAGGTAATCAAATAGCGATAACTAATGATAGGCACGGACTGCACATTATCTGTCTTATTTTTCTTGGTATGATAGTGCCTCAGACCAATTTCATGCTGGTAGTTAAGCCAATCCTGATCATAGGTGCGGTTACAAGTATCCAAAATCCACTGAGCGAAACGCTTGCGTACGGCAGCTAAATAGCTACTATCAGGCTCACCCTGCAGGTCGCTAAAATAGCGCACTAGATGAGGATGAGAACCGACAAAGCCATACCATAAATCCAGAACCTCCTCAACTTGGTCCCCTAACACTTCGCCAGCAAGACGTAAGTATTTTTCATCCTCTTCAGTAAAGAGCACTGTCTTTTTGAGGAGATCAAAATCCTCCAAGGAAACAGGGGATTTAGCTACTGCCTGCGTTCCATAAGTATAACCCGGTATTTCTTTCTCGCCCATTGCCTATTACCTGTTTTCTTTACTTCTTCTTAAATTCATAAGCACCAAAAAATCAAGGGGCCTTTAAACATAGGGTGTTATCGAGTCGATACCATAGATGAGCATCCCAAGAGATGTCAAGCGAGTATCGATCCCACGACAGTTTTTAAGTATCATAATAAATTATGGACAAGCAAAAGCTGTTTCAGCTACTAGAGCGTGTTGGCACCCTGCTGCGGGCAGAAGAACGTAAATCGGCAACGACACTAAACCTACATCCGGCTCATCTCCAAGTTTTACGTTATCTTGCCCAATGTAATCGGTACAGCGATACACCTATGGCGGTATCAGAGTATCTTGGCACCACCAAGGGTACAACTTCCCAATCATTGTTGGTATTACAACGGCAAGGATACCTCCGAAAAAAATCCGATCCGAAAGATCGGCGCGTCGTCCATTTAGAACTCATGCCGAAGGGCCGGGCACTTACCAGAAAACTTGCTTTATTGGCCAATAAGGAAAAAACCCTAGCCGGGTTAGCCACGGCAGAATTGCAAGTCACTCAGCAAGTTCTGGAACGATTGTTATGCGATCTTCAAAAAGCAAATCACCACCGCACCTTTGGCCAATGCCATACCTGCCGGTATTTGCTAACGACCCATGACAAACAGCTTTTCCGTTGTGGCCTAACCCAGGAACTGCTCAGGGCGGAAGAAACTCTAAAGATTTGCCAGGATCATGCCTTCCCCTCCCCTTCCCGCAGCCTGGAAATTACAGCAAATTAACAACACGAAGTTAATCTTTTGCTAACCCTCCTCCGTCTGGGTGCAGTAGGCGTAAAGTATTTCAATACAATGGGCAATGGCGCCTAAATGGGCGATCTCATAACCATGTGTGTTTTGGGTAGGGAAACCTAAACAAGCGGCCCGTGGCACGTGGCCATATTTCATGGCAATGGAACCATCACTGCCGAAACCGCTAATCACCGCCAGTTGCAAGGGGATTTCTCGCCGGGCCGCGGCTTGCCTGATAAGTCCATTGAGTCCCTCATCGTAAAGACCATAACCGTCCTGGGAAAGCAGCACAGGAGCGGTGCCTTCTTTGATGAAATATTCAGGCGCCAAGGGACATATCTCCAAAGCAATCAAAGCATCCAGAGAATGACACCGGCTAAAGTAAAGCGCTCCTATTGCTCCCACTTCTTCCTTGGCAGAGGCCACCAAATAAACATCTACTAAGGGTTTATGAAGCTTCTGCGCCAATGCCAGCAAAATCGCCACTGAAGCCTTGTTATCCAACGTATAACTGGCAATGTAATCCTTAAGGCGGAAGGGGCGCTTGCGGTGTTTTCCCACCACCATCCGCGTACCTGAACGCACTCCGGCGGCCTCCAGCTCTTTTTGCGTGCATTTGGTTTCCACCCAGGCATGCTGCCATTGCAGTGGCGCCTGATCTTGCTGGACTTTCTGCGGGCTCTCATGGGAAACATGGCGGGAACCAAACGAAAGAATACCGCTAATGCAGGCATGGTCGCCTAACAAATCCACTACCCCTTCTCCGTAGACCCAGGGGAAAGCGCCGCCTAGCTTCCGCACCTCCACTTGCCCTTGGCTATTACTAGTTTTCACGATTGCGCCAATTTCATCCTTATGGGCGGTAATCGCGATTGCCCCGGGATTTTTCCCCCTAACTTTCACAACAATGTTGCCCGCGGCATCTTGCCAGACAGTCTGCCCTAACGCCGTGAAACGTTCTAACAACCATCCATCTATTTCTTGCTCGGCCCCACTGGGAGAATGGCGCAAGACCAGATCTTCTATCTGCGCAAATAGCCGTTCATAACTCATCGAATCCATACGATAATTATACACTACAGCTAGATTCTCATTTCATCCGTCCGTATGCCAGCATCATTCAAGAAGAGAGTGCGGAATTTTTAGTTTTCTCAAATTAAATATCCACTCAAATTTCCACCTTCTGCCTCTCCCCGAACTTCAGAGGGACTATTAATTTTGAATTAATACGTCTAAATTTAACTAAACACTATAAGTGAATAACGAAAACCGATACTCTATATAAACTTACCGCCGCAATTATAAGGAGGCGTCATTATGCAGGTTGCTGATAAAAAAGTAGTTTATATCCATTACACCTTAAAGAATCAGGAAGGCGCCGTGCTTGACAGCTCTTCCCAGAAAACGCCCTTAGCCTATATACACGGGCTCGGTAATATCATTCCAGGTCTCGAAAAGGCGCTAGCCGGAAAATCCGAAGGCGATAAACTCAATGTCAGCATAGAACCGAAAGATGCTTATGGAGAGCGTAATGAAACACTGCTCCAGACCGTTCCACGGGACGCTTTTCAGGACGTAGAGGAGCTGGAGGAAGGTATGCAATTTCAGGCCCAGACCCCGAATGGCCCCCAATTGATAACGGTGGCTGAAATCGAGACGGATCAAGTACTGGTGGATGCCAACCATCCCCTCGCAGGCGAAACACTAGACTTTGACGTGGAAGTCGTCGATGTCCGCAACGCCACCGAGGAAGAACTAGAGCACGGCCACGCCCATGGCGCGGGCGGCCATCAGCACGCCTAGCGGTACGACCATTACAATCCTGCTCTAACCCCACAAAGGCAAGCCCTACTAGGACAGGGCTTGTCTTCTTTGGAGTTTCGCCATGACTGATTTCAGTTTTGTTCCTACCTGTCTGCGTGCGGACACGCACAGGCAGGCACTCTCACTGGGGGGGCATTCAACATCCATGGAGAACTCCGATGCAAACCCCTCCCCCTTTCCATGGATGATTTTTTAGAAAAGGCCGTTACGCTACAGGAGCTAAAATGGCACTGCGAGCGCTCTCTGGGTCCCGAAGTGCCCAAAGGCGAAAAATTGGTATTCGGAGAAGGCCCATCCCCGGCAGAAATCATGATTATCGGTGAAGCGCCGGGCGTCCAGGAAGCAAAAACCGGCCGGCCCTTTGTGGGAAGCTCGGGAAAATTGCTCACCCAGTTATTGCATCAAATCGGCTTGAAACGAGAGCACGTCTATATCAGCAATATTCTTAAAACCCATCCTCCCGGCAACCGCAAACCTTATCGCAGCGAAATTAAAAGAGAACTCCCTTTTTTGCTGCGGCAAATTGAGCTTCTCCAACCCCAGCTATTGATATTACTAGGGGCAACCGCCCTCCAAGCCCTGCTCGATCCTAAGGCAAAAATCACCGCGCTGCGGGGCCAATGGGTAGAAGTCAAAAAGCTGCCCACCTTCGTTACCTACCATCCCGCGGCGGCCCTGCGGGACGAAACCAAGAAAACAGCGCTAGAGCAAGACTTCGCAGTGCTTCAAAGGCATCTGGAATCTCGCTAATTCCAGGCTCCGCTGATTTCCTAGGATAACCTCGTTCAGCGACACCCCGGCTTGCCAGTAAGCCCTGGAACATCTCTCCTCCTCAGATCTGCCTCGGCATAACAAAAGGAAGAGAAGCATAGGCGCTCACCCCCAACGATAACCGGGTTGGGGAAAACAACCTCATTCTTTGTTTGCTTTTTGCCTTGTTTTTGACTACAGAACTAGATAGGAGTCTGTCATAGAGAAGGAGAGGCTCATGAACAATATCAGAGAACATGCTCATAATCTTGAAGATCATATAAAAACGCTTCGAGAACTGGATCGATACAGGAAAGAGAGCGCAGCGCTGCGGGAGGAAGGCTTTAAGGCATTGGATAAAGAATGCCCACCCATCGAGACCGAAGCCCAACCAACCGAAGTCAAAGGGCGAGGGAAAACAGCCGTCAAGGAATTTGTCCAATGGTGGTGAATTGACGCCTGGGAAAAAGAAGCAAGGAATCTTAAAGGTAGCGATATTTCACTTGAGAGATTACTCAGATGTTATCCTAAGAAGCACGGCCAGCTAAAAAAACTCCAGAAACGCTTAAATAAGTGGAAAAGAAAAAAGGAGAAGATTTCATGGTGGCAACCCTGGAACAGGTAAGGCGCTGTGAACGCCAGGCACTTAAACTTAATAAATTAAGAGAACCGACTCCCCCTGTGAAATGAGGCTTATTGATTACTAAGGAGCAATGGGCTCAAAGCGCCGTGCCAGGATTTGTCGCGATCGGCGGGTAACATAATCGGTGTGGGCGTTTTTATCACGCCGGGAGTATTTGCTGGCTTCTCTAGGCGTTGCTTTCGCCAATGTTATCCACTCCACCACGGGGGACAGGCCCTCCTATAGGGCCTGTTATTAAGTAGCTACGGGCCTGCTAATCGGCAAATGGGACGGTGGCGACAAGGCCCAGAATCAAATGTATTTATAGACATAAAATTATGCCAAAGATTTTCCTAATGCCACCCGTTCAGCGGCGGAGGAGGGAATTTCACTCAGCCTTTGAATGCGCTGGAGGCGGGGCTGCAGCCCCACCTTATTGGCCAGTTGAATACTAAGACCAGGACGGGCATTAAGCTCCAGAACCATGGGGCCCAAATCCCGATCTAACACAATATCAACTCCAATATAACCCAAATTCACTAAATCAAAGCAGCGGGCAGCTAACTCAAGAACGCTCTCCCAGTGGGGTATCCTTAAATTGCGTATCTCCCCCTCCGTATCAGGATGACGGTCAATGGCATGTTCTTGCCATACGCCAGCACTAGTCCGGCCAGTCACCAAATCAATACCCACGCCAATAGCCCCTTGGTGTAAATTGGCCCTGCCATCCGAAAGGCGCGTGGGTAACCGTATCATCGCCAAGGCGGGTATCCCTCGATAAACCAGGGTACGGATATCCGGGACTCCTAAATAGCTAACAGCCTCAAACAGGGGATCAAACTTGACCCGGTATTCGATAAGCGCGGTATCGGGCAATCCTCCCAGGCTATACATGCCACTCAGAATATTGGCGATATGGTGGCCGATTTCTTCTGCGGTCAGGATAACCCCGCTCGCCTTACGATAACGCCCTTGATAGCGCCCGTTAACCACCAGAATACCTTCTCCGCCGCTGCCATGGGCGGGCTTGATAACAAAATCTTCATGGGGGCCGAGCAGCTTATCCAGGCGTTTAATTTGGTGAACCATTTCCACGACGCCATAAAGTTTGGGCACGGCAATCCCCGCCGCTAAAGCCAATTGTTTAGTGCGTCTTTTATCATCCACTAACGGATAATGATGCCGCGGATTAAAGGGCAAAATATAGTCGGCATTGCGTTGGTTCATGCCTAGAACCCCCAGCTGCCGTAAACGCCGCCAAGGAAAGATCATGGAAGTTCCGTTTTCCGCAAAAACTCCTTGAAACGCCAAATCTCCGTTAACCGATAGCCCGTATAACGGCCCAACAACAAGGTCATGGCTAACACCACCAACAACAATTCAGGAAAAACAAAAACCAGATGCTCCAATAGCTTATTGGCCATTAATAAATAACCCAATATAGCCACCAGCAAGCTTCCAAGCCCTTGTTGCAGCGCTTCTCCAGGGCCATGCTCCTCCCAAACCAGGGACATGCGCTCAATGGTCATGGTCAAAATCACCATCGGGAAGAGGGCCACAGACAGGCCCCGTTCTAGCCCCATTTTATGAGTCAGCACACTGATAACCGCCATTAAAAGAATCACCATCACCAGCACCGAGGCTAGGCGTGGCACTAGCAGCAGTTTAAGGTATTCCAAATAAAAACGCAGTATCAAACCAACAGCCACGATCCCAGTGAACATCGCGACTCCCCACAAAAGATCGGTTTCTCGGAATGCCAGGGCTATCAAAATAGGCATAAATGTACCAAACGTTTTAATGCCAATAACGTTTCGCAGCACGACAATCAAAAAAGTCCCAATAGGAATTAACAGTAACACCCGGTAGACATTCTGGGTCTGCACGGGGAGGCTAAATAGGGAAAAATCCATTATCAGAGAGTTAATTTGCCGCGCTCGCTGCTCCGCGACCAAAACCAATTCTTGAAAACGACTCGAGACAGAGTATTCCACCTTAGGTGATTCGCCTCCCTCCAGCTCGAGCAAGGGCTCATCGCCCACATGCCAAATCAATGCGTTCGCAGGGAATCCCCGGCTTCCCGTTTTAGGGTTAAAAGCTAGCCATTCCCGTCCATTATGGACTTCTAGCCAAGGAAGCAACTTACTATGACTCACATCGCCTTTTAATGGCAAGATATAAACCATACGGGCAGGAATCCGGGCGCCGGCCAAAATATAAATCACTTGTTTTACCCAGGCGTGCGCACTTTCAATGCCTTTGCGCAAAATCTGAACATTTTCAGTAGGATTAGAAGCATTGAGGCGGGCCAGGAGTTCCCCGGAAAAGGAAGCTACGTCAGCTGATTTACGGCGCACCTCTTCTAATAACGCCTGCACCACCGAGCCCATGGGCTCAGGATAATCGGGGGCGGCCGGAAAGGGGGGGATATTCCCCTTCTGTGGTTTTATATGGGCAATCTCAGGTGCCAATTCAATCCGGTAGTACAACACCTGCTTCCCCTCGGCCCGGCGTACCGCCCATTGGGCGGTACGATTAATGTCCCCCTCATCCATGGTTAAACCATATTTACTAGAGATGAAGTCTTCTCCCACAACAGTAAAACCGGGGGGAGCGTTTGGAATATAGAAGCGCGCCTTCACCGGACCGCCTTTAGCTTCAAAGGCGAGGCGGGCCTCTACCATCCAAACTTCGGTTTGCTCGGCTGGCAATACCGGCAAACCAAGCCGCGTCACCTTATAATAAGCCAAGCCTAAGCCGATCATCACAAGGAGAAAGGCAAGGATCTTAATATGGAGATTCTTCAAATTTTATTTTCCAAACTGCTGAGCCTAGCGCAAGAACTTAACTTTTAGGAGCTTCGCCGGCAGCATATTCTACCAAGCAAGTCTTCCATCCTTCCCTCGTAAGGAAGATTTTACCGGAATCAATAAGGGCCGCCTTTTTCAGAAAACGGCGGCCCAAAAGTACTGGGTAATTTAACTGGCTACGGTCAACTAAACTAAACTGAGCCTTATGGCGTTTACCGTTTAAACAAAATTCCAAACTAACTACAGGCCGTTTTTTTGCGCTGCCCCGATGCCGCTTTATATGCACATCACGGGCTAATGGCTGTTCTACGTGGAGCTGTTTTATCTTTTTCGCCTTTCTTTCTATATCAATCACAAAGCGCACCCATTCCTCGCCATCTTTCTTAAACCGCTCAATATCTTCAGCATGCAATGATGAGGTTTTAGCGCCGGAGTCTAGCTTTGCCTTAAGTTCAACACCCCAAGGAATGAGAACCACTGGCTCCACCCATCCCATGATAACCCGTTCATTAGTGCCTTCTTTTCCATTGCCAGGCTCCCCAGCTTCGGCAAGCCCCCCCAGGAACAACCAAGATATCATCACCGTCCCAGCAAAACGTAACATAAAATTTTCCAATTTTTTTATTCTGATTATGTAAAAGAAAGGATTTATCTTAGCAAAAACCACTTCAGCCCGCCTATGGCTGCACCCAATCACAAAAAACCTTATCAATCATTTAATTACCGACTGGCGAAAACCTAAATAGCGGGGCACGCGGCGCTGATAAGCACGGTAAGTCTCACCAAACCGAACCTCTAACTGACTTTCCTCTAGCAAAATACGATGATGCATACTCAAAAGATAAACCCCCATGCCCAAAGCCATCACCAGGCTAGGGAAATAAAAGAATAGTCCAAGAAATAGTCCGTAATTCCCCACTAAGCCTGGATTGCGGGACCATCGGAATGGTCCTTGAAACTGTAACTCCGATCCTATTTTTCTGAAAGGATTTTTAGTCATCCCCCCACGCATTTCCAGTACGCTTATCAAAGTGAAAACCGATCCTGAAATAATCAAGCCTATCGCTACCCACCGAAATAAAGGAATTTCAAAAATAGAGATAGGCCATAAATAATTCTTTAGCTGGGGGAAAAATATTTGTCCCAAGGGGAGCAAAAAAGCAATTAGAATCAGCCCCGTAGGCAATAAAAAAATCAATAACTTGCGCCCTAACGAAGCCTGATGGGCCTGACGCAGCCCCCCTGAAAGGCATTGCCCCTGGGGCTTGGAGGCTAACAGTTGGTAAGTGGAAGCTTCACTGGGCACTGGCAAAAAAACTAATTCAACCACCATTAACCCATAAGCACCTAATATAATTAGCTCGAAAGCAGACATGATCCTGACATCAAACCTTCTAGAAACGAAGAAAAGAGGCAAAGCGCGCCTTGAACTGATAAAAAAGATCATCAGCGAAAGAATAGGTCAGAAAACCAAGCGCTAAAGCACTGAATAGAGTTTTTACCGGCAAAGCCAAAGAGGGCAACAGATTAGCTAACAAAGCCACCTGGATGGTCGCACAGGCAATCCGGCCCCGAAAATTATCTCCGGCCTTGGGCTTCGGATCATCCGCAGGAATCGCAAAAATTTCCAACAATAAGATATACCCATAGCGATAAGCAGGAAATAAAAGCACCCACAAGGCCAAACCTCCCACGCTAGCCCCTAATACCGCGAGCATAAAAATCAGCGTTTGATCGGTTTCAGCATCCAGGATTGCCCCCTGAGAAGTTCCGCCGTAGCGGTCAGCCAGCCAGCCATCCAGCCAATCGCCCAGGGAAGCCAGGCTCGTCATGACCAGAATCCATAGCAGCGCCCCCCCAAAAATGGCTATCAACAAGCCTGCGATTGCTAAAAAAAACCGCAGCAGCGTCGCCCAATCCGCAGGCGTTCGCCAAGCACGGAGGAAATAGATCAGGAAACCGTGGCTGCCCAGAAGCCAAAAGACGGCAACGGAAATGACAAAAGCATAGCCAGCGGGAACCTTTTGTAGATAAAATGCACTAGCCGCCAGCAATAAAACAGAAATTAATGATTGAAAAATCAGGAGCCTGCGGTATTGTTGCCGGAAAATGTGGTTGTGGTAACCTTCAGCCATAAAAATTCGCGTTCAGTGCCAATCGTTAAGGAATAGAGCAATTTAGTGCTTATGGAATGTGCCATACTTGACTCTTCAGTTAATCAAATCTGGGAGAGTCTGCTTGATTTTAAACGTTGGCGCCAAAACCATAGCACCGCGCCGGAGGTTCCCTATGTTTTCTTCTATCCTTTTGAGACGGAACAGCAACCGTCTCGATGGCGCTTTACGGCTAGTCTGGACATAATAGTAAAAACCGCGCCCAAAGCGCTTATTATCGTTTATTTCTCCACGCCCAAGCCGCCTTATCCTCATATAAACGAGGTAGCTATTGTCCATATTCCCACACTGCTAGCTTTTGATCCTTCAGCGCTATCTCTCGGCGCCTCGCCTTGGATTCATTCCCGCGGCCCCAGGCTGCCCAGCCATTTGCTCACCGCTTTTCGTCTTTATTTGCCCTGCCTCGCCGGCCATCATATCGCATCCCAAAAACGCCTACCATGGATTAGTGCTCACCTGGCACAAACCTTGGACGGTAAAATCGCTGCTGCAAGTGGTCACTCCCAGTGGATCAGTAACTATGCCGATCGCAAACACGCCCATCGTCTCCGGGCCCTTCATGATGCCGTGTTGGTGGGCCGGGGCACAGTAGAAAAAGATAATCCCCGCCTCACGGTACGCGAGGTTCCGGGGGAAAATCCTAAACGGGTAATTCTTGACCGTCAATGCCATTTACTGACTGGAGAAAAGCCCTACCGAATTTTCCAGGAACCGGGTCATAATTGGTTGCTCCATTCAGATAGCCTAAATAAAATAGAAACACACCATGCCATTCCCGAAAAAGTCATCCCCCTGGGAGTAAGAAATCAAGCGGGAGAGAAAAACGGCAAACTTATGGATTTAAAAGCCGTATTAGAAACAATTTGGTCTCTGGGAATACGCTCCGTCTTCGTGGAAGGTGGGGGCAAAACCCTCTCTTTTTTTCTGGCGGGAGGACAAACGGATTTGCTTCACCTCCATATTGCACCGCTTCTGCTGGGTTCTGGCTTACCTTCCTTCCAGCTCCCTCCAGTTGCCCGTATCCAGGAGGGAACCTATTTTCATATGACTCACTTCTGCCTTGATAAGGAAATATTGCTGGAATGTCTACCCCGCCACCACGCTTAGTCCCATCTATTGCCCGGGCTTATTGGGTGGAAGCGTCCGGGAAAGGCGCCATTCGCCAGGAAACGCTCTCTGTGCCGGTACCAGTGGGTTATAGCCTCCTTGAAACCTGGCTAACTGGAATCAGCCCTGGGACAGAGCGATTGGTCGGATTGGGGAAGGTACCCGCGGAATGCCAGCAAGCCATGGCTTGCCCTGCTATGGGGGGATCATTCAAGCTGCCAGTCAAATACGGATATTGCCTCCTAGGCCAGGCTATTAATGGCCCCTACGCTGACCAGCTCGTCTTTACCATGCATCCCCACCAAGATTACGCAATTGTCCCCAATAAGCAACTATTACCCCTCCCTCAGGATATACCCCCTCTACGGGCTACGCTGCTTCCTAACCTGGAAACCGCCCTGAACGCCATTTGGGACAGCGAATACCAGGCGCCAGCGCCGGTAGCCATCGTCGGTGGCGGCATTGTGGGCTTGCTTATCGCCTTTTTGCTCAAAACCGCCTGGGATGCCTTCCCTATTATCATTGAGCGCGATCCGCAGCGTCGGCAACTCATTGAAAAACTAGGATGGGGACTTACTGTCCTTGAAGTCCAGGAGGCCCCCCAGGGGGTATTTTCCCTCTGTTTTCATGCCTCGGGACAAGGAGCAGGACTGCAAACAGCCTTGGATAGCGTGGGGTTTGAAGGAAAAGTCATTGAGGTGAGCTGGTTGGCTCATCAGCCAGTCACCCTTAACCTGGGCGGATCTTTTCACTTCCAAAGGAAACAGATTCTCTCTTCCCAAGTCAGCACGATTGCCAAACCCAAGCGGGAACATACGAGCCACCAGCAGCGTTTAGAGCAGACCCTGAATTATTTGCAAAGCCCCTTACTTGATGCTCTTATTGCCCCAGCGATCACCTTTGAGAGCCTGCCTCTTTTTATGCAGGAACTCTACCATAAAAATCCGGTCGACTTTTCCTTTGCCGTGACCTATCCACCCTTTCATCCTCGACTCCACAAAGCCTAAATGTTATGTATACCCTTGCCGTCAAAGACCATTTTATGATTGCCCATAGCCTACAAGGAGAGGTGTTTGGTCCTGCCCAGGGACTTCATGGGGCCACTTACAATGTGATCGCCGAGTTTCATACTGAGAAACTGGACCAGGATGGCATAGTGATTGACATTGGCCTAGCCCTTAAGGCCCTGCAAGCAGTCCTCGCCTTGCTTAATTACAAAAATCTAGATGAAGAACAGTCATTCCGTGGCGCCAATACCACAACCGAATATTTGGCCCACTATATTCATGGCCAACTCGCCAAACGAGTCCGCGCCACCTTCCAGGGAAAGCTCAAAATCACCTTGGAAGAAAGCCACGTGGCTTGGGGCTCCTATGAAGGACCGGTCTCTTGAGCCATGATTTACCTGCTGGCGCCAGCGCCCAAGGCCCAAATTTCAGGAGGGTTCCGGGTCAACGAAATGCTGCGGAAAGGTCTTACTACTACTGGCACTGGCGCCGGCATTTATGCTCTCTCCCAGCAAGTACCTGAAAAAATTCTAACCCTACCCTCTGCGTCGCCAGCCCATATTGTCCTGGACAGCCTTTACCTAACCACCCTCAATCCTGCCCGTCTAAGCTGCGCCCTCAGCAGCCGGAATCACCCGACTTATCTCTATTTCTTGCTCCACTTTCTGCCTTGCATGGACCCCTTCCTTTCCTCAGCGGAACGAAAAACCTTGCAAAAAAAAGAACATGCGTTACTCGCCCTAGCGGATACAGTAATCGTCCCTGGTCCCACCTTGGCAAGTTATTTAAAAAGCGAGTCGTTATACGCGGGGCCTATCCGTCATTGCCCGCCAGGGATTGAGTTTACTGAATCCGGTACGCCTCAGCCCGATCCCTGGAAAAAAGATTCCAGGCCCCGATTGATAACGTTAGGAACCTTAAGCCGTAGTAAAGGACAATTAGAAATTTTATCCCACTTACAGCAAATAAACCCCGTCTTTAAAGGCACGTGGCGGCTGTTTGGCGATTTACATAGAGAGCCCGACATTCATCACCGCTTTAAAAGAAAACTAAGAAATAGCGAGTTAAAAAAGTCGATTCATGTATGCCATGGCATCCCCCACTCACTCATCGGCCCCTCATTACGTGGGGCTGACTTATTGGTTTCAGCTTCCTGTTTTGAGTCCTACGGCATGGCTATCGCTGAAGCGGCGGCTATGGGTGTCCCTGTTTTAGCCTACCAGGTAGGGGAAACCCAGCAGTGGATTAAAGAGGGAGAAAATGGGTTTTTAATTCCAAGAGGGGATAGAAAAAAATTTGCGGCAACCTTGGCAGAATTACTTTATCATCCCAAAAAACTTTTGCTTTTAAAGCAACAAGCACAAAAAAACCCGGTGGGAGCTTTTTTTCCGACTTGGGAAATAACATTTCAGTATTTTTTGGCAATCTTTAAAAAACAGGAACCACCTAAGACATTCTATGGATAAAATATTTTACCTCACGATAGTAATAGCGGTTATAGGAATTACCTATCTTGCCTATCAACGTCCTGAAAAATACGAGCGGCTATTTAATTCACTCCAGGTTATTACATTTATAACCTACGCCTGCCTAAGCATCTGGAATACCGCCTTGACTAAAGCTTTTGTCACGCTGACCCCCTTTATAAAAGAAGGTGACCTGAGAAACGCGAACGCCACGCTAGAAGTGCTACAGATTCCCTGGCTTCCGTTACATATTATTATGGGCTCTCTCTTCGTTTATTTTTTGTTTCTAAGCTTCTTACCCAGAATCCGACAAGAAAAAAAGAAAAGAAAAGCCTAAGCCTAAATATCCAGGGGCACGGGGCACCCCTGGAGGGCCGTGCTAATGTGTTAAGGCACTTCATCCCCCCTCTGCTGGATCTTTCCTAACCACCACAGTCTGGGCGATAGGGGTGATTTCATCCGCTTGCAGACCAGCGCGCTCCGCATGTTCCCGAAGCGCGCCGGTATCAACAGCCTGGTAGATACATACCGTGCCGAGTTGACCGTCCTCCTCTTCAACGACATAGGACCGAATCCAACGCACCCGGTCAGGCATTTCTTCATTGCCAACCCGCTTTGAACGGTCAGCCGCCATCTCCAGTTCTGAAGCTGTTTTCCATGCGCTCCGGCGACGAATCATATAGGTATTCATGAGTCTACTCCGTATGCTATAGAGATTTTTACCGGCCAGCGTTTTATTATCAGCGGTAGCCGGTTATTTGCCAAAAACCACTTCAAGGGGCACCGGTTTCATCGCCGTAAGGCTTACCCACGGTATCGGCCACGTAGGCACCGCGTTCTCCCATCGGCTGAGGCTTCCCTCTAGTCGTATCAACCTTTGTTTGGTGCTCCATTTCGGCATTGAATTCAGCGGCAAGCAAAATAATGTAGGCCGTTACAAAAAACCACATGAGCAAAATAATAAGGGCGCCGACTGAACCGTAGGTTTTGTTGTATTGAGCGAAATTGGCGACATAAAACGAAAACAAGGCGGAGCCAACTATCCAAAGTACGGTGGCGGCAACTGCCCCCCAGCTTACCCACCGCCACCGAGCCTCGCTCCGGCTAGGCCCGTAACGGTAAAGCACCGCCAGGCCCAATATAAAGGTGAACGCTAATAGCAACCAGGGCAAAAGAGAGGCTAAGACCTGAAAAATTTCGGGCAAATCAAGATAACTAAGCAAAATCGGCAAAACCACGATCATGCCCAGGGCTAAAATAGCCAGCACGATGGCACCCAGAGTCAGCATTAGGGCAATCGCGTTTAATTTTAAAAAACCGCGCTTTTCCTTTTCACCATACACAATATTCAAAGCAATTATAAACGCCTTCGTGCCTCGGGTGGCACTCCAAAGGGCCAAAATCACCCCTACCCCCACGCCCACGCTCAAAGCTGTTGAAGCTTGAGAGGTAATCCGGCGCAATTGCTCACTCAATAACACTTGTGCTTCTGTCGGCAAGATACCACTGAGGGCATCGAATTGGCGCTGAACATCGGCGGGATCAGCTATTATTCCATAGATGGAAACCATCGCCACCAAAGCGGGAAAAATAGCCAGCAAAGCATAGAAAGCAACCCCCGCTGCAACGATAGAAATATTATCATCGTCCAAAGAATCTTTAATCCGGTAGGCAATATCACGCCATCCCTTAGTGGGAATTTCCCCCGGATGACGGGCCTTTCGACCCCTGCGGTCTACAATCTGTTTTGAAGTCGGCATTTTTTTCTATCCTTTCCCAAAAGTCTTCTGCACTATTAATCATAGTCAATTTTTGACGTATGTAACTGTGGCATTATCTACCCTTGTTACGGGAAAAGGACCTCGTCATGTTTACCTAGGGTGTGTCATCAGCTACTGGCACAATCATTTTCTGGATTCACAATTATGATGAGATTATGATTCAATATTAATAGGCCATAGGAGGGGCTTAATGAATGGCGAAAAGAGGTTATGCGCTGCCGTGATGATCAAGGGGAGCGGATCAGGGGATTTGTGCCGGGCCGGGAAGCTCACGTTGGGGGAACCGCTCAAGACAACCGTTTGTTTGTGGAGGCGGTTTTATAGCGCTACTGTGCAGGTATTGCATGGCGTGATTTGCCGGAGCGCGTTGGCGATTTCCGGGTTATTCACACACGGCACATGGGTGGGAGTAGACGTGGCGTATGGCGAAGGGTTTTCGCACATCTGGCCAGCGAGGCCGATAGTGAATATGCCGCCATAGACAGCACAATCGTGCGGGCGCACCAACACAGTGCCGGTGCAAAAAGGGGGGGGAGCGGACAGCCGAATACATCGGGCGCTCAAAAGGCGGATTAACGACAAAAATTCATGCAACATGCGATGCGCTGGGCAATCCCACAGGCTTTCATCTGACCCCTGGACAGGCCCATGATCTGCAAGGCGCTGATGCCCTGTTGCCGGACATTTTAAACAAGGTGAAACAATTTTTGGCAGATAAAGCCTATGATGCCGCTGAACGTGTGCTGGACGTGCTGGGTGGAGCCGATATAGAAGCTGTTATTCCACCTAAATCAAACCGTACCAGGCAGCGCGAATATGATGAGAAAATATATAAATGGCGCCATCTCATCGAAAACCTCTTTGCTAAACTCAAACAATACCGCGCCATCACCACCAGATACGATAAACGCGCATGCGCTTTCCTCGGCGGCATCCACCTCGCAGCCATCGTTATCTGGCTTAACCGATGACACGCCCTAGTTCTATAGCAAAGCGGAGTATAGTGATTTGAGATAAGAATCGCTCATGGTACAGTGAACCCATGAGATATTCTTTAGACTTTCGTACAAATATGGTGAGCTTTATCGAAGCTGGTGGAAGCCAGGCGCCTAGTCAAAATATCCTGTCACACCCTATATCGCTGATGCACGCGTGAGGATTTACACCCTAAGCCGCCTGGGCCTGGTCATCGAAAGCTGGATAAGGTGGCATTAAAGCGCCATGTTTAAAGTCACGGTAAGGAAGAGATTGTTTATTTTGATGAAAGGGGCTTTGAAAAACACAGCTATCGCCCCCATGGATGGGCACCACGGGGCCAAAAAATGTAGGGGGATGTAGCGGGAAACAACCGCAAGGAGGTGAACGTTATCATCGCCCAGCGCAGAGAACAAGGGCTGGCATCGGTTATATTCAAAGGCTCCTGCAACACAGCTTTGGTTAAGACGTGGCTAAAGGATTTTTTGCTTAAAGAATTAAAAAAACCAAGCGTTATTGGGATGGATAAGGCGCGGTTTCACAAAAAATCTGATATCAAAGCCCTTCTTGAGAAAGCCGGCCATACCTTACTTCCACTCCCAACCTACTCACCCGATGGCAACCCCCTTGAACCATCCTTTGTTCTACTCAAAAAATGAAGGCAGGTCTCAGGAGAAAATATCGAAAAACTCCTCATGTCACAAAGTTATTTAGAATAACTATAAAAAGGAAAGAATTGTTAAATACGCACATCGACTCTGCACTCAAAAAGAAGCTTCAAACTTTAACGGAAAGAGAAAACCGAACGCTATCCAATCTAGTAGAGACCATGCTGGCCGCTTACGTGAAACGCGAATTGATGGCAAAACGAAACTAATGTGGTCCTCCCGTTCGAGGCGCTGTTTCACTTCGCCTGTCTGCGTGCGGACACGCACAGGCAGGCACGCTCGCTGGGGGGGGCGCTCAACATCCATGTTTAATTCCAATGATCGGTGCCGCCTAAATGGTTGTTGAATAGTTAACTCCACCAAGGGAGACATAACATCGTAATAACCCGACTCTAAACTTAATGATTATGCCCTTCTTTAGTGGCATCAAACTTAAGCTTTGGAAATCGATGGCTTGCAAAATTGCTGTGGCAGACAACACATGCTTCCGTTAGTTTGTAATAATAAAAACCGACTAATTCTATATGTTTCTCCTTTGCCACATGCTGAAGCATTCCAGCATATTCATGAAATTTTTTATCAAGGCGCAAGAAGGATCTCGATATTTTATTCACTAGCTCATGTTTTTGCCCGTTTGTGATCTCTTGCTTTAAAATAAAGCTGTTTTTCATTTTTTCTGCGATATTTGAAACCTTTTCCAAATTACCTGAAACGTATGCGGTAATTATTGATTGCATACCTTCTTCTAGAGCCCGCATTTCTTTTCCAAGTAGAGCACGAAGCTCTGGTGATAAACTTTCAACTGATGAATCCGCATGCCCAATTGATGAAACAAAAATCAAACTGAACGCTATAAATATTATCTTTACGGTATTTATCATATTTGAACCTCATATCTTTTCATAATGCCAGTAGTAATAATAAGCGCCAACGGAGCACGGCGCAGTTGGCGTCCCATTGATCATTTTATTAAATACAAATCTCATTCGGTCTCCGAATTCTGCGAGGTGCTTTTGAGAAAAGAGTTCTGGGCTATTTACTAGACAGCTTCGAATAAAGGCGGGATTAAGAAAAAATCCTCATTAGGGCAAATGGTAAGGAGCGGGACGAGCGCGCAGGCTTTCTGGCAATAGACGACGGTGAACCAACCAGGTAAACGCCCTCCACGTGGCTGATTTTTCCCAACGACAATGAATGTCCCAGCCTACCGCCTCCTTTACTGATCCCTTGCCGACCTTCACTTCACTAGCTTGCATCTTTGCACGCATATCTCAATGAATTGCTAGTATAGGGAACCGCGGCTTCCTTCTCGATTGCTCAATCTTTGCCTCGTTCATGCCCTGCTGCTATCTGCTATTATCCTGAGCTATAAGAGCAGCAACTTCTCAATCAGGCATCAACACAACATGTAACCGTTTAATAATTATAAAGAAAAGCATTCAATGCCTACTAGCATTAAGCCGGATGATATGGTATATACTAAAAAAATCCAGCAAGGATACTATGTGTTTTCAATTTGGCAATAGTGCCAATAGGTACCTACCTTATGTATTTTAGACGCCTTTTACATACCACATGAGGTAACAGTTCTACTCAATTTAATCAAGGGTATGCGCCTCCTTCCCCTGATTGAACCCAGAGGTTTTCGGCGCACGGAGAATTTTATGAAGTTCTTACTGATCTGTATCGTTGTTTTAACTGCAACAATGCTATCTACGGCATCGATGGCACGAGTTGGACCTTGGGGATGGCTCGATCAATCTGTTTACTCGGAGTTGAACGACCAAGACTGGAAACTACTCCGTTCCACCGGACGGGATATCCTGAACAATCATCCCAATGGCACTATCAAGAGCTGGAGGAATGAAAATACGGGGGCTTCTGGAAAAATCAAGGTATTAACAACGGAGCATAAGAAGGGTATGTTATGCCGTCAGACCTCATTCGAAACCGACACTGCTAATTTCGACGACAGATCGGTGTTCCTGCTTTGCAAAACCGAAGATGGAACCTGGAAAGTTGCGGATTAGACTATCAGGACTCCTCGTTGAATAGGCGCAGTGATACACCGCAGTCCCCTCCCCTCTACCTCCCCTCTAGCTGAGTCATGGGCGCATCAAGCCCGAGGGCCAGAGAAATCCAATAGAGCAGCGATTGAGGCCCTAACGAGAGTATTTGCTTCTGCTCGCCGGCATTTCTCTTTTACCCCAGTAGCACAGCAGGAGGTAGAGCTCTTTGAATTGGCACAGTAGAATTTTTTACTTTCCCCCAAGGCTGCTCTTTATCCAATTGCCGTTTCGATCAGCAGATATAGCCCCAACTGTTTGCTCGTTACGTAAATCACCTGAGAGCACTTTTATGTAATTTCGTATTGCATCATTTTAGTTTATAGCAGTTCTCCCTGAACTGCCGGCCAGACATAAGCTAGGTGCCAATAGACAGAAATTGCTTGGAGTGGAAACGAAAATTATCTGCCGCACCAGGGGATTCTTTTGGACCTTTTATGGAGTAAATTCGGTAGCTGTAACAAACGACTATGAAAACGGCATCGCTAAGGGCAAGCCCCGCCGATATCATCCAGAAATTGTTTTTGAATTCGAAAAGAACACCCTACCAACTGGACTTCAACTTCACCCTGATTTTCAATCTCAGGTATCGATGTGGTAAATAATTGGCTCACATGGGCTGGATCGCTAGGAGCGTTAATCGTCGCCACGGCCAAGGTTTCAGGAATTTCTTCCGCCGCCGCCCCGCCTAAACTATGCCCAATAAGTAACCGGGGAGCTTGATATTCTGCCTTCATGAAGGATGCTGCCTGCACCAGATCCGCAATATTGGAGGAGAAATTAGTATTGCTGAAATCCCCCCCGCTATTGCCCAGTCCAGTAAAATCAAATCTTAAGACCCCTACCCCCCGCTGCGCCAAGGTATTACTAATACGCGTCACCGCGAAAAAATCTTTAGAGCAGGTAAAGCAATGGGTAAACAATATAGCCCAAGGATGTCTTATCTGACCGCTCTTCTAATCGGGCTGCCAATGGGTCACCCTGATAACCAGGGAAGCTTACACGCTCTGCTTGCACGATGGATATCTGTTTCCCCTTTATATCGACCAGGAATCTGTAGCTATCGTTGCTGAAAATGTCATAGAGTCAAATATTCATGTAAGAGAAGGAAACAAGGAAATGATCCCCATCAGTGATAACTATCCTGTTCAGCGCACCCCTATCGTTAATTGGATTCTGATTGGAACCTGCGTGCTTGTCTTCCTGTGGCAGTTAAGCCTGCCACAAGAAGGATTTCAAGCTTCAGTTATTCTATTTGGACTGATTCCCAAGGCTTTGACGGATGCGCCCTTGGGCCATCCTCAATTGCTAATTCCTCCCGTACTCAGTTTGTTTACCTCTATGTTTTTGCACGGTGGCTTCCTGCACCTGTTAGGTAATATGCTCTACCTTCATGTATTTGGCAATAACGTAGAAGACTCCATGGGGCATGGCCGCTTCATCGTTTTTTATTTACTCTGCGGCGTGGCCGCGGCGCTGGCGCAGACTTTTATAGCCCCCGATTCCACGATCCCCATGGTGGGGGCTAGCGGCGCCATATCCGGCATCCTCGGCGCTTATCTGCTCTTGCACCCCTTCGCTCAGATTAAACTACTGGTACCCTATTTCATCCTCTTTTTCGTTTGGGTGCCCGCCTGGCTCATGCTGGGTTTGTGGTTCTTGTTTCAGCTCTTGCAATCGGCAGCGACTCCGGGGGATGAAGGCGGCATAGCCTTCGCCGCCCATGCTGGCGGGTTCATGGCCGGCATGCTCCTGTTGCCGGTATTTAAACGCTCCGACGTCAGCCTACTCCGTTAGCGTTTCACGCTTTTTTTTCTAACCAGGATAAAGGGGAATTCAACCTTCTCGGGATTTATCCGCTTACCCATGCAAGCATATTTAGTCTTATCATTTCCTCAAACATCGATGCTTATGTGCCACATTTATCGTTGTTGAAATATCTCCTCTATCCTTCCAAGCGCGCCTATGGTGCCCTCAGAGGTTGCTGCTGGCTGCGGGAGCGCCCGCTTACTAAGAGCACTTGCAGAAGCTACCCTAGAAGGGTCTATCTTTCGCCAGATTTGTATTTCATTAAAATCTATTTCCCCGGCATCGTTAACATGCAACGATGTGGTTATCCTATTTTATCTCTCTCTATTAAAATGAGAGCGCCGTCCACATTAGGAGGCTGTGTCACTACTAATACAGATCCCTCATCAACAAAGGTGCCGGATAAATTAGCTATAAGAGGATCCTCACCAGAAATAAAAATTGTAACCTCCTGCGAGATATTATTTTCGCTTATGTACATGGCACCGGTAACAGCTATGTTTGGGTTTTCACTGTCAAAAACGCTTTGGTCGGAAAACTGAATAGAAAGCCTCTCTAGCGTATAAGTCCCCTCAAGGCTAGATGGATTTTCCGCACACTGAGATTTTTTTAGCATGGTAAGGTGAGTGAAATCGACAGCGCCAGAACCAAAACCGAGCATAGAATTATAAACAGCCTGTCCTTTATGACAGGAAGAGAAACTAAATTCAACGGTCCCCCATTCCGTCATCACCACTTCATTGGGATCAAAGTTAGAACCAAAGACTCCTCCTTCTGTCACAAAGACAGGTATCACTGCTTTATCATTCACGATATTACCAGCGCCAAACAGCCACATCTGATTCTGATTAGAATCATCGGTAAAACAGGAGAACACCATTCGATCATTCTCAAGCACTTCGAGAAAAAATCCCTCGCCGCTACGCTCCGGGTTAAACCATTCACCACTATGCCCCGACTGAATGAGAATCTCCGCGTAAGCAATGGTAGGTATGAAGAAAAAAATTAGTGCAAAAGATGTAAATATGCGGACTAATCTCTTGTTCATGACTCACCTCAGTTAGCCTAACTTCTAAGCCAGAAACAGAAAAAAAGCTTATGTTCAAAAACACAAAGCCGTTGCTTGTTTATAATAATACCTTCCTTGCTTATCACTGCCCGTGACATATTACCCTGATAACTGTGAAATACTGATGAGTCGAAATACTTATTATTGACGAAGGAAGATTTCTGGAGAGGTGTTGGACGATTCTTTATTAATGCGTATTTTTAAGCCAGCCCCGCCAATCCTGCCAGAATTATTGGGGGCGCTAAATGGCCTATGCCCGCAGAGTTTATGAACAACCGTTCATTCAACGGACACAGCATCGTAATTACGTTAGTTCTGGATAACTAGCTGGACATATCCAGGAGAATAAGTTGCGGCTTAGTCAGGTAAAGCGAGGGCTCCCCAAGTGACCCTCTTGTATGGTAAGGCGGGATGCGCTCCACTTTCCCGCCTACACTATGCAAGATTTTCCTGAGCCCCCCTACCTGCTATTACAATCCCAATAACCTTTACTTACTATAAGTTACATGGTCCAATAATACGGGTTACTTGGCGAGTACTCTCATCATAATCAACCTCAATACATGTGATCTGGTTATCGAGATCGATCCATACCTGCACCGGGCTGCCACTTGTTTCCATGATCGATAAACTTTTCAATACCCTCACTGTACTAACCTTAACAGGAAAGGGGTTAGCGGTTGGAGGCACAATTTTACCATCGGGTGTAGTGATTATAAACTCACCATCTACCGTAAAGGTAATATTCACCACCGCATTTTTTACAGAGCCATCTGGGTTTATTTCAATCGTTGGGGTATCATTGCACCTCGCTAAGGTAAATAAAAATATAACGAGCAATAATAAAAGTCCGGCGACCAGGGGTTTCTCTCTCAAGAAATTAGATAAAGTTTCTTTCATGGCTACCTTTTTCCTTTCTATGAACCGCTCAGTACGATCTGTATTTTAGAATGCCAAAGTCAATTGTGTGTACAAAAATCGCTCCGGAAAAAACAATGGCATATTTGGATCCATGTCTTGATATTTAAATCTCTCATTAAATAAATTTTTTGAGCCTACTCTAATAATTCCAAATCTTTTCGGCAATCTATAGTTCAAGCTCATATCAACAACGATAAACCCGCTCTGATCATTAAATATATCATCCGAATTACGTCTTTGGAAAAATCCGGATTGATTAACATAGGTGGCCTTGAGGTTAGCCGAAAAACCTAAAGGATGAAAAAAACTTAAGCCTACTGGAACCCGATGTGTTGCCACATCAACAATTCCAGTCCGTAACGGATTAGAGCGCCGGTCAAAACGCTCAAAAAAATATTCGATACTTGCCGCAAAATTAGAATTTGGCGTTAGATAAAAATAGGTTCGTGATGTCTTTTCTTTCCAATTAACGAATTGCGCCTTTGAACCTTGGGAGATAAGTACCGGAACATCTAATTTTCGTTCTGAATACTCAACTCCTCCATAAAAATATTTAGAAAAAACATGATCAACCGCAGCCCCGTAACGCCAAGCATCGGTCCCATTTACATCATCGAAAAATTGATTAAAACCAGCAACCTGTGTCTGCTCAATAGTCTGATTAGCAGTTCTTGTGGTACTCATGCTTCTAAACCCTGCCAGCCGAAGAGTCGTTGAAGAATGCAGCATCCAAATTAGACCGAATTTTGGGTTCACTTGAGTTTTATCGAGTTGACCTCTTATTTCCAAAGAATCTATGCTTAACCCCAGTATTGCAGTTAACTTATCAAAAGCACGGATCTGAGAATAATTATAAATGTTAACTTTTCTTATATCTGGGTGGGTAATAACTTCAGTCAAAGGCGGTTTATTCTCAGGAAAAGTGACATTTTGAATAACATCATTGTTAATATGACCGAAACCAGAAATTACCGTGGCTTTTTCATTAGTATAGAAATGTTGTAATTCGCCTATAAATCCATTTCTATTAATCGTAGCTTCTGTAGGAATCAGAATTTCTGTTTCTAACGGGCCAAGTGGGGTAGGAATGGAAATGGTTCTTTGGGTTTGTGTTTTTTGCTTAACATTAACGTTTTGATAACTTAATGAAGCTATAATCTGCGAGTTAGGCGAAAAAGCATGCCGCGCTCCTAATCTGTATGTGTTGACACGACTGGTTTCGCGAAGAACTTTGGAAAAATTTGGATCAAATCTAAGAGCTAAATCTCCTTGTATGCGCTCATCATGTCTAAATTCCGCTTGCAAGTTTGTATTAGGAGATAAAGCCCCTTGAGTAAATACATTATAAGTGTTTCGCGCAAAGTCGCTATTTTCCCGAAATCCGTCCGTTTCAGAATGAAACTGTCCCACACTATAAGAGAAATTTTTCCACAGCCCCGACTGAGTCACCTCATCACCCAAGGTATCATTGCTGCCAAAAACACCGGATGCCTGCAAGGCTAGGCGATTGCGCGTGAACAATGGGTTAAACTCATTAAACGCAAGCCCTGAAGGACCGGCACCTTCTAAAAGAAGCAGATTACTTTCTGCCAAGCTTGGCTGCACGGGCGTGAGGTTAAGCGGTTGCAAAAGTTGGGATTGCAATAACTCACTTACCCTGGCAATTTCATGCCTTGGTAATGCCGCATAGTTGTCCGCCAATAGCCGATGGGCGGAGTAGTTGCTGGGATCAGTGTTAACCGATTTCCATCCCTCCAATAGGCCCCGTTGCTGAAAGCCCAAATCGTTGTAAATGCGTCCGAGACTCGCACTTCTTGCGGCCAGATCTTGGTCCATAAGTAATCGCGAGCGGTACACCGCCCGGTTATCATTCAGTTCAATGGCCTTTTGCATGTCATGCAAGGCTTCCACCGGCCTATTCGTCGTTTGCTTGCGAATGGCGTCGTAGAACCAGGGGGTGGGATCGTTAGGATCGAGTTCCTTGGCTATCGCCAGCTCCGTTGCGGCCGCCTCTCCCCGTTTCTGGTCGTAATAGGCTTTGCCGAGATAACTTCTAATCAGCGAATTATTGGGGTCCAGGCTGGCGGCAATTTCGATTTCCTCAGTGCCTGCCTTGAGATCCCCCTGGCGGATTTTGGCCAGTCCCAACCCAAGGCGGGAGAGGGGATCGGCGGGGTCCAGTTCAATGGCCCGCTGAAAACTCGCTTTGGCTTCCTCAATATCAATGGCCGTCAACTCGGCAAAGCCCCGCACGGTTTGGGTCCGAGCTAAATCCGGGTCGAGGGCTACCGCCTGTTGGGCGGCTTTGGCGGCTCCATCCAAATCACCCAGGGAGAGTTGTAATTCCGCTACCCTCGCCCAGGCAAGGGCCTCGCCAGGGAAAAGCTCGGTAGCCTGCTGGGCATGTTGTAACGCTTGCTCGATATTAAACCTTCCCTGATAAACATAGGACAGGGCGATTTGAGGAATGGAGGACTGGGGATCGAGCTTAGCCCCCTGCCGGGCCAACCGAAGGGCGTCCTCTTTTCGGTTCTGCGCCAGGGCGATGATGGCTTGCAGGGCATAAGCGGTTCCGTGGTCGGGATCGAGCTGCAAAGCACGCTGAATGTTGGGGCGGGCTTCATCGATGCGCCCCACCACTAGGAGCAAGGCCGCCTGCAAAGTGAAATAGCTGGCCTCTCGCGCTCCAATCGGAACCTGTTCCAAGCGGCCCAGGGCGGTGAGCAAATCCCCATCCCGATAGGCCCGCAACGCCACGTGAATTCCTTGGGCTTCTGGACCGCTTGGATAAACGCTGGGACGCAGATCAATGAGCGGCGGATAATAGAGCGCCCATTGCACTGCTTCCCGGGGTTGGATCACCAGCCGCCGCCGCGGCGCTTGGCCGGCCTCGGCCACCGCCGCCTCGCCGCTGGTGACGGTGAGCTGGCCAGTAGGATTGTGAAAAAGGACCCGCCCCTCGAAGACCCAGAGCAAGGCTTTTTCCGGTTCTACCCGAATCGCAAATTCAGTGCCTTCCACCGCCGCATTCACAAAGGGCGTTTTGACTTCCAGCCGATGGGGAAAACGGCTGATTAAGTGGATAGCGCCCTTCAGGAGTTCAAACCAGGAAGGCTTGTTAGGTTCAATGCCTGAAAAAGTCACTAGGGTACCCCCATCCAGGTGCAGGAGAGTATTATCTTGAAGCTGCACCAAGGCACGACTATAAGCCTCGATGCGAATCCTGTCTCCGGCGCAAAATTTCTCTCGCAACCCCACCGATCGCCAACGCCTTTCGTCCACTGGAGTGACCTCCACCCGCCCCTGGAGGGAAACAATTTGCGCCACCGGCGAGGCGCAACGCTCATCCGCCCCTACCCAGGAAAACCCAAAAACAAAAAGCGCTATCCCTAGCACAGAAAATCTTAAGCGCATACCGGCTCTCTCCTCTCTTAGGAGAACCCTACTTTTTTATAGCTTTATTAATTTATAAATAGTCTACATAAGAGATCTCTTCCAGCTTTTTTCAGTAGGCCCGGCGGTGACTATCTGCCTTGACCAAAATTATGGCGTTCTTCCACATTGCTCAGATTAATAATGCCATTCCAAGAAACAGGCGGGGGGGTTCGAGCATAATATTTAGATAATTGTAAGTAAAAAAGGGAAGGACCATCGTTACCGTAGCGTGCCAATAACGCCTTAAAAGCCTCTAGAGCCTCCAGCCAACGGCGGCGCTGAAACACTTGGAGAGCCCTGTCGAATTGCTTACAGTAACGCCGTAAAGACTCCTTCACCTCTTCTGCACGGCCTATTAATTCATAAATCGCTAAAGGCTGTTGTCTGCCTTTTACGCAAAATTCCCCTAGCTCTCGGGTAAAAATACTTTCTAGTCCCACAACGACTTCGTGGGAAACCAATACGCGGGTTCCAAGAAGCTTATTTAAATTCTCAATCCTACTGGCCGTATTAACCACATCTCCAACCGCTCGGTATTCGAGATGCTCGCTAGAGCCTACGCTACCAATGACTATCTTGCCGTAATGGAGTCCGATCCGTGTAGGTAGGGGGGCTTCGGGGGTACAACGGTTAAATTCCGCAACAGCCTTCTCAATATCAAGGGCTGCTAAACAGGCTTGCTCCCTAATGTCCTCTTTGCTAATAAGATCCGCCCAGATAGCCATTATCGCATCACCTTTGATATCAGCGATAAATCCTCCCCGGTACTTGACGGGTTCAAAAATACTTCGGAAATAGCGATTAAGAAGCGGGCGCAGCCGCTCAAGGTCAAATCGTTCTGCAAGCGCAGTATATTGCTGAACGTCGGTGGCAAGACAAATGCCGTTGGCAATTTGTGGCGGTGGCGATTCAGAGTGCCATTTCCACCACCGCCAAAACCACGCCGGGAGATAAGGCTTAATCACCGTCTCCATCATTAAATACCGCCAGAACAAGGCTCCCAGCAATCCTAATGGCAACTGCCAGAGTAAAGGCGCGGTTACAGGCAGCCATAGCCCGTTACCCGTAAACAAGTGATGGGCTACGCTCATATAGCCCATGCCTAAAACCGCCGCGCTAGGAAGCAGGGCATAAATAGGTAAGTAAAGGAAAAAAAATCCTATCCCTGCTCCCCATAACAGAATAATGAGGTAATGGAGGGGAAGGGGCAAAGGGGTCACGCTTCGCTGTTCCAAAAGATTGGCAAAGGCCGTTGCCGCAATCTCTACTCCGCTGATATCCAAGCCATCGGGCTGGGAATACACGGTGTAAAACCCGTCCTTCTGCTCAGGTTGAAATTGCTCGCTAAAACCGACAAAAACGGCTTTGCCCTTAAATGAAACAGGCAAAGGAGCACCGCCATTCTCTTTTAGTAACTGGTAATAAGGGAAGGTGACAATACTATGAGGCGGGCCATAAAAATCAAGAAAAAAGCTTTCTTCCTGGCTCAAGCCCCGGATCAAAGCGGCAACAATTGATTGCCCCTGAAAACGACTCAGGGCTTCAGGACTCTGTAAGCGGGCCAATAGACTTTGTGGCAGTTGAGCATCCCCCTGAAACCATTCTCGCAGATGCCTAGCAAGCGCTATCAATGCAGGTTGGCTTGGAACGGACCGCCAGTCGTTTTTTAACCACCGAATTTTCTCGGGGGTCACCTCCTTGAGTAAACGGAATAAATCTCCATAATAGGGGCGTGCATAAACCTGCAAGGCGGCAACGGGCAGTGTGGGTACGCCAAATTTAAAAAGCCAGGCTTGGCTTACCCTAGCGGGCACTTTCGGGAGTGGAAAAGGCGCTAATGTAACAGCAGCGCTGGCAAATTCGGGAACAGGGGGGACCCGCTCCTCGATTTCAATCTCTGCTTGCCTGCCTCCTATCGCAACCCATTTCCGGTGTTTTTTTAAATATTCGAAGAGCACCACATTACCCGCTTTCCGGATGGCCTCCGCAAAAAGGCGATCCTGGACAGGATCGCGTGGCTCATCGAAAATGATATCAAAAGCAATCACCGCAGCGCCTTCCTGAACAAGGCGCTGCACCAGGTGGGCATGAAGTTCCCGCGGCCATTTATCCGGCTCATTGGGCAGACCAAGCCAATCCGAGGACTCCCTGTCAATGGTGACAATAACAACCTCTTCCGGGGCGGCACGGGAACCCCGCAGTTCGAAAAGCCAAGCCAGTCCTAGCTCAACCTCAAGGCGACCCAGAGGAGGTACCATCGTTGCCAGAAAGCCGACCCATGCCGTGAGCAATCCTAGCATGATGGCCTTAGCTAGCCTTGGCATGAATCTTTCCCCTGTTAGGGATAGGGTTATCGCCTATAATTCTATACAGTAGTTTGTAGGAAGGAATATTTCTATCTGAACTACGACGGCTGGGTACCCCGGCAGGATGACATACAATGCCTTTAAACATACTATCCCCGATAGCGTTTTCTCCAGAGGATCTGGAGTTGCTTCGCGGTTGCGGCGTTACTAGAACTTACCCGAAGTATACAATCTTGATTCACGAAGGAGATCTCAGCGATTCCCTGTATATCATTTTAAGCGGTAAGGTGAAAGTGTATATCAGCGATGAGGGTGGCAAAGAAGTCATTCTCCGGACTCAAAAAGCAGGAGAGTATTTTGGAGAACTGGCGTTGCTTGATAAAGGACCTCGTTCAGCCTCGGTAATGACCCTTGATAAATCCCGCTTGTCGGTGGTTTCAAAAACTATTTTTAACCGCTGCCTTACCGAGCATCCCGATTTTGCGCTTAAGCTTCTTTGCGCTTTAACTCAGCGAGTTCGCTCCCTGACCGAAAACGTAAAAAATTTAGCATTACTTGATGTCTACGGCCGAGTAGCCCGCACTCTTCTAGACCTTGCCATTGAAAAAGGAGGTAAACTAATTATCGAAGAGCGTCCTACCCATCAAGAGATTGCACAGAGAGTAGGAGCTTCCCGGGAAATGGTTAGCCGCATTATGGGAGATCTTGCCACTGGTGGCTATATTGAAGTTACCTCCAAAACCATTATTATCCCCCATCGCTTGCCCTCTGCCTGGTGATAAGTCAAGCGCTATGGCTCAAACCAAAACCAGCCAACAAGAAAGCGCGAATTTTATTTATTTTTAAACCAGAAACCACTAAACGCTAGGATAATGTCGATACCACCTAACGAAGAAACGCTTCATCTTCATAAAAACGAACTCAGAGATATCCTTACAGCTCATCAACAGTGGCTACAATCTGGGGGGAAAGAAGGCCAGCAGGCTAATCTGGATGGCATTATCCTCCGAGGGGCCGATCTGAAAGGCGTAAATCTCCAACGCGCCAACCTGACCTTGGCCTGCCTAGAGCAGGTCAATCTGGAAAATGCAAATCTTCAAGAGTGTACCCTTATTCTCGCTAGCCTTAAGGGGGCCAATTTGATCAACGCTAAACTTCGGGGAGCTAATCTTGATAGCTCCAAGTTACAGGCAGCCGACCTGCGGGGCGCCGACCTCTCCGCTGCCAACCTGGAATGGACTGACCTGTCCCATGCCAACCTTTATAAGACTAACCTCCGTGGCGCTAAACTCGGTAATGCCAATCTTAAGGGAACTAAAGGCCTTGCAGACAAGTCACTTGGCTAGGTAGCAGGGAAAGCAGGTTGGTACTCAAATGCACTGCTGCTCTATTCGATAAAGAATCTTTATATTCCCCCTAATTTTTGGAGGTCTTAGATGAAAAAAGCACTACTAACCGTTTCTGTCCTCATGTTCGCCTTTACCTTCCCTGCTCTCTCCTTGGCCGGAGGAGACGATGATCACGGGAAGCATCGTGGACACCATGGAAAACACCACTCAGGATATGCCCACACGGTGCTCTCTAAAGCCGAAGAATTAAATCTCTCCGATAATCAATTAGGCACCATCATGCGGAGCCACCTAGACCATCAAAAAGTCCAAAAGGCTCTCATGAAAAAGATGCACCACAGCATGGCTGAAGCCTATAAAGGATTGATGAATCCGGCTACTGAAGAAGATGCCCTACGTGCCGTGGCCAAAAAACACAATGAGATATTCAATAAGCTGGTAGAAAATGCCTTGGAAGAGCGCAGTGAAGTTAACAACGTGTTGACTGAAGAGCAGAAAAATAAACTAATCTCCATGAAAAAGAAGCATGAAGACGAAGATGACGAGGATGACGACTGACCGATAAGATCCTATAAATACAGGAAAAACTCCGCTTAGAGGCGGGGTTTTTCCTCCAGGCTCCCACTAAATCACCCGTCACTAGACTTGCAAAACGCTGGTATTGCTTTTGACAGCCTAGAGCAGCTAAACGCTGCCCGCCAGTTAGCCTGCCGGCTGGGTCTCCCTCTGCTTACGCCTCCCCTGAACCTGGGCCGGCCCACTATAACTCTGGTCCTGAGTGCCCAGCGTCTGGAACTCCACCACCCTGAGCTAGGAGCCCCTCTCTTTGTAGACTTCGTCAAGGGAGCCATGGGCTACCGCCGTCGCCAGGGCGAAGGACGCAAGCAGCCACTGGCGCGCGCTATCGGCCTCAAGGGGAACGTCTGTCCCGATGTGCTGGATGCTACCGCTGGCCTGGGGCGGGACGCCTTTGTCCTCGCTATGCTAGGTTGTCCCGTGCGTTTAATAGAACAATCGCCCGTCATCGGAGCATTGCTAGAAGATGGTCTGGCACGCGCCCGGAAAACCCCTGAAACGGCCCCCATCATCGCTCAAATGACATTAATGCAAGCGAACGCCGTAGATTGGATGGGTACCCTCAACGCCCAGGACTTTCCGGACGTTGTCTACCTCGATCCCATGTATCCTGAACGCACTAAAAGCGCCCTGGTCAAGAAGGAAATGCGCCTACTGCGTATCCTGGCAGGTAAAGATGAGAATGCCCCTCTACTCCTCGAAGTGGCCCTGGAATGCGCGCGGCAACGGGTAGTTGTCAAGCGTCCCCGGCCAGGAGTTTTCCTGGCGGGAGTAAAACCAGATTTTTCAATTGAGAGCAAAACCACCCGATTTGATATTTATCTTACTCACTAGGCATTCAAATTGTTATATCATAACAAGCAGCTAAAATACCTGTAAATGAGATAAATTGGAGACTTTTTGATGACAAATAAAGAAGATAGCAATTTTACCCAAAACTTAAAAAACCCAGCTTTCTGGAAACGCTTCCTCTTCATGATGCTATTCGCCGTGGCCTATACCCTTGCCGAGTTTGCAGTCTGGGCGGCAGTTATATTCCTCATCTTCTATAACCTGATTACTGGCGGTAGCAATGAACGGGCCGTCACCTTTGGCAGGCAAGTATCCGCCTATATCTATCACTTGTTGCTATATTTAACCTACAATACCGAGGAACGGCCGTTTCCATTTACCGATTGGCCCAGACCAGAAAATATGCCCACAGGGCTAGGATATCCCCTTACTCCAAACGCAGGGGAAGCGACCACGGGAAGGAATCCCTCCCCTCAACCGCCGAATCCAACTACTGGAGCGGCTCAATCGGTACCAGAAACAACCGCGGCGAATCCCGCTTTTAGAAAAGAAGGATCTTCTCAAACGGAATAGCCGTCTCTCTTATGTTCGCACAGCCCTGGAAAAATATACGCCATGTCTAGCTCCAACGATGAGGATTATCAGCTTATCTTTTGCACCTGTCCCGACCAAGAGACGGCAGAAAAACTTGCGGCCCGACTGGTGGAGAAACGGCACGCCGCTTGCGTAAATATTGTCCCGGGACTGACATCAGTGTACCGTTGGCAGGGAAAAATCGAAACGGACAGTGAATGTTTGCTATTAATAAAATCCCGTGCTACTCATTACTCGGCACTGGAACGGCTCATAGAGGAACAGCATCCCTATGAACTTCCAGAAATTATTGCGGTCCCTATCGGCAGGGGCCTGGATGGCTATTTGCATTGGATAGATAAAGAGTTACGCCAATTATCATGAGAATATTCCTTGCTTTGGCTTTAATGCTACTCGGCAATACTTCAGCTACTGCGGGCCTGCTAGACCGGCTGGGGCTCGGGGAAGCGGAAAAACCTCCGCTGCTGAAAGTTGACCAGGCTTTTATCTACAATGCCGCAGTAGAAGACGGCAACACCATTATAGCCCGGGTGAATATCGTCGAGGGCTATTATCTGTACCGGGATAAATTCGCCTTCCAAATACTGGATACGCCGGAAGTTAAGGTATCCACGGCGAAACTACCGCCTGGCAAGGTCAAAGAGGATCCATTTTTCGGTACCACGGAGGTTTATGAAGGCAAAACCGAACTCCAAATTCCCATTAAGCTGAACCGGCAAGGCACGACGCCCGAGACGGTCATCCTAGAGGCATCCCTGCAAGGATGCTCCGAAATTCACGGAATCTGCTATCCCCCCGCTACGCAGAGGATTAGCCTGGAACTACCTTCGCCTTCCATTGATGAAGCGGGCTCCATAGAAGCAGATTCTGGTCTAACCCCGGAACAATCTCCCGCTATTGCCCTATCTACTCAAGACCGTATCGTTCAAACCCTGTTTAATGACCAGATCTGGCTTACCTTAGCCGCCTTCTTCGGCTTTGGATTATTATTGTCCTTCACACCCTGCGTCTTTCCTATGATCCCTATTTTGTCAGGGATTATCGTTGGTCAAGGCAAAAATATCACGACTTGGCGCAGCTTTATGCTGTCCCTTGCATATGTCCTCGCCATGGCGCTCACTTATACCGTGGCGGGCATTGTCGCCAGTTTGCTTGGAGAAAACCTGCAAGCTACCTTCCAGCATCCCGGCATTCTAATTGGCGCCAGCTTAATTTTTGTGCTGCTGGCTCTTTCTATGTTTGATTTGTATCACATCCAGCTACCTAGCCGTCTCCAGACACGGCTGCTTCGCCTCAGCCAGAAACAAAAAGGGGGCACGCTGCTAGGAGCGGGACTAATGGGCTTATTCTCGGCCCTTATTGTCGGCCCCTGTGTCGCCCCCCCCTTGGCAGGCGCCTTAATCTATATTGGCGAAAGCGGGGATGCCTTATTAGGCGGTTCGGCTCTATTTGCCTTAAGCATGGGGATGGGAACGCCTCTACTATTCCTCGGCGCTTCGGCGGGCAAACTTCTGCCCCATGTCGGTAGTTGGATGCAACCGATCAAGTATCTCTTTGGGGTCTTATTGCTCGCCGTGGCTATCTGGCTCCTCTCGCGCATCCTACCCCAGGCGATCATCATGCTCCTTTGGGGAGCACTGTTTATTATTGGCGCCGTCTATCTCGGTGCGTTGGAAGCGCTAGGGCCGGATACTACTGGCTGGAGCAGACTGTGGAAGGGAATGGGACTCATCTCCTTAGTTTATGGCACCTTGCTCATCATAGGCGCTGCGAGCGGCGGAGGCACGGAGTGGCAGCCCCTGCGAGGATTAACCGTAGCAAGATCAGCCAATACGCCAACCAGCACTGAAAGCCTAAATTTCCAGCCTGTAAAAGGCATCCAGGGACTCCAGCTTGCACTCCAAGGAGCGGGAGAGCGTTTGGTTATGCTAGACTTTTACGCTGATTGGTGCGTGGATTGTAAGCGAATGGAAGCCACTACCTTTAGCGATCCCACAGTGAAAAATGCGCTTCGCAATACCCTATTGTTACAAACTGATGTCACCGCCTACGACGACCAAGATAAGGCACTGCTTAATCAACTTTCTCTTTATGGTCCCCCCTCAATACTCTTTTTTGGGCCGGACGGAAGAGAACTTAGACAAGTTCGACTTATTGGCCAAGCCTCGCCGGAAGAGTTCTTGCGACACTTACAACAGGTAAACACTTTGCTAGCGCAGCAGACATCCAAGGGAGCATAGTCTTGAATAAAATTATCCGCTGGCCTTTAATCCTCACCGTGGCCCTATTAGCCGGAATTGGGGGATATATTCTATACCAAACGCAGCAAGATGATCGTCCTACTACGGGACCCATTCGGCCAGTGTTTAAACTTCCAGATGCCCATGGCACCGAGCATGATATCCGGGAGTGGGATGGCAAGGTAGTGGTTATCAATTTTTGGGCAACCTGGTGCCCACCGTGCCTAGAGGAGATTCCTGAGTTTATTGAGTTACAGCGTTCTCTGGGAGAGCAGGGACTCCAGTTTATCGGAGTAGCCATCGACAGGCCCGATAAAGTCAAGGCATTTATCAAGGAGTATGGCATTAACTATCCCATCCTCGTGAGCGAAGAAAAAGCCCCTAGGGTAGCTATGGATTACGGTAACGAACTGGATGTCGTTCCTTATACTGCCTTCATTAACCGAGCTGGCCAGATTGTCTATACTCACGCAGGGGTTTTAGATAAAGAGACCACAAAAAGCTTTATTTTACCATTGCTATAGTTACAGCCGCCCAGCATATTGTCTCTTCTCGGAACGACAATGTTGGGTAAGCCATAATTTTGAGCGGCTACCATTTTTAATCCCCCATTTCCAAATATCATAAGGGGTACGCGGCTTCATATTAATACCGCTAACCGCAAATCGCTAACATCTAGACATTTACCAGCAGAAAGTGCACAATTCGCAGCAGACTAATAGCCTACCTAGGTGGTAGAAAACCATTATGCATCGGCCTTGTTGATTTACTTACACCCAAAATCATGGCAAACCTATTGGTCATTCACGGTCCTAATCTTAATCTGCTCGGTACCCGAGAACCCAAATATTATGGCTCCATTACTTTAGAGGCTATTAATAGCAATTTAACGCATCAAGCGGCTCAAGCAGGCCATCATTTAACTTGCTTCCAGGCTAATGCGGAACATATTCTCATCGAGCAAATTCATAGCGCAGCTCATCAAGATATAGCGTTTATTATTATTAATCCGGCAGCTTTTACCCATACCAGTATCGCTCTGCGGGATGCCTTAGCGGCGGTGGCCATACCCTTTATCGAAGTGCACTTATCGAATGTCCATAGGCGGGAAGCATTTCGCCGTCATTCCTATTTTTCCGATATTGCCGAGGGGGTTATTAGTGGCTTGGGACCTACGGGCTACGAATTAGCTTTACAAGCGGTATTCGCCCGCCTCTTGCCTCCCTAAAGCCCATTCTATATAACTAACGATGTTTTTGCTGATTTAGACGAGACCTTTATGGACATAAGAAAGATTAAGAAGCTGATTGAGTTGCTAGAATCCTCTGGAGTCGCCGAGCTAGAAATTCGTGAAGGAGAAGAATCTGTCCGTATTTGCCGTCATAGCCAAGCTACGGCCATTTCCCCGGTAGTAGCGCCAACGCCGGCGCCGACCACGATCGCCTCTGAGCCTCCACCCCAAAAAGAGGCGGCCCAGAAAAAAGAAGAAGAAATTCCGTCCGGTCATATTATAAAATCCCCCATGGTCGGCACTTTTTACCGGTCTGCAACACCAGGGACAAAATCCTTTGTAGAAATTGAGCATCAGGTAACGGCAGGCGATGTGTTATGCATCATTGAGGCTATGAAAATGTTCAATCAAATCGAGGCTGATCAAGGGGGAACCATTGCCGCCATCCTCGTTGAGAATGGACAACCCGTGGAATATGGTCAACCCCTCTTCGTGATAAAGTAATCTCATGCTGGATAAGATTGTTATCGCCAATCGGGGCGAAATCGCCTTGCGTATCCTCCGGGCTTGCTGGGAATTAGGGCTCAAAACCGTAGCCATCCACTCTGAAGTGGATCGCGAACTCAAACATGTTCTACTAGCGGATGAGACGGTTTGTATCGGCCCTGCGGCATCTTCTCAAAGCTACTTGAATATTCCCGCCGTGATCAGCGCCGCTGAGATTACCGATGCCGTCGCCATTCACCCAGGTTACGGTTTTTTGTCCGAAAACGCCGACTTTGCTGAACGCGTTGAACAAAGCGGCTTCGTCTTTATCGGGCCGCGGCCTGAGACTATCCGTCTGATAGGCGATAAAGTCTCCGCTATTAAGGCCATGAAGTCCTCCGGCGTGCCATGCGTACCCGGCTCCGAAGGGCCCCTCGGAGAAGATGATGAGGAAAATATAGCCATTGCCAAGGAAATCGGCTATCCGGTCATGATTAAGGCTTCAGGGGGAGGGGGAGGCCGAGGAATGCGCGTTGTTCATTCTGAGGCGCATTTGCCCACCGCTATTTCCCTCACCCGGAGCGAAGCCAGCGCCGCCTTTGGCAATGACATGGTTTACATGGAAAAATATCTGGAAAATCCTCGTCATGTGGAATTCCAAGTTCTGGCCGACACCCACGGTCAAGCCATCTACCTCGGCGAGCGGGACTGTTCCATGCAGCGCCGTCACCAGAAAGTTGTTGAAGAGGCACCTGCCCCAGGCATTACCAATGAACAACGGCAACGCATGGGAGAAATCTGCACTGAAGCCTGCCGCAAGATGGGTTACCGAGGAGCAGGTACGTTTGAATTTCTCTATCAAGATGGCGAATTTTATTTCATTGAAATGAATACCCGAGTCCAGGTGGAACACCCTGTAACTGAAATGATCACCGGGATAGACATTGTCAAGGAGCAACTCCGTATTGCTGCCGGAGAGAAGCTCAGTTATCGCCAGGAAGATATCATGATCCACGGGCACGCCATCGAGTGCCGCATCAACGCCGAGGATCCCACTAATTTCATGCCCAGCCCAGGAACGGTGACAAGATATCATACGCCTGGTGGCCCGGGCGTCCGAATAGATTCCCACCTATACGCTGGTTATACTGTTCCCCCTCACTACGATTCTTTGATCGGCAAACTCATTACCCATGGGGAAACCCGGGAAGCAGCCATTGCGCGCATGCAAATTGCACTCACTGAACTGGTCATCGATGGCATTAAGTGTAATGCGCCACTCCATCAAAAAATCCTCGACAACACGCACTTCCGGGCTGGCGGCGCTAATATCCACTACCTAGAGCGAATGCTAGGATTATAGTCTCTGTTAGCTATTTGATGCCTTGGATTCAATTTCAGCTCGAGGTCAGTGCCGGGCAAGTTGAACGCTTGTCAGACCAATTAAGCGAAGCGGGAGCGGTAGCGGTTACGCTACTGGACGCAACCGATCAGCCGCTTTTCGAACCACCGCCGGGAGAGACCCCTTTGTGGTCCCGAACTCGGGTGAATGCCCTATTTCCAATGGCCTCTGATCCGGATACTTTGCTACAGGAGTTGAAACAGGACTGGGCTCCGGAGTCCTTCCCCTCCTACCGCTGGGAAATTTTGGCGGATCAAAACTGGGAACGGGCTTGGATGGACCACTTTAAGCCCCTACGCTTTGGCTCACAGCTTTGGGTTTGCCCGAGCTGGCTCCCTCCCCCCGAGCCGGAAGCAGTTAATCTCTTACTTGATCCGGGTCTTGCCTTCGGCACGGGCACACACCCAACCACCGCACTATGCTTGGAATGGCTAACCAATGCCAATCTCAACCAAGCTTGTATTATCGATTATGGCTGTGGTTCTGGCATCCTAGCCATTGCCGCTCTTAAACTGGGGGCCACTGCTGCTGTTGCAGTGGATCACGATCCCCAAGCCCTATTGGCTACCCAGGAAAATGCCACCCACAATGGGGTTATCTCTCAACTCCAAGTCTCATCGCCGTCTGAACTTATTGAAATAAAGGCGGACTTCTTGGTCGCAAATATCTTAGCGGAGCCTTTGCTAAGACTAGCTTCTCTCTTTGCTAGATTGACTTACCCTGGTGCTTACCTCATTTTATCAGGTATCACCTCCGATCAAATTCAACAAATCCTTCAAACCTATAATAATTGGTTTACCTTTAACACTCCTATGATCAAAGAAAATTGGGTTCTGCTGGCTGGACATCGGCGTTAGGTAAGAAGGCATATTGTCTTATTGTAAATCAAATGCTTTTATAGACTTCTTCTTTCTCTTCATGCTGTATAGGGTTTCGCGCAGCCACCATACAGATACAATACATATTGTAAGTATGTGATAAAGTCCCAGGCAGGTTAGATACCTGCAAGAAATACCGAGCAATTCACCATTTCTGGTATAATTTTCTTCAAGTAAGTAGGCCGAAAGGGCTAGCTAACTTTTTCGATACTATGCTTTAAAGATCCGCTCCGTAGCCCTCCCCCGGTAGATAAAAGTTTAAACCTTTATCCAACTCACTGCCGGAGGTATGATAGCTATCTCTCAGGTGATCCCTTTTAGTATTTGGAACTTGGCTGGCGGGCGGTAAGCCCGCCGGAATACAGGAAATTTCAACGAATGACGTTACAAGCCGAGAGTGGTGGCCACATGAGCGACGAGCCTGCACGAACAACTGAACGCAAACTGACCATCAACGAAGAACAGCGCAATTCACCCATTAGCGAGTGCCTCCGACAGGCACTTGATGAGTATTTCGATCGTCTGAATGGGCATGATCCCGCTGATCTCTATGAGATCGTGATGAAAGAGATTGAACCCCCCTTACTGCAAACCACCTTGAAGCATACCGGAGGTAATCAAACCAAAGCTGCTAAATTTCTTGGTATGAACCGCAGCACCCTTCGCAAAAAGCTAAGACAATATGGCATCAGCGCCATTGGCTAATATCATCCTGGAAGAGCGTATTGTTTTAAAACTTAGAAAGTCTAAACCAGAACCTTATCAATAAAACCCATGAAACCCATAGCCCGCGCCCTTATCAGTGTCTCCGACAAAACCGGCATCGTTCCCTTTGCACACCGGCTCCAGGCGCGGGGTGTCAAAATCTTATCCACTGGTGGCAGCGCCCAATTACTCCAAAAAAACAACATTGGAGCCACAGAAATATCCACCTATACCGGTTTCCCAGAAATGATGGGGGGACGCATTAAAACACTCCACCCCAAAATCCATGGAGGCATTCTAGGACGAAGGGAAACCGATGCCACCACTATGGCGGAATATAATATTGCCCCCATCGATCTGGTAGCCGTTAATCTTTATCCCTTCGAACAAACGGTGGCAAAACCAGATTGCGACTTGGCTACCGCTATCGAGAACATCGATATTGGCGGACCCACCCTGCTCCGAGCTGCGGCTAAAAACCATGCGGCGGTGACCGTAATCGTCGATCCAGACGACTACGAAAGAGTCCTCCGTGAAATGGAAGCAAACGGCGGAGCCCTCTCATCCTCTACCCGTTTTGAATTGGCGGTGAAAAGCTTTGAACACACTGCACGCTACGATGCCACCATCGCTAATTACCTAGGAGCGTTGACTCCAAATGGCGAAAAGAGCGCGTTTCCCCGCAGCTACAATATTCAATTTGCCAAAAAGCAAGAAATGCGTTACGGAGAGAATCCTCATCAGCGGGCGGCCTTCTATGTAGAACAACCCCCTCCAGCGGGAACCATTGCCACCGCCCAACAATTACAAGGCAAGACACTCTCCTTTAACAATATTGCGGATACAGATGCCGCTTTAGCATGTGTTAAAGCTTTTCGCGAGGCTCCTACCTGCGTCATCGTAAAACACGCCAATCCTTGTGGAGTGGCTACAGGAATAAACCTACAAGAAGCTTATGAACGAGCCTACGCCGCTGATCCAGTTTCCGCTTTTGGTGGCATTATTGCTTTCAACGAGCCGTTAGATCCAACTACTGCAAAAACCATCATCAAGCGCCAATTCGCCGAAGTGATTATTGCCCCTGCAGTAACAACAACGGCCCAAGAAATACTCACATCCAAACCTAATATACGAGTCTTGGCTTGTGGTGAATGGTCATCTCAAACTGCCGCCGGTTGGGACTATAAGCGAATTGTCGGCGGCTTACTACTCCAGGACCAGGATACCGATACAGTGCCTTTAGAGGCGCTTCAAACTGTTACGGAACGCTCCCCTACTCCCCAGGAATTAAAGGATCTCCTCTTTGCCTGGCAGGTGGTAAAATTCGTCAAATCCAATGCTATCGTCTATGCCAAGAATGGACGGACCATAGGCGTGGGCGCGGGGCAAACAAGCCGGGTGATGAGTAGTCAAATTGCGGAACTTAAAGCGAAAGAGGCAGGTTTTTCAACCCAAAATGCGGTCCTGGCCTCAGATGCTTTTTTTCCCTTTCGGGATGGCCTGGAAGCCGCTGCTAAAGCAGGAATCTGTGCTGTTATCCAGCCTGGGGGTTCCAGGCGGGATAAGGAAGTCATTGCCGCTGCAAATGAATGGGATATGGCAATGCTCTTTACTGGAATGCGCCATTTCCGCCACTAAACCCTAGCCCAATTATGAACCGACCCGCTCGGCAATAAAGCTATCATTAAAAACAAAAAAACCAATGGCCTAAATGATTTTCCTCTAATTAAGGCTTCCGCTCCCTCCAGTCAGCTTTTATGATGGTCTCTAATTATTTTTCAAATAAGGGCCAAAAATTATGATCAGAGCAGCTATCGTAGGTGGAACGGGATACACAGGCGTTGAACTACTACGTCTACTGGCCAATCATCCCAATGTTGAAATCGTAGCCATCACCTCACGCACTGAGGCAGGCAGGCCGGTGAGCAAGCTATTTCCAAACCTTCGAGGCTATTTGGATATTTGCTTTACAGAACCTGAGCCCGCCCAGCTAGCCGCCGAATGCGACGTAGTTTTCTTTGCAACTCCCCATGGAGTCGCCATGGATATGGTGCCCGCCCTGCTCGCACAAAATACTCGCGTCATTGATTTATCTGCCGATTTCCGCCTTGCTGATCCTACGATATGGGAGCAATGGTATGGCCGTCCTCACGCTGCACCCCATTTATTGGCTGAAGCGGTTTATGGACTCCCTGAAATCAATCGGGAAGCGATTCGCCAAGCTCGCCTAATCGCCTGTCCGGGCTGCTACCCCACTGCGGTCCAGCTTGGATTTCTCCCCTTGCTAGAGCATCAACTAGTTGACCCTAGCCGGCTTATCGCCGATGCGAAATCAGGCGCCAGCGGAGCAGGCCGCAAAGCAGCCTTAGGAACCCTCCTTTGCGAGGCAGGTGAAAATTTTAAAGCCTATAGCGTCAGCGGACACCGGCATCTACCTGAAATCATTCAAGGACTTCAATGGGCCAGCCGATCCTCCGTAGACTTGACCTTTGTTCCCCACCTTATCCCCATGATTCGGGGAATTCATGCAACCCTCTACGCCCAGCTTGAGCATGAGGTTGATCTCCAAGAACTTTATGAGCAACGTTATGCCCCGGAGCCCTTTGTGGATGTATTGCCGCCGGGAAGCCACCCAGAAACCCGCAGCGTCCGGGGAAACAATATGTGCCGCCTCGCTATCCACCGCCCATCGGCAGGCAACACTGTAATTGTGCTCTCAGTAACCGATAACCTAATAAAAGGCGCCTCCGGCCAGGCAATACAAAATATGAACCTTATGTTCGGTCAAGAAGAAACACGCGGGTTAATGCACATTGCTGTCATACCTTGATCGTTTTCCCGCGATCAAGTTCTCTTAAATAAATGACAAAAAACACTACTCCACGTATCATTATCAAGGAATATCGCCCCTGGCGCGGGTGGCTCTTTAGTTTTGTCTTAATCATTTTCAGTGGAGCTATTGGCTGGTTGCTTTCCTATCGGCTTTCTCCACTGCCAGAACAGGCGCCCAATCGCAATCTCTCTTCACCGGCACCGATCTCCCAGAAACAACTTTCTCATTTGCAGCAGGAAAATAGCCGTCTGCGGAAGCACCTAGCCCGGCTCCAGCAAGAACTAGAAGTCGAACAATATACCCGTGCTGACCTCAACGCCAATCTAGTAAACTTACAAGATGAGATGGTGGAACTTACACGTCAACTGTCAATTTATAAAGGGCTGGCGGAGTCTCTTGAGGAGCAAGGCATCCATATCCACGATCTTAAGTTTAGTAAAACAGCAACGGAACGGTTACTCCATTATCGCCTGGTGCTCACCCAAGGCCGCAGAATGGACCATCTGACCCAGGGCCAAGTGCATTTGGCCATCCATGGCGTATTAAAGGGGAAACCCGTTCGATTTGAACTCGATACCCTCTCCAAGGGCAATCCCCTTCGTTTTAAATTTAAATACTTTCAAATCCTAGAAGGGGAAGTATTTTTACCAAAAAATTTTAAACCAACCCGGGTAAAAATTGCCCTGCTTCCCGAGGAACATCCTTCTAAAGCCGTGGAACAAACCTTCAGTTGGAGATCATTAGGGGGCTAGAGCAGGAGATATTTTCCAGTCCCATGCCTCAAATTGACCGTCTTTCCTTAGGAGAACTCAAATGTTCAAACGCCAAAAAAAATCCAAACGCCGCACTCAACTCGATACCTTAATTGGACGGCATACCCAACTGATAGGGGATATTACTTTCAGTGGAGGACTACGGGTGGAAGGCCATGTAAAGGGTGATATTATCGCCGAAGATGAAGACTCTCTCCTGATCATCAGCCAAGATGGGAGCATCGAAGGCCACGTCAAAGTCCCTTGTATCATCCTTAATGGTTCAGTCACAGGGGATATCCACGCCAGCGAATATATTGAACTTGCCTACCAAGCCCAGATCCACGGAGACTTGTATTATTACCTTATCGAAATAGCAATAGGTGCCAAAATTAATGGCAATTTGATCCACATGGAAGAAAACCAGATTCCTAGACTAAAGCTCGCTGCCGGACCGGAGGAGGAAACTCCACCACCTATATCCGGTCTTAAGGAAGGTAACCCTTGACTGAACCAGTAAGTTTTAGATAATTAAAGAGTAATTTAAAATTTTGGAGAGCATCCTATCATGAACGTAACTAATGCCATGCCAAACCCATTAATATTTACCGATATCGCTGCTGGTAAAGTCAAAGAACTTATCGAAGAGGAAGGCAATGATAAGCTAATGCTGCGGGTGTTTATCACAGGCGGCGGGTGTTCAGGCTTCCAATATGGCTTTACCTTTGACGAAACTTCTCATGAAGGCGATACTCGGGTGAAAAATGGCGGAGTTACCCTACTTATCGATCCCACAAGCTATCAGTACCTGGTAGGCGCAGAGATCGACTATACTGAGGGGCTGGAAGGCGCTCAATTTGTCATTCGCAATCCCAATGCCGAAACTACCTGTGGCTGTGGCTCTTCCTTCTCACCTTAAAAACTCGCTTTCTTTTGCAGTACTATTACTACCCACCCCTGATACGGGCACATTCATATTTTCATCCAAATTATAGAATCAGCGTTTATGAGCGAGTCTTACTATCGTTATCACGTATTCTTTTGCACTAACCAAAGGGATGATGGCCGCCCCTGCTGCCAGAACCATGATGCTTTAGCAATTCGCAACTATGCTAAAGAAAAAGTTAAAGCACTGGGATTAGCGAGGCGCCGACAAGTGCGCATCAACACAGCGGGTTGCCTTAATCGGTGCGCCCAAGGACCTGCCATTGTAGTTTATCCTGAAGGGACTTGGTACACTTACACCAGCCGCAAGGATATCGATGAAATTATTACTGAGCACCTGATGAATGGCCATCCGGTTGAACGTCTGCGGATCTAATAGGGTATTCTTCTCTATGAAGAATGGTCATCAGAGCCGTTTCCTAAGAAATTAATGGATCCGAGGGAATACTGCCACAACAAGGCAACGCCGCCGGGAAGCAGCCTTTATTATAGCCTTCTCTTTTTACCTGAGGCTCAACGGCACACCGTTACCGCGCTTTATGCTTACCAAAAAGAAATCGTCGGCATCGTGGCCGAGTGTTCCGATGTAGGTGTTGCTCAAACCAAGCTCCAGTGGTGGCAAGAGGAAATTACCCGTCTATTTGCGGGCTGTCCCCGGCACCCGGTAACCCAAACCCTAGCCACTCCTATTAAAACCTATGATCTCCCCCAACAATCCTTCCTGCAGGTGATTGGGGGAGCTGCGAGCGATCTAGAACAATCGACTTATCCTTCTTTTCAAGCTCTGACCACCTATTGCTACCAAATTGCTGGAGTCATTAGCTTAATGGCAGCTGAAATCTATGGCTATCAGGACTCAGAGACTCGAACATACGCTGAAAATCTTGGAATTGCCCTACAATTGACCCATATTCTGCGCAACGTACGCCAAGACGCCGATCGGGGCCGCATTTATCTACCTCAGGAGGAACTTACCCGTTTTCAGGTCTCATCGGAAGCTATCTTCACTAGCTATGCTAACTCCCAGGGGATGACTGCCCTCCTCGCCCAGCAAGCTGGCCAGACCCGCCACTATTTTCGTAGTGCCTTGGCGAACCTAGGGAAACATGATCGCCAAACCCAGTATGCCGGCCTAACCCAGATAGCACTCGGCCTGAACATCTTGAATACCATGGAAGAGGACGGCTACCCGGTCCTACAACGGCGAACTTCGTTGACCCCATTACGTAAGCTTTGGATCGCCTGGCGCACCTCACGCCGCGCCCGGCGGGGTCTCGTTCCCCAATGCTAATAAAAATCTACGGCAGGAAAATCAACCTTGTTTCCGACCTTGCCTACCCCTTCGATTATTTTTACTGCGGGGCTGAAACCTGGTAGTGCGCTGCTCCACGCCCCCTATCTCTAACAAAGCTTTAAACTCAGATGGTTCCAGAAAGCGCCAGCGGCCCATTCGCAACCCAGGAGGCAAGCTGACGGGACCGAAACGAATGCGTATCAGCCGGCTCACTTGAATCCCCTGGGATTCCCAAAGGCGCCGAACTTCCCGCTTCCGTCCCTCCCAGAGTATGACATGATACCAGTGATTAGCGCCTTCACCGCCAGCATCCAGTATTCGCTTAAAACTGGCTAGACCATCCTCCAATTGCACCCCTCTCTGCAAGCGCTCAAGGATGACTTCCGTTACAGTACCCAAAACCCGCACGGCATATTCCCGCTCCACTTGGGTGGAAGGATGCATCAAACGGTTAGCCAGTTCACCGTCGGTCGTGAACAATAAGAGACCAGAGGTATTGATATCCAAACGCCCAACGCTTACCCAACGGCCCTGCCGGGGGCGAGGTAAGGACCGGAACACAGTCGGGCGCCCTTCCGGATCCTTGCGGCTACAGATTTCACCTGCCGGTTTATGATAAAGGATGACCTGGGAAGAAGGAGCCTGCAACCGCCTAGGCGATAAGGGTCTCCCATTAACAGTCACCTGATCCTCATCTGATACCTTGTCGCCTAAGCGCGCGGGAATGCCGTTGATTCGGACTCGGCCCGCCTTAATCCACTCTTCAACTTCCCGGCGGGACCCCAGTCCTCCCCGGGCCAATATTTTTTGTAGGCGTTCCGCCACAGAATAAGTACCTTTCCCGCTAATTACTGTTTTTGCAACACTTCATTAGGAGCAAGGTCAGACTCAGCAAGAGACTTTTTAGAGGGTGATGGGCCTTTTTCTAGGACCACGCCTTCTTTACCTAAACCGCCTTCCACCAAAGTAAGCGCTATTTGAGCTTCACCTAGAGTCTTCACCTCCGCCAGAGATGGTAGTTCATCTAGGTTTCTAAGATTGAATTGGTCCAAAAATTTACGGGTGGTACCATATAGGGCAGGCCGCCCTGGGACCTCCCGATGTCCAAGCACCCTGACCCACTCCCGCTCTTGCAAGGTCTTCATGATAGAACTGCTGACGGAAACGCCACGAATTTCTTCAATTTCCCCCCGAGTAATCGGTTGACGATAAGCAATAAGGGCCAAGGTCTCTAAAAATGCCCGCGAATAGCGGGATGGCCGCTCTTCCCAGAGTCTGGATATCCAAGGCGACAGTTCCCGGCGGGCCTGAAAACGATAGCCGCTATGGATCTCCTTCAACTCAATCCCTCTGTTTCTCCAGTCTACCGCCAGTTCCTCGAGGATGCTGCCTATCTGGCTGCGGGAAGGTTGCATCTCCTCATCAAACAGCTTACTCAACTGTTCGATCGTCAAGGGCCGATCTGCTACCAATAAAATGGCTTCAATAATGTTTTTCAGGGAACACACTTCACTCATGCTGCTACCGCCCGTACATGGAGGGGACCATAGGATTCAGCCTGAACTACTTCCAGCAGGGATTCTTTAATTAGCTCGAGAATTGCCAGAAAAGTGACCACCACCCCCAAGCGCCCCTCCTCTGGATGCAATAAAGCAGTAAATTCAAAAAAGCTATCCGCCTCAACCCGGCTTAGCACCTCTCCCATACGTTCCCGTACCGATAGAGTTTCTTGGGCCACATGGTGGTGGCTAAACAGATCTGCCCGGGCCAGCACGCCTTTAAGCGCAAATAAGAGATCAGTTAACTCGAGTGTGGGCTGCGGTTTGGTCACCTGCCCCGGGGGAACATGAACTCCGGTCTCGAAGATATCCCGACCCACACGAGGCAATGAATCCAAATCTTCAGCCGCTTTTTTATAACGCTCGTACTCTTGCAGACGGCGCACCAGTTCCATTCGGGGATCTCCCTCTTCCTCAGCGCTCTCCTGGGGACGGGGCAAAAGCATCCTGGACTTGATTTCCGCAAGCCAAGCAGCCATCACTAGATACTCGGCTGCTAATTCTAAACGCAGCTCCCCCAAAATCTCTATATATTCCATATATTGATGGGTAATAACAGCAATCGGGATATCCAAAACATCCAAATTCTGCCGCCGAATCAAATAAAGCAACAGATCTAACGGCCCCTCAAAAGCTTCAAGAAAAACTTCTAAAGCATCAGGAGGGATATAAAGATCGGTAGGTAATTCAATAAGAGGCTGTCCTCGGACGACAGCTAGCGCCGATGCTTCTGAAGATGGGACTTGCCCGGATGATTCGCTCATGGTCCTGATTTCGGTGGCGTTTTAGTTAACCACATGGCTTCTGGGCAATTTAACGATAGGACAATCCCATTGCTTGGCGCACCTCCGCCATCGTCTCGCGGGCCACTTCGCGGGCCGCCTCGTTACCCTCTTTGATAATCCGTTGGATCTCCTCGGGATGGTGAGCATATTCTTGCGCCCGCTCTCGAATAGGCTTTAGTTCAGACTGAATAGCATCAATAATTGGCTGCTTGCAGTCCAAGCAACCAATACCTGCTGTTCTGCATCCTTTCTGAACCCACTCCTTCACCTCATCGTCAGAGTAAACCCTATGGAATTGCCAGACCGGACATTTTTCGGGATCGCCGGGATCGGTGCGCCGCACGCGGGCTGGATCCGTAGGCATGGTGCGGAGCTTCCGTTCCACTTGCTCAGGTGGCTCACGCAAGGCAATCGTATTGCCGTAGGATTTAGACATTTTTTGTCCATCGAGCCCTGGCATACGAGCGGCTGGGGTCAGCAAGGCCTGCGGTTCCGGCAGAATGACTTTACCTTCCCCTTCCAGATGGCCGAATAAACGTTCCCGATCACCAAGGGTAAGATTCTGCTGCGTTTCTAGAAAAGCACGAGCTTTATCCAAGGCTTCCACATCTCCCTGCTCCTGGAAACGACGGCGCAATTCCCGGTAAAGCTGGGCATTTTTCTTACCCATTTTTTTTATAGCCGCTTCCACCAGCTCTTCAAAGCCTGGTTCACGGCCATAGAGATGATTAAAACGCCGGGTAATTTCCCGGCTCATCTCCACGTGAGGAACCTGATCTTCTCCCACTGGAACCCGAGTTGCTTTATAAACGAGAATATCGGCGCTTTGCAGTAGCGGGTAGCCCAAAAAACCATAAGTCGCCAGATCCTTCTCTTTTAATTTTTCCTGCTGGTCCTTGTAAGTCGGCACCCGTTCCAACCAACCAAGGGGAGTTATCATGGATAATAGAAGATGCAACTCCGCATGCTCAGGCACCTTCGACTGAATAAATAAAGTCGCTGCCGAAGGCTCAATTCCCGCAGCCAGCCAGTCGATGACCATATCCCAGACGCTGTCGGTAATTACCTGGGGATTTTCGTACTCCGTCGTCAAAGCATGCCAGTCGGCCACAAAGAAAAAACAGTTGTATTCGTGTTGCAACCGGGCCCAGTTTTTCAGTACGCCATGATAGTGGCCCAGATGCAGCTGCCCGGTTGGACGCATTCCGGAAAGCACGCGCTGGGATTGTAGGGAACTCATAGCCATGTGTTTACTCTTCCTTTCACTTTATTGGGCTCCCATTAGAGTTAACAATCCTCCGACAAATTCCCGCTTTGGCACACCTACTAGCTCTACTAATCCACTTAAAAGCAGATCTACCAAGGGTCCCAAGATACCCTGTAAAATACCGGTAAATAGCAGGCCAAGGAGTATAAAAAGCCCATAAGGCTCAATACGGCTTACCTTATAGGCAAGCGGGCCAGGCAATATTCCAACCAATACTCTTCCTCCATCGAGAGGGGGTAAGGGGATGAGATTTAGCATCATCAAGATGGCATTAATGAGCATCCCAGCAATCCCCATATAAGCTAGCGGCACCCCCATCATGGGAAACTCTAGCGCCAAAGCAATTCCCAGGCGGCATACTACCGCCCAGAAAACAGCCATAATGAGGTTGGCCATCGGTCCCGCCAAAGCAACAATGGCCATATCCCGCTGAGGATTGCGAAGTTTATCCCAGGACACCGGTACCGGCTTGGCCCAACCAAAAACAACGCCGCCGAGTAATAATAAAACCCCTGGAACGACCAAAGTACCAATAGGATCGATATGATTGATGGGATTGAGCGTTAACCGGCCCATCATTTGCGCAGTGTGATCCCCCAATCGAAGCGCCATCCAACCATGCGCTACCTCATGGACGGTAATAGCGAACAATATAGGCAACACCCAAATGGCAATCCGCTGTACGATTGACAACTCTTCCATAAATTTATTATACCTGCAATTGAGGCGGCGCCAGGCGCTGCTTGAAAGCAAAATGTCAAATGATGCCTCACAGGGCTACCCCCTTATGGAAGGTTGAAGCACTGAAACACCCCCCATATAGGGCTGTAAGGTTTCTGGTATCCGGATACTGCCATCAGCCTGTTGATAATTTTCCATCAAGGCCAATAAAGTCCGGCCCACGGCTAGTCCAGAACCGTTGAGAGTATGGACCCATGCTGGTTTCTGGGTCTTTGGATCGCGCCAGCGAGCTTGAATCCGGCGCGCTTGAAAATCTAAGAAATTACTACAAGAGGAGATCTCCCGGTAGGTTTGCTGGCCTGGCAACCATACCTCCAGGTCATAGGTCTTACTGCTGGCAAAACCAAGATCGCCAGCACAAAGATTCATCACCCGATAAGGAAGCCCTAACCGCTGCAAAATAGCCTCCGCGTGACCCGTCAGGTCTTCATGGGCCTGCTGGGAAACTTCCGGCGGCACAATCTGTACTAATTCTACCTTCTCAAACTGGTGCTGGCGGATCATACCCCGAGTATCCTTGCCATAGGAACCAGCTTCGCTCCGAAAGCAGGGTGTATGGGCTACATACTTGAGAGGCAGGCGTTCAGCAAGCAGAATTTCCCCCCGTACAAGATTGGTTACCGGCACTTCAGCGGTTGGAATAAGATAATAGCCGGTATCCCGGATAGCAAACAAACCTTCCTCAAACTTAGGCAACTGCCCGGTTCCCACTAAAGATTCCCGGTTTGCCAAATAGGGGACATAAACCTCAGTATAGCCATGCTCGCGAGTGTGTACGTCCAGCATAAACTGGATAAGCGCCCGGTGTAATTGGGCTAAAGGCCCTATAAGGGTAACAAAACGGGTTCCGCTAAGTTTTACCGCAGTTTCAAAATCCATCCCCAAAGACGCCCCCAAATCCACATGATCTTTAGGAACGAACTCTAAAGCAGGCGGCGTACCCCAACGTCGCACCTCTACATTGTCTTGCTCATCCTTGCCTGGCGGCGTACTGGCGTCGGGTAGATTAGGGATTCCCAGCAGAATCTCCTCAATCTGGGCCTGAACCACTTCCAACCGCGCTTCCACGGTTTTAAGGTGATCCCCCAGTTCCGTCATCTCCGCCAGCAAGGGGGCAATATCTTCTCCTTGCGCCTTGGCTTTACCAATAATCTTGGAACGGGCGTTCCGTTTAGCCTGGAGCTCTTGAGTGCAGACCTGCATCTCCTTGCGCTCCGCCTCCAGCGTAGCAAAAGCAGCCGCATCCCATTCAAATCCCCGCCGTGCCAATTGGCGAGTGGTATCGGCAAGGGCATTTCTAAGTAATTTTGGATCAAGCATACTACTCTATTTATCTTCCACAATAATACGTGCAGGCCAACACACCACATGACCCGGTTTAATAATATGGGAAAGGGTCTCCAATATCACTTCAGCTTTAGCCGGTTCATCAAAAAACTCAACGACTACCGGTAAATCCCCTGAAATCCGGGCTGGAGAAATTGGGTGCATGGGTCCCGAAGGCCCAAATCCCGCTATTCCATGAAACACGGTAACCCCTTGCACCTGGCTCCAATCATGGAGCCGCTTCAGCAGCGTATCCAGATGGCCCTCTGCCTCTGTGAGGTAAATACGGACCATCATCACATCTTTAGTTCTCATAACGGTACATCAATAAACCTAACGAATGCTAGACTAACCTTATTGCCCACTTAAATTAAAAGATCAAGGATACACTGGCCGGTCCATTCAGTAACCCCTTGCTTAACAGCTGCTAGTATTTCGCAAACATCATAGCCTGTAAAACCTTCAGCCAAGGTTGATATACAATAAACTATTGTTTTTTTAATTAATTTAGATAGAAATTCGTTGCCAACCGTGGCGAGATGCCCGGTAGCGATAATAGGCAGCGTTTCTCCCTGGCGATCCCGCTTCCGGCTCTTTCCTATAAAATATTGCCCTAGGTGCCAGTCGGAAGTGTGTATAACACGCATGGCTAACCCCTTTTTTCATCTACGTCGTTAACTTGGAATGCTAACCAGCCGCCCCAGGGCAGGCGAGTCGAAGGAGAGTACCCCTGATGTCCCACATGGCCACGAAGCAAACCCGCGCCCTTCCCTGTGTCGTCCAAATCGGCTTTGCCGGATCGCGCCAACTGTTTGAAAAGCCGCCCGCCGACCCCGATGCCGAGCGGCAATGGCGCGACACCGGGGAGCAATACCTGGTGAAATCCCTCGGCGAATTGCCTCGCCAGTTGAAATTATCCTCCCACCACTTTCTCTGCGGAATCTCCCAAATCGCCTGCGGCGCGGACACGCTTTTTAGCCGTGCCTGCCAGACCTTACAGATCCCGCAACGCCTCTTCCTGCCGCAGCCGGCAGGTGATTATCTAGCGGCCGCCAGTTCCAGCGGAACCCCTGATTTCACGCCCGCTCAACGGCGCGAGGCCGAATCGCTACTCGCTTCGGAACACATCATCCAGCAGCGGGTCATCAGCCAATCACCGGACCGCACCGAGCGGTTCCGCGAGACGAACGCCGAAATCCTCCGCGTCAGCGACGCCATCGTGTGCCTGCTGCGCGACGATTCCCAGGATAAAGCGGGCGGGACCAACGAGCTGCTCGAACGGGCCAAAGCCATCGGCGTCCCAGCGCTGGAAATTCGCATCGCCGTTCAAAACGGCCACCCCGTCTGCCATCACACCTGGCATTCCAATTCGGATCGCCCCTTTCGCCCGCCGGCTGTCCCGGAACCCTTGGACCAATTTTCTCTCCTGGCAGGGGAGGAAAAATTCCCAGCGACACCCAATGGATCGAGCGATTGGAAAGAGTTTGCCAGCGGCTGGGCCAAGAAGCACCAACAATTATTCCGCTATGCAGCCGCTTTGATTATTACCCTGCATATCCTGGCGACCCTCTGCGCCACGGTAGCATTGGCGTCGCCTAATAAAAGACGCTATTATTCATCCTGTTACGCCGAACTCATGGTGACGATGGGCCTCGACATAATGAACGGAGACCTTGGCGAAAACACCCCCTGGCTTCCCCCTTGCCGCCTTGGTCCAAGGGCGCTGCTGGCAAGGTGAGCAGGCGAAATCAAGGGCCGCAAATGCCCCAATAGACTGGAGTCTAAAATGCGCCGGATCTTTCTCTCCGCTGTCACCGACGAATTCGGCTCCCATCGCGAGACGTTGAAAGCCGCTCTTAACCTGCCGTGGATCAAGGTGCAGGAGCAGGCCGATCTGGTCCAGGGCGGAGGCAAGCTGCTGCAAACCCTCGACCGCTACATCCGCGACCATTGCAACGCCGTGATCCACTTGGTGGGCCGCGAAGGAGGGCAACCCCTCAAGCCGGACGAAGTTCTCTGGCTGCTTGACACCTACGGCGACTTCGCCGAGCGGTTTCCATGGCTAGCGCCAGCACTGCACGCTTCCCCGCCGACACTGACCTACACGCAAATGGAAGCCTGGCTAGCCCTCTACCACCGCAAGCGCTGCCATCTTTATCAACCCGGCGGCTGGGATCAAAACCCGCTGCCTGATAGCCACCCGCAGCAGCGCCATTGGGAATGGCTTAAAAACCTGGGCGAACATCGGGGCACGTTCGATGGTGCGCAGCACCTATGCCGCCGGGTGCTGCGGGATTTGCACAATCTTTGGCCCGGCGAGATTCCCCAACACCGCCCCTGCTTGCTCCCTTATTCCTCTCTGGGTACCCTGTTCAAGGGCCGGGAAACCTTTCTCCAGCAGTTGCACACCAGCCTGACGAAAGCGGCTAGCAAGGCAACGGCCATTGTTGGCAAGGCGGTGCATGGCTTGGGGGGCGTGGGCAAAACGCGGCTGGCGGTCGAATATACCTGGCAGCACAGGGATAAATATTCGGCGGTGCTATTCGCGACGGCCGATTCTCCAACCAATCTGCAACGGAATCTGGCCGAAGCCGGCGGTCCATTGGTTAACCTCGGTTTTGAGGAAACTTGGCCTCCACAAGCACCGGCAGCACTATTATTGGCTGTCATTGGCTCTGAGGCTAGTCGATGAGGCCCAACAACTGGCTGGGCATCCGCAGGATGTGCGCACCTGGCCGCGTTGAGAGCCGCTACGCGCCCATATCGCCTTCGCCACCGCGGCAGCCGACCAGCACGACATTACCGCGTTGACGGCACCGTTGCTGAACAATCTTGCACTATTGCTCAATGCCAAAGCTCTGTTCACCAAGGCCGAGCCCCTCTTCCGTCGCATGGCGGCAATCTTTTACCGTTCCCAGCAAACGGCTGGCCATACCCATCCGTATATGCAATCGAATTTGGAAAACTACCGCCATTTACTCAGCGCATTAGATGTTCCGCCGGATGACATCGAGCAGTGGCTGCAAACGGCAACGCAGACCCCAGGGCCGCTAAATCCCATCACGCCGGAAGAAGTCGAGCGGCTGCTGGGACCGGCCCAGCCGGTGCAGATGATGCTCAACGCCCTGGACGAACAATACCGGCGGGAACACAAGCCGGCCGTTTGGTTCTTGCCGCTCACGGAGCCTATCGCGCCCCATTTGGAAGCGCTCCTTGGCCCCTCCCAACTCGATCTGCCCCTGGATCAGCCAGTAGCTTCCCACCTGGAAAAACTCCTCGGCCCGGCCCCGTCAACGCAAGACGTGCTCAACGCCCTGGACCGGCAATATCGCGAGCAAGGAAAACCCCCAGTCTGGTTCCTGCCACTCGGGGAGCCCATTTCCCCTCACCTTGACGAACTGCTGGGGCCAATCAAGGAAATAAAGCAAGCATAGGCCCTCGCGCCAAGTGAGCTGAGGGGGCAGCATTGTGGCGCTCCAACTCACCACGAAAAACTTGCTGATGCTCAAGTCTAATTGTCGAGTAAATCGATTTCCCTACGGGGATACCCTCCTATGATGCGATCCTTGTGTTCGGGGCGTATCATCTCAATGGAGAGTGCTAGAATTAACTCGCTCGCCCATCGCCGCCGCTGCCGAACCGGCACCAGATAACGGATGGTGCAGTTGGTCCATGCCTCTGCCAAGGAGAGATACACCTGCGGCTCGGCTTCCACATCGAACGCTAGCCGCTCGCGCTCTAACAAGCGCCGATACTCGGCGATAGGTTGACGCATCATCGGTCCAACCACTTCTCCGGCAACGCGCCGAAAGATCTCGACGGTGTAGGCGAGATCGCTTTCATTGGCAATCCCGAACACGACTTCATCCCACACATAGGGAAAGTCCCGACTGTAATTGATAATATTGGAGCGGAGAATTTCCCAATTCGGAAAGGTAATAAAAGCTCCCGTCGGTTGCGCGCCCGCCACGTGCTTGCCAGATCCGCCTGCTTCCCAAACCGTCGTTGTCAAAATGTCAATGCGGTATACATCGCCAAAAACCTCACCCACTGCAATACGGTCCCCAGGCCGATAATAGTCTCGCAAGGCATTAAGCACCCAGCCAGTAAAGCTTTCGATGGGCGTTTGCAACGCCCATGAGAGCGCCAGCCCAGCCAGCCCCACTGATCCCACCAAGGCTCTCGCATCACCTGCAATAACGCTGAGGCCCGCTCCAATGGCTACTAAAAAGAGAGCGATGCGCACCAGGGCGGCAATCGCCTCACTTCGTTCCCATCCCCGCAGCAATCTGTGGGTAATCACCCGCAAGGCTTTTCCTAACAGCCAGGCTGCCACCAGGAAGAGCAGGGCAATTAGAATTTTTGGCAGCAACCCATAAAAACCGCTTAGCAGATCACGGATAGTCGTGGTCGCTTCCTCCAACGAGGCTTCGGGATCGGCCTTGATGGGCTGTTTAACCGCAGGGCTATCAAGCGCGGAAATCACCGTGGTATTATTCGGCTCTTGACCCGCCGTTTCATCCATACCGCCGAACAGCAGTAGTAGCGCTGCGGTCAACGCAACGGCTAAAGCCGTTCCTTGCCGAAATTTTTGCAGCCTGGATCGCGCACCGCGCTCATAGGCACGGACACCTACCTCTCGGCGTGGCAGAGACGCCGCTTTTCGTGACGCCGACGACCTCACTCGAGCCCGGTTTCTAATTGACTTGACTAGTCGTTTTCTCAAACGGGGGGGCACGGATTATTTCTTATGTTCCACCTTGATTAAAACTAGCAACTCGCTGCTATAAAACAAGTGCGCTTAGAGCCGATGCTTACTATCTAGTTAAGAAAGAAGTTTAATAAGAGCAGCGCCCGTAGCTAAAACCATGCGTATCACGCTGATTCTGCCTATGCTACAAGCAAGAACTTTGGAATCATGAGCGCGCTCAAAGAGGAACGGCTCCGATCCCCTAATCACACCAAGAAGGCATAGAGGGAAAAAGGCGCCTCATCGGAAAGAATGCCAGCTAGCAGCTGCCCCTAAGCGGCTCCCACGGAACGGGGGGCAGGCAGGGAGTAGCTTTCGATAAGGTGTTCATGGAGATGGATGATGGCTTCTTCGTAATCTTTTTCATCCACTACGAACTGCATATCCACCTGCCGCATAGATTGATGCAGCGCCAGAATATTGATGTCTGCCTTGGCCAGGGCGCTGACAGCATTGGACAAGAGCCCCGGCACTTGCATATTGGAGCCGATAGCGGAAACCAGAGCCACCTTGCGCACTGCCACCGCAGCCGAGGGGAAAGCGTCTTCCATGGCGTGGGTCACCCGTTTGATGGCTTTTAAGGAGCTAGCCACGAAATGGGTAATGGTGTTGGCATTGGTGTCCTTGGCTACGATTTTGAGCTTGAACCGCTCCAGGAGGGCCAGCAATTGAGTATCGTAACCCGAACTTCCCACCATATCCTGCTCAAAGAATTCAATGGCAAACACTCCCTTGCGGCCAGCAATAATTTCCACGCAGGGCGTATCGCTCTTATAGTCCCCATCAATGAGGGTGCCGGCATGATCGGGATCGAAGGCATTTTTGACTCTAAGGGGAATATGGCACTGCCGCAGACCCTTGGCCGCTTTTGGGTGAATCGCTTCCATTCCCAGATTGGAAAGCTGATCAGCAACATCATAATTGGTACGACCGATGGGCTCGACTCTGTCCTTGTCCACCACCTTCGGGTCGGCGCTAGAGAGATGATATTCCTTATGGATGATGGCTTCCCGGGCCTCGGTCAGTACCGCAATTTTGGAAAAGGTAATCTCTGAATAGCCTCGATCGTAGATCATCATGGTGCCTTCCTTGCAGCGCGGGTAGCCGGTGACGATGGGCAGTTCCCGCGCCAGGTCAAGGGAGTTGAAAGCTTGTTGGATGCGTTCCTCAAGGGTCAGATTATCTAACTCCCGCCAGCCGGTCAGATCGATAAAATGGGCATTGACCCCGTGCTGCTGCAACAATAGCGCGGTATTAAAGGCGCTATGGGCTTCCCCGATAGCGGCTAGCATTTCCCGGACGGTGATGAGGTGTTCATCTAACTGAAAATGGCCGTAGGAGCACAGCCGGTGTAAATCAATCAGGCAGGAGCGGACGCCTTCGATACGTTCTCTGACAAACTGATCGGCTTTTTGGCAACTAAGATCATCCTCGAAGATTTCCATGTTGATCTCGCACATCCGCTCGCCCACCTTATTTAGCAAGTCGCCCCAAGCCCAGTCCGACTCGGCGCCAGCATAGAGAGCGTACACGCCTGAAGCGCCGGATTTTTTATGTTCGAGCAGCATATCAGTAATACCACCGTAAGCGGATACCACAAAGATTCGATTATAGAGTTCCTGCTCCTTGCGTTTACCCATCAGGATATTATCCAGTACTTCTTGAGTGCGGGACATGGAGGTGCCACCAATTTTTTCTACTGTATGTCCATTCATATATCAATCATTGTGTCGGTTGCGGAAGGAAATAGCGCCAAAATCGTTCGGAAACGCCCCTTAGTCGGCAGTTACTGCCTCGGCTTCCAGGGGATAGGCGCCAGAGGAATCGTGGACTTCTTTACCGGTCAGCGGCGGATTAAATACGCAGGCCATCTGCATTTCAGTTTTAGCCCGCAGAATATGCTGATCATTGTGGTCAAGAATGTAAATGACGCCTGGCCGGATAGGATGGATTTTGCCATCGGCCAAGGTTTCCACTTCCCCCTCACCGGAAAGACAGTAGACCGACTCCAAATGATGCTTATACTCCATGGGGAGTTCGGCGCCTTCATAAATGGTAGTGATATGAAAGGAGAAACCCATGTTATCGCTCTTGAGCAATAACCGCACACTCTCCCACTGGCTCGCTACTACCCGCCGGTCTGTTTCCTTGGCTTTGTTATAGTCTCTGACGATCATTCATTGCACCTCGCAAATTATGGCGGGTATCCAGCCTGCCCCTGATTCATAGAAAATTATTTAGTGTACTAAATATATTTTTCTTTGTAAAATGGACCAATTTGGGTTAATTACCCTATTTAACGGTAATAAATAGCTTCGTATTATAAACGATGAAAGATACTAACGAAGTCCTGGTGGCGCTGCGCCAGATCATCCGGGCTACTGATCTTCACTCCAAACAACTCAACAAGGTTTCGGGCCTGACGGCACCCCAACTCTTGATTATGCAAACCATTCGCCGGGTGGGAGAAATGACGATTGGTGTCCTCGCCAGGGAAGTCAGTCTCAGCCAAGCCACAGTCACCAACATCTTGGATCGTTTGGAAAAGCGGGGCTTGATCCACCGCCAGCGCGGTGAAACTGATAAGCGTAAAGTCTACGTCCAACTGACAGCAAGCAGTGAGAAACTCATTCAGAATTCGCCTGCGCTGTTACAAACCAGTTTTATCAGGCAATTCGAAGGTTTGCAGGATTGGGAACAAAATCTCATTATCTCGGCCTTGCAGCGGGTCGCCGAAATGATGAACGCTACCGATATAGCGGCTTCCTCTTATCTGGAGGTGGACGAATTAGGTGATCTCCCGCTCCTGGAGACGCCTCGGTTCCCCACCAAGCAGCAAACTATCCGCTGATAAGATTAATAATTCCGACTTTATTATACTCTCCCATGTCAAATTCAATAACACTGGAAGAGCGGGGGGAATCTTTTCAACCCCGCCCAATCACAAGCTTTGTGCGCCGGGAAGGCCGTATGACCCCAGCCCAGAAAAAAGCCTTGGAACACTTATGGCCCCGTTATGGCATAGATTTGGGGACCGGTCCCCTGAATTTAGCAGCCATCTTCAACCGACAGGCGGAGCGAATCCTGGAAATCGGGTTTGGCAATGGAGAATCTTTACTCCAGCAGGCCCGTGCCGCGCCTGAGCGTGATTTTCTAGGGATTGAGGTTTATCGTCCTGGAATAGGCCATCTGCTGCTGCGCCTTAAAGCCGAAGGACTGGAAAATATCCGGGTTATCCACGGTGATGCCTGGGAGGTACTCCAACGTGCTCTTCCCAATCCATCATTGGACGGCGTTCAAATCTTTTTTCCCGACCCCTGGCCCAAGAAGCGCCATCACAAGCGAAGGTTGATCCAACCCTCTTTTGTGGACTTGCTGGAACGTAAAATTAAGCCTGGCGGCTGGTTCCATCTCGCCACCGATTGGCAAGACTATGCCGAGCAGATAAAGGCCGTGCTAAGCCAACACGCCGGTTTTAATCAACTTACAAACGAAGGCCAGTCTACCCAAAGACCTCGTACCAAATTTGAAGCCCGAGGCCAGCAACAAGGACATGGAGTATGGGATTTAAGATTCAAGCGTTCCGTAGATTCCTAATTGATATTAATTGGAAGAAGCTTCTCGCCTCGCTGCCTAGAAACCTACTATATTTAATAAATAAAGCTGCCAGCGAGGAATTCCCCGATGAATTCTCGAATCTTATGCCTGATCTTGCCCATGCTCGCCACACTGCCGGCTTGTACCTCGTTTTCTCACACCAACATTAAACAAGCCGAGTCCACGCCCGTTATCACTAAAGCGACCTTTAATGTGAATCCCAGCCGCGGCCGGAATGACACCCTCATGATATTGGCCTTTTCCGGAGGCGGCAGCCGGGCCGCTTATTGGGCCGCTAGCGTGATGTTTAAGCTGCAACAAGTATTTGCCTCCGAAGGCATTGATATGCTTGCCGAAGTCGATGCAATTTCCTCTGTCTCGGGCGGTTCCCTGCCTGCTGCTTATTACGCCATCTCCACCGACCCTAACGACGACGGGCCACCATTGCATGGCCGGCTATGGGAGGAGAAAACCGTTAAGGATTTAATGAGCAGGAACTATATTAGCCGTTGGGTTGGCAATTGGTTCTGGCCGGTAAATATTGGAAAATTTTGGTTCACCGCCTACGACCGCACCGACATCATGGCGCAAACATTCGCCGATAACCTCTACGATACGCTGCCGGTTGGGCGTGATCTCAAAATCCGAGATCTAAATCCAGACCGACCCTATCTGATCCTCAACGCCACCGACGGTACCCAGGAAGAATTTGGCTCCCCCTTTACCTTCACCGCCGAGGATTTTGAACTGATTCAATCAGATATCAATGACTACACTCTAGCCCGAGCGGTTATGGGGAGCGCCACCTTCCCCGCTGTTTTCAACTACATGACTCTCAAAGATTATGAAAAGAGCAGCGAAAATGACAAGGATCAGTTCAGGCACGTTTTTGACGGTGGCAACGCCGATAATCTAGGGCTGAGAAGCGTCAAAAAGATTCTGACCACGCTGGAGAAAAAAGGTACTCAATACGACAAACTCATCGTCATCTTGGTCGATGCTTACGCCAGGAGCGGAGGGGTTAGCAAGGACAACGCCGATACCCGTAAGTTTTTTGACTTTATCGTTGATAGTAATTTCATCGATGCAACTGACAGCCTGCTGACGGGAAACCGGGCACAGACCCTGGATAATTTCTGCGGTTTTTTAAGAAACCACCCCCTCAAGGTTCTCGGAAAAAACCGCTTCATTTTCTATCCTATCCAGTTTGAAGATGTGAACGATAACCGATTGCGGCAAAATCTGAACAGGATTAGAACCAATTTTAAAATCAGCGAGGAAGACGCGGGCTACATCGACGAAGCCGCAGATCAGTTATTAACTTCTGCGAACAGATGCCTGCTGGCGATTAAGAGCTTATTAAAGGGGAAGACACATGATATTGATCCCTTCTGCCACTATGAATCACGGCCAATAATCTCATCTGAAGTTTGCCCAGAGGACAATTAGTTGTGATGAGGTTCTCTTGCAGGTTACACGATTCTGGAGCGGGGAATGAAACTGCAAATATTTAATGGCGTGCCCACTCAACTATCAAAACTCCTTCTCTCACTTATGGCATTCACCGTTGTACCCATAAGCGCCTGTTCCTCTCGTTCTCCTTGCGATCCGGATTTCATCCCTCCCGCTTCTCCTTCACCCCCCAATGAATGCCGGGTAGACGGCTGCTCTCTCGCGCCGGACTTTGATTTCGGCTACTGTTGCAATCAACATGACGCCCGCTATTGGTTAGGGGGTACTGGGCAGGAACGTAAACAAGCCGATCTGGCCTTACGGCAGTGCTTGGCCGAAGCGGATCATAAAATGCTAGCGGTACTATACTACTATGGAGTTAGAATGGGCGGCACCCCCTACCTGCCGACTCCTTGGCGTTGGGGGTTTGGCTGGAATTACCCAAGATACCAATCAAAACATGACACCCCGTCACATTGAAATGATATATCTCTTAAACCGAAGCAAGGCTACAACGCTCAGCGCCGGAAGAGCAGGTCAATCCCTCTAGCCGCATCACAGCTTCCACCGTATGAAAAGAACCAAAGGCCAGCACCCGATCCCCCGGTTGAGCGGCTTCCAGGGCGGCCCGGTAAGCTTCCGCCACGCTTTGATAAATAGCGGGGGTGAGATGGCCCATCCGCTCAGCCAAAGCTTGGCCCGATAGCCCTCTATCGACCGCCAATCCACCAACAAACCAGCCATGGATAGCGTTCTCCAGGACGCTGACCACCCCTGCCACATCCTTATCCGCCAACATCCCTAACACCGCGTAAGTTCGCCCCCCGCAGGGCCTGTCCGTAAGCGAGCGGGCTAACCAGCGGGCGCCCTGAAGATTATGGGCCACATCGAAAATCCGCTCCATCTCACCGGGAAGGCACTGGAAACGGCCCGGTAGGCGCACCGCGCTGAGGCCGTCCCGGATGGCTGTCTCCGAAACAGGTAGCCGTGCTGCCATAAGCTTTAATGCCATCAGCGCAGCTGCCCCATTCTGATACTGACAAGCTCCCTGAAGTGCGGGATGGGGTAAATCCGCGTAATGGCTCCCATTACTCCACCAGGACCATCCTTCGCCGGCCATCTGATAATGAAAATCGCGGCCTATCCGATAAAGGGGGACCGACGATTCCTTAGCGTGGGCAAGTACGCTCTCTGGAGGCTCCGGATCGCCGCAGATGGCGGGACGATGGGAGCGAAAAATACCTGCTTTTTCAAACCCGATAGACTCCCGATCAGGCCCTAAAAAATTGATATGATCAATATCTACCGTGGTAATCACAGCCACATCCGCATCCAGTGCATTGACCGCATCCAAGCGCCCACCTAGCCCCACCTCTAGCAACGCTATGTCCAATCCCGCTTGATGGAAAATATCAATGGCGGCCAAGGTGCCAAATTCAAAGTAGGTTAAGGAAATTTCGTGGCGGGCAGCATCGATACGGGCAAAGGATTGACAAATGATATCATCCGAGACAGCTTCCCCTTGTATCTTAATCCGCTCGTTATAGCGCAATAGGTGGGGAGAGGTATAACTGCCCACCCGGTAACCAGCGGCCAGCAGGATGGCCTCCAATAGGGCCACCGTAGAACCTTTTCCATTAGTACCGGCAATGGTCACTATAGGAAAAGGAGGAGTGGAGAGCACCATACGCTGAAGCACAGCGCTGGCTCTAATTAAACTGGGATCAACCCGAGGCCAATGGGCGGTTTCCTGCCATCTCAACCAATCCGAAAGCCGGGAAAAACGAGCCATCCGAGCTGGCGTCAAATAGAAGGCTTATGGGTCAAGATTGCCAACAATCCAGCAATGCGATCCGGGAGATCACGACGATCCACAATCATGTCGATAACGCCATGGGCCAGTAAAAATTCGCTCCGTTGGAAACCCTTGGGCAACGTCTCCCGCACGGTTTGTTCAATCACCCGGGGACCGGCAAAACCAATCAAAGCACCGGGCTCGGCAATATTAATATCTCCCAGCATGGCCAGACTGGCGCTTACCCCTCCCATGGTGGGATCGGTAAGCACCGAAATAAAAGGAAGACCTTGTTTGTTCAAACGGGCCAATGCAGCGCTGGTTTTGCTCATTTGCAGGAGAGAGAACAGTCCCTCTTGCATCCGCGCTCCCCCGCTGGCGGAAAAACACACCATGGGTATCCGCTGCTCGATGGCGGCTTCTACTCCCCGCACGAAACGCTCACCTGCGACCGATCCCAAGGATCCGCCCATAAAACTAAATTCAAAGGCAGCCACTACCAGCGGCAACCCTCTGACGTGTCCTTCCATGACCACCAGAGAATCATTTTCCTGAACTACCTTTTGAGTTTGGGACAAACGGTCCTTGTATTTCTTGCTGTCCTTAAATTTAAGGGTATCCAGCGGTTGCAGATTAGCACCAATTTCTTCCCGCGGTCCCTCATCAAGAAAAACGTCCAGGCGTCGACGAGCGCTGATTCGCTTGTGACCGCCGCATTTGGGGCAAACATCCATGTTACGCTCCAACTCCACCCGGTACAGAATAGCATCGCAAGCGTTGCACTTAGTCCATAAGCCTTCCGGTACCGATTTACGCTTGGGTCCTTCGGTGCGGATTTTGGAGGGAAGTAGTTTACCAAGCCAACTCATAACTATTAATTATTTTTGGTTAAACATTTTCAGTGGCATCAATAGCTTCGCGCATTGTTCGTAGTAAAGCACTGACTTCCTCCGGAATCACCTCGGGGCGATTCTGGTATTGCTCAATGCGTTTGACTAGAGCGCTCCCCACGACCGCCGCATCGGCAATAGAGGCGATCTGAGCGGCCGAGCGCGCGTCCCGAATACCGAATCCCACCCCTACCGGCATAGTGGTATAGTGCCGGATCTTAGCCACACGTTGACTAACATCGTCCACATCGAGGGTAGAGGCGCCCGTCACTCCTTTTAAGGAAACATAGTAAATAAATCCACTGCCCAAGGCACTAATTTGCTCTATACGCTTCGGAGAGCTCGTGGGCGCCAGCAAAAAAATGCGATCAAGCCCTTGCTCCTTGCAGACTGCGGCCAGAGGCTCCGCTTCCTCGGGCGGCATATCCACTGTCAGAAGGCCATCAACCCCGTGGGCAGCCGCTTGCTCGGCAAAACTTCGATAGCCTAGTATTTCAATGGGATTAAGGTAACCCATTAAAATTACCGGGGTTTCCTGATCCTTACGGCGAAATTCAGCGACCATCGCCAAAACATCTAGTAAGGAAGTACCCGCCGCCAGCGCCCGCTCGCAGGCCTTCTGAATGACCGGGCCATCGGCCATTGGATCGGAAAAAGGGACTCCTAATTCTAGGATATCAGCTCCCGCCGCCACCATGGCATGCATTAAAGGAACCGTAACCTGGGGCTGGGGATCGCCCGCCGTAATATAAGGAACTAGGGCTTTTCGGCCTTGCCCCCGAAGTACGGTGAAACGCTCGGTAATCCGGCTCACAGGGAAATCCCCTCAATTTTGGCTACCGTATTGATATCTTTATCCCCGCGCCCTGAAAGATTCACGATAATCCCCTGCTCTGGAGCTAAAGTGGGGGCCAATTGCGTAGCGTAGGCCAAGGCATGACTGCTTTCCAAAGCGGGAATAATGCCTTCAATACGGGTCAAGGCATGAAAAGCCCCCAGGGCCTCCTCATCGCTAATCGCCACATAGGTCGCCCGCCCAGTATCCTTCAGCCAAGCATGCTCGGGGCCTACCCCAGGATAATCAAGACCCGCTGAAATGGAATGGGTGTCTATAATTTGACCATGGCTATTTTCCACCAAATAGGTCCGGTTACCATGAAGAACACCCGGTTTGCCCGCACAGAGGGAAGCGGCATGTTGTCCGCTCTCCAATCCTAGCCCCGCCGCTTCCACACCATAGAGTGCGACCTGCTCATCCTTGCAAAAAGAATGAAATAAGCCGATGGCGTTGGACCCTCCCCCCACGCAAGCCACCAAAGCCTGGGGAAGCGCGCCTAGCTGCTCTAGAATCTGGGTCCGGGCCTCCCGCCCAATCACCGCCTGGAAATCCCGCACCATCACGGGATAGGGATGAGGCCCCGCCACGGTGCCAATCACATAAAAGGTGTTATCCACATGAGTCACCCAATCCCGCATGGCTTCATTCAAGGCATCCTTCAAGGTTCTAGACCCGGAAGTCACCGGCACTACTTCTGCCCCTAACAGGCGCATCCGGTAAACATTAGGGGCTTGTCGTTCTATATCCTCAGCCCCCATGTAGACCACGCATTCCAACCCTAAACGGGCGGCTACCGTGGCGGTAGCTACGCCATGCTGACCCGCTCCCGTTTCCGCGATCAAACGAGTCTTCCCCATCCGCTTTGCCAGCAGGGCTTGCCCCACGGTATTGTTGATTTTATGGGCGCCGGTATGACTTAGATCTTCCCGCTTCAAAAAGATCCGGGCACCCCCTAACTGCTCGCTCCAGCGTTTGGCAAAATACAAGGGCGTCGGCCGCCCCACATAATGGGCAAGGTCGGCTTCTAGCTCGGCCTGGAAATCTGGATCATCACGGTAGCGTGCATAGGCCTGGCGGAGTTCCTCAATAGGCTCCATCAGGGTTTCCGCTACAAAGCGGCCACCATAAGGACCAAAATGACCCTTTTCATCAGGCATCTGATCGTCATTCCTGCCGGCTGCTAAAGCCTGGGCTTCAGTTGACACTGTCTACACCTCGCATAAAAGCCGCCATTTTGGCGGCATCTTTCACACCTTTAATTCGTTCAACTCCACCGCTGACATCTACAGCGTAGGGCCGCACCTGCCTCACCGCCTGGGCGATGTTTTCGGGAGTCAAACCCCCAGCTAAAATAACTGCCTTTGAAAAATTTTTGGGAATGCGCCTCCAATCGAAGGCCCTTCCCGTCCCGCCTGGCACTCCAGCCTGATAAGCATCCAGCAGCAAGGCCGAAGCACTCTCATAGCTCCGTGCCAAGCTCGGGAGATCCACTCCCTCCGCCATCCGGATCGCCTTAATATAGGATCTGCCATAATAACCACATTCTTCAGGAGACTCCTCACCGTGGAACTGGAGGATATCAATAGGAACCTTATCCAATATTTGCTGAAGGTAACAAGAGGCAGCGTTTACAAATAATCCTACCACCGTTACAAAAGGGGGTAACTCCCGCACGATTTGATAAGCCTGCTGCGGACTCACCGCTCGCGGACTCTCAGGATAAAAGACTAGACCAATGGCATCCGCCCCTAAACGAATGGCCTGGATGGCATCCTCTCTGCGCGTAATGCCACAAAATTTTACCCGAGTACGCATCTCCACAAAAATATAACAGGTTACCAAACCGTGACGGGACGGGAAAGTCTGGGTAAATCAAAGTGATCTGGATAGTCCACTCTCACCAAATACAAACCATCGGGACGCGCAGTAACACCTCCCACAGCACGGCATCGAGCCTGTAATACCTCTTCCGCCCAGCGCGGCGGTTGTTCTCCCTTCCCTATCGCCATAAGTACCCCAGCGATATTACGTACCATATGGTGCAAAAAAGCATTGGCCGAGATATCGATGACGATCCAATCCCCTTGCCGTGTCACCTCTAAATAATGGACATTTCTGACAGGGCTCTTAGCCTGGCAAGCCTTAGCTCGAAAGGAAGAAAAATCATGTTCGCCCACCAGAAAAGCACCTGCTTCCTTCATTTTAGTAACGGATAAAGGCTGACAATACCACGTCACGCGGCGATTCGCGATAGCTGGCCGCGCCCCGCGGTTCAGAATGATATATCGATAGTGCCGCGCTATCGCCGAAAACCGGGCATGAAAAGCTTCGTTCACCGGTTGTGCCCATAAAATGGCCACCTCCGGCAGCAGATTGGCATTGCCGCCAAAAACCCAATTGTGCTCTAAACGAAAAGTGGCGGTGTCAAAATGAACCACCTGGGCCGCGGCATGCACTCCTGCATCGGTACGCCCCGCAGTGATGACAGTAACCGGCTCGTTAGCCACTGCGGAAAGGGCCTGCTCCAGAGTAGCTTGGACTGTACGCACGCCTTTTTGGGACTGCCAGCCAGAAAAATTGGAACCATCATACTCAAGACCAAGCGCTATTCTCATCAGATTAAGTTAGGGAAATTAACATGCTGGTTTGTTTAGGGGAGCTCTAAGTGCCTCGCAGAAAACTTTAAAGCATCCCTGGAGTCGGCTTGCGCCTAAAACATCCCCTACTTTGAGGGAATATAGGGACGCACGACGCCCCCCCAGCGAGAGTGGGAAACAAAGTGGGGCCTTGAGCGCGAGGGCCGCATTAATAGCGAAGCTCCAAATTCATAGGTATTTACCTATTCTCCACCCCCAATTATTTCCCGGCAAAACAAAAGAAGCGCCCAGACTATTAATCTGGGCGCCCACAATTTACCGTATTTCCAATCAACATTAGATCATCATCAAGAAGCCTTCGCTAGCTCGGCAAGCAGTCCCTCTCCTGTATCTCGCTGCTGCTCAGTGCCCTCAGCAACAACCTCTTCCAACAGGCCGCGGGCACCATCGGCATCGCCCATATCCATATAAGCCCGCGCCAAATCCAACTTGACTTCCATCTCATCCAGATCCTCCAGCAGCGCCTTCCCAGGGAGGGAAGCTTCACTCATGTCCTCTCCCAGGGTATCTACTGAAGCGGCAGGGTCGGCAGGTTCCAACGGGGTTGACTCCGGATCGTCAACAGGGGTTTCCAATACTAACAGCCCTTGGTTATCTTCCTGTATTTCAAACTCCGGGGAAAAGAATTCTAGGGATTGTTCCGAATTTTCTGCTTCCTTCACATTCTCTTCCGTCCCTAGCGGAGAAGAGAAAGGCTCAAACTCTATAACTCCCTCTTCCCTCTCAGCCTCCACCGGCTGATCTGTTATTCCATCATCCTGAACACTAGGCTTAGCTAACACCATCCCCTCTAAGTCAAATTCCAGGCCCACCTCCTCTGCCTGGGGTGTCTCCACAGAAGAATTCTCTCCTGCCGATGCCTCCTCCTCGGCAGGAGAGAATGGCACTGCCGAATTTTCATCAGAGAGTAAGTCCCCTGGACTGAAATCCAAGGAAAAATCGCTAGCAGGAAGTTCCAAGCCCACTTGGGCGGCTGCATCATCTTGCCGCAAACTGGTAAACAAAGCGTGCCCGGGTCTCAAATCTTTTCCCATCGCTACCAAATCCGCCCATAGGCCATCGTCTCCATGTGGATTTGGTGCCCATTCTTCCACTAAATCCACAAAGGCACTCCCATTACCTGCGGCATGATAAACTTCGGCCAATTTGAATTTTAAATCCTGCCGCCCAGGTTCCTGGAGCAAAGCCTCCTTGAGCGCCGTCGCCGCCTCGTGATGGCGGCCAAAAGCAAGGTAGTCATCAACTTCGGCCATAATCTCATGACTCTCTGCCTGGATCTGGGATGCCGTTGAGGAGGCAGGCGCCTTCATCCCATGGACTACTTCCTGCTCTAACGGAGCGATTGGCCCTATTTCCTTAGCAAGGACTTCGCTAGCTTCATCATCTCCATCTTTGCCTGCTTCTTCCTGCTCAGCTATCGTTAGCGCGGGTTTCTCAGTAGTTTTACGCTTGCGTAAACGTAAAACAGCCAGAATTAAGAGCAGTATACTGCTGCCACTAAGCAGAAGAAGATTTTTCAAATTCATAAAGGCGCTAAATGCCCCCTCAGGCTCGCTTACCTCTTCTGCAGAAACAAATTCCCCGGCCTGCTTTGTCTGCTCGGGCACCCGTTCCTCCGTTGCCGATAGAGCATCAGAAGATACAGGGAGTGCAGTCTCTAAAGCCTTTTCTCCAGAGGAAGGAAGCGCCTCCTCCTCCCCAGGAGAAGATAAGGTTAAAGTAGCAATTTCCTCCATCGAAGGAGCTAAAAACTCCACTTTCTCAAACTTCCCGTCTTGGCCCTCTAAAATTTCCTTTTTACTGGTCTCCTCTGGGCCTTCCAACCCTACGAGCCGGGCATCCTGCGCCGATAACAGTTGCTGCAAGGTATTGACTTGTAATTCCATTGCTTGGAGACGAGCTTGCAACGCTTCATTTTCCTGAGCCCGTGTTTCCAAAGCCTCCTGAGTTAAAGACAACAGCGTCTGTAGATGAATATCCTCACCACTGCTTTCTTGGACCCCAGGCCCCCTCTCCTTAGATAATAAAGGTAGAACATGCTCCCGAACGGCCAAGAGATTAACTGCGCCTCCAGATTCGTTTCCTGGGGCCTTCTCTTCTTCCGAACGCTCCGCCTCGAAAGCTTGGCTTTTTCTTCCTAATGCCGCCCAGGCTTTATTTTGCTGTTGTACTTGCTCTACCGCCTCGGCAAAGGTCAGCTTTAACGCTTCCTCTTCGGCTGGTATTGTGAGCATCCGTCCAACCTTCAACCCATTGATATTACCGTGCAAAAAGACATCCGGATTAGCTCGTAGCAGCGCCAGCATCATTTGTTGAGGAGCAATCGAAGAACTAGACCGCACCCGTTGCGCGATAGGCCACAACGTCTCAGCCGGTCGGATAGGCCCATAGGCAGAGGAATCCGCTTTAGCCGTTGAAGAAACCATGGTGCTCTCGACTAGGGGCTCTGGAATCTGCACGCTCCAGGTTTCTGCCTTTTGCGGTGTAACCGGCGCCACAGTGTCTTGCACACTCGCAATGGAGCTAACAATGGCAGGGCCTGGCTCCATCAGAAAAGGAGGATCCAGCAGTACCGTATATTCCCGTAACAGGTGTCCCTGAGGCCAAGTTACAGCCACCAGAAAGTCAAGAAAGGGTTCACGAATAGGCCCTTGCGAGGTCACTTCAATAACCGTCTCACCCGTCTCTTTACGCAGCGGGCGAAAGCGGAGGTTGCTCAGCACCAATGCCCGATCTAGCCCCGCCCGAAAAAAATCTTCGCTAGGCGCCAATTTTACCTTAATATCTTCTAGAGAATTCTCGCGCACCGCATGCAGGGGAATCTCCGCTTTAAACGGCTGATTCAACCCAGATTTCAAACTAATTCCCCCTATCCCCAAGGAATACGCCTCCCAGGATGAGGAGGCCGCTAGCAACCCGGCTACCGATACGCTGACAATCGTCTTCCGCACCATTCATTTGCTCCCTATCTAAAGTCCAGAGCTCCAATCTAGAATTAGCGCGGCGATCCCATCAAGGCCTAATTGGCTTAGGCCAAAGCGTTCTTGTCAGGCTTCGTTATAGGTAATCCTTGATTAGCAATTCCGCAATTTGGATGCTATTTAACGCCGCGCCCTTGCGGACGTTATCGGCTACAATCCAGAGGTCTATACCCTTGGGATGGGAAATATCTTCCCGGATACGCCCCACGAATACTGGGTCCCTGCCTGAAGCTTCGGTAACCGCCGTGGGATATCCTCCATTGGTGTGCTCATCCAAAACCGTAACCCCAGGCGCCTGCTGCAGCAACGCCTTAACCTCATCGGCAGTGATCTTATCACGGGTTTCCAGATGCACGGCTTCCGAATGCCCATAAAAAACCGGCACCCGCACCGCGGTTGGATTTACCAAGATAGACTCGTCACCAAAAATTTTTCGTGTCTCCCATACCATTTTCATCTCTTCGCGGGTGTAACCGTTATCCAGAAAATCATCGATATGGGGCAATACATTAAAGGCAATCTGCTTGGGGTAAGCTTGAGGCGAAATAGGCCGCCCATTCAGCAGGGTGGAGGTTTGCTTTGCCAACTCCTCGATAGCTTCTTTACCGGTGCCAGAAACAGCCTGGTAAGTGGCTACATTGATTCGCTCGATACCCACCGCATCATAGATGGGCTTAAGAGCCACCAACATCTGGATAGTCGAACAATTGGGATTGGCAATGATCCCATGGTCCTTATAACCCTCAATTGCCTGGGGATTGACCTCGGGCACCACTAAAGGAATCCGATTGTCATAGCGAAACTGGGAAGTATTATCCACCACCACGCAACCCGCACTCGCTGCTTTAGGCGCATACTCGGCCGAGATTTTAGCGCCGGCGGAAAACAAGCCAAGCTGTACCTTAGAAAAATCAAAGCCAGCCAGGTTTTCCACGATGACTTCATCGCGCCCAAACGAAAGTTTTTCCCCAGCGGAGCGCTCGCTCGCCAAGGGGTACACCCGGCTGACGGGGAAGCCCCGCTGGGCCAGGATTTCCATCATAGCCTGCCCCACCGCGCCGGTAGCTCCAACGACAGCCACATCAAATGTTCTACTCATATAAACTCCGTTTATAGGTTAATATAACTATTCTCCCTCCTTAGTCATTATTATCATAACCTGCCTAGGGCAGATTTTAAATCACTCTTCTTGCGAAGCCTAAGAGCCATGAGAAGACGAATGATCGCTTTGCTCGCCATGCCGCTGCTGCTGGTTTTATTCTCCCTCGGCAGAGCCTGGCTCAGTGAGCAGGGCAGCCTAGCTGCTATGGGATGCACTGGATGCCTTGTGGTTCCAACGGTGCAGCAAGATCTAGCCCTACTCGCCGCATTCCTCGCGGCAACGGCCTTGTGGCTGGGATTGCCCCGCTATGTCGGATGGCTTGCTTGGCTAATACAGGGCGGGTTAGTGCTTATTATCGTTGCCGATCTAATCACCCTGGCGGAATTTGGCATGCGCTTGAGTTGGCGCGACGTGTTGAAATTCGGCGGGGAGTGGGGAGCAATACAGGGATATGTAGGGACGAAAGCAACAGCCATCACTGGAACCCTATGGCTTATTGGTGTCGGCATTTTACTGAGCAGCTGGGCGGGTCATCTGGTGGCGGCAAAACGCCTCGGTCAGGGTGGCCTGCAGAGAATCATCATGGCCGCCGCCGTCTGTTTCTCCCTCTACGCTTTACCCACAACGGCCTACCATCCCCTGCCCTGGCTTTATCGCAACGTGGTGGAAATCAATCTGCCGAGCGGCGTTGATCGAGCTTATAGCGAGGCATACCGGTCACGGGTGCTGGCCGCCTATTCCCCACCACCCTTGCACTGCATCCAGGGCCGCGCCTTGAGGCGCAATGTGGTGATAGTGATCATCGAGTCCTGGTCCTGGTACCATAGCCAGGACCGACTGGGGATCATGAACGCCACTCCCCAGCTTGATCGCCTTGCCCAACGAGGAACCCTGTGGACGCAGTTTTTTTCCAATGGCTTTACCACCGATCATGGCTTGATCGCCTTGCTGGGCGGCGTGGCTCCCCTACCCCCTGTTAACCGTTACCACAGCCTTGAGGGCTATACTGGCTTTGAAGAACTGCCGGACAGCCTGCCCCGGCGACTCGCCGCGGATGGCTACGAGAGCTATTTTTTCACCACCGGCGACCTGGAATTCATGGACAAGGGGAAATGGCTAAAGCGTCTGGGATTCCACAAGGTGGAAGGAGATGACCATCCATTTTACCAGGATGCCCAACGATTTGCCTTCCATGCGGCCCATGATGGGTGGTTGTATGATCGTTTTTTGCATTGGCTGGAGCAGGAAGTGCCCCCCAAACGTCCTTATTTGGCGGTGCTGGAAACCGTCACCACCCATCCCCCCTTTGTCGATCCCGAAACGGGCCGCCAAGATGAGCTGACGGCATTTCGCTTCGCTGACGCTCAGGCCGCTCGCTTTGTCGAACACCTGGATAAGCAGGGGTTTTTTGAGGAGGGCTTGCTGATTTTGACCAGCGATCAGCGGGCGTTAAGTCCCTTGCACACGGCGGAGATAAAAGCCTTCGGACCCGCCGCGCCCGCGCTGTTGCCTTTGGTGGTATTAGGGGATTCTTTCGATAGCGGAAAACAAGTCACCACCGCCGCGCAAATGGCGGATATGCCAGCGTCTTTAGATTATCTGTTGACTGATCGCGGTTGCCAAGAGGAAGGACGGGGCAACCTCTTTGCCCAACCACCCCAGTCCCCGCGCTGCATCCTCCGTCCCCAAGGTAATCAAAGGGATATCGTGGATGCCTATTGTGGCGACCAACACGCCCAAATCCAGCTTGAGGGGGATAAAACCCGTATACTTCGAGGCATCCTTCCTCATGGGAAGACGCTCATTGAGCAGATTAATGTCCAGCGGATTCGCGCAGGAGCGCGGAAGGTTGAGTTCACCCATATCCTATAAATCTATTCCGGTTGGCCCAAGCCATCAGCATCCCTCAAAATTCAACCGGGGGTGTGGATAAATGCCTCCACGACCGCATCCCCCATGGCCCCAGTGCTGACCTGGGTCGTGCCGGGAGAATAAATATCGGGAGTCCGCAATCCTTGGTCAAGTACGGCACCTACAGCCTTTTCAAGGCGCGTGGCCTGGGCGGGCGAATCGAGAGAGTAACGCAACATCATCGCTACGGAGAGGATGGTCGCCAGGGGATTAGCTATCCCTTGGCCAGCAATATCCGGCGCCGAACCGTGGATGGGCTCGTACATTCCCCTCCCGCTTTGATCCAGGGAGGCGGAAGGCAGCATCCCGATAGAGCCGGTCAGCATTGCGGCGCAATCGGACAAAATATCCCCAAACATATTCGTAGTTACCACCACATCAAATTGCTTGGGGGCTCGAACAAGCTGCATGGCAGCATTGTCTACATACATGTGGCTAAGCTCCACTTCGGGAAACTCTGCGGCTACCTCAGACATTACCTCGCGCCATAGCTCGGTCGCTTCCAGCACATTGGCTTTGTCCACGGAGCAAACCCGGCGATCCCGTTTCATGGCAATGGTAAAGGCCACCTGGGCAATGCGCCGGATTTCCGATTCCTTATAAACCAGGGTATTAAACCCTTGCCGCTCGCCATGCTCAAGGCGGCACACCCCCCGGGGCTGGCCAAAATAAATACCGCCGGTCAGCTCCCGCACTATCATGAGATCGAGCCCTGACACCACCTCCGGTTTGAGCGTAGAGGCTCCTACCAATTGAGGGTAAAGAATAGCAGGACGCAGATTAGCAAATAGCCCTAGCGCGGAACGAATGCCAAGTAATCCTTTTTCAGGGCGGACTTTAATATCCAGGGTTTCCCACTGGGGACCCCCGACGGCGCCTAGCAGGATCGCATCCGAATCCTGGGCTAGAGCAAGAGTTTCCGCAGGCAGCGGAGTGCCCGTGACCTCATAGGCAGCACCCCCAATCAGCCCTGACTCTAGCACCACATCCAGTTCCCCATGCTCCCCCAACGCCGCCAGTACCTTAACCGCCTCGGCAATAATCTCGGGACCGATCCCATCGCCCGCCAAAAGGGCAATTTTTTTACTCATTCCAAGCTTATCCCTTCTCAAATAACCACGGGGCTTCAACCTGCCGCCGCTCTTCGTAGGCGCGGATCTCATCCCTATACTGCAAGGTTAGCCCAATCTCATCCAATCCTTCCATAAGACAATGCTTACGGAACTCATCAATGGTAAAAGGCATTACCTTCCCTTCAGGGGTAGTCACTTCCTGAGCGGGTAAATCAATCCGCAGGCGGTAGCCGAGGGTCGCTTCGGTATCCTTAAACAACGTGGTCACACTATCCTCATCCAGAATGATCGGCAGGAGGCCATTTTTAAAGGCGTTGCTATGAAAGATATCCGCGAAACTGGGGGCAATCACTACCCGGAAGCCATCATCCACCAATGCCCAAACCGCATGTTCCCGGCTCGAGCCACAACCAAAGTTATCTCGCGCAAGCAAAATATTCGCGCCCTGGTAACGAGGCTGATTAAGGACAAATTCTGGATTAAGAGGCCGATGACGACAGTCCTTCCCAGGCTCCCCATGATCTAAGTAGCGCCATTCATCAAATAGGTTGGGACCAAAGCCGGTACGCTTAATCGACTTTAGAAATTGCTTGGGAATAATAGCATCGGTATCTACATTGGCCCGGTCTAAGGGGACCACTAAACCTTCTACTACCGTCAACGGTTCCATAGTAAAGAGCTCCTTTTTGAAGTTTCACCATGACGGATAGCAGTTTTGTGCCTACCTGTCTGCGTGCGGACACGCACAGGCAGGCAAAACTTCATCCGCCTGGAGAATTCGCGGTTCTCAGCAGTCCTCGACGGAGGCATGACCTCGGCCTTGGGGCTTGACCGCTCCTCGCGCTTTCACTTGGGGTGCTCCCCACCCTAGGCTCCGAGAGCGGAAAAATAATAGCGCCAATTCATGGCGAAACATAAGTCACTTGGCCCTCGCGCTCGACGTGCCACTTCGCTTCGCGTTCTCGCTAGGGGCTTGTTCGCCCTCCATGGAGAACTCCAAAGAACCCCCCATCTTAAACCAAGCGTAGTTTTCACGCATCTTTCCAGCGGTTGCCAAGGGTGCAGCAAAAAAACAAGGCATTGTTTTAATATAAAAGGCTTACTACACTTCAAATGTTATCTCAATAACGTCTCGCTAACCAAGAGCTTAATTCTATAAGCGGCCATTCCCCGCCATCACAGACAAGGAGACAAATCATGAACGTCAATCATTTTTTACAAACCCACCCTCAGAATCTCACTAATATAGAAGGACTCACCGCCTGCATTAAATCTTGCTATGCTTGTTCAGAAGCCTGTACTCTCTGCGCTGACGCCTGCCTAGCCGAAGAAGAAGTTGCTCGCCTCCGGCGTTGTATTAGAACATGCCTTGATTGCGCGGCTATTTGTGAGGTAACCGGACAGGTGGTAGCCCGGCAAACCGAGGTAAACCCGAAATTACTACGCGCGCAATTAGAAGCGTGCGCCACGGCCTGCAATATCTGTGCAATGGAATGCGAGAGCCATGCTGAACATCATGAGCATTGTCAGCTATGTGCTAAGTCCTGCCGTGCCTGTGAAAAAGCGTGCCAAGAACTCTTAACTACCCTGTAGAAAAGAGTATCTCCATCGGTTTTATTCTTACTGTCAAAATAGGGAATGCCGGCGGAAGAAGAATCACCCATTCCCGCCGGCCCCGCAATAAATACCCTGCTTGCCGTTCTAAACGAATTTAAGCGCCCTATCTTTATGCGGTAGACAAGCTTTTGGTTTTTTGGCTATGGAATGTGAACAGGCGAGAATCGCCTTTGTCGACGATACTGTTTCTGACACCTGCTAGCAAACTATTCAAGATGATCCTCCCGTAGGTAGCTAGCGCCCATTCATTTTTATTAAGAACTACCGCGCGCCTCCCTGCAGGCTGAATTAGCCATCTGGCATTTGCTAAAATCTTCTTGTCGGCAGCGATCCAAATGGACCCGCCGAGCCAAAAAATACCTTCGGCTAGCAGAAAAATGTCTCTCCCTCTAGGTAGGCCAGACCATTAAACCGCAGATACAAAAAAAACCAAATAGAGTATCTTAATCTATTATGGGGGAGCCCCTGTAAAAAAACTTCCTTTAAATTATCCAGATTATTTTAGAGAGGAAATTTAAAATGCCCACTGGAATCCGTATTGGCCGCGTTGCTGGAATTAGCGTTTACCTTGATTGGAGCCTATCCATCATTTTCTTTTTGCTCACTTTTAGCCTTGCCGTGGGCGTCTTTCCTCGCTGGCATCCGGATTGGGAGCCAGGTGTGACCTGGGGGACCGCTATTGCGGCAGCCATCCTTTTCCTTGCCTCAGTTTTTATCCACGAACTTTCCCATGCCTTAATGGGCCGCGCCCATGGCATTGAGATTAAACGTATCACCCTGTTTATTTTCGGGGGCATGGCCCATCTAGAGCAGGAACCTCACGCCTGGCGCGCCGAACTCTGGATGGCCATTGTCGGACCTATCACCAGTTTAGTTCTAGGGGCAACATTTCTCTTTCTGGGCAGTCTCATCACCGGTCCCCTGGAAGTAGATTCAGCCAATGCCGAACAGCTTTTTACCACATTAAGTCCCCTTGCCACCTTGCTATTCTGGTTAGGGCCCGTCAACATCATTCTAGGTCTCTTTAATTTGGTCCCAGGGTTTCCTTTAGACGGGGGCCGAGTACTGCGGGCCCTCCTGTGGGGCATTAGCGGTAATTTCCGCCAGGCAACCCAGTGGGCATCCCGGGCTGGGCAGTTCTTTGCCTGGACACTTATTATTACCGGGTTTGCCATGATATTGGGCTTTCAGGTGCCTTTTTTTGGAACTGGTCTGGTAGGAGGGCTATGGCTGGCTTTTATTGGCTGGTTCCTCAATAACGCTGCCGTGGCCAGCTACCAGCAACTACTTGTGCAGGAAGCACTGGAGGATATCCCTGTCTCTCGCCTTATGCAGACCGATTTTGTTAAGGTAAACCCCGACATGCGGGTTCGCACGCTGGTGGAAGAACATTTAATGCGTAGCGATCAGCGGGCTTTTCCCGTGGAAGAAAATAATCGCCTGGCTGGAATCATCTCTATTCCAGATATTCGCAAAATTAGCCGGGAGAAATGGTCCCAAACGACTATCGGTGAGCTTATGACGCCAGTGCGCAAAGTTGCCCTGACTTCGCCGAAAGGAGGCGCGGCAGAGGCCCTTTTCATTTTGGCCCGCCGTAATATCAATCAACTACCCGTGGTTGAAAATGGCCAAATCCGCGGGCTTATTCGCCGGGAAGATCTGCTCAAGTGGCTCTCCCTCCACGGGAAACAACCTCTTAAAGGTTTAAAAGATAAATCTACTCTCCCCCAATAGGGCTCGGAAACGTCTTTCAAATTAGTAAAAAATAATGACACAATCTGGCCATCATTCAACGCCCGCTTCTAAAGCAAGCCTTATCTCCTGGGCTTTATACGATTGGGCCAATAGCGCCTTTGCCGCCGTTATCACCACCTTTGTGTTCGCCGCCTATTTTACCCGGCAAGTGGCGGAAAACGAGACTCTTGGCAGCGCCCAATGGGGGAACATAGTGGGCATCTCCGGGCTTGTTATCGCCATTACGGGACCGCTCCTGGGGGCCATTGCCGACCAAGGGGGACGCCGCAAGCCCTGGATTATCGTCTTCACCTTATTGTGCGTTATAGCCACGGCGCTTCTATGGTTTATCAAACCTACGCCTGACTATGCCTGGCTGGCACTGCTACTAGTTGGGCTAGGCACCCTCGGCGCTGAATTTGCTTTCATCTTTTACAATGCCATGCTGCCCGGCTTGGCGGGACCGAAATATGTAGGGCGGTGGTCCGGCTGGGGCTGGAGTATCGGCTATGCAGGTGGCGTAGCCTGTCTAATCGTCGCCCTCTTTGCCTTCATCCAAGGGGGAAATCATTGGTTTGGCCTGGACCCCGATTCCGCTGAGCCTGTGCGCGCTACCTTTCCCCTGGTCTCCGGGTGGTACTTACTGTTTGCCCTCCCCTTGTTTCTCATCACACCCGATACCCAAGGCACCGGCAAACCCCTCTGGCGGGCAACGAAAGATGGAATGAGGCAGCTTTATGACTCCATTCGCCATGTACGCCAGTACAGCACTATCGCTCGCTTCCTTATTGCACGCATGTTTTATATCGACGGTCTGGCAACTTTGTTTGCTTTTGGCGGTGTCTATGCGGCCGGAACCTTCGACATGGACGAGCAAGAAATACTCCTGTTTGGAATCGCCCTTAACGTCACTGCTGGCCTGGGAGCCGCGGCTTTTGCCTGGATAGACGACTGGATAGGCAGCAAAAAGACCATCCTGTTATCCCTGATTAGCTTGATTTTGCTGACCACCCTGATCCTGATCGTGGAAACCTCGACCCTCTTTTGGACCTTTGGACTCCTGCTCGGAATATTTGTGGGACCGGCCCAAGCCGCAAGCCGATCTTTTTTAGCACGAGTGGCGCCAGAGTCCTTGCGCAATGAAATGTTCGGCTTGTTTGCCCTTTCTGGCAAAGCGACCGCCTTCCTAGGTCCCTTATTGGTGGGCTGGATCACTTACCTGGCGGGCAGCCAGCGAATTGGCATGGGCGCTATCGTCATTTTTCTTCTCGTTGGCTTTGTGCTAATGCTGACCGTCCCAGCCGCTAAAAAACCAGAAGAATAGGCAGGCAAGCCAAGGAGGGAGAGATCGGTTTGTAGGGAACTTATCCGAATTTAAGAGGAATCAGGGCCAACTAGGAGGCGCTAAGCCGAGGGCTGAGTTCCACGGCCAACTCCCGCTGCAGTTGTTCATTAGTTTGGCGCAATGAGTTGCTGACCGCCACGGGATATCCCAGCTTCACGCGTTGCAGAGCGTGAAGTTCGGGAGGCAGCAGTGCCATTTGCTGGCGGGCATGCTCCCGTGCATTCTCCAGAGAAACTCGTCCTTGCTCAAGCCGTTTACCCTGGCTCATGACTTGCTCAAGCAAGGGCTTGCCGTCTGAATTTTCCTCAAAGCAGGCAATGACATCCCGCTTCATCCTGTCGGCTTCAAAGAATCTAAAGACTTGCTTGCGGCCTGGCAAGAGCTCTTTGCTTGAGGATAATTTCATCCGCGGACGGCTCGCATATTCAACCAATTTATAAGAGAAATCAATCTCTGGTGCATCCCCCGAAACAGCTAATTGGGTGCCCACGCCAAACCCATCGATAGGTGCCCCCTCTTTCAGTAGAGCCTGGATTTTATACTCATCTAATCCGCTGGAAGCCACAATTCGTACTTGGTTTAGCCCGGCTTCATCGAACAGCCGGCGGGATTCTTTAGCTAGCTTACCCAGGTCTCCTGAATCAAGCCGAACAGCTTCCACCTTGAAATCCTGACCCAGCGCCTCTGCTAACGCAATGACTTTACGAACCCCCGCCAAAGTATCATAGGTATCCACTAACAAAGTAGTGTCTGGAAATTCCTGAATAAAAGCCCGGAGGGCCGCATATTCACTCGGATGGGCTTGGATGAAGCTATGTGCCATCGTACCCACCACTGGTATATCATAAGCACGGCCCGCAAAAACATTGGAGGTAGCATTTGCGCCAGCCAGGTAGCTAGTGCGTGCTACCTTTAGCGCCGCATCAGTCCCATGGGCGCGCCGTGAACCAAAATCCACCACCTTATGGCCGCGAGCCGCACTCACTACCCTCGCCGCCTTGGTGGCCAGAACGCTTTGTAAATGAATTTGATTCAGCAGATAGGTTTCCACTAACTGGGCCTCTGGAAGCGGCGCAATCACCTGCACGACCGGTTCATTTTCAAACACTAAGGTGCCTTCCGGCACGGCAAACACGTCCCCGGTAAAATTAAAATCCTGCAATTGCCGCAAAAATTGTTGACTGAATCCTCCTTGCTGCTTGAGCCAGTCTTGCTCCTCGTCCGTAAAATGTAGATGCTCAAGATAGCTCAGAACATTATCGAGCCCCGCCGCCATCACAAAGTTGCGATTCGAGGGAAGTTTGCGGAAAAACAATTCGAATACAGCAACGGCGTTCATCTCTTCCGCATAATAGGACTGCATCATCCTCAGCTGGTAAAGATCAGTAAACAATGCGCTTTGATGAGGCATATTACCCTGCTGCTCAGCCATTAAGCCTAATTACCTCCTTTTTAAACTATTTTTTTAGCCTACACTAAATATAACCATTACGGTGGAAATATGGAGATCCCAAACCCAAACAAATAGAGGAAATGATTATGCCTTCACTTGCGATACTTTCTCTTATTATTGCTATTGTAGCTATCTTGCTAGCATTTTTAGGCATTGCGGGAGCCAAGTTTACGGAGTTTTTTGTCCTCATTTTTATTGCCGCTTTCATCTCGGCATTTATATTATGGCGACAATCGCCTCGCAGATAAGCGCGACTGAAGGTCAGGCAATGCTCGTGAAGTTGCGCTAGCTATTATCGGTAAGTAGTAGCGCAAGGTTATCCTCACTTCGCAAAGCAGCGAATGAGGAGTCCATCAGCGGCCATAGCAGTACACGCGAGCCGTTCAGCTCTCTAAAAAAAAGAAGTTTATTACCAGAGAGCGAAGAACTTTAAGCGCTAGAAGGGTGCGCGCCTATTGCTGGTAAAAAACCAGGAGGTAGCGAGCGGCTTTCTCCGGCTACGTGCAGGGTAATACGCCGGAGAAAGCTCTCTGTTAAACTCATAACTTCTGCCTATATAGCGCACCACGAACATGGCTATCTATCAGAAAAAATCACAAATGAGGGCGAATAGCAGGGAGCAGGTCATTAAAAGTTCTACCGCTCGCATTTTCACCAATGGCATGCATTTTCCAATCGTTATTATGGCGATAAATTTTCGCCATTACCTGGGCACTGTGATTCCCTTGACAGCTTAGATCATAACGGGCAATTTCCGCGTTATCGCTATGATTAACCAGGCGGCAAAATGCATTTTCGACCTGGCCAAAATTTTGCCCGGTAAAGCTATTGACCACAAACACTAAACTCTTGACGCTCGCAGGAATCCGGGTTAAATCCACAATAATTTGTTCATCGTCCCCTTCTCCTTCACCCGTAAGATTATCACCAGTGTGGGTAATGCTCCCATCTTTACTTTGCAACTGACGAAACCAGACTGTATCTAGTACATTGCCTGATTCATCAAACAGAACGCAAGAGGCATCTAAATCGATTTGCTGGCCACCGCCGCCAAAGCCGAAAAATCCCTTTTTCCCTGTACCTGCCGCATCCCAACCCAACCCCATGACGACCTTACTTAAGGCCCCGCCGCTTTCTTTTTCAAGAGAAATCTTTTGACCTTTTACTAGCTTAACTGGCATATCCCCTCCTAATAAAGACACTCTCTATAATTCAAAAAAGTATCATTTTTTTCTGAATTATACCTTAGCTCTTTTCTTTCTGAAATTAATGTTTATTTCGATACCGAATAGAAGAAAGCAAAGACAAACCGATGAAAGCCGCACCAATCAACCCTGTCACCACTTCGGGTATATGAACTTTGGTGCTTGCGAGCATGATAAGCGCCAAGGCTCCAATAGCATAGTGGGCGCCATGCTCAAGGAAAACGTACTCGCTTAGGGTGCCCTTGCGGACTAAGTATACCGTAATAGAACGAACAAACATGGCGCCAATCGCCAAGCCCAGCATAATAATAATGACATCCTTGCTAATGGCAAAAGCACCAATAACACCATCAAAAGAGAAAGAAGCATCCAATACCTCAAGATAGAGAAAACCCATTACTCCACTACGCTTCGCCGCATGGGTAACCGCTTCTCCTGTTTCCTCTACCTCAAATAATCCAGACGCACTACCTACAATGACGAAGAGCATGACACCACTAATCCCAGCCAGCATGGCATCTAGTTTCTCCTCGGGCGGCAAGAAACTTTGGAGAGCCCATAAAACTCCCAGGGCGATAACGATCTCGATGGATTCCAGCTTACCGATCCCGGCCAATTTCTCTTCAACCAGCCCCCACCAATGCAGCTCTTTTGTCTCATCAAGCAAAAAGGATAAAAACACCATCAGCAAAAACATACCGCCAAAAGCGGAAATATCTACATGGGAAGCGAGCAAATGAGCTGAATAAGCATCCGGATCATTAAGCGCCATCTGTGTCACTTCTAGTATCCCAATATCAGCCACAATAGCCACAATGGCCACGGGAAAAACCAAGCGCATTCCAAATACAGCAATCAGAATACCCCAGGTCAGAAAACGAGCTTGCCACTTGGGGTCCATATCCTTAAGCACAGATGCATTGACGACCGCATTATCGAAGGACAAGCTAATTTCGAGAACGCCCAGGATCGCGGCAATAAATAAACCGGCAGGTCCACCCCATAGAAAGGCTGCCACCAAGCCCGCCACGGTTACTAAAAAAGAGTATTTGAAATGTCTCATAAATAATTGATAATTAAAATTTTTTTGTGTTTCTACAAAGAATAGTTTTCAAGAAACATTGGGAGTACAATCACACCCGTTCAGCTGCTCACAACAGACACCATACAGCTCGGCTTGTAACAGCAGCCGTTCCGCCCATGCGCAATGGGTAGCCGGTTCAACCATTTGGCTATTAAGTTTAAAAACGGCTGGCGTTCCTTCCTCAAGGACGCGCTGCGCTAACTCCATATCTTTTTGACAGACCTGATAGGCCCTTTCCACCACTGGAATTTGACTAGGATGAATGGCTGCCTTCGTGAGCAAGCCATGGACAATATCCAACGCTACTTCACGCTGCAAAGTAGCATAGTTATCAAGATACTCAAAAACCGGAGAAGAAAGCCCATAACCCGCTGGACGGAAAGTCAGGATGACATCATTGATGATGTTCCGCAGCGGCGTATCGTATATTGTCAAATGTTTAGGCCGCTTTAACCCCAACAAACGCAGGAGATCATTACCACCAATCCGAAGGCATAAAATGGGATTGCTCACCTTAGCAAGTCCCTTACGCAGTGCCTCAAGCCGTTGCCGACTAAAAGCCATCTCAGTCTCAAGCGTAGGCATCAAAAGTAGCTCTGGAATCCGGGCAGCCAGTTCTGCGTAAAGTGGCAGATTCTTCTCGTCTACCTTAGGCAATATAAATCCATCTATCCTTCTAATTTCAGGGATACGCATCAATTGAGACAATACCTCGAGGTTGCGAGGACGAATGAAACGCAGCATGGAGGAAGGGCGAAGTTGCTCTAATACTAACCGTAAATTAGCGAGCGCAGGAGATAGATCTTGTTCCAAGATGGAATCTTCAGTGCATACCACCGCCGAACGCAAACCAGTCAGCTTTTGTTGATTGAGAACTCTTGCAATATCTTTCCGCGTAGCAGGCATATAAAGGGTAGCACCCAGTTCCATATAATGGGGTATTTGGGCCTGCGCCAGATAAGTTTTTACCGTCGACTGAGTGCTCTGGAGTTGTGACAGGTACATGGCTTTTCTCTAGAAGTTTATAGAATAGCCTAACTTGTTTTTATCGTTTTGATAAAAGCCACCGCATTAAAAGGCATATTCGGCTGATGCTCGACCACTACCCCCTTCTCTTCCGCCAATATCAATAAATGAGCGACTTCCTCCGCCCCCGGGTCCCGCAGCAAAAGCCTTTCCGGAACCCGGCGCAACATCACCCGGGTTGCTTCCGCAATACCCGGTTTAATATGATTGATATCCCCAATGCCATAACTATCGATCCAACGATTGAGATAAATCCGGGTTTGGGCATAACGCTCCCCGCGGGAAATAGAAGGAAGGGGCGCAACGATGTTAACATCCATTTCCGCTTCTATTTCATCCAGGAACCAATGACTAACATCATACTGCTGTAGGTGCTCATAAAGAGTACAGCCATGGAACTGCCCCGGTTGAATCTGGCGGTTTAATAGGGAACGGGAAATGAGCCCTGAAACCGGCGCATTGAGAATACCAGAGGGAATCACATAATCTTCATAGGTCGCAGCTATATCCGCCACTCCGCCGATGTCAGAGATTACATAAAGCGTGTCTTTGAGCTGCTCCTGATGGCGGGCGTTCCAATGGGCAATGGCCCGTTTTAACTCTTCGGTGATGACTCCTTTGGCCGTCCAGGCATCCACAAATACCACCCCCGCCGCCGGACGCCGATGTTCTCTTAATAAGAATTTTAAAGCTTGTTCATCAATTCCCCGATCTCGGATAATAGAAATGGAATAGTGCCGGGAATCCACTTGGAGGTGACGGCTCAAGGCCCGTTGCAATAAAGCCCCGATGGGCGTACCCGCTCGAACCAGCGACACCAGAGTAATAGGCGCCAGTCGAGTATTAACAATACTCTGCGCCAGCCTCATCACTTCGGCAGCCAAACGGCCTTTATGGCGCTGGGTTAAGTTTCGGAATAAGGTTAAATAAGCTTCGCTAGGCGGTGATTCAAAGCTGATCATCTCCGAATAATGCTTCTCACCCGATTGAATCAGGCGTTCCTTCTCTTGGATGGAGAAGAATTCGGCTTGGAGTGGAGTCAATAAAAATTGGCAATCGTCCTGGCGGTAACTTCCCGTGATAGGAGAAAGCCCAGGTTCAATCCCGACGGGGCGATCCACCGCCCGGCTCACATCCAAGCTTCCTGTTGAATTTGACTATTTTGCGGTGTAAGCGCGTAATGGCAAGCACGGAGGAAAGGAATATCGGTCAAGCTGTCACCCATACCAATAAATAACGGTGGCCCTTCACAACGTTGGCGGATCAGCGTCATGATGTATTTCACAGCCCTGCCCTTATCCGCATAAGGAGGAAGGAGCGCCATATTATGGTCATTGCGGTGAAATTTTCCTCCCATTTCCTGGACCCAAACTGGAGCCACTATCTCCTCGACTGCTGAAAGCTGTCCGGGGCTACCCTTGATAGAAAGATAGACAGGTATCTGTGCATCATAAATAATACGAAACCGCAAATTTTCTACCTGCTCCGCCCGCTGATAGCCCTCCATTACCGCAAGAAGACGTTGCATCCGCGGTTCCCAAATCAGCGCCTCTCCCCTAATGGTGCTCTCCCACTCCGGGATTAAAGCATTATTGGCATCCCAAACCAATGCACCGTGACTAGTGACCCGATAGCTGGAAAAGAGGGGTGAGCGAATTCGACCCAACGCCTCTAAATTGCGTCCGGTCACGGGAATCAAAGTGCAAGCTTTAAAGAGCCGCAACAACAATAATTGTTCCTGGGAGTGGAAAGACAAGGGACGGCCTTCTCTATCGACCGCCGCCTCCGTTAATGGACCCGATACCCCGCATTTGCGTTGAGTCTGCAACAAAGTATCATCTAGATCAGAAAAGATGAATACGGAACGCTCCATTCAGCCATCCCATCCCGTATTGGCAGCCGCTCCCCAAATACTTCCACCAAGCTGCTCCGGAAGATTGTGATTACGTGCTAATTCGGCAAATTCGTAGGCAATAATAACTTCCCTGCCGCGAGGAGGATTATGAAGATAGGTATGGATGCCTCCCCCATATTCATCTTTGAAGCTAAGACTTTCGCCAATGGGTCCGCCCACCCGAATAGGGGAACGGGTAGTGCTCTGAAACAGAACATCAAAGCCTTTTCTTTCCAGCTGCTCCGCCCATAAAAAAGGTTGAAATTGAAACTCACCGGTCCCCACCACAGACACCTTACGCTCCTTTGGATAAGGACCGTTCGACACCTGGAACTTTTCTCCTATCTCTATTCCCCGCCGGCCGGTCTGCTGGCAAGCATGCCGCGCCGGCTGAAATAGCCTAGCTTTTCCTGGCAAGGAAGGGCTAAATTCCAAATTAGGAATAAACGAAAACACGCCTTCTAACAAACTAACAAAAGACACCGGCCGGTTAACATTTTCTTGAAATACCTGCTTTTGAGCGGGCGAAAGCCAATTGACAATTGACACCAGCATAATTTGCCGAATATGGGGTAACGCTTGTATCACTCTGTAGCTTAGCTCTCTCAGCGTCCGCCCTGTGCTGATTTCATCATCCACAAGAACCAAGGTTTGTGCTTGGGAGAATCGTTCACGAAAAACCGGCAAAGGCAGATAGAGGATATGCTCAGGCGCATGGCTGTGCGCTTCATCAAAACGCATCCATTCGCTGACCGGCAGGCTATGGCGGGTTGTGTGTTGGAAAACAATATCACAGCGCTGTGTTCTTCGAACTAAACTATCTGCAACCCCAGCGCCCAAGCCCGTAGCCGTTTCAGCCATACCGATAAAAATAGCGGGGCCGGGTATCTCTAAAAGAGACAGGGCTAAGCGATTGTAAATATCCCGCATTCTCGAAGGCTGGCAGGGAATATGCTTGCCAAGCACCTTGGAAACAAACAAATATCCGCGCTTGGGGTTAATTCGGCTAGCAAAATCTAATAAATCATGCAGCGGAAGAAGGGCTTGGTGGACTTCAATGGTCAAAGTCCCCGCAGCAAGATGAATAGTATGGCTCATTCAGTAGTCCATCTACTGTTGAGCGCGCCGGCCATCCGCCAGCGCGCTCCCGCAATAGATATCCTTAGCCAATATTGACGCCAAAATCCCTGGCTACGCCGGCTAATCCACCCGCGTAGCCCTGGCCCACCGCCTTAAATTTCCATTCCTCGCCATGGCGGTAAAATTCTCCGAAAATCATTGCCGTTTCAATACTAGCATCCTCCGATAAATCATAACGGGCAATCTCTGCATTGTCAGCATTATTAATCGCACGAATAAACGCGTTACTTACCTGGCCAAAATTTTGATTGCGGGACTCCGCCTCATGGATGGTGACGACAAAAACAACTTTTTTTGCCTCTGCCGGCATTTTAGAAACATCAACAATGATTTTTTCATCATCCCCTTCTCCCTCGCCGGTACGATTGTCACCTGTATGGGTTACGGCACCGCTAGGATCAGTCGCATTGTTATAGAAAACAAAATGGTTATCACTTAATACCTTGTCGCTTTCGCCTAAGATAAGCGCGCTAGCATCCAAATCAAAATCAGTGCCATCGGTAGAGCGAGCATCCCACCCTAGCCCAAACGCAACCTCTTTTAGACCGGGGGCTTCTTTGCTCAGGGATACATTCTGTCCTTTCTGTAGGGTTACCGCCATTATTTACTCCTTTATCAGTCTTCTTAAAGATCAAAATCAGCGGGATTTAATCCCAGTTCTGAGCAGATTTTGCTCACCGTTTTTCTTTCAGCGTCGTCAAAATCACCGTCCGATGCCCCAATTGCGCAACAAACCCGTACCAAAAGTCGGGCTTCTCCTTCTTTCTTTTTGACTTTACTGACCGCTTGAAGTGCATTGGCTTCGCCAATAGCCGGATCAAACTCGAATTGAGCAGAGAACTTTTCAAACAACTTGATAACATTCTCCGTGTCAAAAACCGACAATACCTCCGATGTCTGCAAAAACCCCATCATTTTTTGCTTCTCTTCAGGTTTGACAACCCCATCGGCATAGGCGACCAGGGTGCAGCCTGCAATTACGCCTTCAAGGAAATCTTTATTCCTGATCTTCGTCGTCTCGTTTTTCAGATTGGTAGAGACTTCATTAAATTTACCCTTTAACCAACTCAAAGCCATTATATTGTGAACCTCTTTACTTGTTACAGTCGCATCCTGAGGACGGTTGACATACAAAATCCTGAATGCCAGACTTAAGAAAATAAATACTCTCCATTGTTCCCGGGCCTAATACTATTCTGTTAAACGACTTTAGGTCATCTAGCAGATAGGTGAATATTCGGCAGAGCTAAATTAGCATATCTATGCCGTTTCAAAAAGCAAGCCTCGCCCGGCGACAACCAACAGCTATCCCGATTTAGAGGTTATTACTATAATATAAGAAATAGTTAGCCAATTATTACCCGCTTTAGCAAGATGACTCAAGTGAGTTTATGGTTTTTTTGGCCAATTAATATTACCCGCGGACCATTGCAGGTTTCTTTCTTTTTGCTTAACCTAAAGAGAGATAATAAAAATGAAAGCATGCTCAAAAAAGATAATAGGGACCATACTGGCTTTCTTAGCTTGGGGCCATATTGCACTAGCGGAAGATTCCCAGTCTGCCGCGTTCAGCCTGGGCGATATTGAATTTCTTGCCGATGAGCCAAGCTACTTGGACTTTGGGGCTGGCGCCTTTAACTTTAGTGATGATCCCACCGCTGCCGGTTATATTGAATACCGTTATGGGAAGAAACTATCTTTCATCGGTCCCGTTATGGGAATAATGGCGAATACGGACGGCGGTGTTTTCGGCTATGGTGGTTTTTATGCTGATCTCAAATACCGACGTTTAATCGTTACCCCACTCGCCACCGTGGGAGGATATCACCAAGGCGGGAGTAAAGATCTTGGAGGAATTTTTCAATTTCGTACCGCCATTACTTTTGCCTATCAATTTGATGGCGACTCCCGCCTTGGGGTGCGCCTCTCTCATATCTCCAACGCCGGTCTCCATGATGATAATCCCGGCGAAAACGAAATACTTTTGACCTATTCGCTACCCTTAGCTTTTTAGCTATGCTGCTTCAAACTCTACTTCGACTACCCACGAGGAAACAAGGACCATGACCAGCTTTGTTACCGGTGCAACCGGCTTCGTGGGCTCGGCGGTAGTCAAACAACTACTCGATGCGGGAGAAACCGTCCGGGTATTAGCCCGCTCTAATAGCAATCGGCGTAATTTGGAAGGGCTACCCGTAGAAATCTTTGAAGGCGATCTCAAGGATCAACGGCGCCTAGAAAAAGCGCTCCATGGCTGCCAAGCCCTTTTTCATGTCGCGGCTGATTACCGCTTATGGGCCCCCCGTTCGCAAGACTTTTATGACACTAATGTCCAGGGCTCCCAAAATATCATGCACGCTGCGGCGGAAGCCGGCGTTAACCGTATTGTTTACACCAGTAGCGTCGCCACGCTGGGATTAAGCCCTGATGGCACGCCAGCCCATGAGGAGACCCCTTCCAGCCTTGAAACCATGATCGGCCACTATAAACGATCTAAATTCTTGGCTGAGGAGTCCATCAAGGATCTAGGACACCGGCTGAAGCTGAATATCGTGATTGTGAATCCCTCCACCCCCATTGGACCGCGGGATATCAAACCCACGCCTACCGGCAGAGTCATTGTCATGGCCGCTTCGGGAGGCATGCCCGCCTATATGAACACTGGCCTCAACGTAGTCCATGTGGATGATGTGGCCGCCGGCCATCTCCTGGCCTTTGAAAAAGGCCGCATTGGCGAGCGTTATATCCTTGGAGGAGAAAATCTCACTCTGCGCGATATTCTAGAAGCAATCGCCCAGCTTACCCACCGCCGTCCCCCCAGATTCCGGCTTTCCCCTCATGCGGTCCTGCCTATCGCCCATCTTGCCCAAGGCTGGGCCCGCCTGACCAGCGGCAAAGAACCCATGACCACTGTCGATGGCGTGCGGATGGCAAAGAAATATATGTTTTTTTCTAGCACTAAGGCGGAACAACTGCTAGGTTATCAATCCCGCCCCGCCCAGGAAGCGATTCATGATGCGATTAGCTGGTTTCAGGCTAATGACTATCTGTAGCAGGTCGGGCTAAAGAGGTTCCACCTCTACTCCGGCTATAGAGGATTACTATGTCCAGCTCTTTGCGCTTTGTGGTCTGCACCTATAATTTATGGCAAGATGAACGCTGGCCGGAGCGGCAAGAACCCTTGCGACAATTCATTACTCTTCATCGGCCGGACATTCTATGCGCGCAAGAATTCTGCTCCCAAAGCCAATGTTTACTGGATCAGGCGCTCCCGACCCATCAGCGGGTGGATGACTCCTTTGAAGGTTGGAAGGGAGAAAGCAACATTTATTGGAATGAGTCGCTTTTCAATCTGCTCGAATACGGCGCGGAAGACATTGGAATTCTAGAGCAGTGGCGCCGCCTCTTTTGGGTCCGGTTACAACCTAAGATTACCGGCGGACCACCCCTCTTGGTGGCCACCGCCCACTACACCTGGCCCGGCAACCGCCAGGAACGCAGCGATAGAGTCAATGTACGTGTTGCCCAAGCTCTCAACACTATCAAAATGCTACGCCGACTAGCGACGCAGTCCTCACCACTACTATTCATGGGGGATCTTAACGATCATTATTCGCCATTAAAAATACTCCAGGAAGGTGGCCTCACTGATTGCTTTACTGCTTTAGGCCGCATCCCCCAGATCACTCGCCCCGCTTATCCCACCTATGTTCATACTCCCCAAGTCGTAGACTGGGTGCTTCACTGGGGCCCCCTACAACCCATGACTTGCGATGTGGTGGATTTTTTTGTAGGTGACATTGCCCCTTCCGATCATAAACCTCTACTTGTCACGTACCAGCGAGCATAGACACTCCATTTGGAGTCTCGCCATGACTGATCTCAGTTTTGTGCCTACAAAATTTTATCCGTTTGGAAAATTCGCGCTTCAACGGGTGCTTTAGGCTGGCCACGACTTAACACGCAAGGCCTTCAGTTGGATATCACCCTCCAGGCGCATCACTTCCCGGCTTCCCGCCGGTAGGTCGCGCTCTTGGCAAAGGGGGAAGGCTAGCGCGAATTCACGGCGAAAAGCAATTAATGTGGCCCTCGCGCTCCATGTGCCATTTCACTTCGCGCGCTCGCTGGGGGTCCTCATACATCCCTATATTCCTTCAACGATTGAGCAAAATTCTTATTTAAATTTTACCTTGCCTTCGTTCTCACCGCTACCTAAAATTGATGAGATTGGGCAGGTTTATGGAGCGAAGCTAGGGGACGGTGGTAAGCTGGTTTAATCGTTAGGAGCAGAGAGGGATTATCGGTTGAGAAGAGCAAGTGCGTAGTGGACGAGTGGAGAAGAGCTGGCTCCCAAGAGCAAGGATGGTGAACCACTCCTTAAAGCCCATGCCCGTGCCCCGAAGCGAATGGCCAGAGAGAAGAGATTGTGAATTAAAAGAGGAAAGTAGCTCATAGTGTCCACACTATCCGAAGGGCTGGGAGGAAAATCCCACCTGCGGTGGAAACGTCCTCGCCGGTCTTTAAAGGACAAAAGAGAGCCGCAAACTTTTGAGCAGGGTAAGCAGGTCGTTGAAACCCTCAGAACCCAGTACGCCCCCAGGAGACCTTGACCCGTATTTTGTCGACGCTAGTGGTTTTCCTCTCACCCCTATGTGTGCCTTATGTCTGGCAGCCTGTGGGTGAATGGATCGAAGTGCCGGTGGCCATGTGGATCGAATGCCTGGTTCTTGGCGCGATTCAGGTCGTGCGCTTTCCCTGCATACCTACGATCTCGCTATGAATGTACCCGGCGGGTCTTCAACTGCCTATGCTTCAGCACCGGTGCTCACTACTTTCCTCCTGCTTATCAATGGGGGCGGCCCACTGGTTCGCTCGGTGCTGGTTACAAAAAGTTATTCTTCCATGAGTCCAGCAAAACTTTACTTTTTATTTTCTTCTCCCCATCAAGAAGAATTTAGTAAACTTAAAATCTGGAAACCTCTTCCCGTGGGCTTTCAAATCTACTTCTTCTGCAAATACCTGTTCCTTCATTGAAGTTAATTTCTACCAGTTTATTATGGCCCTAAACTCGCTCTGAGAGACCTCACTCTCCTAAAAGATGAAGCCATAGCTTTAATCAGGCCCTCTAGCTATGGCAAAATCATTTTTCTAATCGCGCTAAACCGGATCGCCGATTTAATTCCGGTATACTGCGTCAAGGGATGCATTCGTTTTGAACATAAGAGAAAGTACTGAAAGAAGTTGGCCTGTGGGAAGAGATCGAATATCGATTAAACGCTCCGGCACAATTTTTATCCGCTAGCCAAGTGATCGAAGATCTAATGATCAAACTAAGCCAAGAAATCACCATCCTGATGGTCACCCACAACCTTGCTTAAGCTCGCCGTATCGTCGATAATGCGTCCTCGTTCTGGGTGCAAGAAGGCGCAGGCCGGTTACTCGAAATAGGCAGCGCTAAAGCATTTTTTGATTCACCTCAAAACCCAATTATCATCGCCTAAGCTAGCGGGGCGCGGGCTAGAGGAAAATTTATAACACCATTATTTTTTCAAACGCTTATGGACTGGATTCTGGCCACCCCAGCAGGCCAATGAACGCTTTCCACCCAGAAGCCTCGCCTGAGTTCCTCGCCGGCACCATAGAACGGGTTACTTTTCATAGCGAGGAAACCGGATTCTGCGTCCTGCGAATCAAAGTACGTGGTGAACACAATCTCGTCACCGTAGTTGGCAATACCGCTACGGTCACGCCGGGGGAATATGTGGAATGTCGCGGTGAGTGGATTAACGACCGCACCCATGGACTTCAGTTCAAAGCAAAACATCTGAAAGTCATCCCCCCCAGCACCCTCGAAGGGATTGAAAAATATCTCGGCTCGGGCATGGTCAGGGGAATCGGCCCCCACTTCGCCAAGAAACTGGTGCAAGCCTTCGGTGAGCAGGTTTTCGAAGTTATCGAACATACAGCCGAGCGCCTCACCGAATTAGACGGTATCGGCCCCAAGCGCAAAGCGCGAGTCATCCAGTCCTGGGCAGAACAAAAAGCGGTTCGCGCTATCATGGTGTTTCTGCAATCCCAGGGCGTAGGCAGCGCCAGGGCGGTTCGTATTTATAAGACCTATGGCGATCACGCTATCGAACGGGTTCGCGAAAATCCTTACCGGCTGGCTCTAGATATCCATGGCATCGGCTTTAAAACCGCCGATAGGATTGCCCAACGACTAGGAATCCCCGCCGATTCTCTCATCCGCGCCCAGGCGGGAGTCCGTCATGTACTCCAGGAATTTACGACCGAAGGACACTGCGCGATGGAGCAGGACAAGTTAGTGGAAACAGCTAGTAAATTACTGGAAATCCCTGTTCCTACTATCGAACAAGCCATTGCTCAAGAAGTCACCGCAGGGCAACTCATCGCCGAAGTTATTCATGACAAATCCTGCCTCTTTCTTACTCCCCTTTATCGCTCTGAAACGGGGGTCGCCAAACATTTGCAACGCCTCCTTCAGGGTCGTCCCCCTTGGGGAGAAATCAATACGGATAAGGCAATCCCCTGGGCGGAAGAGAAAACGGGATTGCGCCTTTCTCCCTCTCAGCGCGCAGCGGTTACACAAGCAGTCGGCAGCAAAATCATTGTCATTAGCGGGGGACCGGGGGTCGGTAAAACCACTGTCGTCAATAGCATTATCCGAATTGTTCAGGTCAAGCAAATCCAGATACACCTTGGGGCACCCACCGGGCGGGCAGCAAAACGGCTTGCCGAATCGACCGGTTTTGAAGCCAAAACAATCCACCGTCTGCTTGAATTTAATCCTCATGCCATAGGTTTCAAGCATCATAGGGGTAACCCCCTCCATACGGATCTTGTCATTATTGATGAAGTTTCCATGGTCGACGTGGGATTGATGAATCAGCTACTCCAAGCCATCCCCAGTCATGCGGCGTGCATATTGATAGGCGATAGAGATCAGCTACCTTCGGTAGGGCCAGGGCAGGTGCTAGCGGATATTATTGCTTCCAAAAAAATCACCGCTGTCCACCTCACCGAGGTTTTTCGCCAAGCAGCCAGATCCAAAATCGTTGTCAATGCCCATCGAATCAATCAAGGAAAAATGCCCGAGAGAACCCATGAAGCAGCCCCGCTCAGCGATTTCTATTTTATTCCCACCGAGTCTCCCGAAACCATCCAGGATAGGCTCCTAGAATTAGTAAGCACGCGGATTCCTAAACGCTTCGGCTTTGACCCCATTCGCGATATTCAAGTTCTTACCCCCATGAACCGCGGCAGCCTTGGAGCACAGGCGCTTAATGCGCTTCTGCAACAGCAACTCAATGCCCAAGCCAGCCCCAAGATCAACCGGTTCGGTTGGACCTTTGCCCTGGGCGATAAGATCATTCAGACCGTCAATAATTATGATAAAGAAGTCTTCAATGGAGATATCGGCAAAATAACAAGAATAGATATTGAGGAAAGTCTCGTGTATATCAGCATCGATGACCGAGAGGTAGAATACGAGTTAGGCGAGCTTGACGAAATTGCTTTGGCCTACGCTATCTCGGTGCACAAAAGCCAGGGTTCCGAATACCCCGCAGTCGTCATTCCCCTAGCCACCCAGCACTATACCATGCTACAGAAAAATCTGCTCTACACTGGCGTTACCCGGGGCAAAAAACTGGTTGTCATTGTGGGACAGCCTAAAGCGCTTGCCATTGCCGTCAAAAGGACTCATGTAACCTCCCGCCTGACCCACCTTTCAGCGCGGTTAGCAAACGGTTAAAATGGAGCACTTGCAACTACTGGCCAGAAAAACAAAAAGTTAAAACTTCTTCCTGCAAAACTCTTATCCCGATTTTAACTTCTCGAAAGAAAACACCCTATAGCGCAACAAACCAAGACGGCTTGCCCATTCCGCTATCCAGGTTTCAAGCTTGGCGGAAGGATCCTTAATTCTGAGCTCCTTCCCTAGCGCACGGAGAAAAGCATAGGTAGGCAGCGTATTCTCTGTAATATCCTTCTCCATTCTCTCTTTAAATCCCATGGCTTGGGCCAAGGATCGATATTGCGTTAGAGTATATTGCAAATTGCAGTGACCAAAAAATCCCCTTGAAAAAGGCCATCCTGAACTAAACGCCATCAGCGGTGAAAAGAAATCTTGGGATACAAAATCAGAAAACGCAAATCGCCCCCCTGGTTTAAGCACCCGCCATACCTCTGCGAAAAACTGACTTCTTTGGGCAAAGTGAAAAATACACTCCACGGCCAAAACCACATCAAAGGATTGATCAGGAAAAGGTAACGCGCAGGCATCAGCTGCTTCAAAGTAAATGACGTTGCCCGGACGGGCCTTTATCTTTTCTTGTGCTCGAAGTAATTGCCGAATATCAATATTCAGTCCGATCAACTCCATGCCAGAGAAGTTTTCATTTAAGCTTGCAACAGTGCCTCCAAACCCACAGCCCACATCCAAAATTCGCTGGTTATTTTTCGTGTTGGCCGCAAAGTAAATTTCTTTACTCAGATTCTCCGCTGCCTGGGCAAAATCTTTCGGTGAAACCACCCCTTGCGGCGGTTCACTCCAATAGCCCCAGTGGACATGGCGCCCAAAAGCAAGCTCCAATTTTGCATTCTCTTGTTCTAGTTGCGCCAGTAGCAAATCAAAATAAGGGAGATGAATATCCTTGGCTGTCATCTTTTATTTCCATTAATTTTTTATATTACGGCTGAAGGAAGGCATTCTGTAAAATAACGCGCTAATGTCAAGAACAAATTTATATAGCAGGACAATTTAAGTATTTCTCAATTTAACGCTTATTTTATTTGGCAGTTACCTGCTCTCTGCGCTATCCTTGCAAATGTGTTTCATCCAAACTTCAAAATCAAGATTATGGCAAAACGGACGACGAAAAGGAAAACAGCTAAGAGCGCACGCCAACAAGTACCACAGGTGAGCGAGGCAATATCCCGTGCCGAAAAGGCAACTACGCTAGCTCAGAAAAAACTGGACAAGGCTGCGGAACGGCTTGATAAGGCAAAAGAGCGGGCAGCACAAGCCGTCACTAAAGCTAAAGAAACCAAGCGCGCTACCACAATAGCTGCTGCCGAACGAGCGCGCGAAGCCCTAACTAAAGCAAAAGAAGCCAAGCGAGAAGCGGCAGGAGAATTACGCCAGGCAAAGGCGAACCTCAAAGCTGAGGAAAAAGCGGAACGTGATCGCATCAAATCTGAAGAACAAGAAAAGCGCCTAGCTGAAAAAAAGGCAACCGCTAAAGCCCATGCTATCGCTGTTTTTGAAAAGAAATGGGAGCAGCAATGGGAGCGTAAGCAGCGCACCAAAAAAACTGTTAAACGTACTCAACGCAAGGTAAGCACTCCAAGCAAAGAGAAAAAAATAACCGCGCTATAAGAAAACTTCCTAACTTTAGATGGGATCTTGATCCGGCATGGGCGGCAAGAAAAATAGAACTACCCGCCCAGACGGGCAAATTAAGTCTATCTTTTTCACACCACTCATGCCGGGTTAAGTCTTGGATTAGGGTGCGTTGCTTATTCAGAATTTAAAGATGACTTCTGATTTCTCTAACGCTCCCGCCTTAAACGGGATTCAGCTACAGTAGTTAAGCAATGGGGTGAACATTCATTCTTATTACTTAACCTCCGCCCCCAGAAAGCGATTCATTAGCTATGTCTGGATTGCTTCTGCCTTAATACTTTTACTCAGCGGCTGCGCTCCTAAGCAAAGTTATGATGCAGCACTAATACTGGCAGACATTGCAGCCCAGGAAACGCCTTCACACTGGAAATCCGCTACCCCCGCTCCTAACCAAAAAGAGATCACCTATAGGATCAGGAACCGCATCCACCGTGGAACGCTTTATCTACCCGCCTCCGCGCCTCCTCAAGCGGGAATCGTATTAATCCCTGGTATCGTTCCCCGTGGCAAAGATGACTCTCGCCTAATCGCCTTTGCCAAAACTTTAGCACGGGCTCGCTTTGCCGTGTTCACTCCAGAGTTAAAAGAGTTTCGGCATCTCCAAGTAAGGCCGGAACACCCGCGGGTAATTGCCGATGCCCTTCTCTATCTGGCGAGTCGTCCTGAGCTGATTCCTCCAGGCCATCTGGGAATCGGGACCTTCAGTTTCTCTGTGGGTCTAGGAGTCATTGCCGCCCTCGAAGAAGATGCCCGTACCAAGGTGCAATTCATTCTTGGAGTAGGCGGCTATTATAATTTAGAAACGACTATCCGCTTTTTTACCACAGGTTATCTTTCAGACAACACTTATTATCCAAATCCCAGTGAATACGGAAAGCTTGTCTTTGCGGCAACCAGCCTTAACTACCTTACCAATTCAACGGATCAAATGGTCCTAGAAGAGATGATACAGATTAAGATCCGCAATCCGGATGCGGAGATTGCCTCTCTCGCGCCTCACTTAGGACCGGCGGGAAAAGCCGTCTATACTCTTTTAAGTAACACCGACCCAGAAAAAGTCCCCGGCCTCATCCGAACCCTACCAGCGGAGCTTCACCAGTTCATCAAAAACTTTAGCCTAAGCAATAAAGATTTAACCCAGCTTCAAGCCCAGCTCTTCCTCATCCACGGTAAGAACGATCCTCTCATCCCTTATACTGAAAGCCTCGCCTTAGCCGATGCTTTGCCTCCCAAGCAAACGAAGGTGTACTTAATAGAACAGGTGCTCACCCACGTAGACTTTAACTTTCAAAGCCTCTTTACCCGTGCCTTCTGGACTGAGGAACTACCGGATCTATGGCGAATGTACCGAGTCATCTACGCCCTGCTTGGAAAACGGGCACAAACCGATCCGTAGTTCATGGCGCCCATAGAGACCCGACTCATTCCAGCGAATGGTCTTTACTTTGAGGTTGAACAATGCGGATATGGGAAACGGCTTGCCCTTTGTCTCCATGGTTTCCCTGAATGCAGCTATTCATGGCGTTATCAGATACCACTGCTCGCAGACCAAGGTTACCGCGTTTGGGCACCAAATCTGCGCGGTTACGGGCGTAGCTCACGCCCCTCAAAAGTAGCCGCTTACCATACTGATCATCTCCTTGCAGATATTGCCGCACTTATCAAAGCTTCCCGTTGCCGCTCCGTTTTACTTATCGGCCATGACTGGGGAGCTGCCCTCGCATGGCTATTCGCCATTAGCAAAATCCATCCTTTAGAGGGCCTTATCATTATGAATGTGCCCCACCCCGCACTCTTCCTTAAATCCCTGAAAACATGGCAGCAGCTAAGGAAATCTTGGTATATACTCTTTTTCCAGATTCCCTGGTTTCCAGAATGGCTACTTAGTAGGAGAAATGCTTGTCTCCTAGGTAAAACCATACGCTACCTGGCAGTCAATAAAGATCGTTTCCCCCCTGATGTCATTAATGTCTATCGCCGTAATGCCGCCCAGCCTGGTGCGCTCCGAGCCATGATAAACTATTATCGGGCGCTGTTCCGAGAATTACCATGGCACAGATATCATGGCTATTTACCGTTGATTGAAGTACCTACTTTAATGATCTGGGGTGAAGAAGATTTAGCCTTAGGAAAAGAAACCACCTACGGAACCGAACGCTATGTAAGTGATCTTACTCTGCGCTATCTTCCCCGCATCTCCCACTGGGTGCAGCAAGAAACGCCGGAGCAAGTCAACGGTATTATTATTGAATGGCTTGCAAGGAAGAAATTAAAACCTTCTCACCCTGTGGCGCAACGTTGACAAAGACCCATTGAATCCGTTTGCAAGGGACGTCTCGTGATTTCAAAGAAACAAAAAAAAGCAGACCATGAAGGGGATTCTCCCTTCAAATTTGAAAAGGATCCACGAGCATGCCGTATCGTCTGCACTATCGGACCTGCCAGCCGTTCGCCCGCTATCCTGAGAAAAATGCTGCTGTCGGGAATGAACGTCGCCCGTTTAAATTTTTCCCATGGCAACCATGAAAGTCATGGGAGAATCGCTTGCGAAATCCGAGAAGCCGCCCAGCGTCTTATGAAGCCCGTTGCTATCCTCCAAGACCTCCAAGGACACAAAGTACGGGTAGGCAAGGTTCAGCACCCACCATCCCTTTCCCTTGAGGAAGGCCAGGAGATTCTGTTAGGTCATGGCGAAACGATCTCCAGCAAGCGGATTGGCATTGATTATCAAGATATCATCCAATATGTCACACCAGGCCAAAAAGTGTTTCTTGACGATGCTTCCATTGAGCTAGAAGTTCTCTCAATTGAGGAGAAAGATCTTCATTGCCAAGTCAAATTTGGCGGCCAGCTTAGAAGTCGAAAAGGGGTAATCTTTCCCGATTCTCAGCTTAGCTTTCCCCTCCTTAACGAGAAAGACGCAACCGATGCTCGCTTTGGCGTCTTTCTCGATGTGGATATGGTCGCTATGTCTTTTGTCCGCTCGGCGACAGAGATTATCGAAATGCGCTTACGCCTTGCTGAATGGGGTCAAAAAAATTCATTTATCATTGCTAAAATTGAAGATCATAAAGGCATTGACAACCTCGACGAAATCTTGCAAGTGGCCGATGGCGTTCTTGTTGCCCGAGGCGATTTAGGGGTAACTCTGCCGCGGGAGAAGGTCCCAAACATCCAAAAGGCCATTATCCAAAAAGCCAATGCCTTTGGCGTTCCAGTCATTACTGCCACCCAAATGCTGGAAAGCATGACTCATCATGATATCCCTACCCGGGCCGAAGTTAACGACGTGTACCATGCCGTCATTGGCGGTTCGGATGCAGTCATGTTGTCTGGAGAGACGGCTTCAGGCCGCTATCCCATTCAAGCAGTTCAGGAAATGAATCGTATTTGCCGGGAGGCGGAGAAAGAACTCCGAAATGTTAAGGGTGAAATCCCGGTACGGGGTAAACAAGACATGCACGATAAAATGGCCGCTTCAGCCGTTAATCTAGCTCACAATACAAAGGCCCGCTGTATCCTGGCCTTTTCTCTTTCTGGCGCCACCCTGCGGGCGCTTTCCTCAGCCCGCAGCAGCGTTCCCGTCTATGGCGTAGTGGTTGAAGAACGGCTACTGCGGCAATTACTCCTCCATTGGGGACATTCCCTGATTACCATGCCCCATGAAGAAACGCTAGAAAATCTTATCTGCCCTGCCCTTAAACAGCTTCAGGAAGAAAACATCATCCACTCTAATGATCGAATCGTGGTCATGGCTAGTCAAGCAGAAGCTGGCGCGAAGGAAACTTACCTCTTTAAACTCTACCTCTTAGAGTAAGAGCTCTCTTGCGATAAATTAAAATATCTTTGAAAGACTCTCCTTCGCGCCACAATAAGTATACAAAAAGGGCTTCTCTACACAGCCTTTCTTGCTACTATTTGGACGCCACTATCCGAAATAATCTGGTTCGTTCCCCGGCTTCCATTTAATGTTGCAACCCATACTGGGCCGCTGTTCATTGGGAATAGGCTGGCCACTGAGCACTGCTTTGACAGCCGTCTGAAGATCCTCACCGGTCACCGGTAAATCATTACCGGGCCGGCTATCATCGAACTGACCCCGGTAAACCAACTTGTGATTTTTATCAAAGAGAAAAAAGTCCGGAGTGCAGGCTGCCTTATAGGCCTTTGCAATCTCCTGGGTTTCATCATATAGATAAGGGAAAATATATCCCTGGGCTTCTACTTCCTCCGCCATTTTCTCTGGGCTATCATCGGGGTAGTTTTCCACATCATTGACGCTAATTCCCACAATCGCCAAACCTTTAGGCTGGTATTCGCGAGCAAATTGGGAGAGCGCACTGCTGATATGTTTCACATAGGGACAGTGGTTACACATAAAAATCACCAACAATCCACCGGCTCCCTTAAAATCCGCTAGTGACACGGTACGCCCTGTTGCCGGCTCTAGTAGTTGAAAATCCGGTGCCTGGGTACCCAAATCTAACATCATAGACTCAGTTCTAGCCATTATTTCCTCCTTGGTGGAACAACTTTATCAATTAAATGCTTATTCGACTGAGTGGTTATTTTCAACTTTTGTCAAAATAAGATTCGAATTATCCGCCCGTTGATAATAGGGGAGTGGCTGTTGTAATTCTTCAAACGCTTTATCCCGCTCTTCCACGGTCCGGTACCAGCGGTAAGATTCCCAATCTTCGCCGAGCAAATGGGATGCCCGCATGGTATCGCTAGAAGATAAGGTAATACGTATACCAAATTGTTTCATTCTTTCCTGCTCGCTTAGAAACTATTCTAATTATAAAGAGTCACTGTGTCTGATAACAGGCAAATCATCACTAAAATTACGGCCATACCATCATACCTGAACATTGCAAAACGCGCCTTAGCATCTCCCCGAGCAGTCGTTTTTAAAAGATTTTTTTAGACCACTCCCACTCTCGCCAACCGCCTATCTGAGGATAATAAAGCCCCAATCGTATTTTCTCCGTCCCAGGTACTTTAAGCGCCATCAGAGCAGCATAACGCTCCAGCTGAGGGTGATAGCGCTCCTGTTCTCTATTGAGAAATTCCTCCCTACCACCACCTTCATGGACGCCGGTTTTATAATCCACAATCCACCGAACTCCTGCCTCATCAATAAAGGTGCGATCAATAACCGCCCGGATAATTCGACCGTTTAAAACACCGCTCAAAGAATATTCATTCCGCGCCTGCCGGTAGTTCGAAGCAAGAATCCAACGCCCTCGCGGATCTTCGAGAGTCTGCCTGAGTACTTCCCGGGCGCGTTCTATGGCATTCTCCATCTCGTTAGGCATTACCCCCTGTTGCATCAGCGCCTGGCGCAAGGCGGGCGCAAGCGCGGTGATCCGAGCCAAGCTCCAGTGCTCGGGGCCTTCCCCGGCAATGATTTGAAGATAGCGGTGAACTACCGTCCCTATATGACGAGCGGTCTCTCCCGCCCAATCAAATTCAATGGGATCCAAGGCAGAAGCTGCCTCCGGCAAAACTTCGATATCCGCTTTAACTCCTGCTATAGGGGCGGGACATTGCCATTGGGTGCTTAGCCGGGAAATAAAGCCAGAGATTGAAGAATCCCCTGGGTCTCTTCCTTCTTCCCGATTCTCGGTTTCTCTTTGGAGAAGAGCCGTTGCTTCGAATTTTCCTTTTACCGCAGGCCACAAAGAAGCCAAAAGAGAATGCTTTGAGGGCACCTTGGGTTTGCCTGTGTCATCCAGATCCACCTGCCCAAACAGATGCAACCGGTGTTTTGCCCGCGTTACCGCCACATAGAGCAGGCGACCATTTTCGAATTCCCCCTTTTCTTCATGGAGCCTTTTAATATACTGATAGATAGAATCTTGGGATCTGCCCGCCCCGGAAATAGGCGCTAACAAGAGGGCGCCATCATCTCCCGTTGGATAATGGACAGTTGGGCGCTCCGCCCAAAGCAGTAATTGGTGACTTTCATGACGGGGGGGACGTCCTAGGCCAGGCACAATCACCGTATCGAATTCCAGCCCCTTAGCTCGATGGATCGTCATAATCTGTAAAGTCTCATCCGCCTCCTTATCCGGTGGGGCAAAGAGCTGCGCTACTGACTCCTCCAGGGCTCTGAAATCAAGAATCTCACCCGCTACCGCCTCCCGCTCTAACAAATCCAGGTAAACCGAAGCCTCCTCCAGCGCTATGGAATCAGTCACACAGGCGGGTCCACCAAGAGCCAGCCATACTCCTTCCACCTGCCGGCGAGGAGAGGTCCGCCGGCGTTCTCCCAAAGCTTTGGCGAATACCTGGCGGAGCCTGCCAAGCCGCTCCCGGCCCTCTTCGCTCAGCCCCTGAATACAAGCATCTTCCTGGATACGGTCCCAAACGGCTGCCTGCTTATCTTCACCTGCCAGAACATAGAGATCCGCCAAGGTTAAACCGCACCAAGGAGCGCGCAACACCGTTAGCCAACTAAGACGATCCCCCAGATGAAACAGGGCCTTGGTCAAAGCCAGTAAATCTTGCACGATCGGACGACTGCCCAAGGGCTCAATCTCCAAGGCCCGGAAACCCACTCCCGCCTCTCTCAGCAGAGGTACAATCCCGGCTAGATGCCCCCGACTGCGTACCAGGATGGCAATAGTAGAATTTGGCGCCGCCTGTCTGGTTTGCTGGACCAGATGGACCACCCTTTTTGCTTCTGCTAGCGAGCCTTTTTCAAAAAAGGGATGAATCTGGACTGCCGGTGCCATTAAAGGGGGATGAAAGGCATGGGACTGACTATAAGGGACGGCGCCAGTTGCTATTTCCTGGGCTACCGGCAAAATCTGGCGAAAAGACTGATTAACCCAATCCACAATGCCTTGCTGAGAGCGAAAGTTCACCGATAAGGTTAACGGCGTCAGGGGCAACAGCCCCACTCCTTGCCACCAAGCCTGCAAATAGAGTCCCACTTCAGCCTCTCGGAAGCGATAAATAGACTGCATGGGATCGCCAACCACCAATAAAGTCCGCCCCTCACCCGCTTCCCAGCCAAGAGTTAACCTTTCCAATAAGATATACTGACTGAGACTGGTATCCTGAAACTCATCCATCAGCAAATGCCGAATCTGGTAATCTAAGGCCAAGGCTAAATCCGTGGGCGCCTCAGCCTCCCCCAAGGCGACTACTGCCCGCTGAGCCACCTCGGTAAAATCCACTTCACCTTGCTCTTGAAATACCAATTGCAATTGAGCTACCGCCAAGGGCAAGAGTTGAAATAGAGCCTCCATCAACTGCCACTGAGCTGCCGTGTAAGAGGCCGAGGGCAGGAAACGCAGACCATGCAGCGCACGGCGCAACGCTTCTTCTCCTTCCAAACGTGCAAGACAATCTAACAAGGCGCGTTTTTGTTCCTTGAGAAATTGCCTCTCCTCCTGGCCGCGGGCAGCGCTAGGGGCGGGAAAACCAATATTTTTATTTGCTTGCTGGCGCCATTCGCCCTCATCCGTCAACAAAAGCTGGGCTAGCCCTAGCCAATGGGGTAATGCCTCGGCCTGGATTCCAGGCCAATTCCAGAGATCTCGACAAGCCTGAATAGGAGAGGCTGGAGCAGTAGCGGCAACATTACTAGCAGCGAAACGGGCAAGCTCCAATATTTCTGCCAGCATCGACTCGGGACAATAACGGCTAGCCCGCTTCAATCCGTCCTGGATAACCCCCTGGAGCGCTTCTTCCAAAATTTCTCGCTGCAATTGTTCATCGCCAGCGAGATGGCGCAACCATTGATCCCGCCGGGCAAGCATTGCCGAAAGCAGCCGTTCGATTTTTCCCCAATTATTATTCAAATGGCGGAGCAAGGTTTCCACGCTAGCGGACCATTCCGCGCCACTTTCCACCTCTGCCAAAGTCCTGTGCGCAGCCTGGCGATAGAGCCTCTCCGCATCTTCGGTAATTCCGGGCTGGGCGCCAAAGCGGGATAAAAGGGGCATCTGCCGGGTTAAACTGGCGCAGAGAGAATCAATAGTCTGAATGCGCAAACGGGCAGGATGGTCCTCAAGTGACCATCCCTTCCCTTCATCGCGGCGCCGCACCGCGCAAGCCAGATCCCAAGTGGTTTTGGCTGGTTCAGTTTTTGGCGGCTGGTTCTCCTTGGCACTGGCAAGGGCCGCTATGATCCGGTAGCGCATCTCCGCAGCCGCTTTGCGGGTAAAAGTAATAGCGACGATCTCCTCCGGCGCTTCCACCCGCGCCAGCAGCATCAAGTAACGCTGGGTTAGGAGTTCTGTTTTACCTGAACCGGCGGGCGCTTGCACAATAAAGGAGCCATGGGGATTGAGGGCCTGCCGCCGGGCATCGGCATCCGGGATAGACGGATTAATCATTCCTGTCCCGTTCTTTTTTATTTTTAGCAGCGCCACCGCCCAGCTCTTTAATCCGGCATAACCCAGGTAAAGCACAATAATCGCAACTGTTAGCATCCCTTGGCGCTACGGCCGCATACCCCTCCACGACCTCCACGGCAAGAGCGTGGAGAACCTGAAACCATCGCGCTAATAACTCTTCCCAACTGTCTAGACCGCCAGCAACACGAGTAAAAACAGCAACTTCAGGCATACTTCCTTCTTCTTTAGTAACCCCCAGATACTTCATCTCTCCTCGACGGACTTGCGCAAACAGGACGGCCGCCAGAGGTGCCTCATGGGCGATACAATATAAAGGAAGCTGGGGCTCTTCGGGCCGCTCGCCAAACCAGTGCCGGGGATTAGAGCGACCGGTCTTATAATCCACAATAACCCGCTCCCCGCTTTCCAACTGATCAATCCGATCCGCCCTGGTATCCAAACTGAGACCACCAAGGTTTAGGGGCTGAGACCTCTCTTGATGCAACACGGCAAAAGGGGGCCGTTGCTTGTCCCGCTCCAGCCATTCCAGCAACAACTGCTCCAACCGCTCCTGCTCTATAGCAGTAAACCGCTCGGTAAAAATCCGGGGGCGTACTGCCGTTTGCGTAGCAATCGCTTGTTTTGCTGCCTCTGCTATTAGCCCATGTAATTCTTCAGCGCTACAGGATAAAAGGGTATGCTGATTTTGCAATTTTTCCCACAAATATTGCAAAGCAACGTGAATCAAAATTCCTTGGTCCAAAGATTCTAAACCCACGCTGGGTTCTTCAAGACCTTTGGCGCCAAGGCGATACTCGGCAAAAGCGCGGAAAGGACAAGCAGCCTGAGCCTTAAGCAGTCCGGTGCCGCCCCCCACCTGGGCGCCTGCTTCCAAGGGAGGTCCCTGCGCGTCGACCAAAGTTTCCATTCTCCCCGTTTGCTGAATCTCATTGACATAGGACTCAACCGAAGCTAATTGCAATCTTTCTGGAAGGACAGACGCTAGCTCAGCAATAAGGGGGCTAGGCCGTAGATCCCTGTCGCCCTCCCGGCGGGGGTGACTGACAATGACCACAGGTGCGCTGGCAAGCAAACGCTCCGTTACCACGCGAGTATATGCCAGCTCCCGTTCGGCGGAAGCATGGGGCAAACGATAGTGACGTTGCAGCTCGATGGGTAGCAGGGGATTAGGGCGAGGCGCCGTCGGCCAAATACCATCATGCAGTCCCAGCATCCAGGCGGCATCGAACTGCTCGCCAGCCGCTTCCAAAACCCCCATCACCTGAACCGGCACAATAGGATTTTCGGGTTGAAACAAAGTTTCCACGAGCAGGTGCCGGAATTTTCCAATGGCTACATTTTTTTTTAAGGAGGGCACTACCCGATCCAAACTGGAAAAAGACTGTATGCTTTTATGCCAAGCCGAAACTGCTTGATATTCTTCACTATCAAGGGGGCGCTCTCCAGGCCAGCCTAACAATTGAAGCCAGCAGGTAAAACTCTGGGCCCAACCGCTCGGAGGCTGTCTCGCCGGCAATGAATCAACCTCAACCTTAAACTGCTGGAGCCGTTCTCCCAAGGCGGGACACCTGTGGTTAGCGTCCTCCTCCCGCGCTGTAATAGCAGCCTTCCATAAGCGTTCTAACGACACCCTCTCTTCCCGAGTCTTGCGGAGATAAGCATCCAAAAGGGCGCGATGAGAAAATTCCTGCTCTGCCGCACCCACAAAAGGCGAGCGCAAGAACGCCCCCATCTCCACCATGGAGAGTTCCCCTTTGCTAAGCTCCAAAATAAGTAGCGCTGTATGAACTAAAGGATTGTCCGCTAACGGCTGCGCCAAGGAAAGATTGTAAGCCCGCTCTATCCTCCCCCGGCCTGGCAATACAGCTTCAGGATGAAGGATATCATCGAAAATACGCGCCACCTGAACCCGTAAAAATTCCAGCTCAGGGACAATAACTCCAATCTTCTCCCCAGGAGAGTGTTCTAGCCTATGCCGAGCCCAGCGGGCCGCCACAGTAATCTCTTCTATCGTATCGGCTAGGGCTACCCGCCTGGTTTGTTGTGAGCCGCCCTGATTAGCAAAGACCTGAAGCAAAACTCCCTGCCGTTCAAGAACGGCTAGAAGCTCTTGTTGCTGGGGGGTGTATTCATCAAATCCTGCCAAGATAACTGTTCCCGGCAAAGGAATTTGCCCGCTTTCCAACATCCCGCCCACAGCATCGGGTAAACGGGCATTATCCAACCAATGATCCACCCGACAATAGTCCTCAAAAACCTGAGCCCATTCTAGAAAAGCTTGGGTATCTTCCGTTAGAAAGAGGGATTGGCCCGCTAGGGGGAGGCGCCAGGCATGCCACAGCCGCCATGCTTCCTGGGCTGTACGAACCGTGGCAGGAACTTGTAATAGCGCCCCGCTATAGGGCGAATCATAGATCACCCGCTCCCATAAACTTTGTTCCTGTAAGGGACTAAGCAGGGCAGGGCTAGAATTATCTGTTTCAGTGAGAGTCAACGTTTGATAATCGTAACAGCGCTGCAACCAAACCGACCAAGGAAGAATTTGCGGCGTTTCCCAGACGGTTAATCCTTTTACCTGCTGGACCCGATCATAACGATGTTGAAGTTCCCGCGCCAAACGATTATTAATCGTTAGCAGGAGCGCCCCCGCTCCTAGTACCGCAAAGACATCATCCTCACAAATCAATGGAATTGGTAATTTCAGCACTGCTACGCCAAAAGACTCTCCCTGGCGGTTATTTATGCTTATGGTCTAAATTCGGGTTTACTCAACCTCAGCTTCTATCTCGTGCTCAGCAAACGCTGACTCCTTATTTAAGGATGAGCCAGCAGTAAACCGTTCCCATTGAGACTCAAGGGCTATTTTCCGATCCGAGGCCTTGGTTTTTTTTCTGCGCCGGGGCTTATGAGGCTTAGCTGCTTTTTTTTCAAGCTTTTGGATCGCTTTCTCAATAGTTTGGAACTGCCGGGAACGCTTCTTAAGATTCGAGATTTCCTTCCTTAACCCAACGATCTCAGCACGGAGATCAGCGCTCTCCACCTTCAACTCCGCAACTGCTAACCGTGCTTTCTCGAACCTGGCTTGCACTGCGGCCGTAGCCTTAATTTTTTGCTGCTCCCGCGCTTTCGCTAGCCGCTCCCTAGCCTTTGTAAGGCGGCCGTTCAAAGTATCCAGCTTTTTAATCCTGGAAGCCAATACTCGCCCTGCTCCTGTGATTGCTTTTTCATACTCAGCAGGTAGTTTTTGCCGCACTGTAGCAAATTTAACCTCTAACATTGTGACAGGATTTTCTGCCCGCATATTTTCCATTTCAGAGGGTTTTTTTGCTCTAGCCATGTATAAAACTCCTTTCAATCTATCCCAATTTTAAATTTCGATAACTAATTTTAACGGCAATAGGCCAATAATTAAATCCTATTATGACGATTTAGCCGAAAAAATGAAATTATTAGCAAAAAACGTCATCTAAACTTTTAGAACCCACGTTATATAGGTTCCCTTTAATGCCATGATATCGTATCGACCCAAACCCGGTTTTTTTAAATTAATATGGATATAATTTCTTGACAACTGCTATGAGGATAATTGCCATGAAAAGAATACCTGCTCTCTCTCTTATTCTAGCCTTGTTAATCGCTAATACAGTATTTGCTGAAAATGGCGAAAAGAAAACGTTTAATGAAAATACCTTTAACAAGCCTAGTCTAGAAGAAATCAAAACCATACTAACTCCTCAACAATACCAGGTCACCCAAGAAGAGAAAACAGAATCGCCTTTTAATAATGCTTACTGGAATAACAACAAGGCTGGAATTTATGTGGATATTATTTCGGGCGAGCCACTTTTTAGCTCAACGGATAAATATACCTCGGGAACGGGATGGCCAAGTTTTACTAACCCGATCAATAAAAAATATATTGTTACCAAAGAAGATTGGTCTTTTTTTATGAAAAGGATCGAGGTGAGATCAAAATACGCGGACTCCCATCTCGGTCATATTTTTAATGATGGCCCGCCGCCAACGGGGCTGCGCTACTGTATCAATTCCGCTGCTCTGCGGTTTATTCCCGTAGAAAAACTGCGGGAGGAAGGATATGAAAAATATTTAACTCTCTTCGAGAAAAATGTTAAATGAATATAGAAAACCCATCGAACGAACAAACCAGCAGTATAACCTTTCCCCGCTGGAAGAAGATTTTCTTATCACTGTAGAGTTTACGCTACCGGCAAAATGGCCAAAACTGATAAAATTTCCGGCATTTGAAACGGTCTTCACAGCTTTTCAGCTGACTCCCATACATCCGGGCCTGCCGGGCTACCCGTTTAGCTACCCGCCGCAGATGGGGTTTCCGCCGCCAGGCTCCCCGCTGGTAACCCCGGTGGCCTTCGTGGTAAGCCAGATAGAGATGCTCAGGGTTCCGCTTGGAGATTCCTAGTCGCCGGGCGCTAATATGATTATACCAACCGATAAAATCGAGAACGTCTTCCATATCGGCGCGGCTTTTAAACCAGCCACCATTGGCACCCAGATAATCTTCCCAGGCAGGATCCTGAATCTGGCCATAACCATAAGCAGAAGAAGAACGGGGCAGGGGAATAAAGCCCAAAAACCAGCGCCGAGGTGGCCGAGCATCTCCTCGAAAACTGGATTCCCTGTGGATAAAGGCCATAAGAATAGGTGTTGGCGTACCCCATTTTTTTTCGGACTCCTTGGCATAATCATACCATTCCGGCTGTTTTTCAAAGATAACACAGAGATTTGCCGTGCTGGCAGGCGGAGTACTTGCGCAGCCCGTTAACAAACTAAGAAGGAAAAGGATAATAAAGCAATATTTAATAGGTGGATAAAATATCCGGCGGGAGGTTTCATATTCCATCCGGTGTTCAACTAAATTTCTAATAATTCAATAAGTGAGTTCCCTGAATGAACGCATTGAATGGCATCCGCAAATAACCTGGCTGAATCCACTACCTGTAATTTCTCCTTAATTATTTTTTCATTCAATCTGAAAGGAGGAATAGTATCTGCAATGATCACCTTTTCCAAAGCAGAAGCCGCTAGAATTTCATTAGCCTGCCCCACAAAGAGGCCATGAGTGGCCGCAGCGTAGATTTTTTTTGCTCCCCGCTCCTGGCAAACTTCAGCAGCCCGATTCAAAGTTGTGCCGGTGCTCACTAAATCATCGATAATGATGGCAATCCTATTTTTGACTTCGCCTGCCATGGCCCCACCCTTCCTTATCACACCGCCACTACGTTGCTTTTCCATAAAAGCTGTAGTCACCTCTTTTCCCAGAGCCTTGCTCAATGCTTCCCGGAACTGCTCCGCCCGCTTCGTTCCACCTGCATCTGGCGAAACGACTACCACCTTATCACGCTCTGAGAGTATCGAAGAAGACAAAAAATAATCAACGAATAACTTTTGTGCTTCTAAATGATCAGTCCGGCAATTAAAAGCATTCTGAAAAGCGGCCAGATTATGGACATCCATAGCCAGCACCCGATCAGTCTGAACCGCTTCTAATAGTTTGGCCACATAACGGGTAGTCACCGGATCGCGGAATTGGGTTTTTCGATCCTTCCGGGCATAGCAAAGATAAGGAAGTACCGCCGTCACTCGTTTGGCAGAAGCATCTCTCAAGGCGCCGATAAAAAACAGCAAGCGGCATAATTTATCATTAACACTCTGCCGCGAGTCACTATAAAGGGGTTGAATAACAAATACATCTTTTTCCCTCACATTAACTAAAGAGCGGATTTTATGCTCACCATCCTCAAAATCCCTTTCCTCGCACCTGGACAAGGCCACACCTAGCCTTTCACTTACTTTTTGACCAAAGGAAGTACCCATACCGAGAGCAAATAAACACAAATTATTATGACTCATGATAAAACCTCCTTGAGCAATAAATTCCAACCAGCATAGGGGAAGAGCATCCCCTAGTGCCTACCAAAATGGCCCATGGTGCTCTAATATTCCAATAGCCACCGTATTTCTAGTAGCGAGATTTAACGAGCAACAATTATCCGGCTTCCAAGTTTTTTCATCATCAATTGCATATAATCCTTATAGTCGATTTCGCCCGCCAAGAGATCAAGGTATTTTCTTACCATACCCTTGCTATGGGGAAGCAGACTTACAAACAATCGCTGCATCGGATCGGGAAAGACCAAATATCGCATCATTTTCGCTTGGGAAAATAGGCTAACTATTGACTGATACTCTCGAAGGTAGTACTTCAAGGCGCTTTCAGGCTGCCCGGCACCAGCTGCGGCGACAATAGCTTTGGCAGCCAATCTCCCACTCTGCATTGCAAAAGCAATCCCTTCTCCCGTAACGGGCTCGACTAGGCCAGCCGCATCTCCCACCAAAAGAATATTGGCCCGTCCTGGATTCCGCTTATAACTCCCAAAGGGGAGATGATATCCCTTACAGCGGATGTTGGGGAGGGAACCGTAGTGCTGGCGGAGAAACGTGTTAAATGTACTTTTTAGATCTGGATTCTTGGTCAGCAGGCCGCCAATACCCACCGTTTGGGTTTCTTTTTTGGGGAAGATCCAGCCGTAACCCCACTTCGCCACGCCCAGATAAATTTCAGGATCGACAACGGTTTTTGTGGTTAGCTCAAGAGGAACTTCAATTTCCAGTCCCAAGGCGAGGTTCTTTTTAGAAGCGGTATGCAATAGAATTGCTTCAGCAATACGGCTACGAACCCCATCCGCACCCACCACGAAATCCGCCTTAAGCATCTTTCCATTGTTAAGGCGAACCGCCTTGCCATCAGCTTCTAGCGAAGTGACGACGATTCCTTCCAGAAGGTAAGCCCCCGCCTCCCTTGCTAGCGCAGCCAGGCAGGCATCAAAGTGGATACGGGAAGTGAAAAAGAAAGGCTGGTGGTCATGGACCCCATTAAGATAACGGGTCTGGTAATAAAAGCTAGCCCCTTGCGCTGTCCTTTCCACCATAGCTGGCCACTTATTTTCTCCAAATATCTGCATAAACTCTTTTTGCGCCCGGGCGCTCAACAGACCACCGCAGAGCTTTTCACGGGGAAAAGTTTTTCTTTCCACTAAGGCTACCTTAAAGCCCAAGGCGGCCAATCCATAAGCAGCAGCAGATCCTCCAGGACCAGCGCCTACCACAATCACATCAAATATCTTCACAATAAAAATACCCGCCAGAACGATACATGCTATATCTCAGCTAGCCCTTGGCGCCGCGACCTCCAGGACAGAATGTCGCCTATTTTAGGTGATGCCGTGAAAGAAGAAAGCTCTTCTGGATCAGAGTTTAAGCTTATATTGGCGCTTCAAGACGCCAATATAAGCCCCGACAAGGGATTTTTATATCCTCAAACGTGCACTAGCTGGATTTAGTCTATGATAGGTTATATCCATCGCTAACAAACGGGCGTTTTTAACCTATGGCGACTCTCAACCAACTAGAGCGGATTACGGATACTCTTTGGGAGCTCCCCCTTTTCTTCTCAGGAATGCCCGTTCCAAGACGAATTTATAGCATGGAAAAAATCATCCGCGCCATGGATGAAACAGTTTAATGACCAAATCAGCAATGTGGCCCGCCTTCCTGGAATCGCCCAATACGCTTTTTGCATGCCTGATAGGCACTTCGGCTATGGTTTTCCTATTGGCAGGGTCGCCGCCATGGATGTGAATAAGGGGAGCGTAATCTCGCCAGGGGGGATTGGCTTTGATATTAACTATGGTATGTGTCTAGTCAAAACCTGCTGGACAGGCTTTTCAAGCAAATACCGGCAGGCGTGGGAAGCAGTAGTTTGCTCAAAATATCCCGCTCTGAATTTCGCTAAACATATTGTGCCGACGGGGCGCCCACTGGTGCGTGGATCACGGTCTGGGCCGGAAGGAAGATTTAGAACCGACAGAAGAGGAAGGAATGATCGCAGGCGCTTACGGTCTAGGGATCCAGGATCGGGAGCTAGGATGTGTACTCTTTCATTCACCGGAAAGTCAAGACTACTTCGCCGCCATGAAATGCGCCCTCAATATGTCTTTCGCTAACCGGAAGATCATTTTGTACCGAGTTCGGGAAGTATTCTCAAAAGTTTCTGGACAGTCAGCAAGAGATCTGGGCATGTACATGATTTATGATGTTGCCAATAATACGGCAAAACTAGAGTCTTATCAGCTCAGCGGCAAGCAGCGGGCTTTGCTGGTCCATCGTAAAGAAGCCCTCGCGCCTTTGGTCCTGGCTGGCCTGGGCTCCCAGAAGGCCACCGCCAAGTGGGACAACCCGTCATCAGCAATTGCTTGATGAAATCGCGGTAGCTGATGTGGCATTCCGGGCCTGGAGTCAAGACCTTGCCAAGGTTTTTATCTCGGCGGCCGCGAGGCTACCATGAACGTGATGATAGAGAATCTAAACTCTATTGAATCCCAACAGTATCCTCTGGGAGAGCAAGGAATTTGTCATGTACGGGCAGATGCAGTAGACGAAAAACTCGATTCAGAACGCCATGAACAAGGCGTCGATGTTAAAGCAGTGACACCGCACCGCTTTAGCTTGGAGTAAGACAAAAGGGGGTGGTCAGCTGATGTAATTCTTGATATTTAGTAATGTAGTAGGTTATCAGAGCGCATATATTTCGAACAGAAATCCTAAATTCTATGGCTACCATTTATCTTGCTCATATGGGGTTTACTGCCATTATAAATTTATGTGAAAATTAGTATGTTTTATGATAAGACTTAACATATTCAATTGCTTACTAAATGCCAAAGAAAAAACTATGAAAACTAAACTTATAATAATGTCATTGCTGCTAGCATGCGGTACCTGGCTAGCCGGCTGCGAACAAAAAGGATCAGCCGAGCGTGCTGGTGAAACGATTGATCAAACCATGGAGGCGACAGGCGAGCGCTTAAAAGAGGCCGGTCAGGCAGTCCAGGAAAAGGCCGAGAACGCCTATGCAGCAACTAAAAAGAACCTAGAAGAAGCCAGTGAGGATACCCAAGAAGCTACCAAACAAGCGTTTGAGAAGACGAGGGAAACTATTGAGGAGGCAGGCCAAGCCCTTAAAGAGAAAACCCAATAAGGCCACAAATTTTTAGGTAATATTTAAGAAAATATTTTTATTGCGAGTTCGTCTTCAAATAGCTGCGACCGCTTGTATTATATGCTTTGAACTGCCTATGCCTAATAAGGCATAAATCAGTTTTTAGTCGGACGATCTGTAAGGCACGAGATCAGGTATGAACAATGAATAGGAGGCAAAAATATCAACCAATACAACACAGAAATCTATTTAATAGTATAACTACTTGATGCTTTTAGTAGAACTTATGATAAGGAAGATAATAGCTATGAATCAACGCATATTTCCCATTAAATCAATAAACAAAAGAGCTTTTCTCATTTATGTCATCCCTTTATCCGGGATCCTCCTAAGCATGAATCTTTACGCAGAACAGCATTCACCACAACTAAGCGAGGAACAAGAGCAATGGATTGCGCGGCCGCCTACTTTTTCAGAACTAGATAAAAACCTAGACAACTATCTGAGCAAAGAAGAAGCAAAAAGCTGGGAGAAACTGTACTCTAAATTTGATGAGGTGGACAAGAATGGCGACCAGAAAATTGATCGTACTGAGTTTAACGATTTCGAAACCCATCTCATAGAAGAGTCTATTCTAGAGTTTACTGAATAAAAGATAAGGAAAGTATATCTTGTTAAGGCGTCAGCAAAGCTATTTTTATCAGAAACCCTAATAAAGGACTAAGAAATAATACTATATTGGCAATAATCTTACCAACCATAGAAGCATAGGAATCTTCCTGGTAGATATCAAAAATTCAGGCACTTCCTGTCTTTCTACCCGCTCCCTCCAATCCCAAGCAGTAAGTGGCGGGCATTCCTAAGGAAAGGGATTTCCAGTTAGCAGTGCTGAGAGAGAGTCGGCTTTATTGCGAGAACCTAAAAAAAACGGTATTGGTAGGTTAAATAGAGATCGGAGCTAGTTGCCTGCAAAAAACACAGTGAGGACACCCCCCGCCTTGCGTGTGGTTTTGGAATAGGAGAGTATTTTCTATGGAATCATATCAGATAACAACAAAGCGGAAGGGTCCCTGGCAGAAGAAAGCAAGAATATCCTTTCGTCCTTAATTTATCGTTATAGTGTATTACTTACTGCAAACAGAGTACTCCAAGCACAGCTTTAACAATCTCTAGCACAAAAAGGTAAAACTCTGGAGACTATATAGTCAGATTACTAACACGGTTTTTGAGACCATAATCTCTCTCAAGGTTTATTCACCTCTCGGCATAATAGCCTTCTGGCTAATTCCCCGGTATCTAACCAAAAAAAGTTGCAGCGGCCATTCAACCCCGCTATGGTTATGAACATAAGTATTGTAACCCGTATTCTTTATAAGCAAACAAGCCTTTATCAGTTAACCAGCTCGCGCAGGACAAGCACCCATGAGAATCTTTATCATTACCATTTTAATTTTTCTCTCTGCCCCCCGCGCAATTCTTTATGCTGATACAGAAACCTATGGCTACCCAATCAATAATCCTTATGAAGCTACCGTTATCGGTACTCCCGGCCAGTTACAAGCCTCTCTCCCCAATAAAATCAGTATTACTCCCCTAGAACTAACGGTTTTTAAGAATCGAAAAATTCCAGAAATTCTTTGGTATACCGAAAGTTTGAAGTACTCACTAGCTTCCCAAGAACAAAAAGCTCCCCTTATTTTTACTATTTCAGGCACAGGGTCTAGCGTCTCCGCGCCCGGCATGCGAATTTTACAAAAAGCTTTATATCAAGCTGGTTTTCATGTACTTTCATTGCCTTCTCCCACCCATCCAAATTTTGTTACTTCCGCCTCGACCTATTCGGTACCAGGCCATATTGTTGAGGACTCTGCGGATCTATACCGGGTCATGCAGCTTGCCTGGCAACAGATAAGAAATGACATTGAAATCACCGATTTTTATCTTACAGGCTATAGCCTTGGAGGAGCTCAGGCTGCATTTGTCGCCAAGATAGATGATAAAAAACATATTTTTAATTTTAAAAGAGTATTAATGATTAACCCTCCCGTGAGCCTGTATAATTCCGCCTCTATCCTGGATAAACTGCTTGCCAAGAATATTCCAGGAGGAATGGGACACCTGGACGACTTCATCAAAAAAGTGCTCAATCGGTTAACCGAGATCTATAGAACTGGAGAACAAGTAGAATTTAACGATGCATTTTTCTATAAAGCTTATCAACGATATGAACCCAGCAAAGAGACGTTAAAGGCCATCATTGGGCTAGCCTTCCGCTGGTCCGCAGCTAATATGATATTTGTCTCTGACGTTATAACCAATTCCGGCTATGTGAAACCAAAAAATTTAAAACTTTCACTCACCGACTCTCTGACTGATTATTTTAAAGTGAGTCTCCGGATCGGTTTTCTTAATTATTTCGATGAATATCTTTTTCCTTTCTTTGAAACGCGCCATCCGAGCTTGACTCGAAATCAACTCATCCACAGCCTCAGCCTCAAGAGCATCGAAGAGTACCTCAGGGAAAATAAGAAAATTGGTCTAATCACGAATGCCGACGATCCCATTCTTGCGCCCGGTGAGCTTGAATTCCTGCAGGATGTATTCCAATCCCGTGCCAAGATTTATCCTCGAGGTGGCCACCTAGGAAATATGGGATACCAGGATAATGTGGATTATATAGTGAATTTCTTTCTAAACTAGCCAAGGATAACCCATCAATGATGCGGTGTGCTACAATGACTAAGCTATTTTTTACCCTGCTGCTTGTCACTATTTTACAAGGCTGCGCTTCTCAGCCTCACCACGAAACGCTTCCCATTATACCTCCCAAGCACTCGCTGAGCGAAATTCCAACATCAGAAGAATTGACAATCATTGATGTCTACGATCCTCTAGAACCGGCCAATCGGGTCATATATTTTTTCAATTATCAATTTGACAAGTATATTTTTCTGCCCGCCGTCAATGCCTATGAGTTTATAACACCGGATCTAATAGAAAGGGGTATTTCAAATTTTTTTTCCAATATTAGAGAAACCATCAATTTTACCAATACCCTATTGCAGTTGAAATTTTCCAGAGCCTTAAAAACAGCAGCCCGTTTTATAGTAAATTCAACCATAGGTATCGCGGGGATTTGGGATCCAGCAACCCACTTGGAACTCTATCAGCATAGAGAGGATTTTGGTCAAACCCTTGGACATTACGGTTTAGGGCCAGGTCCTTATCTTGTTATTCCTGTCTTGGGCCCTTCTAATTTACGTGACGCCATCGGCCTTGCCGCTGACTCACTGCTGCTTAATGCTATCTTGTCCAATATTGATCATTATGATGAGCTTCGGTTCTGGTTACCTTTCTATTTTGTCGAAGGTATCGATCAACGGCATCGTACTAACTTCCGCTACTATGAAACAGGATCACCCTTTGAATACGACCTCATCCGCTTTTTATATCTAAAAGTAAGAGAAGCTAACATTGCCAAATAATTTATTTTGTAAGTAGATAATCCAAGTTTTACAGCCATATCTATTTAAGAAATGAAATGCGCCACCGGCTATCGCTATCCTTTTACCTATCTTATGCGCCATGGAGAAAGATGAGATGCAAAGTCCTCCCAATAATGAATTCCCCCCCTGCCCCACTAATCCCAATTGTGTATGCAGCGATTCAGCCATAAAGGATGAAAAGCACTACATTGAGCCCTATCATCTAAAGGTTAGCCCCCCAGAAGGATGGGGTGTACTGAAAGATATCATCAGCGCACTGCCCCGAACAACAATTATTTCAGCCTCCAGCCATTACTTGCATGCAATAGCCAAAAGTCGTATCTTCCGTTTTGTCGACGATCTGGAATTTCAGCTGCGTCCACGACAGAAAATGATTGCCCTTCGTTCAGCCGCCCGTCTAGGATACTACGACTTTGGGGTTAACCGAAACCGGATTGAAAAAATACGCAACCAACTCCGCCTCCAAGGAGTCATACGATAAATAGCGAAATCACTTCAGCCCAGGTAAATCTATGGGAGAGCACAACGTTCATAACGCCTTGCTAAATGCGCTGGCGCGACATCCCAACCCAGCACCGTAAACTATCTTGCGCCGAGCCGTTCTAGTAATGCTCCACTATCAGCAAGTGTCGGTACATCAGCAGGCACCATGGAAAACACGGCTGAATCAATTCGCCCTCCTCGCACGGTTAGCGGTATCATGACTCAAAACCTTTTTACGGTGCACCCCGATAACGAGATTGATCGTGCGAACAGCATCATGGATTGGAAGCAGTGCAATACATACTAACCTCTAACAGCGCTTCTCTGTTGATTGCGAACCGCCATCAATTACCGGAGATTATCACCGAATAGGCTCTCCTCGCGCAGCCTATGAGTTGCTCACCCCTATGTCCTAATATTGGATACCGAAAATTACACTAAGGAGAAATAATGGAAACTGGTGAAATGATTCTGGTCGGCACAATCGCTTTTATTGCCATCGTTTCAGTTGCACTCATTTATGCTTGGTTCTCCCTAAATGGACTTATTAAGGCCGCCATTGAAAGATATGGCACCCAAATCACCCAAACCAGAGTACAGATTTCCACCGTTAAAATTGCACCTACCGCCGGCGGAGGAACCATATCCCGGTTAACTATTAGCAATCCTCCTGGATTTTCAAGCTCCAGTCTCATTGCCTTAGACACCATCAGTATTAAAATTGATGCCAGCACCCTCAGGCAGAATCCCATTATCATTAAGGAGATTATTTTCCACTCACCTCAGGTATTTTTTGAAATTAGCCTCTCTGGCAAATCCAATATTGGCGTCTTGAGGAAAAATATTGTTACGGCGGGTGAATTTATCCCGCTAAGACTGAAACAGACTGGTAAAAAGGAAATTAAGTTAGTTATCCAGCGGTTAACCATCGAAGAAGGACAAATTCACGCAGCAATTAGCGGATTAGAAGGACGTCAATTAACAGGGAAACTGCCTCGGCTCGAATTAACAGATATTGGGAATGAAAAGGGGGGATTCTCTCCCAAAGAAATGGCAGAAGAAATAATAGCAGCGCTTATCAACCCGGTAGATTCAGCTGCTTCTAAGCTTCGAGCAAAAACAGAAGAATATCTAAGACATGCACTCTAAAGCATAAAACGCTGATACCATCAGAAGACGGCCAGGAAAGCAAGTCGTGGCACCCACCCTTGTTTAAGTTAGAGCTAAGAAGGAGATGGCCCCTCGGAGAAGATATCTTCGTATCATTATCTTCCCGTCCAGGGATTCCTTCCAAAGTAATTTGCCCGTTTGAGCATCAAAGATTAATTTTTCTTCATACACAACCTTTTTGCCTAAGCGACCGCCCGCATATTGAGTTTCTAATAGCACAATCTGCGCAGGTATTTCCTCTTCGGAAAAATTTTTCCCATCCATCACCACCCTAGCTTCGGCAATCAAATACCCATCACTGCTGTACACTCTAGCAGATGAAGGAATGCCAAACTGGACAAGGGGGCCATTGGCACTATAGCGAATGACATTTTCTGTGCGTCTCCTCTCAAAATACTCAGACCCAGATCCGCACGATAAAGTAAACCCCGAAAGAGAAATACCACATATAGAATACTTTTCTTAAGCATCTAATCTTTCCTTTTTATCCTTCATCCCTATCCCTCAACAAGCAAGGCACGCTTGTGAAATCTCAACGACTGTGGATAATAAAAATTGTCCCTCATCCTCGCTATAACTAGCTGTTGGCTTTATCCCTCGCCCATTCCTAAAACCCGTCTCCCTTTATAAAAAGATAGTGCAGCCTTTGGTAATCAATAAATACAAGCTCACCGCCATAGCGCAGCCCTGCGTTGCCAGGGACCGAAATAAGTATCTAAGCAAAAATTATGTAGTATTTTTTTGCAAAGTTGACAGGTATATTTTCAGGCGCTTCTTTAAAGACTGGCATAGGATTGATAAGGAGTAAAAGGCAGCCAGCGATATTGGATTAAAGCGCCATAAGATTTCTATCAGGTCAAGTTCAGGAGAATAGGGGGCAGGTAGTAAAAGGAAAAGCCGAGATTTTTACCATGCGGGGAGACTCGCTTTGAAAGCTTGGCTAGCCCGGATAATTCACTAAACCAGGAAAAACCCTCTGCCATTGAACTTTTACCGTGCTGGGGGGATTTTAAAGGTCCCCAAAAAAAGGGACCCACCTGGTAGGAGGGTCCCTTGCTAAAGGGTGTGTTCTTTGTTGGTGTTGATCTTATTTTAATAGAGCACTTGCCCTAGCGAGCGGGACGCTCCTCAATGACCTCTTGAGGGTCGTAGGCGATAAAGCCATCACGCTGACCGAGCATGTGCAGGGTAGTGCCCGCCTCGGCGAGGCCATCACTTTCCCCCAACCCGTAGGTGGTGGCCATGACCCCGAGCAGCCCGGCCTCTTCGGTCACAATGCTCTCATCAATGGCGAAGGTTTTGCGGTTATCAGCACGCTCACAGACGCTGCTCTTCATCCCCCTTACCTTAAAGCGGGCCACATCGGTCTTGAGGCTCGAGGCGGTGAAGTTACGGCCATTGTTCTGCACCCCATCGAGCAGCCCCTGATGCCAGCTGTCCATGCACTGATAGGCCCCCGTGTATTTGGCTTCCTGCTCGTTCCAGACATTAAACTTCAGCTTGGTGAAGTGGAACTGCTGGTCCTGGGTCAGGTCCTGATTACAGGAGGCCAGGGTCAGCTCATTGCGATGCACCTGCATGCCCCCAAGAGCGGTCTCGGCGGGGCTGAAATGGCCGATGAGCTTCTTCGGGCAGGCTTCGTATTCGTTGCCATTGAGGTCCAGTTGACCCGCATCGGCCACCACGCACGCATCCCCATTGCCCCCGACCAGGCAGCGAAAACCCCAGGCGTTGTATTGATAGGCCGTCCCTTGGGAGGCGTCCACCACCGTGGCAGAGCCGGCCAGATGGTTCCAGCGAATTTCACTGGCACCCCCGCCATCCACCGCCCAGCATTGCAGCTCACCTGCGGTCCGGGCATGCTCGGGCAACGTCACCCGGCTGGGGGTGGCATATGGACCGCCACTGTGGCCTATCTTATCCAGGTAGTCCTGGTTGGCGGAGGTGGGGAAGGGGGGGACGCTGTAGGTCCCCTCACCATCCCGGGCGCTTATCCAGATGGGTTGGAACTTGGTCAGCTCAATTTGAAAGTCGGTGAAAAACTTGGTCCCGTTCTTCCAGTAGCACTTCAGGCTCACCGAGTCGGAGTAATCATTCTGGAGGCGAATAATGGTATTCCTATCCCCGCTCACATCCACATTCGGGAAAACCAATAAGCTGCCTTTCTCGGAGGTGTTGGCCCGGTCCAGGGCCAGGGCGGAGGTGCTTAACAGGGAGGCGGCCACAACCGCGCTCATCATTACTGTGGTGTGTTTCATCAATGTGTGCTCCTTTAGCATTCAGTATCATCTTGTAGGCGCGCCTCCCTGCGCTCTGTGGACCCTGGCCACGCCCTCATTTTCATAGGCGTCTTGTTACCGGGTATCCCATGGCGCTCTCCTTGACATCCCCTGTCTGACCTACCCTCTGCTAAGTTCATGCCAAAGGCGCTAAGTCGCTGACATATCACACAATAGCTTGCCCCCATCCCCCGGGAACACGCCGCCAACACCCTCCCCCTCTCCCTTCCTTGTTTCAGCTATGTAACACTTCTCCCCTCCTCGGCTAAAAAATACCCTAAATATCCCACCCTTCAAACGCTTAGAAGAATACCCCCCCTGTAAACTTCTCTACACATAGTTCGGAGAAGGGGTGGCTTGAATGAGATAAGGGGAGGAGAAATAGCCCAAAGAGGGGGGCCACCAGCCGCTTAGGTAAGCTCCCTTCTGCCGGGAGAGGAAGTTTAAGTATCCAGGCCCCTATGGGCAGGACCCCCGCCGCCCTGGTGCGAATAGGGCGCTGCAGGGGATGTAGGGCTCGCAAGCCTGAAAAGGTAAGCCGCCAGGCAATGCATGTGTGGGGCTGGAGCCGTGATAAAGCTTAAAAAGAGGGATTAATAACGCTATGACATCGAACGGTAGTGGATGAGATTTATCGGAAAGGGTAGCGTGAACGTAATACGTCTGAGTAATAAGCAGACCGAATATAGAAAATATTCTTTCCGCGGTATCACCCTAGAAAAGGTTAGATAGGATGCCAAAGCCGTGTTCTACTCCTGCTCAGCTATCTTCAACCACAATGTTAGGAAATTGAGTATTCTGGGCTTTTGCTTGCAAAGAGAGTTTGGCTGCGATATGGCGAGCAATATCCCGATAGATCTGAGCAATCCGCCCTTCCGGATCAGTAGCAACGCTGGGATGACCACTATCCGCATCTTCCCTGATACGTTTATCGAGAGGAAGCTGCCCTAAAAGAGCGACGCTGTACTGGGCGGCCATACGCTCTCCTCCCCCTTCACCAAAAATTGGCTCTTCCTGCCCGCACTGGCTACAAATATGGATGCTCATATTTTCCACAATCCCCAGTACCGGAACCTTGACCTTCTCAAACATCCTAAGCCCCTTACGGGCATCCAAGAGGGCAATATCTTGGGGCGTGGTTACAATTACGGCACCACTGACGGGCACTCGCTGAGCTAAAGTAAGCTGGATATCTCCGGTTCCTGGCGGTAAATCCACTACTAAATAATCCAAATTCCGCCAGCTAGTATCCCCTAACAGCTGTTGCAGGGCCGAAGTCACCATGGGTCCCCGCCAAATCATGGGTTCTTCCTCGTCGATGAGAAACCCGATCGACATGGTCTGAATCCCATAGCTCATCACCGGTTCGATTGATTTGCCATCCCGGGATTCGGGCCGTTGCTGGACACCTAACATGCGGGGCTGACTAGGACCATAGATATCAGCATCCAGCATCCCCACCGTGGCGCCTTCAGCTGCCAAGGCCAAAGCTAGATTAACAGCCGTTGTGGATTTACCCACGCCCCCCTTACCCGAAGCCACCGCAATAATATTTTTAATCTCCGGATAGGGTTTGACCCCCTGTTGGACTTTATGGGTAACGACTTCCCAGCTAGTCTCCACCTGGGTATGAGTGACTCCCTCCAGAGAGGCCGTTGCTTTTTCAATAGCCGCCGCCAGTTTTGGGATATAACCTTTGGCGGGAAACCCCAGCTTGATCTTCACGTTGACCTTATCCCCATCCACGGCAATGGAATCCACCGCCTTGGCAGAGAGTAAATCCTGCTCTAGGTAGGGGTCATGATAGCTCTTCAGAGCCTCTTCAATTTGAGTTTGGGTAACCATGGCAATATTCATTAATCTCCAAAGGCATTTTTGTGGGAGATTCCTAGCTAGGAAAATGGGATACAAACGTATTCCTGAGTATTTTACTACAGTATTCCTTAGCCGTCACATCCATCAGGATGCTAGCATAGAGTAAATTTGGTATCTTATAAGGTTTTCAACTCCCACTAAATTTATATGCCGCGTAGGATTCTTGTTACCAGCGCCCTCCCTTACGCCAATGGCCCTATCCATCTTGGCCACTTGGTAGAGTATATCCAAACCGACATCTGGGTCCGCTTTCAACGTATGCGCGGCCATGAATGCTATTACGTCTGTGCAGATGATGCTCATGGCACGCCTATTATGCTACGGGCCCAACAAGAGGGGGTCACTCCCGAAACCTTGATTGACCAATGCAGCCAGGAACATCAGGCCGATTTTGCCGATTTTGCCATCAGCTTTGATAGCTACCACAGCACCCATTCAGCAGAAAACCGCACCCTCTCGGAAACTATTTACCTTCGTAACCGAGACAAGGGACACATTACTACCCGCATCGTTCGACAAGCCTATGATCCCGTCAAGGGGATGTTCCTACCAGACCGCTTTATTCGCGGCACCTGCCCCCGCTGCGATGCCCTCGATCAATACGGTGATAACTGTGAAGTCTGCGGAGCAACCTACAGCCCCACTGAATTGAAAGAAGCGATTTCGGTGCTCTCCGGAACACCGCCAATAGAGCGGGAATCTGAACATTATTTTTTCAAGCTTAACGACTTTGAACCTCTATTGAAGAGATGGACCCAAGGGGGCCACCTTCAGCCAGAAATGGCCAATAAATTAAATGAGTGGTTTGAGGCAGGGTTGCAGGACTGGGATATCTCCCGGGATGCTCCCTACTTTGGTTTCCCCATCCCGGAGAGCACCGATAAATATTTTTATGTTTGGCTCGACGCGCCCATTGGCTATCTGGCCAGTTTCAAGCATCTTTGTGATCGTGAAGGACTTGATTTTGATTCGTTCATGACCCCCCATAGCACCGCCGAGCTTTATCATTTTATTGGCAAAGATATTCTCTATTTCCACGCACTGTTTTGGCCCGCCATGCTCCACGGTGCCGGCTTCCGTTTACCCACGGCCATTTTTGCCCACGGCTTTTTAACCGTCAATGGCCAAAAAATGTCTAAATCCCGGGGAACTTTTATCAAGGCCCGCACCTACCTCAAACATTTAAATCCAGAGTACCTGCGTTATTATTTTGCCGCCAAGTTAGGCAGCGGCATTGAGGATCTAGACCTGAATTTCGATGATTTTATGTCTCGGGTCAATGCTGATCTAGTTGGTAAAGTGATCAATATCGCCAGTCGCTGCGCGGGTTTTATAAACAAGCATTTTCAAAATCGTCTTGCGGATCGATTGGTAGAGAAATCGCTATTTCAAAAATTTGTCGCTGCCAGCGAACACCTTGCCCAACACTACGAAGCCCGGGAATTCGGCCACGCTATGCGTGAAATCATGGCCCTTGCGGATCAAGCTAACCGCTATATTGATGAACAGCAACCCTGGGTGGCAATTAAAGATCCAGAACGAAAACAGGAAGTCCAGGAAGTATGCACCCTTGGGCTCAATCTCTTCCGGCAATTAATGATTTACCTCAAGCCAGTCTTGCCGATGACAACAGAAAAAGCCGAGGCATTCTTCAATAGCCAGTCCCTGACCTGGTCCGATGTCGATACGCCCTTGCTTAACCATACTATTAATCGTTTTGAACCCTTGATGATCCGTGCTGAAAAAATAAAGATAGAAGCCATGATTGAAGACTCCAAAGAACATCTGCAACAAAATACGAATGCGGTTAAACCAACCGCTCTCTTGGCTGAACATCCTATTGCCGAAACCATTCAGTTTGAGAGTTTTGCCAAGCTCGACTTACGAATCGCTCGCATCCTGAAGGCGGAACAAGTGGAAGGAGCCGACAAACTTCTGCGCCTGGAACTGGATTTAGATGGCGAGACGCGCCAGGTCTTTGCCGGGATCAAAGCCGCTTATGCACCCGAAAGTTTGGTTGGCCGCCTCACGGTGATGGTTGCCAATTTAGCCCCCCGAAAAATGCGCTTTGGAATCTCTGAAGGCATGGTGCTGGCAGCGGGTCCAGGCGGTAAGGAAATTTATCTGCTTAACCCAGACGAAGGAGCCCGACCCGGAATGCGGGTCAAATAAGCATAGGTTTCCCCATGAGCGAATATGCCCTTATTTTAGTCAGCACGGTGCTGGTCAACAATTTTGTGCTCGTGAAATTTCTAGGACTCTGTCCCTTTATGGGAGTCTCCCGAAAGCTGGAAACTGCAATAGGTATGGGACTGGCGACAACTTTTGTACTTACCCTATCCTCAGTGTGCAGCTATTTAATTAATGAATACCTATTGACGCCCTTGGGAATCGAATACCTGCGGACCATCGCCTTTATCCTGGCCATCGCTTTTGTGGTGCAATTTACGGAAATGGTGGTCCATAAAACCAGTCCGCTTTTGTATCAGGTATTAGGAATTTTTTTACCACTGATCACCACTAACTGCGCGGTACTGGGAGTGGCCCTGCTAAATATTCAGCACCAACATGGCTTCCTATCCTCGGCGCTCTATGGCTTCGGCGCCGCTGTTGGCTTCTCCCTGGTATTGATCTTATTTGCCGCCCTGCGTGAACGGATTGCGGCAGCAGAAGTGCCCCAACCTTTTCAGGGTCCCGCCATCGGGCTGATTACCGCCGGGTTAATGTCCATGGCCTTTATGGGTTTCGCCGGATTAGTCAAAGGATAACCCCCTGGGGCTACTGTCTTGGCGGTGCCTGCCTGGAAGACGAATAGCCATATAGCTCCTATCTCCACCCCTTCCCTTCCCATATATTAACCCCAGTAACCATATCCTCTTCCGGTGTCTCCTGCCGGCCCATACGGTATTGCTGGTCTTAATTTTTCCAACCTAACCGATAAAGCTGCGGTCTTTGGATTATCTGCTGGAGATAAGCAATCCCGCTTCTTAAATTCTCTAATACCCAAGATAAATTCCAACGCACTCAAGCGCTGGTACTGTTAATAACTCGCTTGTAATTAATTTAACAAAATTCCGGTATCAAACTTCCTGGTAAGCATTTTTCTGGAGACATATCCTCATATCAAGGTCCCAGGATTGACTGAAACTTCTGGATAGTCACTTGACTACTACGAGGATGCCACTCATGAATACTTACCATCTAACAAAGGTTACAAAAAATTACCCGCTGCTGCTCGCACTATTCCCGCTCTTGCTGGCTTTTGCCTCTCAGCCAGCATTTGCCCATAGTGGCGCAACGGGCTCCTCAAGGACTAGCAACGTCACCCTTAACAATGGCAGTTGGCGAAATATCTTAAGCATTCCCGTTCTTTTGTCAAACCATACTCATTACTGCACTGTCGTTGGCAGTGCGGATGCAAGGCATGTCAGTGGCAACACTGGCAACCATCAATACACCTTTGGCCTCAGCCTTGATGGCGCGGTTCCAGCAGCCGGAGTCACACGTACAGTTGAACTCAACAACAACCCTGGCGTCGATGATCCTAATGTGATCGAAATTGGCAGTACTGCTTTTTTCACCGTCCCGGCTGGCGTGCATACTTTCCGTTGGCGGGCTAGAAGATCGAATGGGAATGGAAGCGCCGTAGTGGATGATGCGTCGATGACCATTAATTGCTTTAAGAAACGGCTTGGATTTATCATTCTACCGCCTATACCTGTACCTCCCGTCATTGAAAACCCTGCCCAATAAGGGCAGCTTGGCATCCCTCCTGCACCACGAGGAGGGATGTCCATCCTTTATTCTCTATCATCAAAGAAGAAAATATTATGAATGCTCGCCTAGCAATGGTACTTATCATCGGGTTACCTGTCCTCGTGTTGTTTTTAGCGAGCTCTCACGCCGCCAGCCCTCCAGCAACCGTTACTCCCCATACCAAAAAACAGGACATTACCCATCCCAAACTAACTGTTCGGTATAAAAAAGGCTTATTGAGCGCCGAAATTTACAACGTTCCCCTGGCTAAGGTTTTGCGTGAGTTTAAGGCTAAAACGGGACTGCAAAGCCATTTCAACGATCCGGAACTGGCGGATTATCCCGTATCGGCAAATATAGCCGAGGCTCCTCTGGTAGAAGCCCTTAAACAAATGCTCAGGGGATTTTCCTATGCCCTGCACCATACAGCGGAGCATAATATTATTCTCCTTTTGTCAACTTCACCAACACTAACCCACGCTGGACCTCTGTTAGGTACCGCAACATTTAAACAGTCTGCTCTAGATCCCTTCTCCAATACCAATAACACCGCCGAAGAGAAACCCCAAACTTTGGATGAATTTCAGCCCCTTGTGGAGGAAGATCCAACAGGCATGGAGGATGAAGAAGGAGGGAAGGCAAGCGCACCTATTCGCTCAGCAAAAGAAGAAGAACATAACGAAAAACTATTCCAACGGGCGATCGATGCTTTGCAATCTCCCCATAAAAGTTTGTATCCGGAAGCCATCAACCAATTGGCGGCTCTGGATGATCCCCGCGCAGCCGGCGCGCTAGTAGAAAGAGCTGCTAACGATACGCTAACAGCAAAGGAGCGGTTTCAAGCGATCGGGGCGCTTTGGCAACATGCGGTAAATTTTAACTCTGCCGAGGCAATAGCCACGGAAGCTTTGAAGGAACTTACTCAGGAGAACGACAAAAATATTAGCTATATTGCCGCCCAAGCATTAAATGAAATGCAACAGCATTTACAGTAGGTTTGTAACAATGCTCCTGCCAACGTGGCAATATCACCATTACAGAGCGGATGTATGCTCATGAAGCCAGCTATTGAGGCTCTGAGTAGTTTTTCTATAATTATCCTCCAGCGCAACAGCAATAGAGGAATAGGAATATTTTCGATAAAGCGTCTAACCTTTATCTTTCTAATTTTGATTCTGATAGGGGCCTTTTTCTATTTTGAGGGGCCTCAGTACCTTGAACTGGAAAGATTGAAGACGCATCAAGAATACCTCCATCAAACTATTGCTGGAGCGCCGGTAGTTTCAGTGGCGGTATTTTTTGTTGTTTATGTTTTAGTGACTACCCCCTCGTTGCCGGTACTGCGGTGATGACCATTGAGGGAGGAGCCTTACTTAGTTTAATTGTTGGTACCGTCATCGTTTCGTTTCCTTCGCCTCAACCTTAGGCGCGACTCTGGCATTTTTATCCTCCCGCTTTCTATTTCGAGAATATCTTCGCATCTGGAGTTTTTATTGGGTGAGTCAGTTGGCCATGCTTCCCGGCACCCTTCAATAAGCCTAAGCGCTTCGACTATAGCATTTCCCGATTAAGTTAAACACGTATTCTGACATGTCCGAAATAGACTTTGGCATGCTCTGGAATGAGAGGGTTGAGGATCTGAACGAGGGCCAGATATAAGCTCTCTTTAGTTCGTGCTTGGACTTTTCGGAGAAAATATTTGACTTTGGAGCAAGCTATTTTAATGGGGTTAAGATCTGGAAAATAGGGAGGCAGGTAAAGGAGTCGAGCGCCAGCTTGCTCATGGGTTCAGCGCCCCCCTCAGCTTTATAGGCGGCGGCATTATCGAGAATGACACACTGGCCCGGCTTCAGCGGCGGGCACAAGAACTGTTCTAAGAAATAGAGAAACACGGACCCGTTTAAGGTGTCCTCAAAGCGCATCCCTGTAACCAGCCCCTGAAGAGAAAGCACCCCGAGGGTGCTGATGCGTTCTCCCTTAGCGGTGGGTTTTTCGTCATAGACCCGCTGACCTTTGGGGGCATAGTCTAAGCTCAGGTTGAACACCGCCCCCATTTCATCGAGAAAAATCAGTTGCTCGGCGGCATAGGTGCAGACGCTCTCTTGATGCGCGCTCCATTGCCGTTGGAGCGGCTCGCTCTCGCGCTTGGGATTGTAGAACACTTTTTTTTCGGGTGATGCCCGGCCCCTTTAACGCCCGGCCCATCGCCGAGCTACTCACCCCCACCCCACGCTTACGGTGGTCCCTCCCCATGGAGCTGAGCCACAGCCTAACGGCGGGCTATGAGCGGATTGCCCTGGAAGATATTCGAACATTAAAGCTAACGCTCGCCAGGATTAGCTTGGTGAACCTCAAGCTTCCTTCAGGGTCGGATATTTATAGCTTTTATATTTAACGGCTTCAAGACCTTTTCCCGTTCCCGGGTTTGAGCCTGCGATGAGCAGCGATGAGATTTTTAGCAAGACGAATTATTTTGCTTTTCGCATTAATATTGATATTAGTGGCTATGAGCCTTTCTGGATGCGCTTATTATGGAGGGGGCTACTCTCTAGGGTATTATCCTGGACATTATTATCGTCCCTACTATGGCTCCTACTACCGTCCTCGTTATAGTAGCCATGGTTTCCGTTTTTATCATCGACACAGGCATCATTTCGGTCGCCATCACCATTTCAGGCGTCCTTATTGATTTTATAATGGTTAAGTTTAATCTAAGCACCAGGGCATTCAATTCCGTTTTCTGAACAAAGCCTACGGGCCAGAGAGCGGAGGAGTTCTGCATAGGTGGGATGATACCAGGTCATGCGTACTATATCTCTCAGAGTTCCTTGGTAATACAGAATAGGAGACAGAAGCTGGATGATCTCCGGCGCTGATGAGGGGCCAAAAATCTGGGACCCTAGTACACGGCCATCCCTGCGATCAGCCACCAATTTCCAAAGGCCCCAAGGAAGATCCTCGAGAATACCCATCCCCAGGGAAGATAAATCCTGGGTAGCTGAGATGACATCATAACCCTGTGCCTTGGCCTCTCTCTCCGTTAAGCCAATCAGCGCAGAAGGATATTCATCGAAAGTAATTGCCAGGGAAAATTTTTGATAATCCATAACCGCAGTGGGTTTGCCGTAAGCCGCATTGGCGCCGGCAACCTGACCCATTTCCGCCGCGTAATGCAATATTTGGTGATGGTTGATCGCATCGCCCGCAATATAGATATGAGGATTGCTGGTCTGGAGGTATTCATTATGCTGGATGGTGGAGCCCTCTACCTGCACCTCGGCATTTTCTAGGGCTAGCGCCTCAATATTCGGTCTCCGTCCAGTAGCAATTAATAGCTTGTCGGCATAGCGTTCAAGCAGGTTGCCTTGATGGACAATATGGCATAATAGCCCGTTTGCGGTGTCGGCTACCGATTGGAGTTCTCCAGGTACCAAACTGTTCATGTGAGGCGTGGTTTTCAGGGCGCGAAGCCGTGCTTCGCCAAACTCGGAATCAAAGTGCCCCAAAAGACCGGCGGTATCAAGGATAAGCACTTCTGTTCCTAACCGTGCAAAAAAGGTGGCCAACTCCAGGCCAATGGGGCCACCACCCAGTACCAGTAACCGTTTAGGCGCTTCGCCAAGAAGAGTTTGAATGCCCACAATATCGTCACTGACGAGCATGCGCCCGGCAGGTAAACCCTCAAGTCCTTTTATGGGGGGAATCCAAGCATGGGAACCGGTAGCGATAACATAGTTTTTAGCCCATAGGCGGCGTGTTTTCTTACCTTGGGTGACTTCTACTCCTTCTTTTCCTGGCAAAAACCGCGCCTCTCCTTCAATGAGGGTATAGGGCGCTCTTTGCATTTTTCCTTTAAGAGCGCGGGCAAGGCGGTTAAGATGCACATCTTTACGGTATATGGCTTCCAAAAAGGAGTATCCCTGGGCGGATGAAGCCAGCACGCTTTTCGAAGGCATGCAACCTTCCTGCACACAGGTGTTAAACATTTCGGGAATATACACCACTCCCACCCTAGAGGCTCCCGCATTGCAAGCAGCTCGGGCTGCGTTGGTGCCGGCCGTGCCCCCTCCCACTACCAGTACGTCAAAATTATTTTCGGCTGAAACCGGTGTCATTGGCTACTTTCTCCTGTATTTAGGGGGCTTAAAAATAAGTGCATCCGTACCTTAATCTCTCCCTCCCTAGCTTACCAGCCCCATACCATTAAGCACTAGGCAGTTAATTAATCTCTATTGCTATGAGGGTCATATCATCATGGGTTAGAATCCCGCCCGTATGCTCATGGATAGCCCTCAGAACGGCTTGTTTTAAGTGAAGCAAACTCTCGTTGCCAACCTGCCCAAGGATGGCCCGCAGCCGCTCTTCACCAAATAGCTGGCCCTGCGCGTCTGGGGCCTCAATGAGTCCATCCGTATACAGAAACAGGCGATCCCCGGAGACGAGCCGGATTTGCTCCTGATCATAGGGTATGCCTTTCATCACCCCTAATGGCAGGTTAGTTGCTTCCAAGCGCGCCTTCAACTCGATGGGCCGCCAGCACTGATCATCCTGCCGCCAAAGCAGCAATGGCGGGTGTCCAGCATAGGAAATGTAAAGTTGAGTATCGGCGAAACAGAAACCAGCAACTGCCGCCGTGGTCATTGCCTTAAGTCCACATTCGGTAACTACCTGCCGATTCAGTCTGGCAAGGACGTCGCCAACTTCATGACTGTTTACCTGCGCCGCCAGCGCGTCGTAAAGCCACCGGCCGATTCGATTAACATCTGGACCATGTCCGACTACATCGGCTATGGCGATACGGGTAAGCATATCCGCTTCGCAGACACTAAAGTAATAGATATCGCCGCCTTTGCACCCCTCAGACGCATTTGAGTAGAGACTAGCGGTTAGGGCGCGAGTCGATAAGTCTTCGTTGGTGGCTCTGGTACCACCCCAGATCTCCGCACAGTGCATACGATACATGTTTATTTCCTTGCTCGCTAAATTTCAGTTGGGACCGGTTTTTTTGGGACTCAATTTAAATGTGACAATTTTCTTTATGAATGAGTCCCGACGTAGTAATTAATATTTTATATTTCCACAGTGAGAAGAATTGGCGTCCCAGGCTAGGTAGTAAAAAACCATCACTTCTCTCTATAAGCTTGCCTTGCTAGTCTTTGTTCTTAATTACAGTATTTTTTGTCTTCATTTACTAATATAAAAAATAAGCTATTGTTATAGAAGTGTGGATTTCCACAATTTATAAATTATAGATAGTCAACCACCCCTTCCTAAAGGACGGGGCTTAAGTAAGCCGCAAGCTAAGCGGATTAATCAAGATAAAACAGTTGACTAGACAGAAAGTTAAACGGATTTCTCGTGGCAGGGGAAATGATACCGGGAATGCCTCCCTCTAAACCGAGTCGCACCAGGCGTTGGGTTAGAGAAGGTAAGGCAACGCCTTTTTGGAAGCACGGGGTTTTCTGCGTGCGGCTGAATGCAGCCCCGTGGGATAGAAAGTTACAACCAATAGCGGTAGGTATTGACCCCGGCAACAAGAAAGAGGGATGTGGCGTTAAAACCGATGCGGTGATCGATCTAGGTCAAGGATGCGATTGAGGTTTGGAGGAATATACGGCGAGCTGGGCAGTTTAGGAAAACCCCGCGCCGTAAGAACAGAGATAACCGTGCCCGCAGTCCATTTCCACCTTCCCCCAAAGCCTGCCGACAGTGGAAGCTGAAGCTCTGCACAGGTGGCTAGCGAAACTGTTCCCCGTTGACTGCTTTCAAAGGGGGGGTATTCGAAAGCCTTACAGCGGCATGCTCAGTTATGGGTTTAAGCGTGGCAGTTTAATCAAACATCCTAAGTGGGGGGTCACTTATGTGGGGGAAGTTTTGAAAGACCGAATCAGTTTACATGCCATGACAAGAGGAAAAAGGCTCTGCCAAAACGCAAAGCCTGCCGATTGCCGTTTTTTAATTTTTAATACATGGAGGCCACGCTTGCTCCCCGCCATGAACAGCAGGGTGTCTAGCGAGAATTTCTAAATGAACAAAAATGTTTGCGTTTATATGGGAGAATTATTGCAGCGTTATAATTTTGGTGAAAGGCATCCTTTTGGCCCCCGCCGACAGGCCGCCTTTATGGATGAATTCTATCATCAGGAGCTTGATCAAAAAGTCGTGATGGAGAAGCCGATTATCGCTGCTCAAGAACAAATTGAATGGTTTCATCTCCCTGACTATGTTGAAAGAGTTAAGCACTCTTCCATAGCAGGGAGAGGCTTTCTGGATTATGGGGATACGCCTGCTTTTCCAGGTGTTTATGAAGCAGCTGCGGCGGTTGTGGGAACCGTGCTAAAGGCAGTGGATGGCATGATGACCGGATCTTGCCGGCGAGCTTTTATTCCAATTGCTGGTTTGCATCACGCCCGCCGCGAAGCTGCCGCTGGTTTTTGCGTCTTTAATGACTGCGGCGTGGCCATTGAAGCGTTACGGCGGCAGTATGGGGTGCAGCGAATAGGATATGTGGATATCGATGCCCATCATGGAGATGGGGTGTTTTACGGCTTTGAGGAAGACCCGAATGTGATTATTGTTGATCTCCATGAAGATGGCCGTTATCTATATCCTGGAACGGGATCTAAGGATGAAACGGGCACTGGCCCTGCCGTAGGCAGCAAGCTAAATATTCCTATGCCGCCAGGGGCCACGGATAAGAAATTTTTAGAATCTTGGGAACAAGCAGAGGCATTTCTAAAACGGGGCCAGCCAGAATTCATTTTGTTTCAGTGCGGTGCGGATAGTTTGGCGGGCGATCCGCTTACTCACCTTGGATATAGCCCTACAGCCCATGCACATGCCGCAAAGCGCTTATGTGCCATCGCGGAACAATATAGCTCGGGGCGCATCCTTGGCTTAGGGGGAGGAGGGTATGATTTGGATAACCTCGCTAAGGCGTGGTGTGCGGTCGTGCAGGCGTTTGTTACAGCAGATGTTTTCCTATCTGATTAATTCTGCTGAAAAATTTTGATGATCACAAATGCGCCAGGGTGTCTTTCTGAGAGAGTATCAAAGTGGTCTTCAAGAGAGAAGTTATAGCTAATTAGAAAAGGAAAAATAGAATGTCCCGGTGGAAGCGTAGATTTTTGATTCTAGGTCTTAGCATTGTAGTTCTCGCTGTTTTTTTGCTAATTGCTGGTTTTGAAGGTATTCCTTTTTTAGTAGATTTATGGTGGTTTAGCGCCCAAGACTACGGGTTTTATTTTTGGCAACGAGCGCTTTATCAATTAGTTGTTTTCATACAGGTAAGTATTGTTTTTTTTCTTATTTTCTTTGTTAATTTTTGGGTGGCCTCACATTACCTCGGATCGGAACGTCCCGCCGATATTCCACCAGGCGCACCAAGAAAAAAATTTAAAAATTTATTTTTCAGGTTTCAGACTGGATCACTCTGGATTTATACACCACTCTCCCTTGTCCTCAGTATTATCATTGCCTGGCCTCTTTTTCAGCAATGGGAGTCCTTTCTGCTCTATCTTGTAGCCCCCGATATGGGTATTCAAGATCCGGCTTATGGCAAGAATATTTCCTATTATCTTTTTTCCTTTCCCATTTATGTGCTTATCCTGCAGCGTTTATTAATCTCTTTTTTGTTGCTTTTAGCAAGTTTAACCTTGTTTTACTGGATAGAAAACCGTTTACTTTCCCAGCATGGCAAACGTTTGCCAACCGGCGCTAAGTGGCATCTGAGTATTTTGGTATTGATGGTTTTCTTTATAGAAATATGGGATTTTTTCCTGCAGCGTAACGGGCTTGTCTACAGTGAAGCCCATCAGCCCTTGTTTTCCGGCCCTGGTTTCGTTGAGATGCGGGTTATTCTGCCTTTTATTTGGCTATCCATGTTTTTCCTATTAGGCATTGCCTTTTTCTTGCTATTGTTTATCCATAAACGCAAAGGATTAAAGACACTCGCAGTTTTTTCCTTACTTTTTATCCTTTCTCTGGGTGCCCGCCATTTTCATTTTTTACATTGGGCCACTCAAGAATATATTGTTAAACCTAATGAATTATCTATACAAAAACCTTTTATAGAAAATAGCATTAAAGCCACCTTGGATGCCTATAAACTTAGTAATGTAGAAGTCAGAAAATTTGAAAGAAAAAAAGCCCTAAAAAATATTTTTAACGCCAAAGTTCAGGATCTCCTCCATAATGTTCCCGTTTGGGATAAGGAGCTAGTAGGACAAGTGTATCGTCAGCTTCAGCAACTGCGGACTTACTATGGATTTCCTGCGGAAAACGTTGATCGGTACATGATTAACGGGAAAAAGCAGCAAGTTTTTCTAGGCGCACGGGAATTAAACTACGATAAGCTTCCAAGCGGCGCCCAGAAGTGGGTAAATGAACATTTGCTCTATACCCATGGTTATGGGCTGGCGATGAGCTCGGCTGGCCAAGGACAGGGAGAGGCATCTATGGATTGGTTTATCCGTGGAATTCCACCGGAGTCCGATGAGGGATTTAATATTAAGCAGCCCGGTATCTATTATGGCCGAGGATCTTATCGTTATGCGATTGCGCCTAATGAGAATAGGGAATTCGATTATCCAAAGGGAAACGCCAATGTAATGACGGACTACCAAGGAAAAGGCGGCGTGTCCCTGTCCTCGTTGTTTGAAAAATATATTTTTTCTGTCTATTTTCAGGATAAGGATATATTCTTTACTACCCAAACCTACGATAAAAGCAAAATACTCTTTCGGCGTAATATCATCGAACGCATTGAAACTTTAACTCCCTATCTTCTTCTAGATGCTGCTCCTTATTTGGTGGCTACTACCGAGGGATTATACTGGATTCAGGACGCCTATACGGCCTCAACTTGGTATCCTAACGCTGATGTTCTGGGGTTAATGAGGTTTGAGTTTCCTATTCCACCCAAGGGCAGTGAAAAAATCAATTATATTCGTAACTCAGTAAAAATCGTGGTAGATGCTTACCACGGCACGGTTAACTACTATATATTTGATTCTAGCGATCCCATCATCCAGGCTTATAGCCGCATTTATCCAGGACTTTTCAAACCTAAAGAGCAAATGCCCGAGGATATTCGGGCTCATATCCGTTATCCCAAGGACTTATTTGAAATACAAATGGGGATTTACGCCAAATACCATCAAACTGATCTAGAAATATTTTATCAGCAGGAGGATATGTGGACGTTTGCGCAAAAATATAATAGAGAATCAGAAACTCGTTTACGGCCCTATTATCTGACGTTGGATTTGATCGAAGAGAATAGGCTTGATTTTCTTTTGTTTCTACCCATGATTGTCAAAGGGCAGGATAATATGCGGGCCATGCTCGTGGCGGGCAGCGATGATCCTTATTATGGCAAACTCATTGCTTATAGCTTTCCTAAAGGGGAATTGGTGTTTGGACCTGCTCAAATCAATGCCGTTATTAATGAAGATCCCAAAGTCTCCGCCCAATTTACCCTGTGGAACCAGGACGACTCCAAAGTTGTTTTAGGGGATATGATCATTATGCCAGTGGATCAGGTGATTCTTTATATCCAGCCCGTTTTTCTCACCATCAAAGATGACGTAAGAATTCCTAAGCTGGAGCGTATTATTATCAGCGATGGCCGATCTGTGGTGATGGAACCCACGTTAATGGAAGCCTATGCCAAGCTTAAAGAGCGTATAGAAACCGAGGGAGCAGAGGGCGAAAGTCATTAATCGAAGGAAACATAAGCCTCGCTTTTAGAGAGGCAAGCGCTATTTTTTGTCGGTACGGGTCAATTTGGCGTTATCGGATTTTTTCTCCGTCCCTTTTCTACGGCCTAGTAATATTTTGAGGAAGAGAGGAGTCACCAATGTGGTGGCGAGAGCCATGATAACAATAGCTGAGAATAAGTTTTCCACTATTGAGGGCGTAGGTTCCGGTCTTTGGAACAATCCTGCCTGCAAAGCGATGTCGGCAATAATAAGTTCCACAGCTCCCCGAGCACTCATGCCTGTACCGACAGCAGCAGCGTCGCGGATGGAGAAACCTGACCAATAGGCAGGCAGTCCCGCGCCAATGAATTTGCAGACAAAAGCGGCATAGATGAGATAAATCACAAAAATGGGATCTTCAGTAATAGCGCTCAGATCAAGGTGCAGGCCAATGGAAGCGAAGAACAAAGGAGCGAGGAAACCCTCACTGATTCCGCTGAGCCTGCGTTTGTTCTCTTCGTAGGCCATCTTATTGATGGTTTTTGGCGTAAAAAGCACGCCGGTAATAAAAGCCCCTAGGATAAAATGCATGCCAAGCATTTCCGCGAGGACGGCATTAGCCAAGGCAATGATGAGCAAGCCACTAAAGTTAATTTCATCAAGACGAAACCGGGTAATAAACTTGCCAATGAAGGGCAATGTGAAATAGCCAACTACACCAGTTACCATAAAGAAAAGCAGAACCTGGCCCAACAAATACAGGAGCGAGCTAATATCCGGGAACTCGCCCGTATTGAGCATGGCCGTTAGCACTGCTAGTAACAACAAACTGAGCACATCATCGAAGAAGGCCGCTGAGACGATGGTCTGACCTACCCGCGAACGGAGGGTGCCTAAATCCATGAGAACCCGAACCACTACCGGGACTGCCGTGATAGCCAGGGCGGTGCCAAGGAACAGGGCTTGGGCCTGCTTGTAATGGGAATCAGGAATCAGTAGCCACCCTAGACCTAGCCCTAGGGCCATAGGGACAACCATACCCCCCACAGCGACGAAAAAAGCGCTGCGGGAAACTTTGGCGAGTTCTTGCAGACGCATCTGCATTCCCGCCAAGAGCATGAGGAAAAAGATGGCCAGATCGGTGAGCGCAATAAAGACCTTATCTTCCGTGATGCCAACTAAGGCAGGAAAGTTGTCGGGAAATTCAGCGGCCAGGGCGCCAAGCGCTATTCCTGCCATCACCTCTCCAACAAGGGAGGGTTGGCCGATACGCTTGGAAAATTCACCCAATAAACGGGTAGTTAGCAACAGAACCAGCAGTATATAGAATAGTTCCATAGGAATAAATTAAGTATCCCGGCAGAATTTTTAAAAGGAGAACAATACCCCCTCTCTCCAAGATAATCTGGTGCACACTGGGGCGTAGTCACTGACTTGAGCAACAGGCCACGCAGCTGCTTCTATGGTCTGACCTTCGTCAGCACCGACTTCGCGATACCAATCTCCTCGTGGCGAAACACCCCATCATGCGTGGCCAATTCCGGGGTATGGCGGGGAACCCCTCCTCCCTGCGTCAGTCGCCGTCCTGATTTAAACGGCGCTTGCCCTCGCCGCAGCTATCCCCTACTTTATTCTCCACCGAATCACGAGTTTCCTCCCTGCTGTCTTGCACCGTGCGGACCACACCCTTCTTCATCTCCCCGGCGGCTTTCTTGGGATCACAGCGGCCACTTACCCCCACAGGGACCTCCATAACCGAATTGGGAACCGCTTTCTTGGCATCGCAGTCGATGATATCCGGCATCAGGCCCACGTAAGCAAGCGTAGACGACAGCAGCAGACTGCCCGGGATGAAGCTAAATTCCGGCATGAAGGTTTTCCTCAAAAGCGGTTAAAATGCCAGGTACGTCAAGTATAGCTAAATCTATAATTACTGATACGCTGCAACGATATTCTCAAGGGTTTCATGTTCGTTGTATTCTCTGATTTTTTTGATATTTCCGAAGTCTTTTTCTATGGGGTTAAAGTCAGGGGAATAAGGGGGGAGGAATAAAATTCCCGCCCCTGTTTTTTTGATGATTTCACGTGAAGAAACGGCTTTGTGGAACGGAGCATTATCCATGATGACAATGTGGTTGCTGTTGAGCAAGGGGCAAAGCTCTTTTTCCAGCCATGCATTGAACACAGCCGTGTTACAGGTTCCCTCAAATAGAAACGGCGCTTCAAAGCCTTCATCCATACGGGCGGCCAATAAAGAGGTTCGCGGTCTGCGATGACCGGAGATCAGACCATAAACACGCCGCCCCTTTGGAGCGTAAGCGTAACGACGGGAAACCTCCGGCTCAAAACCGCTTTCATCAAGATAGACAAATCTTTTGCCGCGGCGGCGATAGCGTTCACGAAGGCGAAGAAAGCTCTTTCTTTTCATATTACAGCGCTGCGTGTACCCCGTCATTTTTTTTACGGGTTAACCCCATTTTGTGCATCGCATGCCAAATACAGTAATACGAAACGCCAAAATGCCGGGCGCGTTCTTTATAGGTGAGAGCAGCCTTGTCTTCCACATGGACCCGTAAAGCCTCCCAGTCCAGCTTGTGTGAACGGCGAGGGCCGGGACGCTCGTAACACAGCGCATCATCCTGCGACAACCAGCGATAAATGCTCGCGCGGCCTACCTGAAATCTCCGGGCCGCTTCCGCCTTGCTTCCACCGCCCCTTACAAAATCGATTACTCGTTTGCGCAAATCAATTGAACATCTCATCACAACAGTATGAATGAATATAACACAAATGTCTCAATATTTATAAATTTAGATATAAATAGTGTAGTCACTCGATAAAAAATATGAAATTCTGTGTAAGAAAGAGGATCTCATATGACACCTTCACATCGCCGACATGACCTATCAGACGAAGTATGGGCATTCCTGGAGCCGCATTTGCCGGGGCGCAAGAACAATGGGCGGCATAGCAAAAAAGACCGCCAGCAATCTATTAAGGCTGTTTCTGAATTGTGCGCAAGGGTGCGCCGTTGGGACGTTTAACGGCCTTGCTGCTGCCCACCGCCAATACCGAGATGATGGCCTTGTTTCTAGCGCAGGTGGCTTAGGAGTTCTCCGAATACTTTAGTCTTATACTTGTCAGCCGTGCCGGTTGGCCCCCCCCTAGTTAAGCGTGCCCAAGAACATCCGCTTAGTCCCTCAGCCGGCCCGTAGCTCGGAACTCAACCCGGTTAAGTATCTTTTGGGAAGAGCTGCGAGAGAAAACCTTGGCTAAGCCCTCCCTTCTCTTTGCTTATAAGGAGCTAGAAAATACACTCTGCACCGTCCTCAATCAGCTCGCGGATAAACCCCATCGCCTCCGCTCCCTCACCGACTTCCCTTATTTGAGAATGACTGCTTGTAATACAAATTAGTATAAACCAGTGCTGCAGGAAATAAATCCGCAGCATTTATTCAATACTAACAGGGCGGTAATTTAGAATAGAAAGGCTCAATCGCTTCCGTGAGTTTCCTGTTAGGGAATATATCGTTTCCATCTCTTCCAAGGACTGTCCCTTGGGTGTTTTTCTTGCGGAATTTCTCAAACCCGATGTCGGTAAAAGCGGCTTGTTTGCGGTAGCTTTCCGCAAGGCGCTGCCGTGGCTGACAGATACTGTTCCGTGAGCGGTCGCCGACCTAGAAGTCTAATACCTGGGCGCGAACGCGGATCGAGCGCCGACCAGAATCATTGCTTGTTCGCTTTACAGCCCAAAAATCTCCCTTGGGCTTCCAGACACAGGAGAGCCATGGCCTGTGCTCTCGTCAATATGATGAGCCTCGATCACAAACCGCCACCCGCAGACCGCACAGACATAATTTTGCTTGCTGGAGTAGGCGCAGGGGGTTTTTCTTAATACGCGATAATCCGCAACAAGGACAACGCGAGTTGTTCAGCAGAGCGACTCCTTATAAAGAAAGCATCTATGACGGCGGGACCGCTCTGCTTTTACAAAGTCTATGAAGGTTATTCGATGTTTTGAATCTGTTCCCGTACTTGTTCGATAAGCACTTTAAGCTCAACCGCATCCTGACTAATCTCCACATCGGCGGATTTAGCAGCCAGAGTATTGGCTTCTCGGTTAAGTTCCTGCATCAGAAAATCCAAACGCCGGCCAATAGGCTCCTTACGCTGAAATACTTCCCGTACTTCAGCCATATGAGATTGAAGCCGATCCAATTCTTCTGTGATATCGCTCTTTTGGGCAAAAAGTACTAGCTCTTGTTCTATCCGCCCCTGTTCCAGATCAGCCTGAACCACCTCTAGCCGTGCTAGCAAACGTTCCCGAAAATGGAGCATGGCTTGAGGTAAATGGGCACGGACCCGCACGATAATGGCCTCGATTTCTTCACAGCGCTGAGTGATAAATGCGGCTAAGCGGCGCCCTTCCGCAGCTCGGGTCTCCAGCATCTGATTTAAGGCTTCTTCCAAGGCGGATAAAGCCCCAATTTTCAGCTGCTCCCCGTCCACGGGAGGAGTTTGCAACACGCCTGGCCAGCGCAATACTTCCAGACTATTGAGGGGAGCAGGATTATGGGATAAAGCCTCAATCTCTTCGCATAGCTGCACCAATTGGCGAGTTACTTGTTCGTTCAGAGAGAATTTGGGGGCCTGCTCAGAAGGAGGGAGATAACGCAAAGTGCAGTCAACTTTTCCTCGTTTGAGCCGGCAGCCCACTTGCGTCCGTAGCTGGCTTTCAATAAAGCGCAATTCTTCCGGTAAACGCACTGAAATATCCAAATAGCGGTGATTAACGGAACGCAGTTCCCAGGTGAAAGTTCCTACATCACTTTGTGCTTCTTGGCGCGCAAACGCCGTCATGCTGTAAATCACATCCTTCTCCAGACGCAACTTTATGAGATAACTTTAATACTGACGCCCTCCACCCTAGGCGCGTCAGACTATATGAGCGAGAGTTCTTAAATTGCTCCAAAAACCTTCCTGTTACGATGCGGCTTTATTAGGCTGCGGTGCTTAGACTGCACAGCCCCACTCCACAGGTTCTACCACTATTCCGGCGGTTTTGACATGCTATACTATCGCAATGCCGCACTTGCGGGGAGTACCACCACAAGCAGGGCTCACCTATTTACGAATATCCAAAAGGCAGGAACACAGTGGCATGCCTGCAACTTTGGTCTAACAGCGCTTTGAGCTAGGAAAACCGTGCTCGGTCTCGGCCACGGCTCATCCTACCTTTTGCCGTTCCAGCAAATGTAGCGATAAATACTTGCTTTTCATCGACGCAGAACATGGCCTGGATCAACCGTATTCTACCGGACACGCTTGCGCTTGAATTTAGGCTATTGAGCCCGTGTTTTCCAGCAGATGGCCCCTCGGCCCCGCAAGGATTGTCGAAGATCGCACTCGATACCTTCCGTTCATTCGCAGAAATGCTTGCCCCAATGCTGCTCTGAATAATGGGCATCCGCACAATATTCGAGCATATTGTTCCAGACGAAACGCCCATACCAGAACGAATAAGCCAGCAGCTTGACTTGGGCGAATCCCGGATAGATACGCGCTTTGTAGGCTCGCTTCATTAATTTTTAGTTTACCGAAGACGTTATGTTCTATAAAAGTCGCTGGCAGGGCTTGATGCGATTTTTAGTAAACCTGCTTAAAACAAATTAAATTAAGGGATTAGTCGCGGCCAGACCAACCTTAATAGACGGCCGCATGGAAGTAATGAGGATTCCCTGGACGAAAAAAATTAACACTTCCGGAGTAAGAGCGTACTTCCCCTGGATCGAGAATTGCTTCATCAGAGGACTGCTCACCGTTGGTGATCTCTGCCGAACCAACTTGAATACCTAGCTTATCGAAAAGTAGAATTTTTACTTCAGGATATATCGCGGACGATCCATCGTTTTGCAATACCACCCGGTATTCGGTTGCTGTTTCGCCTTGATTTTTTGTTAGGGTAAAAATAATATTCCGTAGATATTGGTCAGTAACAGAAATAGCCCTGTCATACTCTAACGGTAATAAATAGGGCAATCGCCCTTGAACCAGCGCGTTCCGTTCATTCTGCAGCTTTTCCAACGCTGCGGTCGCTGCCACCAAATGCCGTCTTTGTTTATTAAATTCTGCCGAAATGCGATTATTTTCCGCAGATAATCCAGAAATATAAATCCATAGAAGCAAGATTGTTAATGAGAATAAAAAAATGGAACTACCCAACGCAAGCTGAAGTAGCTTAATTTTTAGAGCACTGCGGCGTCGCCTTCCAGTACGACCCGTATATGGCCGAATAAATTCAGAACTGGGGCTCGGAGCAGAACTGTCCTGCTTTGACTGTGGCCAATCTTGCTCTTCAACAGATAATAAGGGATCTTGGTGGATATCATGTTTATCCATACTTTTTGTAGCTATTAAGGATGCTAGGCAACCTCAACATCCGTAGCTTCCTCGCAAATATAAAAAATTACGCCTTTTAATGATCTATAATTCTAATACAAATTATATGCCGACCTTGTATATAATATTATATTTCAAATACTTACCATGCCCTTACATGGTTAACTCGTGATTAATTTTCGCTAATTTTTACATCTTGCCAATGCTGGATTATTAACTTAAATATATTTATATTTATTTTCAATAGCTTACATTATTGCTCGGTGTTCAATTCTTTTACACGGTGGCCAATTCCACCTCATGCTTGAAGCGGCTTTGGAGTTTCGCCATAGGAATTAAGCCTAGAATTTTACAATCAATAAACCCTGTTCCGGGATACACTTAAGGACACGATCGCAAGGCAAAAAGAACACACGTACCTTTTTGTAGATAGCCCGTGCAGGCGCACACTGACGGAAATTGCCACCTGAATTTAGTCCGCGGTAGTGCATTGGAATTAAACACGGATGTTTTTAATGACCCCCTCGCGAGCGTGCGAAGTGAAACGGCGCATCAAGCGTGAGGGCCAGCATTGCTTGCGTTTGGCCATGAATTAGCGCTAGCATGCGCTTGTTCGCGGAACCTGGGATGGGGAGCACCCGAAGGGAAACCCCTTTGCCGAAGGCTACTAGGGACCGCGAATTATCCAAGCGGATGAAATTTTGTAGGAGGAAAATTGAAATCAGTCATGGAGAAACTCCAAGTTAAATCTCACCCCCCTAATGTAGGAATTCAAGAGAACTGAAAATTCGGAAAGTATCGGTCGTTCAAGCGATGGTTTAATAACAAAATCTGTACCCTATGTGAAGCGCATGGCGACCCGTTGTGGTTATTTTAACACCGGGGCAGATGTCTGATTACACGCCTACAATCCCCTTAATCTCTGGCTTTATGACACCTGTGGTGCTGGGCGGATAAGAGGCTATGATGGCGATACCATTAACGTCATTATTCCCCCGAAGAAAAATCGCTGCATACAACGCGACTGTGATTACGCACTGTATGCAGAGCGTAACCTTGTTGAACGTTTATCTGTCTCTTGCTGCAATCATGCTCTGGCTTAAGTAGATCCTAAGTAAGCAGTCATCATGAGAGATGAATCTTTATTTGGCGATAAACCTGTTCATCCTGGCCTTATCGCTTACTTATGTATAACTTACTGAACAGGCTTACTATTTCATTTTTGGGTAGCTAAGCAATCAGCCTAAATTAGCGGGTGCCATAAACCACAATGGTCTTGCCTTTAGCCCAAATCGAACCCTGCTGCTGCAGCTCTTTAAGCACCCTCCCTGCCATCTCCCGGGAGCAGCCTACGATTCGGCTTATCTCCTGCCGAGTAATACGGATCTGCATACCGTCAGGATGAGTCATGGCATCGGGCTGCTGGCACAGATCTAACAATGTTCGCGCAACCCTGCCGGCTACATCCATAAAGACTAGATGGCTAACTTTGCGATTAGTTTCCAGGAGGCGCCGAGTGAGTTGACGGCCAAGAGCGAGCAAAATCCGATGATAATGCTCTGCCAGCGGCCCTTGGGATAAATACCGCAGTCGCTCATAGGTGATTGCCGCTAACTGGCAGGGAGTTCGGGCTTGTATGAGCACACTCCGATTCTGAATCTCGGCGAACAACCCCATCTCACCGATAAAATCTCCCTGGTTAAGGTAGGCCAAGATAAGCTGGTTGCCCTCTTCGTCTTCTATATAGACGGTTGCAGAGCCCTTGCGAATATAATACAGCGTATCCGCTGGGTCTCCAGGGCGAAGAATGGGTACCTTAGCAGAAAAATTCTTAATATGACAATACTCAAGGAAACACTCGATGGAATCCTGTCCCGCTAGGGGCAAATTCCGTCCCATGGTAGTCCTTTCTAGCCTAGACCCAATCATGACTCAGCGCTCTTATCCTATAGTGAACTCAACCTATAGTAGTATTGGCAACAATAGGAACATCTTTAATTACCCTGGAGCTATCGTTTATGAAAGCCCGTATTAAATGGATCGAGAAAAGCAGCTTTACCGGCCAATCAGGAAGTGGCCATACCATAGTGATGGATGGACCTCCTGGGAACGGTGGGCACAACCGAGGCGTTCGGCCCATGGAAATGCTCTTGCTAGGTCTGGGTGGCTGTACCGCCTTTGATGTTGTGCAAATTTTACAGAAAAGCCGGCAGCCCATTACCGACTGCGTGGTAGAGATTTCGGCCAAGCGGGCGGAAACCATACCCAAAGTATTTACCCATATTCATGTCCATTTTAAAGTTTCTGGCCACGGACTCAAAGAACATCATGTCAAAAGAGCCATTAAACTCTCTAGCGAAAAATACTGCTCCGCTTCTATCATGTTGGGTAAAGTCGCTTCTATTAGCCATGATTACGAGATTATTGATATCGACTAGCTTGAAGAAAAAATGCCTAATCTATACCTAAACTAAAACAATGGGGTTGTATTAGAAGCCGCCGTAATGGTAGAACTTAAGTTTATAGGTAATTTTTGAGAGGATAGCGACTATTGAATAAACCTCCAGCGACAGCCGGTCTGCGCCATGTGGCCTTATTCGTAAGCGATCTTGATGCCTGCGAAAATTTCTATGTAGAACTCCTTGGGATGCGAGTCGAATGGCGTCCAGATCCAGATAATGTATATCTTACTTCGGGAAACGATAGTCTAGCATTACACCGAACGCCTCCGGATCAACTCCCGGAAGGACCACAGAGATTGGATCATATGGGCTTTGCTATTCGTACTCCTGAGGCGATAGACGCTTGGTATGAGTATCTCAAGGCCCAGCATGTTCCCATAAAAACAATGCCGCGCACTCATCGGGATGGCGCGCGTAGTTTCTACTGTACCGATCCTGCCGGCACAATCCTGCAGCTTATTTACCACTCCTCTTTTACTGCAAAATAGTGGATAATGCGCGGCCCGCTAGAGGAGTTAATAATAGCATCATTAGCCAGCCAGAAGGAAAGGGACACCAGCGATGACCCGTGCCTTTAACAAAATTAAGTTACATGGTTTCAATAACTTAACCAAGACGTTGAGCTTCAATGTTTATGATATTTGTTATGCTCAAACATTCCAGCAGCGCCGAGAATATATTGAATATATCGATGAAGAATATAATGCTGAGCGGCTAACTCATATCCTCACTGAGGTTGCCGAAATTATTGGCGCTAACATCTTGAATGTTGCCCGGCAAAATTATGAACCCCAGGGGGCCAGCGTGACCATGCTGATTGCTGAGGATGAGACTGAGATACATCAGCAATTTACCAACGCGGAAGAACCGGGACCTCTGCCGGAAAGTCTCGTCTGTCACTTAGATAAGAGCCATCTCACCGTCCATACTTACCCGGAGAGTCACCCGGAAAACGGGATTAGTACATTCCGCGCAGACATCGATGTTTCCACTTGCGGCCGGGTATCGCCATTACGAGCTCTAAACTATCTTATTCATAGTTTAGAATCGGATATCGTCACTATGGATTATCGGGTGCGGGGCTTTACCCGCAACGTGTATGGAGGAAAGCATTTTATTGATCACGCCATCAATTCCATTCAAAATTTCATCGCTGAAGACACCAAGGGACGGTACCATATGATCGATGTGAATATTTATCAGGAAAATATCTTTCACACCAAGATGATGCTTAAGGATTTTGAGCTTGATGATTACCTATTTGGAGGAAATGCTTGTGACCTTGCCTCCCAGGAGCAGCAAGCAATTGCTGATCGAGTAAAGAACGAAATGCTGGAAATTTTCTATGGTAAGAATATCCCTCATCCTGATATTGAATCCTCTCGGAGATAGTTTTATCCCGTACTAGAAAATAGCCATATATGATCGCAGTTTAAACCAAGAGCCCTAAACTATTCGATCCGAATCTTCCATAATATTCTCAATAATTCCCGCTAAGCGGTCTACTAAAGTGGGATCGGCATTATTATCCTCCGTATTTCGAAGTTGGGTAAACACTTTTTCTAATTTTTTCCGCTGCTGTTCTGGAAGAGATCGAGCGCTGGCGGTTTCAGTTGCATTATCAAGGCTAAGAATATCCCGTTGAGCATGAGTCCGGCGGGTCACGGCGGCATGGTGATAAAGCGCCCGTCCCAACACCACGTAGGGAAAATTAATGTTGCCGGCGGGTCCCACCCGGAGTTCTGTTCCACCCAACGGCAATCCTAGCATTTTAACGTCCGCAATACGGTTATAAGAGAACCAGGCCGAGGCCCCTCCCACCATGGAACCAATGGTTGCACCCAATAACAAAGAGCTCCCGCCCACTGCTAGATCGACACCCGAACCAACCAATGCTCCACTTGCTGCGCCTGTGGTGAGGAGTTGACGCCGTTTTAACCCCCAAATATTCCAACTATCAAGAGAAAACAGATCCTCATCGAGTACTTCAATTTCTTTTTCCCGGCATTTTAATTCATGGTAATCATAAATGCCTTCAATGGCGCGTCGGCCTTTTTGCTCAAAGCTGCGCAGCTTTGCTTGATACTTTTGAGTCAATGATGCTTTATGAGATTGGGCGTCTTCTTTAGAGGATAGCCGCTTGGTCACCCTAAGCGATATCATTCCGGCCAACATCTCCGCGATACATGAAGCGCTCCGCTGGCGCCGGGCACGGCGGTCTTCTTCTAGGGTTTTTACTGCTAGGCTTAATGGAACCCGCCATTCCTCTCGCAATTGCCCAAAAGCTTTGAGCAATTCAAGACGCTTGTGAAACTCTGCCGTAACCGCATTAAATACTCGAACAATCCTGAAATACTGGCTTAACGCAGCGCGCCACTCTTCAATATAACTATCTTGGCCAATCATATTGATAAGGGCGATGCTAGGCTGACCGGTCCATTGGAGAATTTCCATCTCAGCTTCATACTCCTCGCCATAGGGGCGAGAGCCATCGATAACATACAAAATGCCTGCACCCTTAATGAGAGGTTCAAGCAATTCACATTCGTCAACGAATTTACCCGTATCGCGATGAGATTCCACAAACTGGCAAACGACTGCGGTTCTTTCTGCTGCCGTTGTCGCCCGTGCTTTCATCCATGCCAATACCTGCCGTGCTCGCTGAAACCCTGGTGTATCCACCAAAATATATTGCACTTCACCATCCACCTTCATGGGGAAATGGCGGCATTTAGCAGTGGTACCAGGTATCAATGAAATTTGGACCGAATCGTCCTGGGCAAGTGTAGCCACAATACTCGACTTGCCCTTGTTAGGATGACCCACCACCGCAAATACGGGAGCGGACATTAGCTTGCCTTAAAATTCAATGGGCGAAAATCAAGCTGGGGATCTCCAAGAATCTGCAGCTTTTTCCGCCAAATATCTAAATCACTGGAATCGGCAGAAACCAGATCACCCCTATGGTTAAGCGCTAACGGAATCACCGTAATTAATCGCTGTGGACCCAATGCAGATCGGAGTGCTTCTAAAAAATCTAAAAATTCCAAGAGAGGAGGCTCCCATGATTTTACAGCAACTACAATAGCCATTGTATCCGCCGCCGCTTGCAACTTTCCGATAATACGCTGATCTTGCTCAATAGGGCTTTTACCGCCCGCATGGAACACCTGATCGATCTTTACCGCCATGGCCGCCCGCAACGTATTTTCTAACTGACTTTCATCCAAATTAATTCCAGCCCAATTAACAAGGTACCCCTTAATTCCAGCGAAATTCTCGCCATGAAAAGATGGCACCACCTCTGGCATCGGTACTGCTCCTGCCTCGGGTTCTACCGCCGCCGTTTCAACTACCGCATGATTCATGCGATCAAGAACCTGAGTAGCCCCTGGTGCGTGGATGAAAGCATTGTTTAACGCAACGTTAAGGCGCCAGCGAGCAAAAGCTAACGTAAAAAGCCGTGGTAGCAAACCATAAAAGATAATTGCTAGAAGCAAAAATTGCCACCACTGACCTAGAATGGAAGCATCTTTAGACTCTAGCTTCATTGCATTTGGCAAAATGCCTTCGTCAAGACGATAAAACCGGGTCACCTCAATGAGATTGGCGGAAGGAACAGCGCTCCCAAGCCAATCGCGCCACGGCCAAGCTAATTGCTGTACTAACCAATGGAATTTTTCAGCCTGAAACGTTAATGTCGTACTCCATCCAAAGGCTAGATCAGAAATCGTAACTAGATAAAGGCAGCCGATTAATGCTCCCAAATTGAAAGCCACGGCAAATACCTGGGAGAATTGCAGTATCAACCATTTCCTCACGCGGCCATACGTAATATGGTGCGCCTTTTGGCGACCCAAGGCTGCTTCAAAGGCCAAACGGTAATCTGGCGATAAAAACCGTGCGATTGTAGGCGCTAACCGTCCCGGACTCAACACACCAAAAAGATCCTGCAGTGAGCGTGTTCCAGGGATAAAACGGAGTATATTCCGTGGCAGTGCAATAATAGCGGACATCAGTAAAAGCAGAATTTGGAGTCCCACAAATACCGCCAATACATTAACCACATTGACCGGCTGCGTGCCATCATAGGCGAACACCCCCAATGCTGCTATCCAGCCGACAGTCACCCCGAAAAAAAACAACACTAGCATCACTAAACGAAGGGTTTTAGCGGCATTATTACCAGGGAAATCATGTTTGTTCTCAGCAACCCGCCATAGCCATTGGCGAAGCTGGCTCCGAGGCTTATCTGCAAGGTGCTCCAGCTCTCGCCCAATACTACGGTCACGGCGACGCACATCTCCAGGCTCCATGACGGCATCCAAATCCATTTGTGTACTGAAGTCCACTAAATCAGCGAGAATCGAACGATGGGTTTCCTGTTCCATAAAACCACGGTTTCTTGCTCAATGTAAGGTGATTGGGTCCCTATATTTAAGATAGGATATGATATTTAAACATGGGTTACCCGCCTCTGACGAATTGCTTGGGCATGATAATTTATGATATTTGTTTGGCAGAACTAAATTATCATTTATACCCACTTTATAAATAGCAGGCTAGCCAATGAAACATGGCTATTGGATAACGGAGCAGAGGAAGGCAAAACTGCACAGATATGAGCTTGGTAGTGTAGCATACTTAATGGGTCTGACGATATTTAGCCCCAAAGAACTGCCTTTCATAAGTTATTATGATCCCAAGCTCATGGCTACTAAGTAATGGTAAACTGGTATAATTGAATCATGTTATTATGCTCTGTTGAGCAGACCACAGTAAAGGAAAAAAAGCCTAAATATGGGCAAGGATAACAAGAAACAGACGATGCTGGACCAAGCACAACCACGACTACAAGTGGAGGGACTCGCTGGCCGCCGTGGTGAACGATTACTCTTTAAGAACATGAATTTCACCGTTGACATGGGAGAAGTGCTTGAAGTTTCTGGCCACAATGGCTCAGGCAAGACTACCTTGCTACGCCTGTTGTGCGGGTTGCTATTACCTGAAGAAGGTACACTCCAGTGGCGCGGGCAACCGATCAATAAAATAAGACCCCTGTACCACAGCGAACTTTCCTATGTGGGCCATACCGATGCCATTAAGGGAGAGCTAACTGCCCACGAAAATCTTATGATAGCAGGAGCACTTAACGGAGGGGGCATAGATCCGGAACAGGCGCTAGAACGCGTCGGTTTAACTACAATACGGGAACTCCCCGGCCGATTCCTCTCAGCGGGACAACGCCGCCGCTTAGCGCTGGCCCGCCTATTAGTCAACCGGGCATGGTTGTGGCTTCTGGATGAGCCTTTTACCGCTCTAGATAAAGTGGCCATACGAACCATCGCTACTCTACTAGAGGAACATGCTGCTGCGGGAGGAATAGCGATTTTTACCAGTCATCACGCCATCAATATCGCCCATGCTCGAACCTTAGAAATTTCTGCCTAGACACCTTTATGACCAGTTTAGCCCTACCGATGAATGCATCTACCCTCTCTCATGCCTGCTGGTGGCTCACCAAACGTGATCTCTTATTAGTGCTCAGACACCGCAGCGATGCCGCCAATCCACTCCTCTTTTTTCTCATGGTAGCCAGCATTTTCCCGCTCGGTATCGGACCGGAGAGTGGAGTACTACGACAAATTGCACCCGGTATCATCTGGATTGCAGCCTTGCTTGCCACCTTGCTTTCTTTGGAAGCCATGTTCCGTTCAGATTTTGATGACGGCAGCCTGGAGCAACTTATTCTAAGTCCCCATCCCTTGCCTATACTGGTACTTGCCAAAATCTTTGCGCACTGGCTGGCTACCGGGCTGCCATTGATTTTGCTCGCCCCCCTTTTGGGGTTAATATTTGGCATTTCGGGTTGGCCTCTGGTTATCTTGTTGATAACTCTCCTAGTGGGTACGCCTGCCCTCAGTTTAGTGGGAGCAGTGGGGGTGGCCTTAACCGTAGGGTTAAGGCGGGGTGGCTTACTGCTTACCCTACTATTACTCCCCCTTTATGTCCCTATCTTGATCTTCAGCGCTGGCGCTGTAGAGACAGCCGCCCAGGGCCTGCCTGCCGATGGGCAGCTTTATCTCCTTGGCGCCTTATTAGTATTGGCCGCAACCTTGGCGCCCATCGCCACCTCGGCCGCCTTATGTATCCGAATGAGTTAAACTGATGCATTATCTACCATTCCACCATCGATACCAACATTTAGCCTCTCCAAAATATTTTTATATCTGGTCTGGCCGCCTACTTCCATGGCTAGCGAGCATTACTGCAATCTTGATGATCGTAGGACTTTATTGGGGGTTAGTCGTCGCCCCGGCGGATTACCAACAAGGCGACAGCTACCGAATTATATTTATCCATGTCCCCAGCGCCTGGATGTCCTTGTTCATCTACGTCGTCATGGCTTCGGCAGGTGCTATTGCCCTAATCTGGCGAGTCAAAGTTGCAGAGGTCATTGGCAGTGCCAGCGCTCCATTGGGCGCCTCTTTTACCTTATTAGCGTTAATCACGGGTTCGCTTTGGGGGAAACCCATGTGGGGAACCTGGTGGGTATGGGATGCACGTCTGACCTCAGAGCTAATTCTGTTATTCCTGTATCTAGGTTACATGGCCTTGCAGTCGGCTATCGAAGACCCCCGGCAAGCTGCCCGGGCAGCGGCTATCCTTGCCTTGGTGGGCGTAGTCGACTTACCCATTATTCACTATTCAGTAGAGTGGTGGAATACCTTGCATCAAGGCCCTACAGTCACTAAATTTGACGCTCCGTCTATTCACTGGAGCATGCTAATTCCATTGCTCATTATGGCAACGGCCTTCACAACTTACTATATAACTTTACTCCTGCTCCGGACCCGCTCAGAACTCCTAGAACGAGAGCGTAATAATGGTTGGGTCAAACAGGTGCTAAGTTCTTCTTAACTTCTATTGTTTAAATCTTGCTAGCGAACCAATGAATAATGAACTAGTGGACTGTTCTAGAGTCCATTCTTCGGGCAGGTTTTCCTTAAACTGTTGTAGAAATAGGGATTAAGCTGTGCTTTAGCCCTCGTAACTAGATTTTATAATAGCCGGAGAACTCGCTAACCGGCTATCAAATGAGATAGTACCTAAACATATTTTTAATCACCACCTTGAAATTTTCTCCTGAGTTATGAATACATTGCAGGAATTTTTCCATATGGGCGGATATGCCCTTTACGTATGGACAGCCTATGGAATTGCCGCCGTCGTATTAGTGGGCAATATAATACATGCCCGACTTCGGCAGCGCCGAATAACCCGTCAGCTACAGCGAGAGGATAAGTTATGACTGTGCGTCAAAGGCGGTTTGCGATGGTAATACTGGTAGTTATAGGGGTTTCCATTGCCACTGGACTAGGGCTAAAAGCCTTTCAAGAAAACATTCTCTTTTTTTACAACCCAACTCAAATCATGGCTGGAGAAGTGCCTACGGACACTAGCATTAGAGTCGGAGGAGTGGTGGTTAATGGCAGTGTAAAGCGAGAAAGCGGCAATCTAGATGTACAATTTGACCTCACCGATATGGCGCAGACAGTAACCGTGGTCTATAGCGGTCTCCTCCCTGATTTATTTCGCGAGGGACAAGGGATCGTTGCCATGGGTAAGCTAGGACCCAACAAGGTGTTTGAAGCTAGCGAAGTGTTAGCAAAACACGACGAAGAATATATGCCACCCGAGGTCGCCGACTCGCTTGCCAAAACAAAAGCTAATACCGAGGATAAGCTATGACTCCAGAACTTGGACAACTCGCACTGATTTTAGCCCTCACCCTAGCCTTCTCCCAGGCAATATTGCCTCTTATTGGCGCTCAGCGTGGAATCATAGGCTGGATGAATGTAGCACGAACTGCCGCTTACGGTCAGTGTTTCTTCCTAATCGTTGCCTTCACCTGCCTGGCTATCAGCTTTCTCAATAATGATTTTTCCGTAGCCTATGTAGCCAATAATTCTAATTCCGCGCTACCACCAGCCTATCGTTTTGCCGCCATCTGGGGGTCCCACGAAGGATCACTATTACTGTGGAGCCTAACTCTAGGCCTGTGGACAGTAGCTGTGGCCTTATTTAGCCGTAGCATACCATTAGCCTATGTGGCCCGTGTGCTAGCCGTCATGGGCATGGTTAATGTGGGCTTTCTGTTATTTATGCTCCTAACCTCTAATCCATTTTTACGTCTTTTCCCCGCCCCCTTAGACGGACAAGATCTCAATCCTTTATTGCAAGACCCCGGCCTAGTGATGCACCCCCCCATGCTCTATATGGGTTATGTGGGCTTTTCCGTGGCCTTTAGCTTTGCCATTGCGGCGCTTATCGGCAAACGCCTAGATGCAGCCTGGGCGCGGTGGTCTAGACCCTGGACGGTAGTTGCGTGGTTATTTTTATCTATTGGGATTACCTTAGGGAGCTGGTGGGCCTACTACGAACTCGGCTGGGGCGGCTGGTGGTTCTGGGATCCGGTTGAAAATGCTTCCTTTATGCCGTGGCTTGTGGGTACCGCGCTAATTCATTCCCTTGCCGTGACTGAAAAACGGGATGCCTTCAAGCGCTGGACAGTACTGCTCGCCATTTTTACTTTCTCCCTCAGCCTGCTTGGAACCTTTATAGTGCGCTCCGGGGTACTCACCTCCGTGCATGCCTTTGCAACGGATCCTACGCGGGGTGTTTTTATCCTGATATTGCTAGGACTTGCCGTAGGCGGATCACTCCTTCTCTATGCCGTGCGGGTGCCGCAAGTACAGGATACAGGCCGTTTTCATCTTCTTTCCCGCGAAGGGCTTCTATTGGCGAACAATGTCGTACTCATAGTCGCTGCAGGCAGTGTGTTGTTAGGTACTCTTTATCCACTGGTTCTCGAAGGATTAGGGTTAGGTAAAATCTCGGTAGGACCACCCTATTTTGATACCGTATTTGTGCCTTTAATGGTCATCCTAGCTTTCTTGCTAGGAGCTGGCCCCCTATCCCGCTGGAAGCAGCAAAGCTTAGGGGAACTCGTCAAAAAATTAGGTTTTATCTTTGCCATTAGCTTAACAATTGGAATTCTAGTTCCCTATATCGTTGATAAAGGAGATATTTTCAGCGCAGCCGCCGGGCTGACCGTCGCTATCTGGGTTGCCCTAACAACTCTTCTTGGCCTCTGGAATCGACTCAGAAACCGGGGGGGAATTGTAGCAGGAGCACGTTCCTTATCGCGGAGCTTTATAGGCATGTCCTTGGCCCATACCGGCTTTGCAGTCGCTATTGTCGGCGTCACTTTAACCACTATCTATGGACAGGACCGGGATGTGGGCGTTACCGTTGGCGAGACAGCGGAATTAGGCGCCTATGAGTTCCGCCTAGATAAAATTCATGAGGTTGATGGTCCCAACTATCGGGCTATTGAGGGAACTATATCGGTCTTCAAGGGTGAAGATTTGATCACGACCCTCCACCCCCAAAAACGCATTTACCTAGTACAAACTTCTCCCATGACGGAAGCGGGTATTGATGCAGGGTTATTCCGGGATCTATTCGTTGCCTTGGGAGAATCTCTTGGCAGTAATACTTGGAGTCTACGCATTCAATTTAAGCCTTTTGTACGCTGGATTTGGCTGGGTGGATTATTGATGGCCCTAGGCGGCGCAGTTGCCGCCAGTGATCGACGTTACCGGGTGAGCGTACAAAAAATGCGCTTCAAGCTTAACCCTCCCAAACCTGAGGCTGCGGCTGAAATCTAATGTTGCGCTATACTATTCCCTTAATTATTTTTACAGCTCTGGTCCTGTTCTTTGCTGTTGGCCTACAGCGGGATCCCCGGCAAGTGCCATCGCCGTTTATTGATAAACCAGCTCCGGAGCTGGGGGTTTCCCAGCTCAGAACGCCTAGCAAAGAAATCTACCGCAGCGACCTCCTTGGTAAACCAGCTTTGATCAATGTATGGGCCAGTTGGTGCGTTGCCTGCCGGGCAGAACATGAAGTTCTCATGCGGTTAGCGAGAGAAACCCGGTTGCCCATCATTGGCCTCAACTACAAAGATGAACGAGGAGCTGCATTACAATGGCTAGCTAATCTTGGCGACCCTTATGCAGCCATTGCCGTCGATACTGATGGGCAGGTGGGCATCGAGTGGGGCGTTTATGGGGTCCCTGAGTCCTTTCTCCTCGATCCCGAAGGCGTTATTCGTTATAAGCAGATTGGTCCCTTAACCTGGAAGGTTGTAGAAGATAAGCTGCTCCCTCTAATTCGGTCATTCGAAACTCAAGGGGGTTAAAATGATCCGGACATTACTATTGATGGTTATCTTGGCGGGACCACAGGTGGTCTTTGCCGCCGATCCTGCCATTTTCAAGTTTGACGACCCAAGTCAAGAAGCCAGATTCCAGCAACTGGCTGAAGAACTGCGGTGTTTAGTCTGCCAAAACCAATCCCTTGCCGATTCCCATGCCGATCTAGCGGGCGATTTGCGGCGCGAAATTTATCAAAAGATGCAACAGGGCGCCAGCAATGAGGAAATCGTTGATTTTCTGGTACAGCGTTATGGGGATTTTGTCCTTTACCGACCACCGATGCAGCCTACCACCTATTTGCTTTGGTTCGGGCCTGTATTACTTTTATTATTGGGATTCGGGGTATTCATCGTTGCCATGCGAAGACGCCACCAAACCTTGACCCCTACCCTTTCTGAAGCGGAACATCGCCGTATGGCTAAACTACTGGAGGAAGAGAACTCATGACTTCCTTGTCAATATTTTGGATAGCTGCAGGAATAATGGTGCTTCTTGCACTCAGTTTTTTGCTCCCCCCCTTATTACGCCGCCATAATCAACAGGTTCTTGATGAAACGACGGCGGAGATCGCGATTTACCGTGAACGACTGCGGGAACTACGTGCGGAGCTTCGCAATGGTACTCTAAACGAGGAACAATTTGCCCTAGCCCGGCGCGAGCTAGAAGAAGCTATGGCTGCCGATCTTGCTACGGGCAGCACACCTTCTACTGAACTCAAACCAAAGCGGCATTGGATCACTGCGCTCTTTCTGCTCTTACTCACGCCTTCACTCGCCTTCGTGGCCTATCAACAACTTGGAGCAAGCGATCAAGTTGCGCGTTTTTTGGCCATGGAAGAAGGTTCTCAGCAAGAAATGGATACCATGCGTCACGCCATGGAGGGACTTAAAGCACGGCTTGCGGAACACCCCGAAGATGTCAGAGGATGGCAATTGTTAGGACGCACCTATTTGGCTACCAATGAATTTGCGAAAGCTTCCGAAGCATTAGGCCGTGCCTATACTTTAGATGACCAAAATCCCGATGTCATTTTAGATTATGCGGAAGCCCTCGCCGCAAGCCAAGGACGGCGCCTGCAGGGAGCGCCTTTGAAGCTGGTACATCGTGCGCTTGAACTCGCCCCCCAGCATCCCAAAGCATTGTGGTTGGCAGCGGTAAACGCGCTTCAAACAAACCAGGACGAAGAAGCAAAATCCTACCTCCAACGACTGGCTTCTCAGCTCCCACCAGGTAGCGAGGAAGAACGTATGGTGCGCGCCCATTTAGCGCAATTAGCACCAGAAATGGCAGCTGGTGGAGCAACAACGGAGGCTCGCGTTACTACCGAAGCGCGAGCCCCGGCAACCACTACCAACACGGAAGAAGGGGATACGCCAGCCCCTCGCATCGAGGTGAAAGTAGCGCTTGATCCTGCCCTGCAGGGTGAGGTCTCTGAAAGCTCTACCGTCTTCGTTTTCGCCCGTGCAGCTAAAGGTCCTCCCATGCCCTTAGCCGCTGCCCGGCACCAGGTTAAAGATCTACCTCTTACAGTGGTATTAAATGACTCCATGGCGATGATGCCGAGCATGAAGATGTCGAATTTTAGCGAGTTTCAAGTCGGGGCCCGAGTTTCTTGGTCAGGCAATCCGGTACCTCAAAGTGGTGATTTCGAAGGATTTGCGGAAGGTATTATTCCAGCTACCTCTTCCAAACCGGTATCGGTGGTCATTAACCAGCGCGTACCTTAAAAGCAAAAACTCTGTACAATAAAAGAAGGGCGAATCGCTAGCGATTCGCCCTTCTTTTTTAGCTAACCTTTACCAAATATGTAATTAATCATTTGGATCAGGAACGGTTAACTTCATCCCTACCAACAATTGGTCAGGATTTTCCAATTGATCCTGGTTAGCTTCATAAATTAAACGCCACTTACCCGCATCACCGTAAACACGGTCAGCGATAACGGAAAGAGAATCGCCTGACTGAACAGTTACCGTCTGTGGAAATGATCCTTCAGCCTGGGATCTGGTTGGAGCTTCTTCAAATGATGGAGTTACCGCAGCAAAATCTTCCTCCTCCGCTTCCTTCATCTTATTATTAGCTTCTCCCCTCTTTTGGGTCTCCTCTACTTGCCGCTCAGTTCCTCTAAACTGCCCAGTAGCTTGCTCAGCTTGTTCTCCAACCGCTTCTTCTGGTTGCTCTTGTTCAGGTATGGTAAATTCCTCGGTAGAAAATTGATCTTCTTCTTCATCGAAGAACTGAGGCTCCTCCGGCGCAGTCCCTATTACAGTATTACCTTCAACGGCTGATCCCTCTGCTTGCGGCTCTACTGTACTGGGAGTGGAAGCTTCTTCTTCGTTAGGTTCACTCCCTACCCCTAATTCCTCTAAAATCGAAGCAAACTCATCTTCTTCCTCGCTGGGAGTTGAGGATGCAAACTCATCTTCTTCACTGGGAGCTGTAGATGCAAATTCTTCTTCAGTGCCTCCTTGCTGGGAAGGTTCCAACTCGGTGGTGTTTGACTCAGCCATTTGCGGGCTAGCAACTTCCGATTCTTTGCTTGCCACGGCTTCTTCTTCGCCTTTACCATTGAGATACATCCATACCGCGCCTCCCGCTAACACGACGATCAGCAAAAGCACGATGATGACAGACCAAATCTGCCCACGATTTTTAGAACGCCCATATTCGGGCCGTTCAGAACCTGGCCGCCTATAGGCGGACCGTACGTAATTAGAATCGCCACGTTTAAAATCGGCCATAGCTTCTTGCTCCTATATTGATATTAGCTACTCTTAAATAATGGTTAGAAAGGCTATATCCAATACGCCGTTCGGGTCATCACTTTCGATGCGGCCCCCATCAAGGCCTTAATGGAAGAAGGTAACTCCACTCCACCGGCTTCTAAAGCCACTGTAGCATGCCGGGCTTCATCCTCTTTCATTTGCTCTAAGATAGCCCGGCTTGGGGCATCTTGAGCGGAAATACGATCTAAGTGCCGCTCTATGTGCTTAACAACTTGATGTTCCGTCTCGGCCACAAAGCCTAAACTCCACTTGTCTCCCGCCATCCCCGCCAAGGCGCCGATGACAAAAGATCCACCATACCAAAAAGGGCCGAGGTAACTGGTATGGGCCCCAAGCTCTTGTACTCGCTGCTGACACCAAACGAGGTGCTCGTTCTCTTCCCGGGCGGCATTCTCCATAGCCTTTCGAATCTCGGTAAGGCGTGCAGTTAATGCCTGTCCTTGATATAAAGCTTGAGCGGCCACTTCCCCCGCGTGATTGACCCGCATCAGGCATCCTGAAAGCCTCCGTTCTTTCTCACTTAATGCTCCTTCTGCAATGCCAGAGGCAGGACTAGCCCTTTCGGTTGTCCGAGGTTGCCCAAAAACCGTACGTAAAGCATCGTCAAAATTAATGATGACACGGTCAAGCTGCGACAATCTTCTCCCTTCCATTCCCTGCTCCATTATTGCTTTTTCAATTAACCTAAGAATAGTCTTGCTTAACCTTAGGTAACAAGAAGATTCTTAATCTCTTCCCCATGCAAAAACAAAAATTCCAAGTATATATTATTACTAAAAACTAAGTTGCCGAGCTAATAATTGCACAGGATGCAATATTTCAATAGGAAGAGCCGCCTCTTTTATCCCCGCAGCCAAATACAGCGCACACCCAATATTAGAGGTCACCAAAATATCAGGTTGAATTTTCTGTAAGGCGTTTATTTTCTCGGCACGTAGAAATTGGGCGAATTCTGGCTGGGTTAGCATATAGCTTCCAGCGGCGCCACAGCATTGCCCGTTGCTTGGGAGCGGTAAAATATCAGCCTCTGGAATTCGGCGCAATAAAGTATATACCGCCTCGTGCTGGTGCAAAACATGGCGCAAGCTGCAAGGATCTTGTACCGCAATCCGTTTTGCCAGAGGCTTCAGGGTTACGCTTGCCGGCCAAGCCCTTTGAAGTAGAAATTGGTTAACATCCCAAAGTTTACCAGCAAAATCGCGAGCAGCGACAGCCTCCATTCCCACCTCTTGCAGCCACTGAGGATAGTCTACCAGACTCGTTGTGCAACCACTGGCAGTGCAGAGAATCGCTTCGACTTCCGCAGTAGCAAATGCTGTGATGTTTTCAACCGCTAGTGCCAAGGCTCGTTCCCATTCACCGTCGTGTCTAGCCAAAGCACCACAGCAAACCTGCTTCCTAGGAATATGGACCCCATAACCTACCTGGTTTAGCAATTGCACCGTTGCCATTAATGAGGGTTGATCCACCACATCAGTAACGCAACCTGTAAATAAAGCGACTTGGCCCCGCTCCTTGCCCTGAGCAGGAAAAAAGGGCTGCCATCCTTGCCGAGGAGGTAATTCAGGCAGCAAAGCCTCTAGCGAAGCCCATCCTAAAGCTTCCAACAACCCGCTGCGCCGAGCTAACCCTACAACCCCTATGCGCTGGGCCAGTCTCATCAATCCTCCAAGACCACGAAGTAAGGTTGGACGAGGGATTAGCCACTGGTGGAGGAGATGTTTTTTAACCCGTTGCCCACGGGACTGCTGGACTCGGACTTGAGCACGGACGGTATCAATTAAACGCCCATAGGGAACATCAGAAGGGCAAACTGACTCGCAGGCGCGGCAAGTTAGGCAGCGTTCCAAATGGCCTAACAAGGGCGGAGTAGGCGCCAGCTGATTCTGTGCTAATGCCCTAATGAGAGAAATCCGGCCTCGGGGAGATTCACTTTCATCGCCAGTCAAGAGGTAAGTAGGGCAATGGGGCAAACACAATCCACACCTGACACAACTATCCGTCCCTTTCTCCAGAAACGCTATTCCTTGTGTTTTATAGGATGAACAGGCATCCTGCCCAAGCTGAGACATAATTTTATAGAGGCGATTTGAGAAAAGATAGACTAATAATTAAAATTATAGCAGAATCAGGAGTAACTCTCGGCACAGTGAATACCGCCTTATCCAGCTTAATTCTCACTGCTGATAAAAGGAACACGCTTAACGGGGAGTAATCGCCAGATTTCTATTTGGCCTTCCGATCCCTTATTTCACCTGCATCTAGAATTCGCTCGGATACGGCGATGACCGCTATAACATCGAAAGGGACATGTTATTTCCCTCAATAATAACCGTCACCGATTTCCATACCTCGATGTTATAACAGACTGGCCGATGTAGGCGCTTTACCGCTTGCTGACCTAAGTCCAATATTTTTTAATCCCTCTCTACCGACGGCACCGCAGCAAGGAGCGTTTTAGTATAAGAATGTTGAGGTCGCTGAAGCACTTGGGTCACCGTTCCTTCTTCCACGATACGGCCCAAATACATCACCGCTATCCGATGGGCCAAATATTCAACTACCGCCAGATTATGGGTAATGAATAAATAGGACAGACCAAACTCATGCTGAACTTCCCGCAGCAAATTCAAGATTTGGGCCTGGACGGAAACATCCAAAGCACTGGTCGGTTCATCGCAAACAATAAGCTTGGGCTTAACTGCTAAAGCACGGGCGATACAGATCCGTTGCCGCTGCCCGCCAGAAAATTCGTGGGGGTAACGATCCCGAGCTTCAGCCGGCAACCCTACCCGCTGCAATAATTCAGCAACCCGCTCTTGCCGGGCCTCTGCGCTTCCCCCTACTCGCTGAACAATCATGCCTTCTTCTACAATATCAGCAACCGTCATGCGCGGATTCATGGAAGCAAAGGGATCTTGGAAGATAACCTGGAAATCAGCCCGCCGCTGGCGCAGGGCGCGTCCCTTAAGCCTAGTCAATTCTTCACCGTTAAATCGCACACTACCAGCAGTCACCGGCAACAGCTGCAAGATCCCTTTACCCGTGGTGGTCTTACCACAGCCCGATTCCCCCACTAAAGCCAACGTTTCAGCACGGCGAATTTCCAGGGAAACACCATCAACCGCTTTAATATGACCGCTCATCCGCCGTAGTATTCCCTTGCGAATAGGGAAATACACTTTCAGGTCTTCTACCTTGAGCAGCACTTGACCCGCAGGTTGTACCGCTGACAAAGGCGATCGGGCATAATTATCCTGGCCCGCTGGAGGCCGGCTCGGAGCAATATCTGGATCATAAAGATGACAACGAACATGGTAGCCAGATTCAGCCAAAATCCACTTAGGGGCCTGTATTCGGCAGGCTTCCCAGGCAAAGTCACAACGATCAGCAAAACGGCAAGCCTTAAAAGGTTGAGTGAGAGGAGGAACGTTTCCCTGGATAACATTCAAACGCTGATCCCGCTTGCCATGGGTAGGGAGCGCTTCAAAGAGTTTGCGGGAGTATGGGTGGAGCGGGTCGGCGAAAAAACGCTCCCGACTGGCCTGTTCCACCAGGTGCCCCGCATACATCACCCCGATCCGATCGGCCATCTGGGACACAACCCCTAGGTCATGCGTAATCAAAAGAATAGAGAGGCCCCGTTCCCTTTGCAACCCTTTGAGCAGTTCTAAAATTTGGGCTTGGATAGTCACATCCAAGGCAGTCGTAGGCTCATCCGCAATCAGCAGCTCGGGCTCTCCGGCTAGGGCCATGGCGATCATAACTCGCTGCCTCATTCCTCCCGAAAATTGGTGGGGATAATCATCGATGCGCTGCCTAGGATGGGGAATGCCCACCGCTTCCAAAAGCTCCAAAACCCGCTGGCGGAGAGAATAACGCCGCAGGCCAAGGTGGACACGCAAGCTCTCGCCGATTTGATCTCCTATGGTAAAAACGGGGTTCAGGGAAGTCTGGGGTTCTTGAAAAATCATCGCAATCTTTCGGCCCCGTAACTTGCGCATAGCTCTTTCTGGCAACTCTAGCAGATTACGATTCTCTAGGACTATTCTTTGCGCGGCTATATGGCCTGGAGGAACAGCTATCAGCCTCATTACCGAAAGCGCCGTCATGGATTTACCACAGCCGGATTCTCCTAGCAGCACAAAAGTCTCGCCTGGATTAATTTCAAAATCCACTCCATCGACAGCCCGTACCGTCCCCGCCAGGGTTTCAAACCAAGTTTTGAGCCCTTCGACCTGCAGTAGGGGTTCAGTCAAAGGCATGCTCCTTCTTCTCCCCCAGGGGTGGGCGCCCGTTACTACTTCCAGCGGTACCTGCAATCACCCCAAAAAAGTGACTTGGGCCTCCCGTAGTAGTTCGGCAAACAATTCTTCGGCTTTGGGAGAGTGCCGTAGATCTTCCAAATGCTCCCGCATTGTTCGAGACCACAGCAATAAATAAAGTAATAATTGCAAAGACCATAGTAGGAATAGAGCGAACCAGCGTGCTGATCACAAGAAGCATTTCCGCAATAACGAAGATTAGCCGCATCACCCGATAATAGGCGCGCTAGACGGGCAATAGTGGTAAATTGCTCCATCACAAAGATTAGCGAAAAAATTACAAAAAAAATTAGATGGCCCCCAACCATTGCCAAAGTAGCGACGATAATAGAGCATAGCCGCATACATCTTGAAAGCTGCTTCAACAATAAAAACGATAATAATGACCTGATTGCTTAATTTCAGATAATAACCACGTTCGCTCTCCAGGCTCAGAGCTATTTCCAGCCCCAAAATTGCCCCGTTGGCCAATATAATAGCAATAACTCAAACCCCTTAGTCCTGCCAAGCCTTGGCAGCGCTGTTTTAGTGTGAGGACAGGTATTTGTTGTACCGACATTCACTATCCCATTCGCGGATCCAACGCTTCCCGTACCACATCAGAAAACAGATTAGCGGCGAGAACCAGGATAAACATAAATAGGAAAGCCGCTGTTAAAGACCACCACACCATCGGTTCCCGAGCCATTTCCAGGCGGGCGCTGTTGATCATATTGCCCCAGCTCATAGTGGAAGGATCAACCCCTACCCCCACATAGGATAATACCGCTTCGGCTAGCACAAGCCCGCTGAAATCCAGCACTACCGATATCAACACGATATGCATCACATTAGGTAAAATATGATGGAGCAAAATCTTGCTTCGGCTTACTCCAAAAGCTTGGGCCGCCAAAACATAGTCGGCTTCCCGAAGCTTGAGGGTCTCCCCCCGCAGGATTCGGCATAATCCAGTCCAACTGGTCACTCCAAGAATAAGGCAAAGAAAGAGAAGACGCAGATCAGCCCGCTCGGCTACGGTCCCAAACTTCTCCGGATGGTTACCAATATAGACTTCCAGCATGAGGATCGCCGCTGCGATCAGCAATACCCCGGGGATAGAATTAAGGGTAGTATAGATATATTGAATAATATCATCTATCCAGCCCCGAAAATAACCTGCAACGATTCCCAGCATCAACGCAAGGGGGAGCATCACCAAGGTAGTCAGTGTGCCAATCACAAGCCCCGTACGAATACTCTTCAAACTCTGATAAAAAACATCCTGGCCAACTTTATTAGTTCCAAAAATATGGTAATCCTGGCTTAAGGCAGCAGCTATAAAGGCGAATATCAACACAATCCCAACTGTGATACAAGCAACCCGCCATGGGGCGTTTGGACTACCCCGCAACACCCACCCCAGATAAACGGAATAGCTCACGCCCCGCCGTTTTGCCAACCAGGCTAGCCCCAAAAGGGTGAGAAACAACCAGCAAAAGAGACCTTTTCCGCCGGCTAGGAATACTGTCTGAGTTATATCACGCCAACGTTCTGCCGGATCGACTAAATGGACCCCTCCATATTTCAATCGAGGATAAGCTCGTAGCTGCTCTCCATCTGGTAGGGTTACTAACGCTTTCGTATAAAGATGGGTAGCAAAGGGAGCCGAATAGGTGGTCTCTATCTGTTCTCGTAAATGAAAAACCCACAGATCCAGCAGGCTGAGTACCTCGGAAGAATATTGAACCGAAGTAGTTGCCTGCAGAGCTGGGGGAAGCGTTAAAGCCTGACGTAAATGGACCGAATCCAAAAGACCTATTAAAGCATAGGCGAGAAGAATCACCGAGGTAATTTGGCCGCGGCGGCTGCGCAAAACATGCTTCCAGGCTGCGCGCAGGTATTTGCGTCGGCAAATCACGCCTATTGCTACTGCCAACAGGGCTAGTAACAGGTAGATGAGAATATCGGTCCAGAGAAAAACAGGCTGAAAAGACATTATTTCAGTTAAGACGTACCCGCGGATCTACTAGAGTATAGGAGATATCAGTTAGAATCAGACCCAAGATATAGAGCACCGATCCCAAAAATACCATAGCGCGCACAATGGCAAAATCTTGGGCTTGGATGGCATCGATGGTATAACTACCAAGGCCGGGGATGCCAAAAAAAGACTCCAAAATAAGACTACCCAAAAATAGAGTAGGTAAAATCACCACAGCCCCCGTCAAAATAGGAATCAAAGCATTTTTTAGTATGTGCTTAAACAGCACTTTGAACTCGGATAAACCCTTAGCGCGGGCCGTACGGACGTAATCCTTACCCACCTCTTCCAAAAATAAGGTTCGATACCACCGGGCGCCAGCCCCAATACCTGAGATAATCCCAATAATGATGGGCAAGATGATGAATTTAAAAGCATCCAATCCACCCACATAGCCGGAAACAGGAACCAAATGCATCAGCTTACCTACCAGGTACTGACCCATAATCACATAAAATAGTGTGGAGATAGACATTAAGGCCACACAAAGCACCACCCCTCCCAAATCTAAATAGGTGCCGCGGAAAAAAACCATTAATAACGCAAAGGTAGTATTCACTAGTAGGCCCCCTATAAAAATAGGCGCTGCAATGGCTAAACTGGGCCACATACGGGTTCGGAGATCGTGGCCAATATCTCGCCCATCATCAGCATGGCCAAATTGGAAGAGAAATAAAGAAATCGATTTAGTAAAAAAAATAGTTTCAGTAAATTTATCCTCTCCCTTCGCATCGCTGTTCCAGAATAAGGGCTTATCATAGCCTCGTTCCCGCTTCCAGGCGTCTATGGCTTCCTGAGTGACGCGCTTAGTACCAAGATGCATTCGGGCCATATCATCCGGGCTGTTGATTCCAAAAAATAAAGCAAAAGTCAAAATATTGACTCCCACTAGGATTGGAATAGCATAGAGGATACGGCGAACAATATAAGCCAGCATAAGAACTAGGCGCTCCTATCCTTGACTGCCGTAAGACAGATTAAGCATGGCAGGAAAATTTGGGCTGTACATAAAAATTCCATTTAACCTCACCGCAGCAGCTCCAGAGTTACTTCATTCTCGCATACACCATCCCGTTCGAATATACCGGTGTTTTGCAGCGTAGTTTGCGCAAGGGTGTTTCGAAAAACACTAATTCACGGTCAATATCACGGTTAGCCGCCAATAAAAATTGGCGATCGTACGGTTGTGGGCACTACAGGCAGCTATTTTCATAAACTTTCACGGCCCGGAAACCTCTAATTTTAATTAGGGAAAGGTTGGCTACAACCTCCCTACCAAAACTATATACTCTATATTTTGCTGATAACAGCCCATGTATGTTACTAAATAACATGGTCTAATAAACGCTGCACCCATAGTTAGCACCAAGACCAGAACTATATAGGTATTAATTTTTTAATAAATAAATAGGGGCTTAACAATCTAATGGGACTACAAGAATTTAAAAACTCACTGGGCGCGGACCAGCCCCCCCAGGACTTCCCTTTACCCCTTCAGGCGTTATGGTACGAGGCTAAAGGGGATTGGCATCAAGCTCACCATCTTGCTCAATCAGCTGGAGATAAGGCCGGAGCTTGGATACATGCCTACCTACATCGAAAGGAGGGAGACCCTTCAAATGCTGCTTATTGGTATTCTCGCGCTGGCCAAACTCCATCTCAATTGCCTTTGGAAACAGAATGGGAAAACATCGCTCAAGCATTACTACAACAATATACCTAAAGAAATCTCAATGAAAACATTATCTCTAACGGCTTGGTTTTGGCTTACCCTAGCGGGGTATCTGGCGATAGCAGGAGGAACCGGCCTTGCCTTTGCCGAGGAAACCCATATTATGATTCGGGCGCGCGCTGTGGATGCTAAATTCATTGGCAGCGGTGTAGGCGGCATGCGGGCTGTAGTAGAAGACCCCAAGACGGGAGTTATTCTTGATGAAGGCGAGATCCGGGGGAGCACTGGCGACACTACTTTACTCATGAGAACCCCTCCTGAGCGGGGCCAACAAATAGCCACAGAAGCTACGGCGGGTTACCTGGCTACCGTAAATATTGAGCGGCCCCGCTTACTCCGCTTCCGAATATGGGGTCCCTTGGGCGCTCACCAATCTCAGCAAGAAGCCGCGGTAACTTCTTGGGTGATCCCCGGTAGAGATATTATTGGCGATGGGATTATTATCAATCTACCTGGCTTTATCGTAGATGCTTGGACTCACGTATCAAGAGATAATCAGGTCCACATCCATGCAAAGATCACGATGATGTGCGGCTGTCCCATCATGAAGGATGGCCTATGGCCACCGGATAGACTGGAAGTCAAAGCCATTCTCACGCAAAATGGCGAGAAGTTACGAGAGATAACACTCCCCTTTGCTGGTCCCGCCAACCTTTTTCAAGGTAAGACCTCAATTAAGGAACCTGGAATTTATGAAATAATAGTCTACTCCTACGACAAAACCACAGGGAATACGGGAGCGAACCAAACAATGGTGCAAATAGCCTCCGAATGAATCTTTGTCCAACTGAGCAAGGATTTCAGCATCACTCGCAGCCCTTTGGAAGGTTATCCCTGCTATTTATTTCTGGGCAGCGGTTCTTTACTTATGGTAATCGTGCTAGCTTCTCTGCCCAAGCGCATGGAAAATACGCATGCTGTAAGGCGCAACCTGAATCTGCTGATGTCCTGCCAAAGAATTAGTTGGGTGGAAAGGCGTAATTTCCTGGATAGCCTCTACCTCCACGCCCATCACTTCCCTTAAGTGGTCAAGGCCAAAATCATGGCTGCGTTCGGTATCCGTATTAATTAAACCTACCACATTTTCAGCTGAGTGCTCCGATTGGCGCAACAACCCCACTAGGGGATGACTGGGAGGAGTGAAACGTCTTTGGGGACCTTCTTCGTTCAATACTGGCGCATTAACCTTCATGGCATTGACCGCGCCAATAAAAGAAGTAAGATCAAACGCTGGCTCCTCCCAATCTTCCGGCCGGGTTTCCACTACATGCAGTTTACGCCGAAAACCGTATTCATAGCCTATGGGTAACATAACCCCTGTGGAAAAGAAAGCGGTGAACAGATACCAGGTGCGAGAGTGCCGCTCCTCCCCCCCCCCTTCAGCTGCTAGCCGCTCCGTATCATGGCTTTCCGGAAAAGCAATGGAAGGGGCAATATGGCGAAATTGCTCATATTGCTCCAAGAGCCAGCCAGCATGGAAATCCCACCACTTGGCGCTATTAAAAAAATAATCGAAGCCTGCGGAATGGAGTTGCTCAACTTGATGGAGAGGTGCCCCCAAGGTTTCGGCAAAAAAGCGGATCTCCGGATTAAGCTGCCGGGCGGTCTCAATCAACTCCGCCCACACTTCCCCCGGCACCTTATAGGCGGCATCACAGCGAAAGCCATGAAAACCCAGCCGGATGTAATGCTGTAGCAGTTTTTTCCAATAGGCTAAAAGCTCTTCCCGGGCCGACCGCTGCCGGTAATCAATCTCAGCTAGATCCCCCCATACCGTAACGTTTTGCGGATCATTGGGAGCTACCACAAAAGGAGAATGCACAGAACCGTCTTCTTCATGAAGATACCATTCCGGATGCTGGGAAACCAAGGGTGAATCTTTAGCGGTATGATTAATGACTAAATCCATCATCACCGCCAACCCTTGCTTCTCCGCCTGACGGACGAACCCTCTCAGTAATTGCTCCGGTGACTCCCGGGACTCCCCTCGAAAGAGAGGATGCAATTGATAGTAATCCTTGATGGAATACAAGCTACCTGAAAATCCGGGTGCATGGAAAGGGTTTAGAAAAACCCAATTAAACTTCATGGCAGCAATTTCAGGAAGGCGCTGCTCCCAATCAGGAACCGATCCCGCCAACAAGGGGAAAAGGTTATAAATACGCGGGCCTTCATCAGATATTTTATTTCCCACGGCTCACCTCGCTAGCTGCTCGTCCTTAATCATGCATTCTAAAAGGCTAGCTAGCCTTAAACAATGTCATCGTGAGGCAAATCGTAATATAAAGGCGCATCTTTCATTTTGATGAAAGAATAAAGCCATGAATACTGCCCATCACCGCCATAATTATACCGGATAAAATTCAGAATGCTGCTGGCCTCTCATCCGCAAGGCGGCAGATTATTTATCAAGGATGCCTATTGAAGATTTCTGCCTAAACTATGAATATTGCCTTGGCTTCGATCAATGCAAGTGGAATACGAAATTTATAAGACCGAAATAGATCGCTGAAACTCAATATCGCCACGGCTGGAGAAACGTCAAACACGCCCGGCAGTGGGCGAGCACCTTAAAGACCTACGCCCGGCCCGTGATCGGAGCGATTCGGGTAAACGCCATCACGACCGAGGACATCCTAAAGATCCTCTCCCCGATCTGGACCACCAAGACCGAAACCGCCAAACGGGTGCAAGGACGGATGGAAAACATCCTAGACTAAGCTGCGGCTCACAAATACCGTGACGCCTGAACCCTGCTCGCTGGCGCGGCCACCTGGACAAGCTGCTGCCGTGGCCTTCACGGGTAAAAAAGGCCACCCGCTGTGCCCCATACGGAGGTCCCCGCCTTCATGGCTGAGCTCTCAGGCAGCAACAGCGTCTCGGCGCTCGCGCACGTGATCGAGAACAAGGTCAAGGCCGCGCTCCAGTTCATCGTGCCGTCCGCGTTGAGGCTTGCGCGACTTACGCCAAAGGTATGGCTCGCCGCCAGGTTCGCGTCGGCGACCTAGGTGACGTCGAGCACGTCATCGTAGTAGGCCTGCCCGCCTCGGCGGGATATCAGCGTCGCGCTCGCCGTGCCCGACGCCACCAGGCTCAGCGCCAGTGCCGATGACCACAGAATTGTTTTCACTGGCTTGTTCCTCCCTCGACCCGCCCGGGTAACCATTACTACGGTTTCGTTGGTCGATAGTGTCCCAGGCAAAGTTCGCGCCACCCCTGCCCCCTCACAATCCATTTACCGGATAATCAATTGGTTACCATTCCGCGTGCGGCGACGCACGCCACACCCCATTCAACAACGCGGAAAACTACAAATAATCCTGACATCGGTGAGGAGGAAAATGGAGGCGTTATTACGGCGGGGTTTGACGAGGAGATTCCCGCCTTGTGATTCTCGGGTGCGGTCACGCGGCGATCCCAGGGTGTTGGTGGCTGCAGGCTTGGCACTCGCATGTAAAAAATCCTGGCATCCACAGCGTGCGCTCGGGGTCGATTCTGTTGAAAAGCTTTCCAGGCGGTAAGTCTGGCGATGACTTCAGTGGTCAACGGCTTGCTGTAGCGAAAACTGCAGCATTCAGTTCTTGAACATCACCCGCTTTTCGCGACAGAAGGGCTGCGTTTCACAAGAACACCATCGCCTCAAAGTTTTTCAACAGAATCGGCCAACTGCGGACATTTCATGCTGCGCTACTATATGGACCGGTGGATCGCTTCAGCGACGCTGACAAGAAGCCCCGGACCTCCAGGCGACCGGAGGGGAGGAGTGGAGCCGCTGATATCGGGATTTTCTCTGAGTTAGGGGCCCTCGCCGACTACTCCCCCGCAGCGTGCTCGCCGCTACAAATCGCCCGGTTCTGGTGATGCTGCGATCACAAGAAGTCCAGTTTCCTTAAATTGACTGCGCAAAAAAAGCGACTGGACGGGCGTGACCGGGTACCACGCCTCGATCGTCGCGCCGGCGTACACGCAACCGAGCGCGGCCGCAGTCCGATCGGACGCGCGAAGCCTGGTCGGCAGCGGGCAGTCGACGTTCGCGTGATCGCCATCCGGCAGGCGTGCTTCGGATAGAACAAAGCAATTAGAGAAACGCCTACACGGGGACCGATAAGGGAAGCGTATCGCTTAACTAACAGATAATAATTATTTAATTCAGTTAGTTAATTGAATTTATTGGCGGAGAGAGAGGGATTCGAACCCTCGATGGAGCTACTAACCCCATACTCCCTTAGCAGGGGAGCGCCTTCAGCCGCTCGGCCATCTCTCCTAGAAAAATTTGTTTTAAATATAACCGGTAATTACTCGCCACTTCCGGAAATAGCAGGCGCAGCCCGAAACGCTTCTTCCGTAAACTCTGACTCGCTGACTTGCCCCCTACCGTTAGCTTGCTCCTTTTCACGCTGAATGCGTGCGTAAATCTCTTCCCTATGAACCGTGACTTCCTTAGGTGCTGTCACCCCAATTCTTACCTGATTACCCTTTACGCCTAGCACTGTCACCGTGACCTGATCTCCAATCATCAAGGCTTCGCCAACGCGCCGAGTCAAAATCAACATAGCTCCTTCTCCTCTTCTCAAAAATGGCCTCGCTACAAGCGGGCCATGGTCTCGCAGCCTCCATATAACAGGGACTCAGGTCAAGCACCCGCTTTTGGCTTATACCCGTACCCTGTTTCTGCTCATGACACGTGTCCCTATCTGCGGCACGCATTATTATTATATTTTTATCGAATTGTAATATATAGCACTCTATTTGGATAGCTTCTAATCTCTAAATTAATTTAATTCATGGTATCACCTTGCAGAACTCCCCCTTAAAGAGAGGAGGATATTCTACTCGGCGCTTTTTCTAATTCAAACGCCGAGTGTAAAGCCCGTACTCCGAGTTCCAAGTATTTCTCTTCTATAACCACCGAGATTTTGATCTCCGAAGTGGAAATAGTCTGAATATTGATTCCTTCTTGTGCTAGCGTATGGAACATAGTGCTGGCAATGCCTGCATGGGAACGCATACCGACGCCAACTACTGATATTTTCGCGATTTTATCATCTCCCCGGACCTCCCGCGCACCTAGAGTCGAGGCGGATTCGCGTAAAATCTCAAGGGCCTTCAAATAATCATTCCGATGTACGGTAAAAGTAAAATCCGTCGTGCCATCTCTACCCACATTTTGAATAATCATATCTACCCCAATATTAGCATCGGCAACAGGGCCAAGAATATGATAGGCAACACCGGGCTTGTCAGGCACACCTAATATGGTTAGCTTAGCTTCATCAATATTAAAAGCGATTCCAGAAATTAGTGGCTCTTCCATTCCCTCTACCTCAGATGTAATCAGGGTACCCTCCCCTTTTTCAAATGATGACAACACTCTCAAGGGCACGTGATGCTTGCTGGCAAACTCAACCGCCCGAATTTGTAGAACTTTGGCGCCGAGGCTCGCCAATTCAAGCATTTCTTCATAGGTCAGGCGAGCTAACCGCCGGGCCTCTGGAACTACTCGCGGATCAGTCGTGTAAACGCCATCGACATCCGTATAAATTTGGCACTCGCCTGCTTCCAGTGCTGCAGTCAGCGCCACAGCAGTCGTATCGGAACCACCCCGCCCCAAAGTGGTAATATTCCCTTTCTCGTCTGCCCCTTGAAAACCAGCAACAACCACAATTCGCCCTTGTCTCAGGTCATCATGGATACGTTTGGCATCAATCTCCTGAATACGGGCTTTATTATGGGCGCTGTCCGTACGGATATACACCTGAGATCCGGTGTAAGAGCGAGCTGGAATCCCGCGTTTCTCTATAGCAATACTCAGTAAAGCGATGGTTACCTGCTCGCCCGTAGAAAGCAGGACATCTAATTCCCGGGGATTAGGCTGGGAGTGTATTTCATGGGCCAACGCTAACAGGCGATTAGTCTCGCCGCTCATGGCTGATACTACGGCCACAAGACTATCTCCCCTCCGCTGAAACGCCACAAGTTTATCCGCAATCGCCTCGATACGTTCGAGAGTCCCCACGGAAGTCCCACCAAATTTTTGAACAATTAATGTCATAGAGTAAGCAAGTTATTGCGCTCCGGAAGTTAACTGTCCCTCTACCCACTTCGGCACTAAATCAAGGGCAGCATCCAATTTATCCGGATTCCTGCCTCCCGCCTGGGCCATATCCGGACGACCTCCACCCCGGCCACCTACCTGCTCAGCAACAAAGTTGACCAAATCTCCCGCCTTAATCCGGCTAGTGGCATTGTTAGTCACCCCAGCAATTAAAACGACTTTATCTTCCACTACAGTGCCCAATACAACGGCAGCAGTAATAAGTTTGCCTTTGAGCTGATCAACCGTGGCGCGCAAGGTTTTACTATCAACCCCATCAATTCGGGCCGCCAAAACTTTGATGCCCCGAATTTCTTGCGCCTGAATGCTTAAATCCGCTCCTCCCGTAGTGGCTAATTTCGCTTTCAGTCTCTGTAGTTCCTTCTCCTGCTGGCGGGTCTGTTGCTGCAGTTGCTCCAGCTTGTCAACCGCTGAATTCCGGGAGGCCTTAAGCCGACCCATAAGGGCTTCCAAGCATACCTCGCCCTCCTCTACCCAGGATAGCGCTGCCTCTCCCGTGACTGCCTCAATACGGCGGATTCCAGCGGCAACACCCATTTCGTTAATGATCTTGAAAAGACCAATATCGCCGGTCCGATCCACATGGGTACCACCACACAGCTCCATCGAGAAGTCTCCCATGCGCAAAACCCGAACCTGCTCGCCGTATTTCTCGCCAAACAATGCCATAACACCCGCATCTAGGGCTTGCTGCAAAGGCATAATCTGTGTTTCTACGGGCAAATTAGCCCTAATCTTAGCATTTACCAGATGCTCGATTTGGCGCAATTGTCCAGACTGCACGGCTTCAAGATGGGAGAAGTCAAAACGCAGGCGGTCGGAAGCCACCAGGGAGCCTTTCTGAATCACCCCCTCCCCTAGCACTTCCCGCAGGGCCGCATGGAGAAGATGAGTTGCCGAATGGTTGAGTCGGGTAGGAGTTCGGTATTTTCGATCCACCTCGGATTGAATTGAATCACCAACTCGAAGCTGACCTAAGCGAACCTCGCCCAGATGAACATGGGCGGCGCCCTGCTTGTGGGTATCCGTCACGTTGAATAACCCATTGGAGCCACGTAGCGTTCCCCGATCTCCTACTTGCCCGCCCGCCTCCGCGTAAAATGGAGTCCGGTCCAGCACCACCATGCCACTTTCGCCAGCGCTAAGTTGTTCCACGGTCTCCATAGTCTCCGCCAGACGGAATAGAGCGGCAATCTGGCCCTCGCCACGGAGCTGTTCATAGCCGGTAAATTCGGTCTCCAAATCCATCTGAAGCTCAGATCCATATTCGATTTTGAAGCGACTGGCAGCCCGAGCCCGTTTACGCTGCTTGGCCATGGCTTGCTCAAAGCCTTTCATATCCAGGGTGAGTTTCCGTTCCCGGGCAATGTCGGCAGTCAAATCCACCGGGAAACCAAAAGTATCGTAGAGCCGAAATATTGTTTCTCCGGGAATTACGGCATCTGATAAATCAATAATATCCTGCTCTAGAATTTTGAGTCCTTGCTCCAGGGTTTCATTAAAGCGCTCCTCTTCCAATTTCAGCACCCGCTCTACTTGGCTCTGAAGCCGAAACAATTCAGGATAAGCCTCTCCCATTTCCTGGACCAGCGGCTCCACTAGGCGGTAGAAAAAAGGATCACGCAGGCCCAATTTATGCCCATGCCGAATAGCCCGCCGGATAATGCGGCGCAGAACATACCCCCGCCCTTCATTAGAAGGCTGAATACCATCTACGATTAAAAAAACACAAGATCGAATATGATCGGCAATTACCCGCAAAGAAGTTTGTTCTTGATTTTGAATACCAGAAAGGGCGGTAATGGCGGCGATAAGGTTGCGGAATAAATCGATATTGTAGTTATCATGCACTCCCTGCATTACTGCCGCTAACCGCTCCAAGCCCATCCCTGTGTCTACCGAAGGACGAGGCAAGGGAGAAAGCCGGCCTTCCTTACCCCGGTCATACTGCATAAAAACCAGATTCCAAATCTCAGTGTACCTATCCCCCTCCTGCTCCGGGCTGCCAGGGGGACCACCCTCGATTTCCGGTCCATGATCATAAAAAATTTCAGAACACGGGCCGCAGGGCCCCGTCTCCCCCATAGACCAGAAATTGTCTTCGGCACCACAGCGGGAAAAACGTTCCGGACTTACCCCAATTTCCTGCAACCAAATATTGGCAGCTTCATCATCCTCCTTGAATACTGTCACCCATAGCCGCTCAGGCGGTAGCTTAAGCACTTCAGTCAACAATTCCCAAGCATAACCGATAGCTTCGCGCTTAAAATAATCCCCAAAGCTGAAATTACCCAGCATTTCAAAAAAGGTATGGTGGCGGGCGGTATAACCTACATTTTCTAAATCGTTATGCTTGCCCCCGGCGCGGACGCAACGCTGGGCGCTTGCCGCACGATGATAAGCTCGGACCTCCCTGCCCAGAAAAACCTCTTTGAATTGGACCATGCCTGCATTAGTGAACAGCAAGGTCGGATCGTTAGCAGGAACTAAGGGGCCACTGGGAACAATCTCATGGCTCTGGTGGCGAAAATAATCGAGAAATATTTTTCGGAGTTCGGCGCTGCTTTTCATGATTAGTTGCTTACGCTGAGCGACTCAGCTATCCCTTTCGCTTAACGCATGATTAATTTGTTCCTGGGTAAACCCCCGGTATTGCAGGAAACGCATCTGTCTGGCCCGCTCCTTAGGGTTAGTGGGAAGCGCTTGCCCAAAGCGCTTATTCCGGGCTTTCATTACTTGACTGTCCCAGTCTCTCTCCTGGGTTAGGCTCTCGGTAATCAGCACTGCGCTAACACCCCGTTGCTTGAGTTCAGCCGCGATACGACGGGGTCCAAAACCACGTTCCGCCCGGGACCGAGAATAGCTTTCGGCAAAACGTTGATCGCTTTGTAAGTTATCTTGCCACAGTTCCCTCAGTACCTTCTCAATCAGGCTCGAAGAATAGCCGCGAGCAGTAAGCTTACGTTGCAATTCCCAACAGGAATATTCCCGCCGGGCCAACATCCCTAGCAACAGATTTCTAGCCTCTACTAGGCTTGCGTCGTCCACAGTAAGAGTCAGGTTACCGCTTCCTGGACTTCCTCTAACGCTGCTTTGCCCGGCAATAACTTCTCCCGGATATGGGCTTCGATGCCTTGGGCGAGCTCCCGATGTTCCTTGAGGAACTGGCGTACATTATCCCGGCCCTGACCAATCCGCTCACCGTTATAACTATACCAAGCGCCCGCCTTTTCAATGAACCCTTCCCGCACCCCTAGATCGATAATTTCCCCCTCCCGGGAGACCCCCGATCCATAAAGAATATCGAAGGAAACTTGTTTAAAAGGCGGCGCCATTTTGTTTTTAACCACCTTCACCCGCGTCTCGTTACCAACGATCTCGTCCCCCTTTTTGAGCGCTCCCACCCGTCGAATATCCAACCGTACAGAAGCATAAAATTTAAGCGCATTACCCCCAGTAGTTGTCTCCGGACTACCAAACATCACCCCAATTTTCATTCGGATTTGATTAATAAAAATCACCAGGGTATTGGAACGCTTAATATTGGCGGTAAGCTTGCGTAGAGCCTGGGACATGAGTCTGGCTTGCAAGCCCACATGGGAGTCACCCATTTCCCCCTCAATTTCCGCTTTTGGGGTCAGCGCGGCCACCGAGTCTATAACAACCACATCCACTGCCCCCGAACGCACCAGCATATCGGCAATTTCTAGGGCTTGTTCTCCGGTATCCGGTTGGGAGACCAGAAGATCCTCAACACTCACGCCCAATCGCTCGGCATACTGGGGGTCAAGGGCGTGTTCAGCGTCCACAAAAGCCGCCGTCCCCCCCAACGCCTGGGCTTCCGCCGCTACTTGCAGAGCTAACGTTGTCTTACCCGACGCCTCTGGGCCAAAAATTTCAACCACGCGGCCTCGCGGTAACCCTCCTACCCCAAGCGCGATATCTAGCCCCAAAGACCCCGTCGAGATTACCTCGACCTCGCGTACAATGCTCGCATCTCCAAGACGCATCACGGCGCCTTTGCCAAACTGCTTCTCAATTTGAGAGAGGGCAGCTCCTAGCGCTTTTTTCCGGTTCTCATCCATTGCTTAACCTCTGTTTTTTCACAGCGTATAGCCCTTCACCTCAAATTTTAAGTATTATCCCATAGTCTGGCTAGAGCTTCCTAGCCTAGCGACACTTTATTGGGCTAAAGGCCAACTACGCAATACTTGATACTCTACCCCGCCAGGATAGCTCACTGACCGCACCAAATAAAAGTGCTCAACCGGGCAAGCTAGAGGTGCTACCTCACGGGCCGGAAAGTACCCAGCAACTTTACGGGCCAAGGTCATGTGGGCCCGATAAGGCCGAGCTTCGGGCTGATAACCGCACGCCGTCAACCCCTGGTTTAATTGCTGCACTAGTTCTATCAAAGGCTGAGGTGTCTCCCGAGGAGCAAGCCAAACGACTCGTGGCCGAGACCAATACCCTATCTGCTCTAGCCGTAGCGCAAATGCCGTGCCCTCAATAGTATCAGCTACCGCTTCAGCACAGGCTCGCTGCTGTTCCGTCGTACTCCCCAAGAAAACTAAAGTCAAGTGCAGATTCTCAGAGCGGACGCATTTGCCCCGCTTCCCCAGCATCCGCTGGGCAATCTGAGTCGCCTGCTCTCGAATCTCGGCTCCTGGCCAGAGGGCAAAAAATAAACGTTGCGTTTCAGGTGGGCGGTTCAAGGATATTCAATAATCCTTGTAAAGCCCGCTCCACGGATTTTTTCCGTATAGTCTCCCGGTCCCCCGAGAAACACTCCCGAGCGGTCCACTCCCCCCCTACCTTTAGCGCCCAAGCAAACCAAACTGTTCCTACGGGCTTCCCTGGAGATCCCCCTGTTGGCCCGGCAATTCCACTCACGGCCACACTGATGCCAGCGCGACTATGGAGCAAGGCGCCCTTTGCCATTTCCTTGACAGTGGCCTCACTTACCGCTCCTAAGCAAGCCAATGTTTCACTACTGACGCTAAGCATCTCCTGCTTGGCTTCATTGCTATAGGTCACAAAGCCCCGCTCAAACCAATGGGAACTCCCTTTAATATCGGTAATGGCGGTCGCCACCCACCCGCCAGTACAAGACTCGGCGGTGACCACCTTCAGGCGATGCTTTTGAAGGACCTCACCAAGTTGCTGAGACAATAATTTTAGTTTCATCGCAAAGAATAATTAAGAACCTACCTTGCTGACACCCTTCAGACTCGATGCTGCCCGCCGATAGCTGAGAAAGTTGATATTGGTGCTTTATTCATGCCCTGTCCAGAACTTATCTATCCCAAAGCTACGCTTTCCAACGAGGAGAAATATAATGGCTGAATTTGAATCTGCTGTGAAGAAACCCATCAATAATGAGCGAGGTTTTTTTGAAAAACTAGCAAACGGGGATTTTGGACTGGCCAAAACGTATTGGGTATACGGAGTATTGGTTGGCATGGTTGTTAACCTCTTGTCCAATTTTATCCCCTCCATTGGAGGGTTCGTTATTTTTATTATCGCATATACAGCCTATGAGATTCCCGTGCTCATGGGAACCTGGAAAGCAGCCAATAAATACAGAGGCCGGAAATTTTGGGCTGTATTGGCAAAAACTGCCGTAGTGCTAGGAGTCATCATGCTGGTTGCAGGATTGCTCTCAATCATCAGTTCGCTGGGTTAAGCCTAGCACGAGTCCAGGCCATTCGCCGCAGTGGTTGCTGCTTAACTTAATCATCAGCTCAATGAACCTATGAATACAAGCCACCTCCTCGTGAACGATCAACCGGTAGGTCACCCTGCTAATCAAAAGGTTGTTCGCCTTATCCACTACTTGACGCGTCTTGCTTCTCTCCGCTCAAAACTAATTCGAGATCTTACTGAATACGAAAAAATTCTGTGGATATCAGACGTTCCCCATGAGCACGGCTGCTTCACGCGGGCATGGGGCCAAGAGGAAGAAAAGGAACTGGACGAATGGCTGGCAGTGCAAAACCGGCGGGAACCAGAGCTGCCTATTATTCCAGAACAATGCAAAGAATGGGTGAATCAGGCAACCCTTCGCGAAAAGGACCGCTTGCCCGAGCTTCTTCCCGAGATCATTCGGCAAAGCCAAGATCCTGATGGGCGTAAAGAGTTGGATCGGCCAGCAACCATCTCAATGACCGAACGTCTCGAGGAACACCCGGGCGTTCAACAAGCATGGAATCGGTATCTCGAAAACAAATGGCTGCCATGGATGGAGGAGCATAATATATGGGAACAAATCCACAAGGTCTATTCGGCGCTTTTTGCTATTCATCAAGCGCAACTCCGCCTAGGCGAGGAATATGAACTGGTGCTCGGTTTGGGGCTGCTGACCTGGCAGACGCCTACCGGGCAACACGTTCGGCGGCACTTGGTTGTCGCCAACGCCCTCCTGGAGTTTGAGGCCCGCCTGGGTAAATTTACTGTCCGTCCCTATACAGAAAGCGTAGAATTGCGCCCTGAACTCGATATGCTCGATATCGAGGAACGACCGGCGCACGCAGAGGAAACCGCAAAATCTTCATTGAGCGGAGCCGAAGACGATCCATGGGCAAAAGAGCGCATCGACAGCGTACTTCAAGCCTTGGTGCATTCCATTAACTCCCAGGGCACTTATGATGATTCTCTGGAGATGAAAAACATCCGCGCTTCGGCAAGGCCCGTCGTAGAATATGCGCCTGCCTTGATTTTGCGAAAACGCTCCACCAAGGGGCTTAGCGAAATTTTAGGACGAATTAAAAAGCAGATCGAAAGCGATGAAAATGTTCCTAGCGAGTTCGCGGATCTGGCCGAAATCAGCGCGCGGGACGAACGAGAGCTAGATAACGACGGGCTAGAAGGTCTTCGCGCAACGTTCAATGGAGAAGTCTACTTCCCAAAGCCATCAAATGATGAGCAGCGTCGCATCATTGACAAGCTCCGGTCGGCAAATGGCGTTCTTGTGCAGGGGCCGCCGGGAACCGGAAAATCCCATACCATCGCCAATTTAATATGCCATCTGCTTGCCACCGGGCAGCGTACGCTGATCACAGCCAAAACTCCACGTGCGCTTAAGGTTCTTGAGGAACTCGTTCCCGGTGGATTACGTCCACTTTGCATTAATTTGCTTGGCGACGGCCCTGAGGAAAGGCGTTCTCTTGAAGCTAGCGTTGGCGGCATTCTCCGAAAAAGCGAAGAATGGGAAGAGGAGGATGCTGAACGGCAACGCGAGGAACTTGAAACGCGTCTCCAGGAACTCCGCGAGGAAAAGGCGAAAATCAACCGCCGCCTCCACGATATCCGGGAAGCCGAAACACATCCACAATCCGTCGCGGAAGGAACCTACCGCGGAACAGCGGCCAGGATAGCCGAATCCGTCAACAAAAATCGAAGCACCTTCGGTTGGTTTACGGATTCTGTACCTCTGGATAAGACATTGCAGATATCTGAAATCGATCTACGCGAGATTCTGATGGCCCTGCGCCATTTCACGCCGGAGAAACGCGAAGAATTGAACCTTGCCTGGCCTGACTCTGTGCCCTCCTCTGAACGCTTTGTCCAGCTCGTACAGAACGAGGCGAAAGCCAGCGAGGAAGAGCGCCGCTTGGCGGATAGGGCCGATGACCACGTGGCCGATCTGCTGGCAAACCATAGCTCCGCTACCATCGAAAATATTCGGGACGCACTTGCCCGTTTTCGGGACACTCGACGAAAATTGATAATGGCGAGTCATTCATGGATGAAGGAGGCGCTGCGCGATATCTTGAGCGGTAATTCTGCTCTGTGGCGCGAGCTTTTCCGGGTTACGGACCACGCTATTTCGGAAGTCGAAGGACTTGTCGCCATCGCGGATAATACTAGCATCGAATTTCTCGAATCCATTGATATCAGGGTGCTGCGTGAGGATGCCCGCAAGCTGAAAGAGCACATGGAAAGTGGCGGAAAACTAGGCTGGGGACCGCTTCGGTCCAAACGGGTGAAAGAGCGGCTTTATGTAATCAAATCGGTAAAGGTCGATGGACGTTCTTGTTCTACAATCGAGCATTTCTCGATTCTTGCCGCCGTGCTACACGTATACATTGAGTGCGAGAAGGCATGGGGGTTTTGGGCAGGCCAGGGCGACAAATCTCAAGAACCCTATGTGCTGCAACTGACCATGCTTAAATCACTGCGTGGCGCGCTCGAAGAAGCCTTGTCCCTTCAAGGCATTATTGACAAGTGCCGTAAAGCGGTACAAGAGTGTCCGGCTCTGGATGAGCCTTCATGGAACGATGAATCTAAAATTGAAAGGATCATCGCCTCATGCCGCCTCGCATTGGCCCGTATCAGCAAGCAGCTTGCCGCCGCAGAACTCCAAGGCATTGAAACGCCGATTTCTCGGATTGCCGCCGGGGGCAATGCGCATCCAGTCACCATTCATGTGTTGCATGCAATTCGAGATCGCGAGCGCGATGGATTTGCGCAGTGCATGAGCAAAATCCAGGACTTGGAGAAACAATATCAATACCTGCTAAAACGGGATGAGGATCTCTCCAAACTCCGTCAGCTACTTCCGCAGCTTGCCGATTGCCTAGAACGTACCTGCAACGAGCCCTACTGGGAGGAACGAGTCCGGCATATTGGTAACGCTTGGCATTGGGCGCAGGCGCGGTACTGGATTGGGGATTATATCAGGCGGGAAGACGTTCCAGCGCTCGGCAAACGCGTCAAACAGATTGACGATACCATTAATGACATTATTGCAAAACTTGCCTCGCTTCATGCCTGGTCCTTCTGTTTTTCGCGGCTTACGGAAAGCCACCGGCGTCACATGGAGGCTTGGCAACAATCTATGCGACGGCTTGGTAAAGGAACAGGAAAGCATGCGCCGCGCCATCGCCGCGAGGCCCAGGGGCATTTGAATGAATGCCGTGAAGCGGTTCCGGCCTGGGTGATGCCGCTTCATCGGGTCTGGGACACAGTATCTCCCACGCCAGGTATGTTCGATGTAATTATTGTTGATGAGGCATCACAATGCGGTCTTGAAGCGCTTCCACTGCTTTATTTGGGAAAAAAAGTAGTGATCGTTGGAGACGATAAGCAGATTAGCCCCGAGTCCGGTTTTGTTGGCAAGGAGGCAATGTTTCAGTTAATGGAACAGTTCCTTTATGATTTCCAATATAAGGATTATTTCCATCACGATGCTAGCCTGTTTGATCACGGAAAGTTGCGCTATGGGACACGTCGGATTACGTTGCGGGAGCATTTCCGCTGTATGCCAGAGATCATTCGATTCAGCAACGATCTTTGCTACTCGGATACGCCCCTTATTCCCCTGCGGCAATATAGTTCAAACCGCTTACCACCGCTTGAGCATGTATTCGTGACTGGAGGATATTGCGAAGGTTCTAAAAATCGTACGATTAACCGCCCAGAAGCCAACGCCATTGTTACCAGAATCGCCGAGTTATGCAAGGATAGCCGGTACGATCACAAGTCAATGGGGGTAGTTGTGCTTCAAGGAGAAGCGCAGGCATATTTGATTGAAAATCAACTGGCCAAGCGATTAGGCCCCGAGGAGATGGAGCGGCGTCGCTTGGTCTGTGGCAACCCTTACAGCTTCCAGGGAGACGAACGCGACATTATGTTCCTATCGCTTGTTGCCGCCGCCAACAAGCGAATTGGCCCCCTTACCAAAGCAGCAGATGAAAGGCGATTCAATGTCGCGGCCAGCCGTGCCCGCGACAAGATGATTCTTTTTCATTCTGTCACCTTCGAGGATCTCAGCGCCTCTTGTCTCCGACGACGGTTGCTTGAGTTTTTTGCGAATACGCAACCACAACAAATTGCCGGTATCGAGCGGGATGAACTGGAGCGGCGGGCGGCCCAAGATAATCGGCGTATCGTAAATCCCCCCGCACCCTTTGACAGTTGGTTCGAGGTTGATGTTGCCTTGGAGCTGCTGCGGAAGGAATTCCGCATTCTTCCCCAACATGAAGTTGCAGGCAGGCGAATTGACCTTGTGGTTGAAGGTGGACAAGCGCGCTTGGCGGTCGAGTGCGACGGAGATCATTGGCATGGCGCTGATCGTTACGAAGCCGATATGCAACGCCAGCGGCAATTGGAACGATGCGGCTGGGAGTTTTTCCGCGTTAGGGAATCAGCTTTCTACGCCAATAAAGATGACGCGCTTGCAAGCCTCTGGCGTATGTTAGAGGAACGAGAAATTTTTCCCATCTCACAGTGTGTGGATTTAACCCCCAAAGTCAATATGGAAGAAGAGGGTTACAACAAATCCGACAGTGATGCTTCCGCAGCTGACCATGCAAGCTATTCGTTAAATAACGTGGAGAAAAGTATTCATCCATCAGGTCGCCGATCGGAGGAGATAACCCCATCGGAAATAGAGGATGCGATTCTGCAAGCTTTGTCGAAGCGTCCGAATCAATCATGTACGCTGGACTCACTTACTGCCCGCGTGCTCAAAGAGATAGGCGTATCGACACGCGGAAAGCCCCGGGAGAAATTTGAACGGCGTACACTACAGGGCGTCAACCTCCTTAAAAGACGTGGCCGCATAGAAACTTACAAAGCAAAAAACCAGAGGCTGAGGCTTATTCATCAAGAAAAAACTTAATACAAGGGAAAAATGGCTGGTGATCCCTTCTGGTTCTTTATGAATGCGTTGAAAAATAACGGTTTGCCTGATTAGAAAAATATAGTCCGCTAAGGCAGTTGACTGCATCTGATAACTAAGATTTCTTTAGCTTGGGCATCGAGCTTTCTCAACGTCTGTTTAGGCACAGACCAGTCCACGTGAACACTGACAAAGGCTATGGCCCATGTGTCTAGCTATACCATACGGCTACTACTTATATCTCACGCGGCTTCTGCTATCATTATCACTACTCATCCCCCAATTTTGCCGCCCAGCGCCGCCACCCTCCTTTGCGATCATTCACGCCTGCTATAATTGGCCAAGCCATAAAAACGCTATCCTCTAACTGAGGATGTTAGCCTGCGCTTGCCCAGGTAACGAAATTTCTAGCCCATATATTACTTAGTATATCGCTGACCATACAAGCCTTTATCATATGCCAGCAAATGACCCTCAGAAACCCCATACGCCTATGATGCAGCAGTATCTGCGGATAAAGGCAGAGTATCCCAATACGCTCTTGCTCTATCGCATGGGGGACTTCTACGAATTGTTTTATGACGATGCTCAACGCGCCTCGGAACTATTGGATATCGCGCTTACCAGCCGTGGCCGATCGGCCGGCGAGCCCATTCCCATGGCAGGAATTCCCTACCATGCGTTGGATTCCTATTTGGCAAGGTTAGTGCGCCAGGGGGAGTCGGTAGCCATCTGCGAGCAGATAGGCAATCCGGCGGCAAGCAAGGGTCCCGTGGAACGCCAAGTGGTGCGAATCATTACCCCCGGAACGGTGACCGAGGAAGCCCTCTTGGAAGCCCGCCGGGATAATCTGCTAGCCGCACTTCAGAAAGAGGGGGATGTTTTTGGATTTGCTGTGCTTGATCTTTGCAGTGGGCGCTTCAATATTCTAGAAGTAGCTAGTGAATCGGCGGCTACTAGCGAATTAGCCCGCATCCGGCCAGCGGAACTTTTGGTAAGCGAAGACCTAGCGCTTATCCTGGTCGATTCCAAAACTGAGGCGGTGGTGCGACCCTTGCCTCCCTGGTATTTTGATAGGGAAAGCGCCCAGCGCCAGCTATGTCGGCAGTTTGGGACTCAAGACCTAGCCGGTTTTGGCTGCGAGGAAATGAAAACCGCAATTGCCGCCGCCGGGTGCCTGCTGCATTATGTCCAGGATACCCAACGCACCCAATTTCCCCACATTCACGCACTCCAAGTCGAGCGACAAGAAACCAGCATTATTCTGGACCCCAGCACTCGGCGCAATCTAGAATTAGAAGAAAGCCTGAGCGGCGATTCGGGCCGTAATACCTTAATCGCGGTACTGGACCATACGGCAACCGCCATGGGCAGCCGCCTGCTACGGCGCTATCTCCACCGTCCTCTGCGGGATCAAACCCTGCTCAAACAACGCCAACAGGCGCTTGCTACTCTCCTAGAAGGAGGACTGAGCGATGTTTTACAAACATTACTCCGGGGAATAGGCGATATTGAACGCATTCTCTCCCGCGTGGCCTTGCGTTCCGCCCGTCCGCGAGATCTCGTCCAATTTCGGCAAGCCTTGGGTCTATTACCCAAGATCCAAGAGAGCTTGTTGCAGTTAAACAGAGACAGCCTTTTACTTCAGTCGCTACAAGAAGATTTGGGTCCCTTTCCCAATCTCCATGAACTGTTACAACGGGCCATTTGTGAAAATCCGCCGGTGCTCATTAGAGATGGCGGGGTAATTGCCCTCGGCTTTGACTCGGAACTAGATGAATTGCGGCATTTAAGCGGCAATGCCGGGCAATTTTTAGTGAAATTGGAGCAGCGGGAGCGGGAGCGCACCAAAATCCCAACTCTCAAGGTAGGCTACAACAAAGTTCATGGCTACTATCTTGAGATCACACGTGCTCAGGCCCATCAAGCGCCTCCTGACTATATTCGTCGTCAAACCTTAAAGGGGGCGGAACGCTATATTACCCCGGAATTGAAAGGCTTTGAAGACCAGGTGTTAAGCGCCCGAGAACGGGCGCTGGCGCGGGAAAAAGCCCTTTACGAGGAGCTATTGGAACAATTTATGGAACCCCTCCCCGCTTTGCGGGCCTGCGCCAACGCCTTGGCGGAGCTGGATGTGCTTCATAACCTGGCCGAGCGGGCTAAAACCTTGGAATATGTGGCACCCCTATTGAGCGATCAGCCAGGGATATTTATCGAAAGGGGCCGCCACCCGGTGGTGGAACAAACCCTAGAGGATCCTTTTGTGCCTAATGATCTGACTCTCCATGAAGCACGGCGGATGCTGATCATTACCGGCCCCAATATGGGAGGAAAGTCTACGTACATGCGCCAGACAGCCTTAATTGTCTTGCTCGCCCATATTGGCAGTTTTGTGCCAGCCCGCCGGGCTGTCATTGGCCCTATTGACCGAATTTTTACCCGTATCGGCGCAGCCGATGATCTTGCCGGGGGACGCTCCACTTTTATGGTCGAAATGACCGAGACCGCCAACATTCTACATAATGCGACTGAGCACAGCTTAGTCTTGCTGGATGAGGTTGGCCGGGGCACCAGTACTTTCGACGGTCTATCTCTCGCTTGGGCAGTGGTCTCCCACCTGGCAAACAAAGTGCGTTCCCTAACGCTATTTGCGACCCATTACTTTGAGCTCACCACTCTTCCCGAGTGTCTTCCCGGCGTGGTTAATCTTCACCTTACAGCAACCGAGCATAAGGAGCATATCGTTTTTCTCCATGCGGTGAAAGAAGGTCCTGCCAGCCAAAGTTATGGCCTTCAGGTAGCCGCATTGGCGGGTGTGCCCCAGGAGATCATTGCCCAGGCGCGGCAACAGCTTATGGAATTAGAAAACAATACTTGGCAAAAATCGATCAATGGAGGCGGCCCTCAACTAGACTTGCTTGCGCCCCCTGCGGATCATCCTGCCGTTCAAATACTACAAGATTTAGACCCCGATGAACTTACTCCCCGGCAAGCTTTAGAGAAACTCTACGAACTCAAACAGCTATTAGACCTTGCTGTTACACACTAAGGGCAAACTGGCTTTAGCTACCGCAACTCCCCTTGTGAATTCCTCTTTTGGTTTTTCGTATGGGGTGCGGAGTCCCCGAGGGCACACAACCAGGGCGTCGGCTCTTGAAGTATGGCAGGAGAAATGCCAATAAAATCGTCCTTATAAGGACCCATCTTCAAAAAACAAAAGGTGCGCCCACAGACAGCAATATATTTTCCCCGTGGAAAAATATAGCCTTCTTCATCATAGACTTCAGTATAGGGACCTTTATAAATCACTGCTTGGCCCTCTTATCCATGCATTCAGAACCTTCGGGCTTAACAGCGGTGAGAATCACAGAGCGACATTCAATACCCTTCACCATCTGCCAAGGATGAGTTTCCCATTTATCGTAGCTTACTTACTGCCATAAAACCGCCGCCACGAAAGCATCAAGAAATGCTTTCTCTGGTCAATCACCCGAACGCCTAGATCTTGCGCCCTAGTAACAAGATCCCGGAAGTAGGGGTTAAGCTCTGGCGCTCCCCCCGTAAGGTCAAGGGCAGCCGCATTAGGAGCTTGCAATAAGGGCATGCATTAAACGATCTGTACGCCTCTAATAGGTAGGATAGCTAAGATGGTTTATATATTTGCTTTTGAAGATTTTTTTGCTACATTATCCCGAAGATAGACGGGTAATGCCTGCTCCGCCATTATACTTTCGCCTCGAGCAAAAGCAGCCGCAGCAAGCTGAGCTGTTGCGCTAGCGCGAGGGTAATATTCCGCGTCCCAGTCATCTACTTTCCCACCAAGACGCGCGCATAGCTTATCTTTATAGGCTCCCCAGCCGGTGCCCGCGCCAAACCACTTCTTTCCTGCCACTGCCACCAAGGGGACAGCCTCAGGAGCACAAACTTGCTCGCTATCCATCAACCGTACCAGACCCTCTGCCCCTCGCTCATAGACGCCCCAGTAGACTTCGCCCATCCGGGCGTCGATCGCAGCCAGTGTCTTTTTCGCCTCGCAGAATTGGGCAAGAGCAGCCAGGGAAGAAACAGGCACTAAGGGTAAGTCACGGGCAAAAGCGATCCCTTGCGCTACGCTAACGCCAATACGGACACCGGTAAAAGAACCAGGGCCCCGTCCAAAAGCTAGAGCATCAATGGCACTCAAGGAAATACCAGCCTCTGCCAATAATGTCTCTAACATATTTAAAATAAGATCTGAATGACCTCGAGGAGCAATTACAAAACGCTCGCAGATTTGACCAGCCATAAGCAGGGCTGCAGAACAAGCTTCTGTCGACGTATCCAGGGCCAATAATTTCATATTGAGCTAAGCTACAATGAGCTATTCTCCCTAAAATAAACTGAAATCATATGTTTCCAATAAGAAACCCCAGCCCAACCTCGACTCTGCCAGCAATGACCATTAGCCTGATAGGAATCTGTATCGCGGTCTTTTTGTGGGAACATTCATTAAGCTCAAAGGAATTTACACGGGCCATCTATCATTTTGCGGTCACCCCAGTATTTTTTCTGAATAAGGTGGCATTGGCTGATAGCCCAATACCTATCGAATTTACCCTTATTACCTCCATGTTTTTTCATGCCGATACATGGCATTTGGCCAGTAACCTACTGTTTCTCTGGATCTTCGGGAAGACAATCGAAGATGCTACCGGGCATGCTCGTTTTATTATTTTTTATTTTCTATGTGGAATTATAGCAATAATGCCATATATTCTTCTAAATCCTACTTCCCAAAATCCTATCATTGGTGCAAGTGGCGCTATTTCAGGCGTATTAGGCGCTTATCTCCGATTATTTCCCCATTCCAGAATCATCGCTATTTATCTACGGGGAATTTATCCTACTCTTGGTCAAGTACCAGCAGAATGGGTGCTTATATTCTGGTATGGACTGCAACTCCTATACGGAATATCCGCCGACGCCGATCAAACAACCGTGGCATGGGAGGTCCATTTAAGTGGTTTTGCTGCTGGCATGCTCTTCGTGCCTCTGTTCTATCGCACAAGAAAATCAACTTGAGAGAAAATTAATCACTATTTATAAGAGATAAAAGAATCGAACCATTTTTTTAAGTTTAATAAAAAAACATGCTTGTTTTTCATGCCCTATTGATTTGCCTTAAAAGCTGTCCTAGATCTTAACAAGAGCTTTTTAGCTCAGTGCCTAAGGGCGGATTTACGCCAAAATAATATTAAGTCTAATAAAAATTTTTTTGATTTGAGAGGAAGAAAGGCATGAAGCAATCCTATAATGGGAGAACCTCTAAAATGAGGGAAATAATAATTATTCCACTTCTGATTATCATTGCATTATTTTTTTCACCAATAGCTTCCTCAGAGCAATCTACTTCTGTACTAGAAAAGCGGGTCCAACAGATGGAAGAAGAGCTGCGGAGGCTGCGTGGAGAATTGGTGCAGATTCAAGAAGAAGAGCAACAAGTAGAGCGGCTTGAGAAACAGGTGGCAAAAGTAGAAAGAAAAAAATCCTCACAAGCAGGAGGCCATATGGTTTTCTTCCGAGGTGGTTATACTGAGCTGAATGACCCCCGCACCGGGCAGGTGCTCACCGATCTAGGAACTGGCGCAAACAACGATGATAATGGCTGGTATGTAGGCGGTGGTTTTGATTTTCTCTTAAGCGACGACGTTTGGGGGCTATGGGATGGCGCATCAATACTCGCTGAGTTAGGTTTGGAGTACAAACATTTTGGCTCACGATCTCAGCCCACAGCACTTTCCGTACTCGCAAAGCCCTCTCCAGAAACCGGAGATACTGAACTTACTATGCTAACCGTAAGCGCCTCGCCTAAGATCAAGTTCACACAGTGGGGGAAATTTCAACCCTGGATTATCCCGGCCGGACTGGACATTCATGTAATTAGCCCACCCTCCGATCCAGTAACGGTTCTAGACGTTGGTTTCCAGGTTGGCGCAGGTGCTGAGTACATGATCTGGAAAGCATTAAAGGTAGGTGTCGATGGCCGGTGGCACTGGACCGATGATCAAACCTTGACTGATAATCAATTCTGGACTGTTGGTGGTTACCTCGGCATCGGCTTTTAAAGAAATACCTTAGAGATATTTGGGGAGGGGTATATATCCTTCCCCCTTACCCCTTCTTTTTTTAAAGGATCTCTATTGAGAAGCAACTATTTTAACGGTTGATTGATCCGCGACCCCACCTGTTAACCGCTTATTATTCCGTGCTCGCACTAATTTCCAATAACCAAAGAGATTGGTAGAAGTAATATCAATTACTTCCAGATCGGTTTCTTTCACAAAAGAATCTAAACAAAGATCCGGGTGAAACCCAAGAAATCGAGAAAGAGGTGAAAGTAAACGCTCCATTCCAGCAAGCACTGGATTGGTACTTTGAAAATGATTCAGAATAAAAATCTCTCCATCCGGTTTACAGACGCGCTTTAATTCATCAACTAATCGCCCAGGGTGAGGTACTACGGATGCCACATAGGTTGCTGTGACCTTATCAAAGCTATTATCAGGAAATTCCATATATTCGGCATCCATCACTCGTAACTCGACCACATTTTCCAACCCTAAGCGCTTTTTCCGAGCATTTGCTCGATCTAACATTTCCGGGGAAATATCAATTCCCGTTATTCGAACAAAAGGAGGATATAGAGGCAAAGAAAGGCCAGTTCCAACGCCGACTTCCAGAATTTTATCGCCCGGTAGACAAGTTAATTTTTCAATACTCTCCTTGCGTCCCCGTTGCATTATCGGCCCAAACCAGGCGTCATAGAGGGTTGCATAGCGTTTATAAGCTTTTTGCACCGCATCAATATCCAAACGGGAACGTTGCCTTCTTTCTTCTTTAGAGAAGCCTTCCAATTGGCTAGTTGTACTTCTTAAATGATTAGGCTTATCGGTTGTTTTTTTCATAAAAATTTACAGCCTCTTATTTATTTGCTGAAAAACCAGTTCCCCCAAATAAAATATTAGATCCTCATATCCATTTTTACCGTTTATCGTTCTAACTATAGTGCATTGATCGTCACTTGACGCATTTACTTATAATTTATGTGAGTTAAAAGTTTACCTTCCAAATAATCCATAAAAATGGGGCAGTGGAGAATTTACCTAAAATACGTATTGTATAAACGCATCTTGCTGGAGTATATTCATAATTCTCGTTTTTTCTCAAAATCAAGTAAAATTTTACTTGATTTTGAGCAGAAATGATGTCGCTTTAAGTCGGCTTTTGCCGCTATTCAAGCTTTTTAGCACCAAGAATTCAGTAAATTTAATAGCTTTTATAGATTCGGGGAGCTGGCAGGCGGGCTCTCCCGCATACATAGGCACCAGGGCCCGATTAGGCGGGAGGTTCTGCCAATCGAACAGTTGTTCGTACCGCACAGAGCAGCGCGAACAACTTTTCAGGAAAGCTCGAAATTCTCCCAAAAATTCACGCAACGGTGATGCTCATACTATTTTAATATCGCCTAGCCACTAAGTGTTTGTGCAGTTATAATAATAGCAGTGTTAATTTGCGGAAGAAGCTTCTTATTAAGTCCTTATAAATATTTGGAAGCCGGCCAGCGCGAAGACTGATTTTTAAGGGGCAGGGGCTGCATTGAGCAGCACTAAATATAAACCATATAATTCATGATAAACTATAGAGCTATGGCAAGATGCTTAAGTTTAGCGCTAGTGAGATTTATTCAATTTAGCGCCCTAGTGTTTTACATTTATATTATGTTCGTTTACATAGGGGCACTATTTCTTATGCCCCTTGCAGGTATTTATCATTTATTTAATATCCTGAATTTTCTTGGATTACATGCTTTTTTTGCTATTGTAATTGCAACAGCGATAGTAGCAAGCGTTGTGTACCTTGGTTATAAAATTCCGAATTTCTTCCTTATTATTAAGGATTTTGGATCAAAAATTGTAAGCTTAGGTTTTAATCAAATTAAGCGATTCAGCCAAATCGCCGAAGAAATAAAGAGCCTTCCGATAAAGAGTACTAACATCTCAAATTAATTTCCTCATCTTTCGGCTTAATTAAAGAGTGCTGTGAGGGAGAGAATGACGAAGGTAAACGCGGCGCGGCCTTCCGCTCTCACCTTCACAGCGGATGGACTGTACAGCGTAAAGATGGTGCCTGTAAATAATCTCTGAAACCAGAACGAACGCATTAGGGTTATCCAAAGGAAGTTGCAGATGAATAGATCTGAATGCCTCAGGGTAACCTTCTAAGCTAACAACCTTTTTAAGACGCTGATAAAGACCATACCGTACCGTTCTCTAAAAGAAACCAAAACTGCCTTCTCTCAACATTCCCCTCTATCCCATCCAGAATTACCCGATGTAGTTACGGGCCTCAGAAAACAAGCATTATTTCCTTCATCCATACAAAACGGAACATAAGTAGCTCCTATAATTTTAAGCAGCTTCGTTGTTAACAAAGGAAAAGAAAAGCCCCCGAAGGGATATATCCCTTCGGGGGCTTTCATATAAGGCGCCTGGCAGTGACCTACTTTCACATGGGTAACCCCACACTATCATCGGCGCTGAGCAGTTTCACTTCCGAGTTCGGAATGGGATCGGGTGGGGCCTACTCGCTATGGCCACCAGGCAAAAAGGGGAAGTCTCGCTTTTTCAAGTCAGACAATAACCAACTTGCTTGGGTGTTATATGGTCAAGCCTCACGGGCCATTAGTACGGGTTAGCTTCACACATTACTGCGCTTCCACACCCCGCCTATCAACGTTGTCGTCTTCAACGACCCTTCAGGAACCTCGTAGGTTCAGGGAGATCTCATCTTAAGGAAGGCTTCCCGCTTAGATGCCTTCAGCGGTTATCCCTTCCGGACATAGCTACCCGGCAATGCCACTGGCGTGACAACCGGAACACCAGAGGTCCGTCCACTCCGGTCCTCTCGTACTAGGAGCAGCTCCTCTCAAATCTCCAACGCCTACGGCAGATAGGGACCGAACTGTCTCACGACGTTCTAAACCCAGCTCGCGTACCACTTTAAATGGCGAACAGCCATACCCTTGGGACCTGCTACAGCCCCAGGATGTGATGAGCCGACATCGAGGTGCCAAACACCGCCGTCGATATGAACTCTTGGGCGGTATCAGCCTGTTATCCCCGGAGTACCTTTTATCCGTTGAGCGATGGCCCTTCCACTAAGAACCACCGGATCACTAAGACCGGCTTTCGCCCCTGCTCGACCTGTCCGTCTCGCAGTCAGGCACCCTTTCGCCTTTGCACTCACTACGCGATTTCCGACCGCGCTGAGGGTACCTTCGCGCTCCTCCGTTACCCTTTAGGAGGAGACCGCCCCAGTCAAACTACCCACCATGCACTGTCCCCAACCCGGATAACGGGCCTAGGTTAGAACTCCAAACATGCCAGGGTGGTATTTCAAGGATGGCTCCACGCAATCTGGCGATCACGCTTCTCCGCCTCCCACCTATCCTACACAAGCAGGTTCAAAATCCAGTGCAAAGCTATAGTAAAGGTTCACGGGGTCTTTCCGTCTTGCCGCAGGTACACTGCATCTTCACAGCCAATTCAATTTCACTGAGTCTCGGGTGGAGACAGTGTGGCCATCGTTACGCCATTCGTGCAGGTCGGAACTTACCCGACAAGGAATTTCGCTACCTTAGGACCGTTATAGTTACGGCCGCCGTTTACCGGGGCTTCGTTCAAAGGCTTCGCCTTGCGGCTGACCTCATCACTTAACCTTCCGGCACCGGGCAGGCGTCACACCCTATACTTCCTCTTACGAGTTTGCAGAGTGCTGTGTTTTTAATAAACAGTCGCAGCCACCTGGTCACTGCAACCCCTTTCCGCTCCAGCCGCAAGGGCCTTCACCTACCGGGGGCACACCTTCTCCCGAAGTTACGGTGTTAATTTGCCGAGTTCCTTCACCCGAGTTCTCTCAAGCGCCTGAGGATTCTCACCCCACCCACCTGTGTCGGTTTCGAGTACGGTCCGCTATAACCTGATGCTTAGAGGCTTTTCCTGGAAGCCGGGCCTCAACCACTTCACCCCCTTTAAGGGGGCTCGTCATCACGCCTCGGAATAGGCGCTCCCGGTTTTTCCTAAGAGCGCTCCCTACACGCTTGAACCGGGACTTCCAACCCCCGGCCAGCCTAGCCTTCTCCGTCACCCCATCGCAGTTATAACGGGTACCGGAATATTAACCGGTTTCCCATCGACTACGCCTTTCGGCCTCGCCTTAGGGGCCGACTCACCCTGCGCCGATTAGCGTTGCGCAGGAACCCTTGGGCTTTCGGCGAGGGGGCCTCTCACCCCCTTTATCGTTACTCATGTCAGCATTCGCACTTCCGATACCTCCAGCATGCCTCCCGGCACACCTTCAACAGCCTACGGAACGCTCCCCTACCGCGCAAATCCCCTTAAAGAGAATTCGCACCCGTAGCTTCGGTATATCGCTTGAGCCCCGGTACATCTTCCGCGCAGGCCGACTCGACCAGTGAGCTATTACGCTTTCTTTAAAGGATGGCTGCTTCTAAGCCAACCTCCTGGCTGTCTTCGCCTTCCCACATCGTTTCCCACTTAGCGATAATTTTGGGACCTTAGCTGACGGTCTGGGCTGTTTCCCTTTCCACAACGGACCTTATCACCCGCTGTGTGTCTCCCATGATTGCACTTCCCGGT